>CAWHNV010000015.1:0-82196 GCA_963830785.1 uncultured Acidobacteriota bacterium
CAGCGGCGGGCCGGTTACGCCGAGCGCAATGGCATCGGCCGCAGAAAGATAGCCCACACCCTTCAACCGGTTCATGAAGATTGGATTGCCCGTTAGAAGGTTCGAATACTCGTCGATCTTTTCCGGAAAACCGTGAATGAATGCCGCGACGCGATCGAGCCAGCCGAGAGGTGGCTCCATGGCGAGGCCGCCGATGCGGAAGTAGCTGGTCATCATGCGCTGGCCGGCCACGGCTTCAAAGAGCCTGAGGATCTCCTCACGTTCGCGGAAGGTGTAGAGGAAAACCGTGAGGGCGCCAATATCCATGGCGTGCGTGCCCAGCCAGATGAGATGCGAATTCAAGCGGCTCAACTCGGTAAGCAGCACACGCATCCATTGCGCGCGCTCGGGGATTTCAAGGTTGAGGAGCTTCTCGACAGCCAGGCAATAACAGAGATTGTTGGAGAGCGGATCGAGATAATTGATACGGTCGGTGAGGGGAACTACTTGCTGATAGAACTTGGCCTCGCAGGTTTTCTCGATGCCGGTGTGCAGATAACCGATCTCGGGACGGACGCTGATAATGACCTCGCCGTCCAACTCAACGACCAGGCGCAGCACGCCGTGCGTCGCCGGGTGTTGCGGTCCCATGTTGAGGACCATTTGCCGCGCGCTGGGGCTTTCAGAAGCGGGCAGATCGAGGACGGGCGCGCCAGGTATCTCGCTCATTAGCGGTATCCCTCCACCGGGTAATCCTTGCGCAGGGGATGACCTTCCCAATCGTCCGGCAGCATGATGCGCCGCAGGTCGGGATGACCAGCAAAGTGGATGCCGAAGAGATCGAAGACCTCGCGCTCGAAAAAGTTGGCACCCGCCCAGACCGGGGTGATGGAGTCGACGCTGGGCTCGGCCTCATCCAGCATCACGCGCAGCCGGATCCGTTCTTTCAGCGCAAACGAAAGAATGTGGTAGCTCAACTGGAAGCGCGGCGCGAGGGGATACCAGTCCACCGCTGTCATATCTTCGAAGAAGTTGTAGCCTGCCGCCTGCACCGTTGCGCAGGCCGCGCGAATCTCTGCGGGCGCAATGGTGAGGGTCAGCTCGCCGAAATCGAATTTGGCATCGGTGAGGGCGTCAGGTTTCCATGCCAGCAGCGCCTTGATCGCGGGGTGGTCAGGCATCTTCGCGAGAACGGCTGCCTTGCCGGATACAGTGGGGGGTTGACTCGCCATCCTAAAGATCCGCCTTGTCCTGGCTCCAGTTCAGGACGCCTTTGCGCACAATGTAGTAGAGACCGACGGCAACAAACCCGAGGTAGACAAGCATCTCCCAGAATCCAAAGAGGCGCGAGCAGCCAGTGAGCGCGGGCAGGCGCCGGTAGATGACCGCCCACGGCATCATGAAGACCATTTCCACATCGAAGAGGATGAAGAGGACCGCAACCAGATAAAAGCGCACGCTGAAACGGCCGCGCGCGTCGCCCGTGGCCTGAATGCCGCATTCGTAAGCAGCGAGCTTGACCGCAGTGTTGCGATGGCGGCCCACAAACCATGAGGCAGTAACCATCCCCACCCCAAGCAGGAACGCGGCAAGAATCTGCATCAAGAGCGGGAGATATTGCCAGTCATACGGAACCATGGCCGCCCAATCTAAAGGAAATCGATAAAAATGCGCCTTGGTGTCAGAGAAAGCGATCCAGACACGCAAGACCCTAGTCTGAGATTAGGTTTTCAGGCTCATGCCGTCAAGGTATCGAGCCGATAAGCAACGATCAAGTGCTTTCTCGCGCATAAGGTATTGCATCTAATTGGAGAAGGGTGTTCGAGGTGTTTGTTGAGCGATCTGAAGTGAGCCACGTCACCAGCTTTCCCATATTGAATGGCGCATAAAGGAACCTGTACCGAATTGGGATGGTACTTAAGTCATCTACTGCACGCATCACGCAGGGCCGATGGATTAGGTGAGGATAAGAAGCATGGCAGCGTCTTCTGTAGCGCGGGAGTTTCCAGTCCGGACGGCGACACCGGCGGCGGTAACGGGCCGCAGCGTGATGCATCGCCGCAGGATCTCGCCGGAGGCTGGCCATGCGCTCGAGATTCTGGGTCACGCGATCGAGTACCTGACAGACGAGTTTGTCCGCGCGGGCGGGTCCGTTTCTGCGTACGATGGGCAGGTGGAAGCAGTGCAATTGCTCATGAGGCTCGATCGCGAAATCTATTTCGCCTGCCCTGAAATGCCAACGTTCGCCGATCGCCTCCGCGCACTTCTACATCTGCGCGCAGCGTTGTCAGCCCGCTGCAAACAGCAACCAGCCGACCGCAAACAGTAACAAACAGTAAACCGTTTTCGGCTTGCCGCTGCCGGCTGTTTGCTATCTGCCGTTTGCTGTCAACTCTGAGCGGCTATTGCCCCAACACCAAAACGCCAAACAAGACCAGCCACGCAAAGCCCATGGTGTGCCAGAACCATGCTGTCGCGTCGACGGCGATCTGCCGTGACTCCACGCGTTTAAGGCTCGTGAGAGCGCAGAGGCAGAAGAGCAAAGCCAGCACGCCGATGATCAGGTGCGCAGCGTGCAGCCCGGTGATGATGTAGAAGAAGTAACTTGCCGGAGTGGCCCAGCGATCGAACCCAAATCCCTGGGCGGTTAACTGTTTCCATGCCAGGGCCTGGCCGCCGAGAAACAACAACCCGAGGACGAGAGTCGCCGCAATCCAGGGCAGAGTGCGGCGCAAGGCCGGGCGACCCAGCCCGAGCCACTCTTCCAAAACGTCAAACTCGCGGAAGATGTGCAGGCGCGCCCGCTCCATGGTGAGACTGCTGAGCAGCAGCACTGCCGTATTTAGAAAAAGGATGGGCGGAAGCAGAACCGGATGCCAATCACCGATTTGGCGCAGCGTCCGCGGATCCATGTGGGTGCCGGCCTGGCGCGCATAAAACAGTACCACCAGCACCACGAAGAACATCATGTCGCCAGCCAGGGCGCAGAAGACAAAAGCGCGCGTGCGGTACAGGACCTCGCGTGGGCCGCGCCGGGGTTTTCTCCAGTCGTCGTCGCCTCCACCGCCCCCGCCGCCCGTAGGCCGGCGATCGACCGGTGGCTTGCCCCCGGTTCCTGGTGCCTTCCGTTCGATCTCGGCCGGAATGGGCGAAAAAATGGACGGCATAGAGCCCTCCGTGAGGATGAGGTTACCTCACCTTTTGATTGGACGCACTCAAATTCCGAAGAGCAACCTCGCGTTCTGGAAATTGAGATGCCATCGCATACCAGGCGGGTGCGAACATCTCCACTTATTTATGTTGCAACCACACGGACGTGGTCTCTTGCGCGCGAAAAGGGAAGCCGAGCAGCAAGGCGGCGCGAGCCCACACACCGATTGTATCCGCTTAACTTATTTTTCTGAAAACGGGTTGAAGACGTGGACATCGAAACTTGCGAAGTCCTTCACATTGCGGGTGGCCACAATGAGTCTATGCGCGCGCGCCGTTGCCGCAATCATCGCATCGGCAGCGAGATCATCGGACTTACCCCTCATCAGGCGTGCCCAATCCCGAAACATCGAACCGTCCATCGGGAGAACTACGAATGTGGCCATAATTCGATCGATCCATTGCTCTAGCTCGTCTGCTCTTTCGCGGTCTTGCCGGCGCGTGATTTCTGCGCCATTCTGGAGTTCGGCGATGGCTACGGCCGGAATCTGGATGTCCTGATCACGTAGGCTCTCAATCCATGCGGACACCGCGCCGTGGGGCTTTCGCTTTCGCAGTTCCGAAATGACGTTCGTATCGAGCAGATACATTCGTTCAGCCTATTCTTCATCGTCAAATACGAATGGGCGCAGCTTGAGGACCGGGCGCCGGGGAGGCAAAGGAATATCGTGGGGGCCGTTCGGATCCAGCAGGACGTCTTTGATCGATGGTCTAGCCTGGTCTTTCAGGCGCTTCCACTCATTGATGGGAACGAGGACGGCGGTTTCCACTCCACGGCGCGTGACCACCTGGGGACCGTCTTTGAGCGCGGTGTCGAGGAGTTCGCTAAAGCGAGCCTTTGCGTCGTAAACCTGCCAGGCCATGGGAAGCTCCTTCCCATATAGTCATATAACTAGTCATATGACTATGTCAAGCAACAGCGATGGGTTAGCGCCTTCGGTTTAAGGCGAGGTTGGGAGTCATGAGACCAGTGCGAGCGAATAGCGAGCGTCTGCCCCAACGCAGGTGGTCACCAGCCGCGCGTCTGCAGTAGCTGCGATTCTTCGATGGCCGCAGCGGCCAGGCCCTTCATCGTGCCGGTCACCTGCGCGCTCACCTCGGCCAGAATCTTGGGATCCCTGGCATGCGTTGTCGCCATCACGATGGCCTTGGCGCGCGAGACCGCTTCTTCGCGCTCCTTGGGATCGTTCTCCACGTCCAGCGGGGTCGCGCGCTCCTTCATAAAGATGCCTGAGCCCACGAAAATGGCTTCGGCGCCGAGCTGCACCATCAGAGCTGCATCGGCGGGCGTGGCGATGCCGCCGGCAGAGAAGTTCGGCACCGGCAGCTTGCCGGTCTCGGCGACCATCCTGACCAGTTCGTACGGGGCCTGCAGCTCCTTGGCCGCGGCATAGAGCTCCTGCTCGGTGAGCACCGTGAGCACGCGCATTTCACGCGTAATCTGGCGCATGTGCTGCACGGCATGGACGACGTCGCCGGTCCCTGCCTCTCCTTTTGTGCGGATCATGGCCGCGCCTTCGGCGATGCGACGCAGTGCTTCGCCCAGGTTGCGCGCGCCGCAGACAAAAGGCGTGGTGAAGGCGTGTTTGTCGATGTGGTGCGCCTCGTCCGCTGGCGTCAGCACCTCGCTCTCGTCAATGAAATCCACGCCCAGTTCCTCAAGAATCTGCGCTTCGACAAAGTGGCCGATGCGGGCTTTTGCCATAACAGGAACTGAAACCGCCTGAATGATCTGCTTGATCAGACCGGGCCGCGCCATGCGGGCCACGCCGCCCTCGGCACGGATCATTGCCGGCACGCGCTCGAGAGCCATGACCGAGACAGCGCCGGCCTCTTCCGCGATGCGCGCCTGTTCGACGCTCATCACGTCCATGATGACGCCACCCTTGAGCATCTCCGCCAAGCCCACTTTCAGGCGCAGGCTGGTTCCCGTCAAACTCTTGTTTTCAGCTGGTTCCGGCATGGTCTTTGACCTCGAAAGGCGGCAACCTCGCATCCCCAGGGGACGGAAAAGCCGCATAACCTTGCAGTCTTCAGTGTAGCAGCGATGTGGTTTGTCTGCTCATGGATCGGAACGGGTCACTGCGCATGCGCAATTCTTAAACCATTCCAATCCAGTTCATCTTGCTCTGGTCCTCTTTCTGCTGCTGATTCTTCCGGAATGGCGACAGCGCGTCCAGTGCCGGCAACTGCGGGGGTCCCACATCCAGCTGGGATGCCGATTCCCGCAGCAGCAAAGACGGCGGGCGCTACCGCCGGGCAGGCGGTTCAGGCGCTGGTTCCGGTGCCGCAGGCGCCGTCGAGCGAAGAAGAGCCGGTTTTCAGCGCGCCGATTTCTCAATTGCCTGTGGAACTGGACGTGATCATTCCCGTGCGCGACTTTCGCGTGCGCCAGTTGCTGGCCCTGGCTCCGGGGCAGGTGATCGAGACGCAATGGAGTCATGGAGACGATTTGCCCCTGGCCGCAGGCGACGTGCAGCTGGCGTGGAGCGAGTTCGAAGTGGTGGAAACCCGGTTGGCGGTGCGCGTGACGCGGCTGACGTAAGGACCTGATGAGGAGAAACAGCAGAATGGCAGGCCAGGCAGACAAAAAGGCGGATGGTTTCGCTGCATGTGAGGCTGGATGGGCGGCTGGAAATGCGAGTGGTTGGGCCGGGTGGCTGCTGGCCAGATGGCACGGCCGGCGGCGCCCGGAGCCACGTCTGGCGCTCGTCGAACGCATCACTCTCGCGCCGCGCCAGTCTCTGGCGCTGATTGAGGCTGAAGGGCGCAGAATACTGGTCGCGACCTCGGCCGAAGGCGGTCCCGCGTTTTATCCGCTGGACGAAAACGCGCACTCCAGGGCACGCGTAGTTAGGAACGGTGCACAGCACGGCCGGCCGAGGGTTTCATGGTAGGCGCCTGGCTTCTGCGCATCGCGGCGGCTCCGGCGGCGGTGCCTCTTTTGCCCGACCTGAATGCGAAACTGCGGCCCTCGGACGCGACGCCGTGGACCATTCTTCTGGTTCTGACGCTGCTCACCCTGCTGCCGGCGATCCTGATGGCGATGACGCCCTTGGTGCGTCTGCTGATCGTCTTTCACTTCCTGCGCCAGGCACTGGGCACGCAGACCGCGCCCTCGAATCCCACGCTCATGGGGTTGGCGCTGATGATGGCATGGTTCCTGATGGCGCCGGTGCTGAACCAGGTGGATCAGCAGGCCGTCGAGCCCTATCGCAGCGGTCAGATTACGGGTATCGAGGCCATCGACCGCGGCGCGCAGCCGGTCAAGATCTTTTTGCTCAAATATGCGCGCGAGAAGGACCTGGCGCTGTTCACGGCCGCCGGCGATATCCCGCGGCCCAACACGCCCGCCGATCTGCCCATGCGCGTCGTGATTCCTGCCTACATCCTCTCCGAACTCAAGGCGGGATTTGCCATCGGAGCGGTGCTGTTTCTGCCCTTTCTGCTGATCGATATGGTCACGGCCGCGATCACGACCTCGATCGGCATGTTCCAGTTGCCGCCCGTGGTGGTTTCGACGCCGCTCAAGATTCTGCTCTTCGTGATGGTCGACGGCTGGAATCTGCTGGCGAGGTCCCTGCTGCGAAGTTTCTGACGCGAAGCTTCTCATGCGGCGTTTTTGATGCGGAGCGTTTGAGAGGAGAAAGATGACACCGGATCTGGTTGCCGAGCTGATGCGCCAGCTGATGCGCGAGGCCATGATTCTGGCCGCACCGCTGCTGATTGCTGCCGCAGGGCTGAGCTTTGTGCTCAGCCTGATCCAGACTCTGACCAGCCTGCAGGAGCAGTCACTGACCTCGGTACCGCGCCTCGCCGCGATCGCGCTGATCCTGCTTGCCGCCATGCCGTGGTTTCTCGAAAGGCTGGCCGCGTACACGCGCCTCCTGCTGGGCGACTTTCACCGCTATCTGGGCTGAAAGGACAGCTTCTAGCTCCTAGCTTTTAGCTGCTAGCTCGGGAGTGCGAAATGAAATCGCATAGGAGGCCTGTCGGCAGGGACCGAAGACCAACCTGCGGGCAACGCGAACGTGCAAGAACGGATTGAACCTTCAGCCGTACTAAGGGAGCTAGAGGCTAGGAGCTAGGAGCTTCATTGACCGACTGGACAACATTTCTGAGTGCCATGGTGCTGGTGCTGGTGCGCGTCAGCGGCATGGTGGCCTTCGCGCCTTTCTTTTCGTCGACGGCCCTTCCCATGCGCGTGAAAGTGGTCTTTGTCGGAGCGGTGGCATTTCTGCTCGCGCCGCTGGTGGCCGCGCTGCCCCACGCGCAGGCGTCCCTGGGTTTCTCGGCCATCCTGGGCGAGCTCTCGATCGGCCTGGTCTATGGCCTCTCGCTGGCGCTGCTCAGCGAGATGATGCTGTTCGCCGGCCAGATGGTCGGCCTGCAGTTCAGCTTCTCGCTGGTCAACCTGATGGACCCGGCTTCATCCATCCAGACGCCGCTCCTGGGCGACCTGTTCCAGGTGATGGGCACGCTGGTCGTGATCACGGCCGGTCTCGACCGGATTCTGCTGGCATCCATGGTGCGCAGCTTCCATGCTGTGCCGCTGGGAACCTTCGCGCTCGCGCCTCCGACCGCATTGGCCATCGTGCGCGCGGCGAGTGGCGTTTTTCTGGCCGCGGTGGAGTTGGCCGCTCCCGTACTGGCCGCGACCATGCTTCTTGAAATCGCCGTGGCCCTGATGGGCAAATTGAGCCCGCAGCTGCCGGTGATGATGCTGACCGTGCCCCTCAAAACTTTGACAGGGTTTGTGATCCTCATGGGCTCTCTCGCGCTCTGGCCGCGCTTTATTGAAGCGCGTTTTGCCGGGTTGCTCGACATGGCCGAGCGCATCATCTCTATTTCGCTCGCTGCGCCCCCCGGCGCCCCCGGACTGGGAGGCTGATCCATGCCCGGAGAGCGCACCGAACAAGCCTCCCAGCACCGCCGCGAAAAGGCGCGCCGCGAAGGCGACATTCTGCACAGCCGCGAATTGTCTGCGGCTGCGGGAACTCTGGCCGGAGTGTTGGCCCTGGGCGCGCTGGGCCCCCGGACCATGGAGGCCTGGCGCGGAGCGTTTGCCGGATTCCTTGCCCTGGGCACTCTGGCGCATTGGGAACCGGCTACCCTGGAACCCACGCTGGTCGCCGTGCGCCGCCTGACGATCGAAGTACTGACGCCGCCCGCCGTCGTGATGGCGCTGGTCGTTTTGGGGGCTCTGGGAGCGGGCGTCGCCCAGACCGGCGGCGTATCGGTGCACGTGAGCGCCGTGGCCTGGAAGCCGGAGCGCATCAATCCCATCGCAAATATCAAGAACCTGTTCTCACTGCGCGCCGCTGCCCGGCTTGCGAAATCGCTCATCCCGGCGGCGATTTTGGGCGTATTCGCCGTGCAACGTATTGCCCGGCAACTCACGATTCCGCCGTTTTCGACCGAACGGCTCGAAATTCTCGGCCAGGATGTCTACGGAATGCTGCTGGCCACGGCGTGGCTGCTCTTCGGCTGGTCGGCCATCGACTACTTGGTCGAGTGGCAGAGCCGCGAATCGCGGCTCAAGATGAGCAAACAGGACCAGCGCGATGAGTACAAGGAAACCGAGGGCAGCCCGCAGATTCGCGGCCGCATTCGCAGCCTGCAGCGCCAGATGCGCCGCCGCCGCGTGAAGGCCGACGTGGCCAAGGCCGCCGTGGTCCTGACCAACCCCACACATTACGCGGTCGCTCTGGGCTTTGACTTCGTCACCATGGAGGCGCCCAAGGTGCTGGCCAAGGGACGCAACCTTCTGGCCGAGGAGATCAAGGCCGAGGCGCGCTGGGCGGGCGTGCCCATCGTCGAGAATCCGCCGCTGGCGCAGTCGCTCTATCGCACTGTCGAAGTGGGCCAGGCCATTCCGGTCGAGCTCTATGCCGCCGTGGCCGCGATTCTGGCCTATCTCTACCGCCAGCGTGTGGAGGCCGAGCTCAGGGATCGGCAGGCGCGGGAAGCCGCTGCCCGGCGCTCCGCGCCCTCGGGTTTTGGAGGAGGGTATCAATGAGTACAGCAACCTTGCCCGTGGGAACGCTTCCGGCCCGGGCCTCGATCTGGCACCGGCTGCGCGACTACCTGTTGCCCATGGCGGCCATCAGCGTGGTCTTTGTCATGATCGTGCCAGTGCCGGCCGCGGGCTTGGACCTTCTGCTGGCGCTCTCGATGGCGGCATCGGTCATTGTCTTCCTCTCTGCCGTGCAAATCCGCCGCGCCGTCGAGCTTTCCGTCTTTCCAACACTGCTTCTGCTGCTCACCCTCTTTCGCCTCTCGCTCAACATCGCCTCCAGCCGGCGCATCCTGCTGCACGGCCAGGAGGGAACCGCCGCGGCAGGCAAGGTGATCGAGGCCTTCGGGCAGTTCGTGGTGGGCGGCAACTACGTGGTCGGCTTTGTGCTCTTCCTGGCCCTGGTCGCCATTCAGTTTCTCGTGGTTTCGCATGGCGCCGTGCGCACCGCCGAGGTCACGGCGCGCTTCACGCTCGATGCTCTTGCCCGGCAAGCAGATGGCCATCGACGCCGACATGAACGCGGGGCTGATCGACGAGGCCGAGGCGCGCCGCCGCCGCCAGGCCATCGCCCGCGAGGCCGAGTTCTACGGCGCCATGGACGGCGCGGCGCGCTTCAACCAGCGCGACGCCCTGGCCACCATCCTGATCACGGCCGTCAATATCGTTGCCGGCCTGCTGATCGGGACCCTGCAACAGGGCGTCGAGTTGAGCGAGGCCGCGCGCACCTACACCGTGCTCACGGTGGGCGACGGCCTGGTCACCATCATCCCTTCGTTGCTGGTCTCGATTGCGGGCGGCATCACGCTCACCCGCGCCAACTCGGCCGGGCTGCTCGGCGGCGAGATCCGGCAGCAGCTCCTGAGCCGCCCCGCGACTCTCTACATGGCAAGTGCCGTTTCGGCCTGCATGTGCCTGATTCCGGGCATGCCGAAGCTCGCCTTTCTGGCCGTGGCCGGAGGCTTGTTCGTGGTTGGAAGGCGGCTGGCAGCGCAGGGTCCGGTGGCAGTGGCCGAGCCCGTGCCCGCCGAGAAAAAGAAACTTGAAGGCGCGCAGAACTCAGAGCTATCTTCGCTGCTCCGCCTCGAGGACCTCACTCTCGAGATCGGCTTCCAGCTGATTCCACTGGTCGACGAGAAGCAGGGCGGGCAGCTGCTCGCAAAGGTGCGCGCCCTGCGCCGCCACCTGTCGTCCGAGATGGGCTTCCTGGTTCCACCCGTGCACATCTCCGACAACCTGCGCCTCAAGCCGCGCGAGTATGTGATCTCGCTGCGCGGCATCGAGATGGGCCGCTGGCAGACCGAGGGCCCGCACCTGCTGGCCGTGTCGGGAGAGCCCGGCCGCAGGCCGCTTACCGGCAAGGAGACGCGAGAGCCTGCCTTCGGCGTTCCCGCGGTCTGGATCGCTCCGGCCCTCGAGGAGCAGGCCATTGCCGCAGGCTACTCGGTGGTGGACGCGGTCACCGCGATCACCACGCATCTTGGCGAGCTGATCCGCCAGCATGGCGGAGAGCTGCTGGGGCGCGCCGAAATCAAGCGTCTGCTCGACGCCCTCAACGACTCGCTACCCCAAGCTGCTCGAGGAGCTGGTGCCCAAGCTGCTCACCCTGGGCGAGGTGGCACGGGTTCTGGAGCAGCTGCTGCGCGAGCGCGTTTCGATCCGCGACATGGGAACGATACTCGAGGCGCTGCTCGAGACTGCGCCCGTGAACAAGAGCCTGGTGGCCCTGGTCGAGGCCTCTCGCCAGGCGCTAGGCCGCAGACTGGTGCGGCCACTGCTCGATAGCGAGGGCTTGCTCCCGGTGCTCTTGCTCGATCCAGCGCTCGAAGAGGAGATTCTCTCGGCCGTCGCACCGGAGTCGGCCAGCGCCTGCTTGCCGGAGCCGCAACCCCAGGGAACTCCGGTCGTCCGCCGCCTCACCGATTCTGTGAGATCCCTTATCGGCTCCGCATCCGCCGCGGCACTGCCCGTGCTCCTTTGTCCTAGTCCGGCGCGATATCACGTCAAGCGCTGGCTGGAACCGGTGCTGCCACGTCTGGCCGTGGTGGCCGCCGGTGAGATTCCACCGGAGATCCGGCTGCGCCCGGTGGGCACGGTGCGCTGAGGCTGGCGGGCCGCTACGGGGCAGATTGCCCGGAAAAATGAGTTCGCGTTAGGGGGAATGGACGATGGGAGTCGAGAGGGACAGCTGCATCGAGAGACCCCAAAGCCGCGCGCCGCGCCGCGGCGGCAGGCGGTTATCCGCCGGCCGGGATGCCGCCGGCACTGCACCAGCGAGCAGGAGCGGGTGCTGCTCGAGCATCTGCCGATCGTGCGTTTTCTCGCCCGCCGCATCCACGAGCGGCTTGCCCCAGCACGTCGACATCGAGGATCTGGTCTCGGCGGGCGTGGTCGGGCTGATGGACGCCTTCGCCAAATTCGATCCCGACAAGAAGGTGCAGTTTCGCAGCTACGCGCAGTTCCGTATCCGGGGCGCGATCCTGGACAGCCTGCGCACTCTCGACTGGAGCCCGCGCGAGCTGCGCCGCAAGGGCCGCGCGGTCGAAGAGGCCATCCGCATGCTGACGGCCCGCATGGGCCATGCGCCCGGGCGAGGCCGAGATCGCCGCCGAGATGGGCATCGGTCTCGAGGAGTACCAGCAGCTGCTCGGCGATCTGAAGGGGCTCGAGATCGGCACCCTGCACATCGAGCGCAACGAGGACTCCGGCGAGGAGGAGCTGGCCTACGTGCCGGGCCGTCCCGAGGAGGATCCGCTGTTTCGCTGCCTGCGCGGCGAACTCGAGGAGCGGCTGGCCGAGGCGATCGCCAATCTGCCTGACCGCGAGCGGCTGGTGATGACCCTCTACTACTACGAGGAGATGACCATGCGCGAGATCGGCCTGGCGCTGGGTGTGGTCGAGTCGCGGGTCTCGCAGGTGCACGCCTCGGCGGTGGTGCATCTGCGCGCCGCCTTGCGGACCTGGCCGCGCGCGGCGCTCGCGATCGACTGCCTCCCGCGTCCGCCGCCGCGCGATGCGACTGAAAGGCAGAATGAGGCCATCGGCACGGCATTAAAAGCCGAGCCTGGTGCGGCACTGAAAGACTTTTGGCATGCAGCGAAGGAGCCAGAATTGACGGAAAAGACACTCAAGCAGAATGAGATCGATGCGCTCTTCGAGGCCGCGCGCAGCGCCTCGCCCGAGGCGCCGCATACCGAGGTGCGGGCCCGCGTCGTGCCCTACAACTTTTCCTCCGCCGGACAGATCTCGACCGATCAGTTGCGCGCCATCAGCATGTTGAACGACCTTTTTGCGCGCAACCTGACCCACAACCTGGCGGCGTGGCTGCGCACCCGCTTTCAGGTCAACCTGGTCTCGGCCGAGCAGATTCAGTTCAATGAGTTTCTGCTCAGAATTCCCGAGATCAGCTATGTGGCCTCGGTGCGGCTCGAGCCGCTGGGAGCGCTCTCGGTGCTGCAGCTGGATCTGGGCCTCGCGCCGCCGATCATCGACCTGCTCCTGGGCGGCGACGGCAAGGACGGACCCTTGCGCGAACTGACCGACATCGAGGAATCGATTCTGGGCAGCGTGGTCGAGATCGTCTGCCGCGAGCTGACGGTTGCCTGGCAGCAGGTGGGACTGAGCTTCAATCTTCGATCGCCGCCAGATGCAGACCCAGGTGGCGCGCATTATCGCCGTGACGGAAAAGACGCTCTGTCTGAGCTTCGAAATGCGCATGCCGCATAGCTCGGGATTGCTGAATTTGGCCTTTCCCGCCGTGGTAGCCAACACCATTCTGCGCCGCCTGACCACCGACTGGGGCCGGCGCTGCCGTCACACCGGCGAGACGCGCGCGCGCATCGAGGCCATGGTGCGGCGCATTCGCTTTGGCTGCGCGTTGCAGTTGCCCACCGTGCGCCTGGCGGCGAGTGCGCTCGAAGAGCTCAAGGCAGGCGACATGCTGCGCCTCAATGTGGCCGCCGACACGCTCTCCGAGTGGCGCGTGGGCGGATTGCCGGTTCTCGAGGCGCGCGCCATGCGTCACGGCGAGCACCGCGCAGCGCGGGTGGAGCGCCCCATCGCCGGAGGTGAGCGATGAAGACCTACTTCGATTGCTGGGCGGAGGTGGCCGGGACGCTGTTCTCGCAGGCTCTGGCTGGCGAGCCGGAATTGTTGGAATCTCTTCCCAAGCCGCTGGGCGCGGGATCCTTTGGCTGGGCGGCCACGCTGGCGGGAGACGTGGAGGGCGGGTTTGCTGTTTTGCTCGACGGATCGCTTCTCGAAACTCCGCTGGTCGGCGAAGGCATGGATCAGAAGGCAGGCTGGAAGGAGTTGGTGCGCGAAACGTTCGACGCCGCAGCCGGAGAGCTGCTGACCCGCACCGCGAAGAAGTGCAAGGTGGCGAACTTTGAGGAGATCGCGGAACAGGCTCAGATCTCAAGCGCCTTTCAACTTCGCTCCGGCGACCGCACGTGGACCATTTTGGTTCGCGATGATTTGCGCATAGTCGAAGCCGAGGCGCAACCCCAGGCCACGAAGCCCGCACCGGCAGCCGCCGCTCCAGAAGCACCCGGTGCCCGGCCGCCGCTCCCCAATCCCAGCCCCGTGCTCACTCCCGGCCTCGAGCTGTTGCTCGATGTCGAACTCGATGCCACGCTGCGCTTTGGCGTGCGCGAGATGCCGCTCGGCGAGATTCTCGATCTGGGGCCCGGCGATGTGGTCGAGCTCGATCGCAATGTGGCCGATCCCGTGGACCTGATTGTGGGCGACAAGATTGTGGCGCGCGGCGAGGTGGTGCTGATCAACGGCAATTTCGGGCTGCGCGTGACCGAGGTGGCCGCGCCCAGGAAGCGTCTGGAGAGCGTGCGATGTCTCTTTTGAGGCGCCAGGAGCCGCGGCCCGACAGCAATCCCGGCCTTGAGCCAGAGTCGATGCGCGAGTCGATGACCGAGACGAAGTCCGCGCGCGATCGGGCGCGGTCGTCTGCCGGGCAGGCGTGGCCGGAACAACCCGGAGAAAGGCCGGGGATTCTGCGCACCTGCGCCAATCCGCGCTGCGCTTCGGGATGGCTTCGGCTCTGGCGCAGTCGGGAAGCCCCGATCTTTGAAAGTGGCTGGTGCTGCTCCGCCCCATGCACGCGGGCGCGGGTGGAGGCGGCGCTACGCCGGGAAATGGATGCGCGCGGCGCGGCGCGCGAAACCCACCGTCATCGCATTCCTCTGGGATTGGCCATGCTGGAGCAGGGCTGGATTACGCAAGAGGAGCTGCGCACGGCGCTGGGCGCGCAACGCACCGCGCGCAGCGGAAGGCTCGGCGAATGGCTGGTGCGGCAGAGGAGCGCGAGCGAGGAGCTGGTCACGCGGGCCCTGGGACTGCAGTGGGGCT
Organism: uncultured Acidobacteriota bacterium; assembly: GCA_963830785.1. Lineage (GTDB taxonomy): Bacteria > Acidobacteriota > Terriglobia > Terriglobales > Acidobacteriaceae > Telmatobacter. Next base: position 14,570 of record CAWHNV010000015.1, read on the forward strand.
GCCCGGTGCTGAGCATGGAGTTTCATAATCCCGAAGACCTCACCGCGCTCTTGCCAAGGCTCTTCATTGACGCCTTTGGCGCGTTGCCCTTGCGCGTAGCAGCGAGCAGGATTCTGTACCTTGGATTTGAGGATCGCATCGATCCGGCCCTGGCGCTGGCTACGGAGCGCATGACCGGGCTGCATGTCGAGGCCGGCCTGGTGCAGGGCTCTCTGTTCCGGCCTGCGCACGCGCGCGCCCTGGAAGCGCGCTTTCCGTCCGTGGAGTTGATTGAGGCAGCAACGGAGCAGGCATTGGCCATGGCGTTCGCCAAAGCCCTCGAAGAGTCGCACGCGGCGGAGGCACGTCTGGTGCGCGTTCACGATTGCATCTGGCTGCGCATCTGGCGCCGGCGCCAGGCCGGGCCTATGCCCGAGTCCGGCTCCATTCGCGACCTGATTGCTTCGACCGCGGCACATTGAGGCCCTGCTCGGGGCCCCGCTGCCAAGAGGAACCAATTGCGGGATTGAGAAATGGCCAAGAGAACACGTCCCTCATGGTTCCGGCCAGAGCGCCGATACAAAAAGGGGGACGCTTGGCATGAGTGAGATTCGAGCTCTGATCGTGGACGATTCTTCGGTGATGCGCAAGATTGTGGAGCGGGCGCTGCGCCAGGCCGGGTTGGATGCGCTGGTGGTGCACGAGGCCGGCTCGGGTGCCGAGGGTCTGGAGGTTTTGAAGACCAAGACTGTAGACCTGATCCTTTCCGATATCAATATGCCGACTATGGATGGCCTCGAGTTTCTGCGCCAGATCCGCGCGCAGAAACTGGCCGAGGGCGTTCCCGTGGTCATGATCACCACCGAGTCGAGCGAGGAGCATGTCAAGCAGGCGATTCAGTCAGGGGCCCAGGGATATATCCGCAAGCCCTTTACGGCCGAACAGGTGAAGGAGCGGGTGTTGCCGCTGGTGAAGGCGGCCTGACCGGGAGGTTCCTGTGTGTTGAATGGAGTGCGCGAGGCTGCCGTGGTGGGGCGTGCGGGGAGCATGCTCCGAAGCGGAGCGGACGAAAGGGAGAAGAAGATGGCGGTATCGTTGCGTGAATCCGTCGAGCGGGTCTCCGATCCGCAGAATCTGGACGCCAGCGTGGAGGAAGTTTTCCGGCTCATGCTCGGCATCGAGTGCAAGCGCGAGGCCGACCTCGTCGTCGTGGACAATGAATCGGTCACCGCCGTGGTTGGCTTTGGCGGCCTGCTGAGCGGCGCCTGCGTCTTCCGCTCGGGCGCGGGCACGGCCATGAAGATTGCCGCGCAGATGACCGGCATGGAGTTCAACGATATCGATAACACGGTGAAAGACGGCATCGGTGAGATCTGCAATATGCTGGCGGGCGCATGGAAGGGCAAGGTTCCCGAGCTCGCTGCCAATTGCGGCCTGTCGGTTCCCGCCGTCATTACGGGCCGGGACTACAACCTGCACGTGCAGGCCCCGGAATTTCAGCTGCATCACGGCTATCGTTTCAGCGACGAAATCTTTGAAGTCACCATCGTCTGCGATGGCCTGCAATAAAACCGGGCCTGGCCGGAAAGGCCTGCAATAGGACACGGCGTGGCCGGGACGCCTGCCACAAGACGGTCCAGCCACTGGGGAGAAGCCAACAGAGAGCAGGCGATCAGGACCCTGCTCCCTATTGGCTACTCCTTACTTCCGGCTTTCCATTCCCTTGAAACTCCTCTAATCTCGCCATCCCCCTTTCTGGTCCTCCATCTGCAGGAATCTCCCGTGCAGTTCCACGTGGAGAGATCCAGATGGACAGTGGCTATTACGCGGCAATGACCGGACTGGTGGCGCGCACTCAGGCATTGGATACGGCAGCGGCCAATCTGGCCAATGCGCAAACCCCGGGGTACCGCGCGGAGCGCGAGTTCTTCCGCTCGGTGCTGCTGGGACCCGACGCTGCCGACTCCGAGTTGGGTGCGACCGTGAACAACTACGGGCTGTTGGGCGGCGACCGGCTGAGCATGGCCCAGGGCGCACTCGAGCCCACGGGCAATCCCCTGGATCTGGCGATTGAGGGTCAAGGGTTCTTCATGGTGCAGACGCCGAATGGGCCGCGCTACACGCGAGACGGCAGCTTCCACCGCGCCACCAACGGCCAATTGGTCACCCAAGCCGGCGAGCCGGTGCTCTCCGCGACGGGCCAGCTAATCCTCATTCCTCCTGGCGAGGTTACGGTGGGCGCCGACGGAGCGATTTCGATTGCCGGAGGCGTCGTTGCACAGGTCGGCGTGTTTGCGTTTCCCGCCGGGACCCAGCTCAAGCCGGAGGGCGCCAACCGTTACGTGGTGCCGGAGGGAGTCACGGCTGCAGCCGCGACCGGCGCATCGATTCACGAGGGCGCCCTTGAGGCTGCGAATCAGGATGTCGTCGAGGGCTCACTCGATCTGGTCATGATGCAGCGCCAGGCGGAGATGATGCAGCGTGCCTTGACGGTGTTTCACACGGAGTTCAACAAGTTCGCTACGGAAGACTTGCCGAAGGTCTAGTCCGAGACCAGGGAGAGAGCGAATTCAACAAGTTTGTGACCGGCCATTTGCCGAAAATCCAGTACCAAACGAGGGGAAAAATGATTCGAGCCATGTATACAGCAGCCAGCGGCATGAGCGCACAGGAACTGAACCTGGACACGATCGCCAATAATCTGGCCAACTCGTCGACCACGGGATTCCGGCAGTTGCGCCTGCAGTTTCAGGACATGATCTACCAGAACATGGTGACGCCGGGCGCGGCCGAGAGCCAAACCACCGTGGCCGCCGGACTGCAGATTGGTCTGGGAACCAAACCGGCGGCCACTGAAGTCATCAATACCCAGGGCGAGTTGAACGAGACCAACAATTCTCTGGATCTGGCCATTCAGGGTGCGGGCTTTTTCCAGGTGCAGCTTCCCAACGGGACCATCGGTTATACGCGCGCCGGACAGTTCCAGCTGAACAATCAGGGCACCATGGTCGACGTCAACGGCAACCCGCTGATCCCCACCATCACCATTCCCACCAACGCAACCGCCGTCACCATCACCCAGTATGGGGTGGTCAACGCGACCCTTCCGGGACAGCAAAATCCCTCTCAGCTCGGCCAGATTCAATTGGCGAATTTCCCCAACGCGGGCGGCTTGGAGAGTATGGGCAACAACCTGCTGCAGGCGACGCTCAGCTCCGGCGACCCGGTGCTGGACAATCCGGGCGGGGCACAGGGGATGGGCACGTTGCAGCAGGGGTATCTCGAAAACTCGAACGTGGACGTAGTGACGGAGTTTGTGCAGATGGTGCTGGCGCAACGGGCCTACGAGTCGAACTCCAAAGTGATCAAGGCCGCCGACGATATGTACTCGCAGGTCAATAACATGACGCACTGATCCTGGTGTGTCACTCGAAGTGGCATGGTGCGTGGGGCAAGCAGTCAGAGGCAAGCAATATGGGGCTAGGAATGTGGGGCTGGGGAAGATGGGCAGGCAACGAGGACTGAGAGCGATTGCGGGGTGGGGATGGCTGCTGATGCTGCCGATGGTCGGCGCGTTCGCGCAGACATCGGGCAACCGGACAGTCGTGCCGGATACCGTGCGTGCGGCAGCCGCAACGCCGGAGACTGCATTCGATCCTGGTGGACCGGTGCTTCGTGAAATTGAAGATCCATCGACCGGCGACCTCTGGCTGCTCGTGCGCGACCTGAGCCGCCCTGCCGGACCGGGACGGCTGGTGCTTGCCCGGCAACGGATGAACACGCCGGACGGCGCGGCCGAGCCTTCGATTGCCCGTGAGCGCCCCGTGATTCGCATCGGAGATGCGCTGGTGGTGGAGGAGCACACGGCGGCGGTCGATGCGCGGCTCGAGGCGGTGGCACTCGAATCGGCAACGAAGAACGCCCATTTCAGGGCGCGATTGAAGATCGGCGGCAAGGTGGTGCGCGTGGTCGCGGTTTCTCCCGGTCACGCTGAATTCGCGCCGGAGAGCGAGGTTGAGCCATGAGAGCCGGCATGAGGTTTTGCTTTCGATCCCTATTGCTGTCCGCGATGGTGTTCTGCGCCTTGCTCGGGCCCACTGCCGACGCGACCGGCAAAAAGCCAAATGCTGCGGCGGCAGCGGGCAAGGCCACGCCTCCTGAAGAAGCCCTGCGCACCTACATCGCCAAGGTGCGCGCGCAGCAGGCCGCCGAGGTACGGACTGCTGGCTCGATCTGGAGTGCCCAGGGTCAGCTGGTGCGGCTGGGCACGGATGTCAAAGCCTTCCGCGCCCACGATGTGGTGATGATTGTGGTCAGCGAAAGCCTGACCGCCTCGACGGACGGGCAAGTGAAGAATGCGCGCGCCTCGAGCGCCAGCTCGGGCATTACGTCGCTCTTCGGCGCGCTCAAGGCCTCGAACAATTTGCAGAACCTGCTTGGCGCCAATGCCTCTTCCGGGCTGACGGCGCAAGGGCAGAGCACGACCGACTCCAGCCTCAGCACCACCTTTGGCGCCGAGGTCGTGGACGTGCTGCCCAACGGAATGCTGGTGGTACAGGCCACCAGACAGCTGACCTTCTCGCAACAGACACAATTGATCACCCTGCGCGGCCTGGTGCGCCCGGAGGATGTGAGCAACCAGAATCAGGTTCTATCCACTGCCATGACCGACCTCGAACTGGAGGTGACGGGAAAGGGAATCGTCAATGACTCCACGTACCGGCAGAATCCGCTGGTGCGCTTTATCGAAAAACTCCTGGTGTTCTGACGTCGGCATAGCGAATGGGGACGCGTAGCAGGCACGAACGGGGCGTCGCAGGCACAGACGGGGGTAGCAGCGCGACGGGGGGAGCAGCGCGACGGGGCGTAGCAGACGCAGACAGGGCCTAGCGAGGAATGGGCGTAGCGAGCAGGAGCAATTGGCAGGGCAGGTGCGAGCAGGCGGGGGCAGAGAAATGCGGGAATTCGAATGTGCAGAACGATTCAGCAGTGATTCGCCCATGGAGGGGAGGGCGATTGCCCTGCGCATCGCGCGCGTAAAGGCGAAGGCAAGTGCGAATCGTGCCTTCTGGTGGTGGATGGCGTTGGCTGCGGCCTGGCTTGTCTCCATTGCTTTAGTGCAGCCGCAGGAAGCCGAGCGCCGCTCACGGATCAAGGATGTCGCGACCATCGAGGGGATTCGCGACAATCAGTTGGTGGGCTACGGCCTGGTCGTCGGATTGAGGGGCACGGGAGACAGCTCGCAGACCGTGTTTCCCGCGCAGACCCTGGTCTCCGCTTTGCAGCGCATGGGCGTCACCGTGCCCCAGACCGGATCGCAGAGCGCCAGCAACATGCAGGTCAAGAACATGGCGGCGGTCTTCGTCGTAGCCACGCTTCCGCCCTTCAGCCGCCCCGGCTACAAGGTGGACATCACGGTCTCGTCGGCTGGCGATGCGCGTTCTCTCGAGGGCGGCATTCTGCTGATGACGCCGCTCTATGGCGTTGATGGACAGATCTATGCCCAGGCACAGGGCGCCCTGGTGCTGGGCGGATACATGGCGACGGGCGGGGGCAACTCCAAGCAGGTGAATCATCCCACCACGGCGCGCATTCCCGGGGGTTCCCTGGTGGAGAGGACCGTACCCTTCGATCTTGCCAACATGCGCACCGTGAGCATCGTGCTGAATGACGCCGATTTTCACACGGCAGAGGGCATGGCGGCGGCCATCGATCGCGACCTGGGTTCACCGCGGGCTCGCGCCGTCGACAGCCGGCGCGTGGAGATTGCCCTCCAGCCGAAGGAAGACACCGCGGCATTGCTCGACAAAGTCGAGCAGGTGGAGATCAGTGTCTACCCACGGGCACGCGTGGTGGTGAATGAACGCACGGGAACGGTGGTGATCGGCGGCACGGTGCGTCTGCAGCCGGTTTCGATTCTGCATGGCGGGCTCAGCGTAAACGTAATCTCCAATATCGAGGTCTCGCAGCCCAATGCGATGTCCTCCGGAACCACGCAAGTCGTCGAACAGACCACAGTGCAAGCGCAGGACAAGCCGGTCAACGAGATCACGCTCAAGGAAGGCGCAACCGTCGAGGATTTGGTCCAGCAATTGCAACGTACCGGGGCAGGAGCGCGCGATGTGATCTCAATCCTGCAGGCCATGAAAGAAGCTGGCGCGTTGGAAGCGGACCTTGAGGTGCTCTAAAGGCAGGGACCACGGCAACAAGGGACCGAGGGAACAAGGAAGCAACGCAAAAGGGGACCAGGGGATGCAGGCGATACTGAACGGTGTGAATGCGATTGCGGGACTGAGCGGAAACGGCGATGCCGCGCCCTCGCCGCGGTTGGTGAGCGCGGCGCACGAGTTTGAAGGGCAGATGATGCAACAGCTGATGAAGCCGATGACCCACGGCGATGCCCTGACCGGTACCGACGAGGATGAGGATTCTGGCTTAGGCTCGGGCGGAGCGCTGAGCGAGTTTGCCTCAGAAGCGCTGGGTCAGTCGCTGAGCGAACGCGGGGGTCTTGGCATTGCCAAGCAGATTATCCAAGAACTTTCCCATACAGGTAACCACCACGTGAGCGTGAAAGTACCCAAGAAACTGCACTAAAAGCATGGGATGAGAACCTCTTTATGACTAGAGTGATTAAGATTCCCTGACGATAGACCCAGCAAGGAGTTACATAGATGGACATTCGCAACAGCATGGACGGATTAAGGTCGCTGCTGGGGGTCAACCCCACGAACTCTTCGCCGTCTCAGGGCACGGGCAGTGCATCCACGGCGCCCAGCAGCTTCGACAGTGACCGGGCGACCTTCTCGAGCGCGGGGAGCCAGGTTTCGCAGGCGGCCTCCGGCGAGAGTGTTCGCGCCGACAAGGTGGCCTCGGTGCAGGCGGCTCTGGCTGCCGGGACGTATAGTGTGCCGGCTTCGGCGGTCGCTTCCCGGGTGATCGATTCGATGTTGACAGCTGGGCAAGCTGCGGACCAGTCGTAGAAAGATCGGTAAGGTGCCGATCGAGGAGCTGGAGATGCGTGCCGCGAATCCGGAGCTCAAAGAACTCGTGGTGGAGGCATCGCACGCTCTGGCGCGTTTGGACGCGCCGCGGCTCGAGGAGCTTGCGCTCTCGTGCCAGGCTCTTACCCGGACGCGAATTCCCGAAGATCCCAGTGAACGCGCGCTCCTGGCGCAGCAGGCCGGGGAAGCCCAGACTGATATGGCGGTCTTCGCCCGGGTTCTGGAGGCGACGCGGGCCAATTTGAACGTCATGAAGCGACTGCGCGAGCTGCGTTTGGGTCGATTGGAATACACGGAACGGCAGGTAGGCGGCGGCGCTTGCGCGGCGTCCCCATCGACGGGGGTCTCGAAGAGCCAGAGTGGCTGGGTTGAGGGTGCGGAGGGCGGACATGGGGACAATTAGCTCTGCCCTGAGCCTCACCACGGGAGCTCTCGATGCCGACCAGGCAGCGCTGAGCGTGGTGGCCAACAACGTGGCCAACGCCAACACCCCCGGGTACACCGAGGAGACGCCCGACTGGCAGGAGAATACGCCGATCGATGTGAATGGCATCCAGATTGGCGACGGGGTCACCGAAACCGGCGCCACATCGCGACGCGATCTGGTGCTGGAAGCGCGGCTCGACCAGCAACAGCAACTCGCGTCGGCCTCGAGCACGCGGCTCACGGCGCTCGAGAACATCCAGGCGCTCTTCACGCCCGATTCCGGGTCGTCCAGTTCCACGGCCGGCGACATTGGCAGCGATATTACCAGCTTCTTCGACTCCTTCTCGTCGCTCGAGAGCGACCCCACCGACAATGCGTTGCGCGAGCAGGTGCTTTCGTCGGCGTCGACTTTATCCGGCGACATTTCGAGCGCCGCAAATAGTCTGAACTCGCAAAGCGCCGCGCTCGATCAGGACGCCTCGGGAGTAGTCAGCCAGGTGAACTCGCTGACCAGCGCTTTAGCGCAACTCAATCTCGAGATTCAATCCTCTTCGCCGGACTCCGATGCGGGAACTCTCGAAGACCAGCGGCAGCAGGACCTCAGCCAGCTCTCGCAGCTGATCGGAATCAACCAGGTCACGACGTAGAACAACGGCCTGTCCATCACCACAACCTCAGGCCAGTTGCTGGTTTCCGAAGGGCAGAGCTTCCAGTTGACCACGGGAACCGTAAATGGCAACACAGACTTCTTCCTCGGCGGCACCGACATCACTTCCGAGCTTGCCGCAGGCGGTGGGCAGTTGGGTGGTGACCTGACGGCCCGCGACGTGGATATTCCCGGCGCGCTCAGCTCGCTCGACCAACTGGCATATAGCATCTCGACCGCGGTGAATGCGCAGAATAATTCCGGTACGGATCTCGATGGCGTGACGGGCACGTCTGCCAGTCCGCTGAACATCTTCAATGAGCCCACCGCAGTTGCCGGCAGCGCGGCCAATATGACCGTCGTCATGACCGATCCCAACCAGATTGCGGCGGCGGGCGCCGGAGACGGGACCGGCGATAACTCGAATGCCGTGGCCATGGCGAACCTGGGCAATGTGGCGCTCGGCGGACCGACGACGAGCTTTAGCATCACGCAGAACTTGGACTCTACCACTCCGGTGAACGGCACTGCGACGGGCAGCGTCGAGGTGTACGACAACCTGGGCACCAGTTACCAGGCCACGGTGACCTACACCCAGGAAGGCGCCAACACCTGGGACTACTCGATTGCTCTCCCGGCATCGGCTTTTACCTCCGGAGTGTCGACGCCGGCAACGGGAACCATGACGTTCAGTGCCGCAGGCAACCTGATACAGATACAACCTACCGGCGCGGCCAATCCAGAGACAGTGGGAACCGGGACTGGCGACGTCTCTTCTATTCCGCTTAGTTTTACCGGGTTGGCCGATGGCGCCGCAAATCTCAACGTCAGCTGGAACCTGCTCGCCGCCAACGGCACATCGATCGTCAACCAAAGCGCTGCAGCCTCAGCTCAAACGGCGCAAAGCCAAAACGGGTTTGCGGGCAACCAAACCCCCATCAACTCCTACTCGAACTTTGTTTCCACGCTCGGCTCAACAGTCTCTGAGGTGCAAACGGAGAACACTGCGCAAACTGCTTCCGTGACACAGTTGCAGACGCAGAATAGTGCGCTGTCGAGCGTGAATCTGAACGATGAAGCGGCGGCGATGTCGACCCTCGAGAGCAGCTACCAGGCGGCATCGCAGGTTTTCACGCTATTGAACACCGTGATGGTCTCGGCACTGAACCTGGGCGTGGAAACGACGGTGTCGTAAAGACAGCCTCTAGCTGCTAGCTTCTAGCTCCTGGCTTGATAGCGCAGGAGAAAAGCTTACGGCCTTACCTCGATCCCGAGGGAACCGAAGGCAAGAGCTAGAAGCTAGAGGCTAGAAGCTAGGAGCTTACGCAATGCGGGTCGATCCTTCATACATTACGAATCTCGTGGGCTCGCTCGATCAGGCGCAGGCCAACGAGCAGCAGTTGAGCTCGGAGCTGTCGAGCGGTGTGAGCATCACGTCGCTGAGCCAGAATCCGGTGGGCGCGGGCGAGAATGTGCTGCTGCTCAACCAGATTCAGCAGGACGATTCGTTCACGCAGAGCTCGAGCCTGGTGACGGGGCAGTTGCAGGTGGCCGATTCCGCGCTGGGCAGCGTGGTGAGCGAGTTGACGCAGGCCATCTCGCTGGCCACCAGCGCCAACAACGGAACCATGAACGCGAGCGACGTGAAATCGATCGGCAATCAGATTTCGGGCATTCTCGACGAGGTGCAGTCGCTGGCGAACACCAGCTACCAGGGCCAGTACATCTTTGCCGGCGGGCAAACCGGCACGGCGCCGTTTTCGACATCGACAGCCACGTCGCCCGCAGTCACGACGTACAGCGGCGATGAAGACGTGAATTATCTCGGACTGCCGAACGGCCAGAAGATCCAGCTGAATGTTCCCGGCGATCAGATTTTTCTGGGCAGCGGAGCGAACAGCGTTTTTGGCGCACTCAACGCGCTGGTTGCCGACTACTCGACCGGCACGGTGAACACTTCGCAGGCGGTGAGCGATACGGAAGCTCTGGGAACGGCCCTGAACTACGTTTCGCAGCAACGCGTGACCGTCGACAATTCGATTACGCAGATCAGCGCGGCGTCGAGCGCGGTGACCAATGAAGAGACACAGTTGACGACGGCGCAGACCGATCTGATGCAGGCCGATATTCCCACGGTTTCGACGCAACTTTCCCTGGCAGAGACGCAGCAGACGGCGCTCGAAGATGTCATCGCGCAGCTCGAATCCACGTCGAACAACCTCTTCTCCAAGCTGCGAGCCATAAATCGCGCCCGCGTCCGATTCTCCATTTCTGATTCTCTATGCCCGACTCTCTATACTGAATGCGAGAGGGCATCTCTTGTTCGCAGCCATGCGATTTCTATGGAATGCTACGCGCGGGCATCGCTTTGCGCCATGGCGCAGCCCCTATTTGCGCTGGCGCGTCGAGACCTATTCCGGCCGGCGTGCCGAAACGTTGACCGCCAAAAGCGTTCTTGGTTTTGTTTGGGCTATGCGCGGGGAACTCCTGCGCTTCCTCGCCTGGACGGGTGAGCTCGAGCGCGAAGCGCGCAAGCGAGTGTGATAAAGCAGGGAATAGGGAAACAGTCCTTTTGAGGGAATTGATGTCATTCCGGAGAATGATCCCAAGTCATATGACGTTTCTAAAGTTTTTTCTGCTTTTTGCCTGCGCTCATGCTGGCGCAGATGGTCGCCGGTATGCGCGCAGCAACTGCCTCCCGTGGAGCCTCCGCAGCCCATGCCGGTCCCTCAAGGCGAGTCGGCGAATCTGCGCGTGACCCCAACCGAAGTGCTGGTGCCGACACTCGTGGAAAAACGCGGCGGCGGCATTCTTTACGGTCTGAAAGCGAGCGATTTCGTTCTTGAAGACAACGGCGTGCCGCAAAAGATCCGCGTGCAGGAGGAGATGGACACTGCGCCCGTCGCGCTGGTTGTAGCCGTGGAGCAGGGAGGCGCCAGTGTGCTCGAGTTCGACAAACTCGCCAAGATGGGCCCGCTGCTCGACGTGTTTCTCACCGATCCGCGCAGCCAGGCCGCGCTGGTGGGCTTCGATTCCGTGCCCCACCTGCTTCAGGACTACACGCACAACGGCGACCAGATCAACTCTGATCTCGAGCGCCTGCAACCCGGCGATGGTGGAGCGGCCATCCTGGATACCGTGAATTACGCCGTGACCCTACTCGAAATGCAGCCCAAGGATTTCCGTCGCGTGCTCTTGCTCATCAGCGAAGAGCGCGACAGCGGCAGCAAGCACACCAAGCCGGCGCAATTGATTCAGAAAATCGGCGAGTCAGATGTCCTGGTACTGAGTGTTTCGTTTTCGCCGGCTCTCGCCGAGTTAGGCCACGATGTCAAGGACTCCTCACCCGACCAGGCCACGATGAGCATGGTTTCAGCCCTGGTGATGGCGATCAAAGCATTCAAGAAGAATGTTGCCAAGGAAGTAGCCGTGGAGAGCGGCGGCGAGTACACAACCTTTGTTGGTGACAAGCGCTTCGAAGCGCGGGTAATGACCGCAGCCAAGGACGCGCGCAACCGCTATCTGATTACCTTCAGACCCACCGATCTCACTCCCGGCCTGCATACCATTCGCGTCCGCACGACGCAGGATTACGGCGCGCGCATTGTGGCACGCGCAAATTACTGGCTGGCGGCGCCATAAATCCGTCCCCCCCACGGTGCGCGATAGGGCCGCGAGAGAAGAGCACTTGCATCCGGATCATCGAGGATCTTCTCGCCTTCGACATCCCAGCGAATCTTGCGGCCGACAAGCATGGAAATAAGGCCGAGGTGGCCAGGAATCGCCGAGTGATGTGCGACCTGAGCCGGCGCTATCGTCGGCTTACGGGACTGAACGCAATCAATGAAGTTGGCCCAGTGGTCGTTCGAGAGATAGAGCGGATTCTTGCGCTGCGATTCGGGAACGGAATCCCATTTGTTCCATTCGGGATTCGAGGAATCGAAGCCGCCGCGATCGACCCACACCCAGCCTTCGTTGCCGATCCACTTGGTGCCCATGTTGATGGCGGGCGAGCCGCCTGCAATGGTGAGCTTGACGTCGTTGGCGTAGCCGGTGACTTCCTTCCTGTAGAGACAGTTGATGGTGTATTTCGTGGCGGTGTTCCAAATAGCGGTCTTGTCAGGGAACTCGCCGAATCCTTCGACCTCTGAGGGGCCGGACAGATCGAAGCCGAGGCCCCAATGGGCGATGTCGCCATGATGGCCGATCCAGTCCAGAAGCTGGCCTCCACCTGTGTTGTAATTCCAGCGCCAATTCTGGTAAACGCGCACATCGATGTAGGGTTCCATCTTTGCAGGACCAATCCAACGGTCGTAATCGAGGGAAGCGGGGGGATCGGTGACGGCAAGTTTCCATGCGGGCGAGCCGGGAACAACGGCAGCAGGGTCGATCGGCTTGTCGGAAATCGAGGCCATTCGCTGTTGAAAAGCCGGAATCGTGCGCGGGAAATCGTGATGGCCGCCGGGCAGACCGACTTCAACATGCGTGACATCGCCGATGAGGCCGCTATGCACGATCTCTGCGGCCTTGCGGAAGTTCGCAAGGGAACGCTGCCAGGAGCCAGTCTGCCAGATGATATTGTTCGCCTGGACTGCACGAACAATCGCCTGTTGCTCGGCTATGGTGTGCGCCAGGGGCTTTTCGCCGTAGATGTCTTTCTTATGCGCTGCGGCCTCAACTGCAATGATGGAGTGCCAGTGGTCGGGAACCGCAATCATCACCGCATCGATATCGGAACGCGCGAGAAGCTCGCGAAAATCGTGATACGACGCGCAGTCCTTATTGCCGTAATGGCCGTTGACGGTTTCGAGCGCAGCCTGGAGATGATTAGCTTCGATGTCGCACGCGGCGACGACCTGACAATTGGGCAGCTTGAGAAAGGCTTTGGTGTTGTTCGGGCCCTGCATGCCCCAGCCGACGACACCAATCGTGACGCGATCGGAAGCAGGAACGCGCGCGGCGCGAAGGTGCGGACTGGACGCGACCGCGATGGAAGCTCCAGCCGAAGCGAGAAAATGGCGGCGCGTGAAGGAAGAGGCGCGGGACGAACCAAACGCTTTGACGGTCATGATTCTCTCCAGAACAAACCTGCCAGCGGCCGGGGCGCCCAGTGAACAATCCGCGGGTTGCGAGCCGAAGGGAAATGCGCAGACAAGTCTAGCACAAGCGTTTTGGCGAGGGTAAAGGCTTCGCGGCCAGGCGTTTGCTCTTTGCTTCCTGGCACTGCGCGTGTTCCGCAAGGGCGGCGTTCATGTTAATCTTTCAGTAGACACTGAAGAGTGGACACGAGAAAACAAGAGGAGTAATTCACGCCGTGCTGGCGACTCAAAAAAAGACCGACCTAATCAAGCGCTTCCGCACCCACGAGACGGATACCGGATCGCCGGAAGTTCAAATCGCGATTCTGAGTGAGCGGATCGGCGACCTGACCGAGCATTTCAAGACCCACAAAAAGGATCACGCATCACGGCGTGGGTTATTGATGCTGGTCAGCAAGCGCCGCCGCCTGCTGGACTACTTGAAAACGCACGATTCCGATCGCTATCGCGACGTAATCGGCAAACTCGGCATCCGCAAGTAGTCAGAAAGCTCACGTTGAACCGGAAGCACCCAGACCGGACAATGGTCCCGGTCCCCATCCTTTACGGAACACCGGACCAAGTCGCGGCCGGCGCCCTGCACGGGTCGCCCGGCCTTGCGCATCCGTGTTCCCTGCGCGCACACCGCGCAATCCCCACACAAGTATCCCAAGCGAACAAAACGAAACGAGGACTCTATGTCTACGAAGCATGAAATAGCCGTCGAGCTTGCCGGCGGCAAGCGGCTGGTCTTTGAGACCGGGCGCATGGCCAAGCAAGCCTCTGGCGCCGCACTGGTGACCACGGGCGAAACGGTGGTTCTAGCAACCGCTGTGGCCTCTCCCGATCCCCGGGAGGGAATCGATTTCTTTCCGCTCACGGTGGATTACCGCGAGTACACCTATGCCGGCGGCCGCATCCCCGGCGGCTTCATCAAGCGCGAAGGCCGTCCCAGCGAAAAGGAGATTTTGACCTGCCGCCAGATCGATCGGCCTCTGCGTCCACTTTTCCCCGATGGGTTTCGCAATGAGACGCAGCTGATCGCCCTGGTGCTCTCCGCGGATAAGGAGAACGATCCCGACGTGATTGGAATCAACGCGGCAGCTGCGGCTGTGGCTCTCTCTGACATTCCCTTTAGCGCCACGGTGGGCGCAGTGCGCGTGGGCCGCGTGAATGGCGAGTTCGTGATTAACCCCACTTACTCCGAGCGCGCCGGAACCACAGTGAACATCATGGTGGTCGGTCACAAAGACGGCATCGTGATGATCGAATCGGGCGCGAAAGAGGAAACCGAAGAGGTGATCCTCGCGGCCATCGAGTTTGCACACGGCGAAATCAAGAAGATCGTTGCCGCAATCGATGAGTTGGTGGCCAAGGCAGGCAAGCCGAAGCGCGCGTTTACGGCGCCGGAGTGCGACGAAGCGTATTACGCGGAGTTGAAGGCGAAGATCGGCGACCGGCTGAAGGACGCGCTCGACACCAAGACGCACGGCAAAACCGAAAGCTATGCGCTGATCAAGCAGATCAAGGATGAGCTGGCCGCTGAACTGCCGGCAGACGATCCCGGCGCGAAGAAAAAGCTGGCGCATTACTACGAACTGATGCGCGAGCGTCTGTTCCGCGAGCAGGTCACGAAGGAGCGCATCCGGCCCGACCGCCGCGCCTTCGACGAGATTCGCCCCATCAGCATCGAGACCGGCGTTCTGCCGCGCACGCACGGATCGGCTCTGTTTACACGCGGCGAGACGCAGGCCCTGGTGACGGCAACCCTGGGCACAATGGATGATAGCCAGCGCCTGGAGTCGTATGAAGGTGAGCAGCGCAAGAGCTTCATGCTTCACTACAACTTCCCGCCGTTCAGCGTGGGTGAGACCGGTCGCATGACCGGCGTGGGCCGTCGCGAGGTGGGCCACGGAGCCCTCGCAGAGCGTGCCATCACCGCGGTGCTGCCCACGGCCGATGAATCGCCGTACTCGATCCGCATTGTCTCCGACATTCTGGAGTCGAACGGCTCGTCGTCGATGGCTTCGGTGTGCGGAGCCAGCCTGGCGCTCTTTGATGCAGGCATCAAGTTGAAAGGCGCAGTGGCCGGCGTGGCCATGGGCTTGGTGAAGGAAGGCGATGACTACGCCATTCTCACCGATATTGCCGGCGCGGAAGACCACTATGGCGATATGGACTTCAAAGTCGCCGGAACGCGCACGGGAATTACCGCGCTGCAAATGGACATCAAGATCGGCGGCCTGACCCGTGAAATCCTGCAACAGGCGATGGAGCAGGCGCGACGTGGGCGGTTGTTCCTTTTGGACAAGATGGATGCCGAACTTGACGGCCCGCGCGTGGAGCGTTCGAAGTATGCGCCGCGCATCGAGACCGTGATGATCCCCACCGACAAGATCCGCGACCTGATTGGAAAGGGTGGCGCAACCATTCGCGGCATCGTCGAGCAGACAGGCGCCAAGATCGATGTCGACGACACCGGCAAGGTGAGCGTGGCGTCGAGCGATGCTGAGGGCCTGAAGAGGGCTCTGGAGATCATCAGTAACCTCACCGCGGTCCCCGAGATCGGTAAGACGTACCTCGGCAAGGTGGTCCGTCTCGCCGAGTTCGGTGCGTTCGTCGAGCTCTTCCCAGGCACCGACGGCCTGCTGCACATCTCTGAGATCGCAGAACACCGCGTGAAAGAGGTCAAGGACGAGCTGCGCGAAGGCGATCAGGTGATGGTGAAGGTTCTCGCCATCGAAGGCAATCGCATCAAGCTCAGCCGCAAGGCTCTGATCAAGGAGCAGAAGGCAAAGCTGGCACAGTCATCCCCGGTTGAATCCGACGAAACTGCGGCTCCAGCCCCGGCGTTCGCACCCGTGGCATCGCCTGCTCCACCGGCCCGCCCGCGGCACGAGTTCGACGAACGCCAGCCGAGCTCGAATCAGAGCACCATTCTGATCGAGGGCGGTGACGATTTCGACGGAGACGGCGAAGTGGAATTTGACGAGGAGAACGAGCCAAACTTCAACCGGGTCGATGGTGCGCCCGCACCCGTCGGCCAGCAACCTGCTGCAGGAGGACGGCCAGTGGGCACGGCTCGTCGTCGCCGCCGTCGTGGAGGGCGTCCAGGCGGCAGGCAGGGATAAGCGAACATAACTGCAAGTTGAGAAGGCCCGGACAATTGGTCCGGGCCTTCTTGTATCTACGAACAAATTTGCGTTGCTATTCCGCGAGCTGCAGGCCGGAATCCGAGGCGGTCGACTGGAAAGGGTCCGGCAGAAGCGAAGCCTGGCCAGTGCGATCGCGGCCTCTTGCTGCGCGTTTGCCGGCGTACATGCGCAGGTCGGCAGCGATGCACAGGGATTCTGCGTCGCCTCCATCGTCAGGAAAGATGGCGATGCCTACGCTGGCGCCAATGTGCACCGTATTTCCTTCGAGGAGCATGGGGGGCTCGAGAAGATGTGTCAGATTGCGCGCTACGCGCATCGCATCGGCGCGATTCATGGGCTCTTCCAGAACCACCGAAAACTCATCGCCTCCGGTGCGAGCCACGGTGTCGGTGCGCCTGACCCTGCTTACGAAAAGGCGGCTGACATGCTTGAGCAACTCGTCCCCGATATGATGCCCCGCGGTGTCGTTGACCAGCTTGAAACGGTCCAGATCGATCAACAGCAGGGCTGCTTGCGAACCTGTGCGCCGCGCACGTTCGAGCGTATTCGCCAATCGATCCTGAAAGAGCCTGCGGTTAGGCAAGCCGGTCAGTTCGTCATGCAGCGCGAGATACTTGTTGTGCTCGATCTGGTCCTCGAGCAAAATCAGGATCATGCCCACGGCAACCACGTATTTGGGCAGGTTCCAAACCTCACCTTCGAGATGGAAGCCAGGGTAAAACGTGCCCATGACTGGCGCGATCGTAAAAACGTTTGCCCAAGCCAAAAATCCAAGAACGGTGATGAAGGCTCCCGCAGTGGCGCGCCGGTAGGCATACCAGAAATGTGTGCAACATCCCAGGTAAACGGTGAAGAAGACCGCGTTCAAGGCCAGTTCAAGGCCGTTGCCACGTCGATTCTCGACCGTCAATAGAAAGACGGAAAGCGCCGCGTAAAGAATCACCAACCCCCAGCGCAGCGGATGGTTAAGATTACGTATATCCAAAAGCAAGATAGCGAGCGGCAGAGCACCTATCAGAACTGCAGCCGGCGTCAGGAGCCAATGGCCTGCGGGCGCGATGGTTGCGACGAAAATGTAGAGCGTGTTCGTTGTCAGGACGGCTGCCAGCATCAAGCGGCTCGACACCCTGTTGCGATGGGGAACGGCTGCCCACATGAAGAGGATGCCCGCCCACGCGAGCGCTGCCAAGCCCAGAATGGAGGCCGCGATGCCGAAGTTGCCCGGCGCTGGCAGAAACAGAAAAGCGGCGAAGTGAAGAACGATCATCAACCAGCCAACGAGCCAGACGCTGGAAAACGACGTTCGTCCATGCCGCGCGACCGCGAAGAATGCCAGCGTGAGCAGAGCAACAGCTGCGACATCAGGGATTTTGCTCAAGTCCACGAGGGCCACCTCAGCAATCAGACCGCAAATAAAAACAACGCCAACCTATAGAATCGGCCATTCTTCAAGAAGCGCGATAGCGCTTTCGTTGGCCTTTGGTTAACTTCAGTGTACACTTTCGTAATCTATCACAGTTTTCTCCGGGAAAAGAAGAGAGCAAGTCTCGGATTAACAGTAAGATGAGACTGAGCGCACGAGCTGCGATCACCGCAACCATTCGATTCTTCTAAGTCCACAAAACACGTTTTGAAGATCTTAGTGCGACTTTAAGGGAATGGGTCATTAGGTTCGCGCCTCTATTGAAGCGCTCGCACTCTGCCGATAGATCGGAAGGCCGGTGTTGTGTGAGACCGTCCCGCAAGATGGATCTTCAGAGGAGCCGATGATTTCAATCAAGAGGTATCTCGATTCCAATTCGCCAGCTTCTGGTCCCGGTGACGAGGACGTTCAACAGGATCTGTTCGCCGCGGCCCTTGACGTCTATGGCTCTTCGTTACTCGAGATGGGCCACTGCAGCTTGGATGCCTGTCCGGGGCTCGGCGATGCTTTGGAGCAGTCTCTTCGGCAGCTGAAAGCGGAGCTCTCTCCGGCGATCAAGGCCGATAAGCTCGCAGCCCATGGTGAACAGACAAGAGAACAGTTGCGCGCATGGGGCCGCGACACGGCACGTCACTACCAGGGGAAGGCGCGCGAAGTAAAAGAAATGCTTCTCACCATGGCGCGCACCGCGGAATCGGTGAGCGCGCGCGATGAGCGCAGTGCGGGCCAGATGAGTGCGGTCACCGAGCGGCTCAGGGCGATTGCCACGCTTGAAGACCTGACAGAGATTCGGGCGTCGATCGACAAAAGCGCCGCGGATCTGAAGACGTCGATTGACAAAATGACCGAAGAAGGCAAAGAGGTGCTCGACCATCTGAAGAAACAGGTGGAGGGCTATCAGGCCAGGTTAGAGGAGGCTGAGAAAATTGCATCGCGCGACGCGTTAACCGGTGTGAGCAGCCGCGTGTACGTCGAGGGGCAGATGGAAAAGCGCGTTGAATCCCCCGCTGCCTTCTGCGTCGCCATCGTCGATATCGACGGCTTCAAGAAAGTGAACGACGCGCATGGCCATCTGACCGGGGATGAACTGCTCAAGCAGTTTGCCGGCGAGCTCAAATCTGCCTGCCGATCCACGGATCTGATTGGGCGCTGGGGCGGAGACGAATTCATCCTGCTCTTCGATTCCGGTCTTGAGGAGGCAGAGGCACAGACCGAACGTCTGCGCAAATGGGTTTGCGGCAATTACTCCGTGCCGGGAAAAACCGGGACTCTCAAATTACGTCTCGATGCCTCCATCGGGCTGGCTGCACATGTCGCTGGCGAACAGATGAACGAGCTTGTGGGACGGGCCGACGCGGCGATGTACGAACAGAAAGCAAGGGCTCGAACTAAAGTCGCCTGATCGGCGGTAGTCCGGGGAATCCGGTCCACGAAACAAACCTGCTCCACGAGCAGTGTCTGCTGCTCCGTTTTGGGACACTTCCTCTTCTGGGGCTCTCCCCGCATTGATTCCTTCAATTTTCCTCATGCAATCCTTGAGTTCACTTTCCTTTCGAGCGAAGGTGGAAGGGAGTTGCACGGACTTGATTCGCATGCCGAATTCGATCATTGATTCTTCATCATTGATTCATGAATCGGCGCTGCGCTGGAAGTGCACAAGGGGAAGGCTCGCATGAGATTACTCATTGCCGAAGATGATAGAGCGTTGGGGTTGTTTTTGAGTCGAGGGCTTGAAGCCGACGGTCACCGCGTCCACGTGGCCTACGATGGCGCCGCCGCCCTCGAGGCGTTTCGCACCGAGATGCCCGATCTAACCATTCTGGACCTGAATATGCCCGTGATGGATGGTGAACAGGTGCTCAAGGAAGTTCGCGCGCTCGATGCCGATCTGCCGGTGCTGGTGCTGACCGGACGGCAGGAGGTTGACACGCGGGTACGCTGCCTCGATCGCGGCGCCGACGATCTGATGACCAAGCCGTTCAGCCTGCATGAGCTGCGCGCGCGGTGCCGCGCTTTGCTGCGCCGCAAACGCGAAGCCCGGCTGCAGCTGCGCGCCGGCGACCTTGAGCTGGATCGACTGGACCACACGGCGCGGCGCGGAAACCGCTTGATCGTCCTCACTAACAAGGAATTTGCCTTGCTCGAGCACCTGATGCTGAATCGCGGCCAGTGTGTCTCGCGCGTCGAGATGCTGGATTCGGTGTGGAATCTGGAGCCGGCGCAAACCACCAACATCGTCGACGTCTATGTCAACTATTTACGCCGCAAGCTTGAGGATCCTCCGCCGGGCCGTTTGATCCGCACCGTGCGCGGGCAGGGCTACATGGTGCCGTCTGAGGCCGAGGTGGCGCTTGCCATGCATGTGCCTGTGGTCGCGCCAGTCGCCGCCGAGATTGTCTCTCCGCCATCGGCTATCGCCGTTTCGTAACTCGCCCATCCGTCCGCACTGCAACCTTGCCTCACTGTTCAGGAGACTGCTCATGCAACTCTTTCCGGTTCCTCTTGTCAACCCTCGCATGCGGCCGCGGACTGCTTTGGTGGCCAGTGCCGATCGCAGTTTTCGCCAGCGCCTCGTACACGTGCTAGACGGATTACGCTGGCAGGTCAGGGAAGCCGAAGGCGGCGCCCAAGCCTGGACTGAAGCTGAAGCTGCGCTGCCCGACGCCGTCATCGTCGATTCCTGGCTCCCGGACCTGGACCTGGGCGAGTTCCTGAGCGAGTTCAAGACCAGATTTCCTGAGGTTGATTTGGTAACGGCCGCAGGCGATGTTGCTGCCGAAAGCCCTCGTGGGCCCTATCGGCAGGAGTTGCTTTACGCCTTGCGCCACTGCCAGGAGACGGATACGGCAGCGTGGAACGCAGCCCCGGCGATCGAAAAATCGGATTGCGAGACCACGCAGCAGGAGTTTGCAAACGCAACCGGTGGGTCAATGGCTCCATCCTCCCCTGCACCTTTCAGCGCCGTGTCGATTCTCCCGTCTTTGCCTGCGGCAACCGGCAGGGCGATCTCCATCCAGTTCGGACGGGAAGCGCAGGGAGTGGAACCGAACTCCCTCGACCGCCTGCCGGACCTGGTGGGCAATGCGGCGTGCATGCTCGAGGTCAGCCGCCGCGTGCGCCTCGTGGCCCCGCGCATGACCCCGGTGTTGATTGAGGGGCCGACGGGATCGGGAAAGGAATTGGTGGCTGAGGCCCTGCATCGCTTGTCGACGCGCAGCCGCAAGCCCTTCGTCGCCATCAACTGCGCGGCCATCCCTGAAGCCCTGCTCGAAGCTGAGCTTTTCGGTCACACCCGCGGCGCATTTACCGGCGCGGTGCAGGGCCGTACCGGGCGCATCGAAGCCGCAGATGGCGGCACGTTATTTCTGGACGAAATCGGCGAAATGCCGCTGGGCCTGCAGGCCAAACTCCTGCGCTTCGTCGAGTGCGGAGAGTTACAGCGGGTCGGCGACAACGAGACTGTCAAAGTGGATGTGCGCATCATTGCCGCCACCCACCGGCCGCTGGCGCCGCAGGCGCAGAACGGCGCCTTCCGCTCCGATCTTTATTACCGGCTGGCGGTCTTTCTCATCCGCACGCCATCCTTGGCCGAGCACGCCCAGGACCTGCTCCCGCTCATTGAGCATTTCCTGCAGAAGTTGGGCCGGGATACGCCGGTGAAACGGCTGGACGAGAGCGCTTTCGCCAAACTGGGCGCGCACAATTGGCCGGGGAATGTACGCGAACTGGAGCACGTGCTGGAACGCGGCATCATTCTGGCCGGGGAGAATCCCGTGCTGACCGCGCGGGAGATCGACTTTGGCCTCGCTTTGAATTGACCGCGGCCGGACTCTTCGCGGGCACAACGTTCCAAGAGGGCTGGCAGCGAAAAATACGTTTCGGGAGGGCAGAACGATCATGGAGATTGCAACCGGACTAAGCGATCAGATTGCGCGTTATCTCGACCTGACCACCGCGGAGATCAAGCTGACGGCGGTCAACATGGCCAACGTGGACACACCGGGGTATCGCGCGGTGGGGATGGACTTCGAGGCCGAGATGCAGGGGGCCCTCCACGATGTCGACGAGGGGCGGGAGCCGCGCAGGGTGCGGGTTACAGAGGTCGACGGGCTGATCTCGCGCCCCGACGGAAACGACGTTTCCGTAGACCGCGAAAGCCTCAACCTGGCCGAAGCGCAGCTCAAATTCCGCACCGGCGTGGCGCTGCTCCGGCAGGAGTATCAGCGCGTCATGGATGCGATCCACGCCGACAAGTAAGCCGTGCATCGTGACTCGTGATGCGCGGCAACTGATTCGCGATCGCCGTTCACGAATCACGATTCACGAATCACGATTCACGAATCACGATTCACGGTCCACTATTCACGATCCACGACGCAACACCGGAGGGTCAACAATGAACTTATTCGGCATGATGGAAACCTCGGGCACCGCCATGGAAGCGGAGCGGATGCGCGCCGAAGTGGTAGCCGCCAACATGGCCAACGCGGAGACGACGCGCACCGAGGACGGTGGCCCGTACCACCGCCAGGAGGTAGTCTTTGCCGCCGATCAGGGCGACCCCAACTTTCTCGATTCGATGACGGCGGCATCTGGGCGCGGCAAGGCGCCGGGTTCTCGCACTCTTGCGCTTACCGGCGGCGCGGCCGTCGCGCCGGGAGTGCATATCTCCGCGGTGGTTCAAGATCCTTCGCTACCGCTCAAGCGCTACGATCCGGGGCATCCCGACGCCGGGCCGGACGGCTACGTCTCCTATCCCGACATTAATCCCCTCACAGAGATGGTGGACTTGATGGGGGCAACGCGTGCATATGGTCTCAACGGCGCTGCCGTACAGGCTGAGAAGGGCATGATCACGTCGGCGCTCGAAATTGCCAAGTCCTGACCTGGGCGCGCTGTTTGGGAATGTGGGATTCGCGAGCGTGCAGGAGGATGGGCGGGCGCGAAAATGAGCGGGCGGAAGAATGAGCAAGCGGGCAGGAGAACGAGGAGGCGGACAAAATGTTGGCGGCAGTGAATCTGATAACGGCTGCGCCCGGAGCAACAAGTGCGGGCGCCACGAATTCGCTTGCGGCGCAGGCAGATCAGACCGCCGCATCGAATCCCTTCGCCGATCTGATGACCGATGCCGTCGGGCAGGTCAATCAGTTGCAGCAGCAGGCGCAAACAGCGGTGACCGGCCTGATGACTGGCTCCGGGGTGGATGTGCACCAGGCCATGATTGCCACCCAGAAGGCGGATATGGCATTCGAACTGGTGCTGGCAGTGCGCAACAAGGCTGTTCAGGCCTACCAGAGCGTGATGAGCATGCAATTTTAACGACAGCTTCTGGCCTCTGGCTCCTGGCTTCATCGCGGAGCGCCGCAGATTCGCACAGAGAAAGCTGGAAGCCGGGAGCTGGCAGCGAATAGCTGAAAACTATGGCCACGGGAACACAGTTGGAGAAGACTCCGCCGGCGCTGGGGCAAGTGCAGAAGGGCGGAAGGTGGTCCGGGCTATGGGACCTGGCGTGGGTGCGCTGGGCGCAGATGGCCGGTGCGCAGCGCCGCTCTGTAATGGTTGCGACCATGATCCTGGCGGCACTGCTGGGCGGGCTGGCATGGTACGGTCTCCGTCCCGACTGGCGTACGCTCTACTCTGGCCTCGAGCCGGACGATGCGCGGCAGATGGAGCAGGTCCTCGCGCAGGCGCAAATCTCTTTTGAGCCCACCCCCGATGGCTCAGGCATCCTGGTTCCGGCTGCACAACTGGACAAGGCGCGGCTGGCCGCTGCGGCCAAGGGTGGTGTCAAGAGCGGCCGCCTGGGGTTTGAGATCTTCGACAAGCCCAACTGGGTCGGCTCGGAGTTCGACGAGCAGGTGAACTTTCAACGGGCTCTTGAAGGCGAGCTGGAGCGCACCATCGGCACGCTCTCTGACGTCGCCTCGGCGCGCGTGCACCTGGTGCTGCCACACGACTCCCTGTTTCGTGACCAGGAGCGTCCGGCCAAGGCAGCCGTGGTGATCAGGCTGCGCCACCGTTCGCTGGCCGAGGGCGAGCCCGATGCCATCCGCAACCTGGTCGCCTCAGCCGTCGATGGGCTTGAGCCGGAGCACGTGGTGCTGGTCGATGCCGCGGGCAATGCTCCACTGGGACCGAAGACCGCCGAGGCCATGCAGCTGAGCGCAGAACAGGCTCTCGAGGACAAATTGATCGCGACGCTCGAGCCGGTCACCGGTGTGGGCAACGTGCGCGCCTCGGTCACGCTCGATTACGATGAGCAGGCCGCCGAAGAGACCGACGAAAATTACGATCCCGCGAAAAGCGTCACCCTTGCGCTCGAGCGCACCGAGCAGACCACGGGTGCGCAGCCCGTCGCTGCCGGAGTTCCGGGCGCGGCCTCGAATGCGCCCAACACCCAGGCGGTTCCCGTTTATCCGCATGAGACCTCTCAGCCCCAATCCGCCAAAACCGAGTCGGGAACCTACGGAGTCTCGAAAACCGTGCGCCATGTGGTGGATGGTCCAGGACGCGTACGCAGGCTCACCGCTGCCATCGTCGTGAACGACCGCCTGATGCAGCCGGCGACGAAAAATCATGCCGCGGTTTGGCAAGCGCGTTCGCCGGATGAGCTGCGCAACCTGACGGCCCTCGCCCAGGCGTCTGTGGGTTTCGACACCACGCGCGGCGACGTATTGACCGTGCAGGATCTGTCCTTCGACGATAACCGTGCGCAGCCGCCAGCCACGCTCGCCCAGCAGTCGTTAGAGACGGCCGAAGACTCGCCGAATCTGGTAAAGTATGCCGCCCTGCTGGTGGGCTTGCTCGTCGTAGTGGCCTTCGGGCTGCGTCCGGCGATCCGCCACGCAGGAATGGCGCTGGCGACGGCGGGTTCTGGCAAGAGTACGCGCCGGGAACTGCCCGCAGGTTCGGGAGCCGCCCAGGCGCAGGCCCCGCTCAGCCCGCCTGAGCCGGCGGAGATGGATCCCGAGCGGCTGCGGTCGCAGGAGATCTTCGAGCAGGTGACCGCGCACGTGAAACGCGAGCCCACGCAAAGCTCGCGGCTGTTGCAAAGTTGGATTCACTCGGATTGATGTCCGAGATTTGATGTCCGAGATTTGATGTCCGAGATTTGACGCCCGAAATCGGGCCCATGGGGCGCGGGGAAGTTGAACCAGGGCCGACCATGAAGCCAGTGGGACGGGTCGGACAGACAGGGAAAGGAACCGGTCGTGGCGGAGCAGGGAATCGAGAGCGGGGCAACGCGACGCCATCAGGCATCCAATCTTTCCGGGGTGCGCAAGGCGGCGATTCTGCTGGTTGCCGTGGGCGAGGAACTGGCCAAGGAGGTGCTGCGCGCGCTCCCGGAACCGGACGTGCAACGCATTACCGAAGAGCTGGCCGACTTGCGCGGCATCACGCCGGAACTTTCCGCAGAAGTGCTCGAGGAGTTCTGGCAGCTACTCGACACCCACCATTTCATCGTGCATGGCGGTCTGGACTATGCGCGACAGCTGCTGGTCGGCACCTTTGGCAAGGAGCGTGCCGATGATCTGATGGCGCTGATGCGCCAATCGCAGGAGGCGGCGCAAGGCAACCTGGCCAAACTGCAGCGCACCGATCCCCAGCAGCTGGGCAAGCTGCTCGACACCGAGCACCCGCAGACCATCGCCCTCGTGCTGGCTCATCTCGACCCGCGCCGCGCCTCGACCGTGCTCGATAACCTGAGCGAGGACCACAAGGTGATCGCCGTGCAGCGGCTGGCGGAGATGCGGCAGTTCTCACCTGAAATGGCGCAGAAGGTGGCGCTGATCCTGCACCGGCGCCTCGAGAGCGTGGGCGACACGGCGCGCCGCAGCTATTCCGGCTTCAAGGCCGTCGCGGATCTGATGAACCGGCTCAATGCCGAGGAAGCCAAGAAGATTCTCGAGGCCATCGAAGATGACCAGCCGGAACTTGCCCTGAGCATACGCAACCTGATGTTCACCTTCGAGGACCTCATCACCGTGCCCCCCGCGACGATTCGCGAGATCGTTTCCGGCGTCGACAAACGGCAACTGGCGCTGGCTCTGCGCGGGGCCAATGAGGACCTCCGCGCCCAGATCTTCAAGGCCATGAGTTCGCGCGCCGTCGAGATGCTTAAGGAAGACATGGAAGTTCTCGGGCCCGTGCGCTCGCGCGAAGTAGCGGCCGCGCAGCAGGAGATTCTCAACCTGGCCCGCCGGCTCGAGGCCGAAGGTAAAGTGATTTTGAAACTCGAAACAGGCGACGAAATGATGGCGTAGTGAACCTCGGCAGCAAAAAACTGGGCAGCAAAAAACCTGGGCAGCAAAAAACTGGGCAGCAAAAAACCTGGGCAGCAAATCAAGAAAAGCGGCGCGGAACCACGACAATTGGCGGTGGAATCAAGGACGCATCGCAGGGAAAGGGCAGCTTGCAGCAGGAGATCGCATCGCAGGGTAGCGGCGGCGGCAAGAGAGCGGTCGAGAGCTTTGAGTACCCCGCCTGCCCCAACGCGCCGCCCGTGTTCGCCTGGGATGGCTGGGCCGAAGCTGACGAGGGCGCAGCAGCGGAGCCGCTGCCCGATGGTGCAGCCCGGCCGGGAGGGCGCGTTTCCAGCGCGAATTTCGAGGAGCGGCTCGCCGAAGAAACGCGCCAGGCGTTCGAATCCGGCCGGGAACGCGGCCGCGAAGAGGGCCGTCGCGCCGAGCGCGACGCGCTGGCTCCTACCACGGCAGCGGAGACCGAGCGCCACCGGCGGCAGGCGGCCGAACTTGTCGAGAATTTTGCCCGTGAGCGCGACCGCTATCTCCAGGCCGTCGAACAGGAGGTGGTACGCCTGGCGCTCGGCGTGGCGGCGCGCATCCTGCGCCGCGAAGCGCAGATGGATCCTCTTCTGCTTACCGGCGCGGTACGCGTGGCGCTGGGGCAACTGGCGGCCACGTCGGAGATTCGACTCCGTGTGCCTGCCAAGGAAGCTGACATGTGGAAGGAAACCATCGCTCTCGTGCCCAAGCTGACCGTAAAACCGCTGGTGGTGGCGGACGAAGGCATGCTGCTCGGCGAATGCGTGATCGAAAGCAAAGTCGGAACCGTCGACCTGGGAATTCGCTCGCAGCTGGGCGAGATCGAGCGCGGCTTTTTCGACCGTGCCGGCAGCCCAGATGCGCCCCCGCGCCCGACGCAAAAGAACGCAGCGCCGGAAGCGCCGCCCGTCGAGGCGCGCGCATGACAGCGCTGCTCGAGCACTACTTCTCCCGCTTGCAGCGCCGGCAGCCCTGGCGCTGGCGCGGGCATGTCCTCGAATCGTTAGGCCAGACTATCGAGTCGGCGGGGCCGCCTGTCTCGGTGGGCGAGTGCTGTGAGATAGAGGATCGCATGGGGCATCCGCACCAGGCCGAAGTGATCGGTTTTCGCGGGTCGAATGTTTTGTCGATGCCGGTCGAGACCACCGAGGGAATCCGCTACGGCGATGCGGTATGGGCAGAGGGGGCTAAGCCCGAGATCGCAGTGGGCCCGGCGCTGATGGGCCGCGTCTTGAATGCCATGGGCGTGCCCATCGATGAGGGCCTTCCTCCAGCCGTCGCAACCATGTTGCCTCTCGAAAGCGTCGTGCGGCCGGCGCTCGATCGCACGGCCATCAACCAGCCGATCGGCACCGGCATTCGCGCCATCGACGCTATGCTGACGGTGGGTCGCGGCCAGCGCGTGGGCATCTTCGGCGGATCGGGCGTGGGCAAAAGCACGCTGATCGGTATGATGACGCGCAACACCGAGGCCGAAGTGACGATCGTCTGCCTGGTGGGCGAGCGCGGCCGCGAGGTGGGTGAGTTTCTCCGCGATTCTCTGGGCAAGGAGGGGCTGGCGCGTTCGGTGGTTGTAGTCTCCACCTCCGACCAGTCTCCGCTGCTGCGCATGCGCGCGGCGCTCACGGCTGCCACGCTGGCCGAGTACTTCGCCGCCCAGGGCAAGCATGTGCTGCTAGTGCTCGATTCGCTCACGCGCTTCGCGATGGCAGCGCGCGAAATCGGGCTCGCTGCCGGAGAGCCTCCCACGGCCAAGGGCTACACGCCTTCAGTCTTTGCGCGCCTGGCGCGTTTTGTCGAACGCGCCGGCTGTTTTCAGACCGGCTCGATCACCGCGTTCTATACCGTGCTGATGGAGGGCGACGACCAGCAGGATCCCATTGTGGATGCAGTGCGCTCCCTGCTTGACGGCCACATTGTGCTCTCGCGCGCGCTGGCGGCCGAGGGCTGGTATCCACCGATCGAGGTGCTGGATTCGATCAGCCGGCTCATGCCCGCCGTGGCTGGACAACCGCACCGCCAGCAGGCCGCGCTGCTGCGCAAGCTGCTGGCGGTTTATGTGCGCTCGGAAGATCTGGTGCGGATCGGCGTTTACAAGGCAGGCGCAGATCCCGAGCTCGACCGCGCCCTGCGCGCCCACGACGCGATTCGCGCCTTTCTGGCGCAGACGGCCGGCGAACGGGTCCGTTTCCCAGATTGCCTGCGCCGTCTTGCTGCCCTGGCCGCGGAGGTTTGATGTATGGCCGTCTCGCGCTCCATGCGGCGCCTGCTGCAGATTCTCGAAATTCAGGAAGAGGAGTGCCGCGGAGCCATGGAGTCGGCGCGCGCCGAGCTGAAGCGGTTAGAACAGGCACTCACCTGGAGCGTAGAACGCGCGCGCGGCGGACGGCGCTTGATTGCGGCCAGTGCCGCGTCCGGCGAGATCGCGGACCGGATCGCCGGGATCGAAGAGACCCAAGTTGCCAAACGCATTGCCAAAGTTTTGACTCCGCGCATTGCGAATTCGGAGTCGGCCGTGAACCTGCGGCAGCGCGAGTTCCTCGCTAAGCGCATCGAACGGCGGCAGGCCGAAACCCTTATCGAGGAGGCCAAAGCTCTGGAGAAGGTTGAAGCCGGGCGGCGTGCGCAACGGGAGCTCGACAACTGGTTTCTCAGCCGCCGCGCGCCGTCCTCTCCGGCACGAGCCGATGAAATGCTGGAGAATGCTCATCCGCCGACCGGTCGCTCGTCGCAGCAAACCAGAAAATCTTGAGCGAAGATGTGCAATGCTTCAGGAGCGCATCTCAAATTGGGAAAAATTGGTTCCATCCCTGAAATCCTTCTAACTCCTCCCAACTTATCTTTGGCACGCAATCTGCACCTTACTCCCGCATGACCGCAGCTGTTGGAATGGACCTCGGTGCAGAGATGGAAGCGGGTGGGCAGGCTGGGAAGGGGCAGGGCTCGGTGGCAGCGGGACGGCTCGGCAAGGAGCTGAGCACCAACTGGCTGCAACCTGCGAGCGGCAATCCTGCCACCGGCTTGGCTTCCGAAGCGCCGAGCTTTCGCTCCAGCTGGCAAGCTCAAGTGAATGCCTGGCGGGGAGTTTCGCGCGGGACCAACGGCGTTGAGAGCGAAGCAGCGAGTGAGGCCACAACAGTTGACATGGCGAGTGGCGCTGCCATGAGCCGCGCCGCGAAACCTGAACAAGCTTCGGTATCAGCTCAGGGATCAAACTCAAGCCTTCCATCGAAGGCTGCTGTAGCACAACAACAAGTGTCAATTCCTGACGTGGCCGACCAGAAACAGACGTGGCCCCAGAAAAGCCATTTCGCGGCAGAGACTACTGATAATGCTGGCACCAAGACAAAGCTGGCCGAAAGCGTGGATGTGACTACGACAGAGCGCCCCGGTCGAGCGAATCGCAGTCGCGTGAGCTCTCTAACTCCACCGGCTGAACGGAAAAACACGGTTGAGGCAACGAACGCGAGTGCTCAAGCCATTGCACCCACCATCGAAGCTCCGATCCAAATTCCGGCCGTTCCGGTCCGATCGCAGATTCCCACGCTGGCCGAAACGGCAGAGGCAATTTCTGAGAGTGGGTCAAAGTTCGCGCCTTCGCATTGGCGCTCTACGCAGTCTTCAGGACTGGCGCAGTTGTCAGGTTCGACGCAATTATCAGGGCAGCAATTTTCCAGCGCAGAGCAGATCGCAGGCGCCGAAGCAAGTAAGTTCGCGACGGGCGACCCCGGCAGCGGCACGTCTGCAGGCGTCCAGGCGCACACAGTGCACACGGGCCCCGCAACCATTCCGCACAACGCCACCGGGAGCGAAGCGACGCACCAAGCCGCGGCGTCTTCTTTGGACGATGCCGATGAACCCGCTCTGGGCCAGCCGTCGACTTCGCTGTCATCTCCGGATGCCCGCTCCCTGGAATCGCGGCACGAACCGTCGATCGCTCAAACCCCCGCAACGGACGCAAAGCTCTCCGGACAGTCCGTGCCAACTTCGAGCGCAGGCAACCTCAATCAAACATCCGTTGAGAACATCGCGCCTTTCGCCGCACCTCTCGTGAATGTCCCCGGCGCGATCCAGGCCAGCGCAGATACCGTGCGGGATTCGTCGAAGCAATTCACCGATCGTGCCACGACCCGCGCAACAAATCGCGATGCAACGGGAAAAAGCGTGCCCGGCGCAACGCAGGTTTCTCTAGCGCAGCCGGCCGGCGTGGACGCAGTTGCATCGTCCGGGCTGCGCATTCCGGGAGCGGCGCAAATCTCCACCGCGCCGGCACCACACGACCAGCCGGTTGCAACAGCGGCTTCGGCGGCAACAACTACGCAGAACACGTTCGCTGCGCTCGATGCGGGAAATTCGCCGGGCACGCCCGCATGGACCCACGCGGGGAACCAGCATGCAGAGGCGGGCTTTCGCGATCCTTCACTGGGATGGGTAAGTGTTCGCGCGGACGTCGACGCCGGCGGCATTCATGCCACCCTCGTGCCGAGTTCGGCTGAAGCCGCCCAGGCACTGAATGGACACCTGGCCGGGCTCAGCACGCACCTGGTTGAGCAGCAATCGCCCGTAGCCTCGCTGACCATGGCCGAGCCGAGCGACAGCGGAGTCGAAAGCGGGATGGGGCAGCGCATGCAACAGGGCGCGGAGGGAAACCCCCAGGGAAACGCACCCGAAGAAGCGCAGGCAGGCTCACAGGATAATGCGGCACCGGCTGCGAGCACTTCTGGCTTGAGTACCCCGGCACAAGCCGGAATTCGCGATTCGTTTACGCACACAGGAGATTTACGCGGTACGCACATTTCCGTCATGGCCTGAGTTCTGTACTTAGGCGGCAACGGCAATCGAGGGAGGAAAGATGGCAACAGCAGCGGCAATGTTCAGTAACCAAATGACAGCCGGGCGGGCGCTGACGGGCACGACGGCGACGCCCATGGCCAGCGCCACATCGGGCGCCGGCGGCACCAGCGCCACCGGCAGCACCAGCACTTCTGACGACGGGGCCACCATCTCCGCCAACGATTTCCTCACCCTGCTGGTTACCGAGATGCAGAACCAGGATCCCACCTCGGACACAGATCCCAATGAGTACATCGACCAGCTTGTGCAGGTGAACAGCCTGGAACAATTGATCGACATCAACCAGACGTTAAGCACAGATCTTGGGAGTTCTTCGGACACGGGCACGTCCGCGCAAGCAGTGGGGGCAGCTTCGAACCCGGCGAATGCATCCACGCCGTCTTCCGCCACGGCTTCACCACACACAGCGGCGCATCGCGCCGGATCGTCGCTCTCCACCGCATCGAGCTCAGCGGCCTCGAATGCATCCGCGCCGCAGACGACCTCCGAGCAGCGCCTTAAAGGCAACTTAAGCGCTCCCGGCGCCAGCCCTGCAGCGCGGCGCGTCGGGCATGCATTGGATGGCCGGACGCACGCGGCCCTGAGGCAGGAAACTTCGCCCGCCACGCAATAAGCTCGATCACTCACCCGGACAGGCCCGGGCGCAACCCTATCGCACCCTAAGAGGAGACGAACCATGGCAAGTTTCTCGATTCCGCTGACCGGCCTTGAGGCCGATACCACCGCTTTGAATACCGTTGCGAACGATCTTTCCAACATGAACACCACGGCCTTCAAGGCGCAGACGACCAACTTCTCCGACCTCTTTTACCAGCAGGTTGGCACCACCGGCGCAGGGGATTCGATTCAGGTGGGAGCAGGCGTGCAGGTGGCCTCAAACGAGACCGATTTCACCAATGGCACGCCCAATTCAACCGGCGTAGCCTCTGATGTGGCTCTTGAAGGCAGCGGCTTCTTCGTTGTCGATAACGGGACCATGCAGTACCTCACGCAAGCGGGTAATTTTCAAACAGATTCAACCGGCAACCTGATTACGACGAACGGCTTCAGCGTGATGGGCTATCCGGCGCCCGGCGGCGTGGTGGATACAAATTCTCCGCTGACGGCGATCAACATCCCGACTGGCCAGGTGATGGCGCCGCAGGCCACAACCATCATGAGCATCCCCACCACTCTCAACTCGGCTTCGACCGCGGGGGCAACTTCGCAATTCTCTGAAGAAGCCACGGTATATGATTCTCTCGGCCAGACCCATATAGCCACGGTGACCTACGAGATGACCGGGCCCAACGCATGGAGCTATTCGGTCGCCTTGCCGGCTTCGGATTACACGGGGGGAGTCGCCCCGGCGCCGATCGCAGGAACCTTGGGGTTCGATAACAACGGCAATCTCCAAACTGTCAACGGAGTGGACGTGGGAACCGGTGCCGGTGATGTTTCTTCCATTCCTCTGGACTTGACTCCCGCTGGTCCTCCTCCGTCCACGCTGGCCGATGGAGCAGCAGGGTTGACCATTAACTGGGGTCTCCTGAGCTCGAACGGAACGCCTAACATCAGCCAAGTGGCTGCGACCTCGGCGATCTCGGGAACCATCGGCACCAACGGCTACGCGGCCGGCGAATATGAGGGCTTCGCAGTCGGATCCGATGGAACCGTCAGCGTAACCTATAACAATGGTCAGACACAGAACGTGGGGCAAATCGCGCTTGCCGATGTTGCAAACCTCCAAGGACTGACCATGCTTGGCAACGGCGACTATCAGACCACACAAGCCAGCGGTGCGGCGGCCATCGGAACCTCAGGCACCGGAGCGCTCGGCACCATGGAGGGTGGCGCGCTGGAGGCCTCGAACGTGAATATTTCCACCGAATTCTCCAATTTGATTGTTGCGCAGAGGGCATTTGAGGCCAACGCAAAATCGGTTACCACCTTCGACACCGTGGAGCAGGACACCATCAACATGGTTCATTGACATGCCTCCTCCGATCTCACAAATCCTTGAGGGCGGCCTTCGCGGGTCGCCCTATTTTTTCGCTTTCGGCTGGATCTCGATGAACAATCCCTTGCCTTGCGCCAACGCAGTTTCCTCCCCGTCGGCAATCACGGCTTCTGCCCAGTGTTTCCGTCCTTCGCTGCGCACCACGCGCCCCTCAATGCGAAGAGGCGCGCCGCTCGGCACTGGCCGAAGGTACTCCACTTCCATTTTCCGTGTCATCGATGGCCGGCCCAGGGCCCGCACCGCCTTGCTCATCGCCTCGTCGAGAAGAGTCGCAATAATGCCTCCGTGCAGATAGCCCGGGTGGCCTTCAAAGGCCTCCGGCACAACAGGAAGGCTGACGACGGCGCCGTCGGACGCGAGCAGAAACTCCAGGCGCAGCCCGGATGCATTGGCCTGTCCGCAGCCAAAGCAACGGTTATGAGTGGAGTGAGCGAACGGCGTGAGGGGTTCGTGGGAGTGAAGCTGCATGAACTCAGCATACTTGTTTCGCATCGCATTCACGGCATCGCCGATGCACGCGCCCGCCGCACGGCAAGCTCTCCCTTGACCTGCCCCGCATCGCCCGCGCAGACTGAAGGGGCGGAGTTCGCAGGAACATCCGTTCATCCCCGGAGGACATTCCCATGACCAACTTCAATCGCTGGACTGTACTCGTGCAAATGAGCGTATTGGCAGGTGCCGCGCTTCTGGCTTTTGCCACCAATCCCGCTCCCGCCGCGGCTCAAGCAGCACACGCTGACCTC
The DNA here is from genome assembly GCA_963830785.1 of uncultured Acidobacteriota bacterium. Taxonomy (GTDB): domain Bacteria; phylum Acidobacteriota; class Terriglobia; order Terriglobales; family Acidobacteriaceae; genus Telmatobacter. The sequence goes on from CAWHNV010000015.1 coordinate 48,159, forward strand.
GTCAATGCCCAGGGAGCCACCATTGGCCACGCCAAGTTCTCCACCGTCTCCAACGGGGTCAAGGTCTCCGTAAAGGTCTCCCAACTCTCTCCCGGCGAGCACGGGATCCACATTCACAACGTTGGCAAATGCGATGGCCCCGCTTTCACCACGGCCGGAGGCCATTTCAATCCCACCGGCGCCCATCACGGAATTCACAACGCGCAGGAGCCACATCCGCATCTCGGCGACTTGCCGAACCTTGTTGTATCAGAGAAGGGAACCGGCAAACTCACCTTCACCGCGGTAGGCGTCACCATAAGCGAAGGCCCGAATTCTCTTTTCCACGAGGGTGGTACGTCACTAATCATTCACGCCAAACCGGACGACCTCACCAACGACCCATCCGGCAACTCAGGTGATCGCATCGCCTGCGGCGTGATTGTCCAGTAGGCCCAGTAGACATGGACCCGGTAGTTCGGTAGTGGGTTCGTTTGATGGGTACGGGCTGGAGGGTACGGGCTTTAGCCCGTACATACATCCAGCAAGACGAACGCGGGCTTTAGCCCCTGAGGGAAGATTTTCCAAATTGAGCCATTACCGGCAGTTCGAACCCGTGCTGGGCTACCATACTTAAGATGCGACTGCTAAAGCTGGCTGCGACGGTGGTTTCGGGCCTGGCGCTCGCAGCTTGCGGACTTATGATCCCCGCCGGATGTCACGTCCAGTCCGCGCTCACACCGCAACAGGCCGAGGGCAAGCGTCTCTACGACACGGGTTGCGCCCACTGCCACGAAGAGAACGATTTGCACCTGAAAAAGGTTCCACCGAATCTGCGCGGCCTCTTCAACCACCAAACGTTGCCGGATGGTGCACCGGCGACCGACGCCGAAGTCGAGCACGTATTGCTGACCGGTAAGGGAATGATGCCATCGTTCGCCTACCAAATGACGCAAGAACAAAGGGATGCGCTGCTGGCCTATTTGCACACTGGGATGCGCGACGAGCGAAATCCCTAGGGTCCACTCACGACGAGGAGGAGGAAGCATATGAAAGTCGGTGTTCTTGGCTCTGGCACCGTGGCTCAAACGCTGGCCGCGGGTTTCATCAAACATGGTCATCAGACGATGATCGGCACGCGCGACAAGGCAAAGCTGGCCGACTGGCTCAAGAAGAATCCCAAGGCGCAGGTGGGCAGCTTCGGCGACGCGGCGGCATTTGGCGATGTCGTGGTGCTGGCCGTGAAAGGCTCAGCCGCGGAAGACGTATTGCGCGCTGCCGGAACCGCGAATCTGGAGGGGAAGCTGGTGATGGACGCCTGCAATCCGATTGCAGACGCTCCACCGGTGAACGGAGTTTTGAGGTTTTTCACTTCGCTCGACGACTCGCTGATGGAGCGGTTACAAAGGGAATTTCCCACGGCGCACTTTGTAAAAGCCTTCAACTCGGTGGGCGCGCCGCGGATGGTGAATCCCGAATTCAAAGCTGGCAAACCGACGATGTTTATCTGCGGCAATGACGACAATGCGAAGGCGGTCACAACGCAAGATCCTGGACCAGTTCGGCTGGGAGACGGCGGACATGGGCAAGGTGGAAGCGGCGCGCGCCATCGAGCCGCTCTGCATGCTATGGTGCATTCCTGGGTTCACGAAGAACGAGTGGACCCACGCGTTCAAGCTGCTGCGTCAATGACCGAACAGGCCTCTCGAAGCCGTTACCGGCGTGGCGTTGGGTCGCGAACAAGCTCAACCGGCCAAACAGGATTCACCGTATACTGAGGAAGTCTATGGCAACCGAAAAAACATTCTATTTGGAGACCTTCGGCTGCCAGATGAACGCCCATGACTCCGAAAAGGTGATCGGCACTCTCCGCCAACAGGGCTACCGGCAGGTGGAAGCCGAGGAAGAGGCGGGCCTCATCCTCTACAACACCTGCTCCATTCGCGACAAAGCGGAGCAGAAGGTCTTTAATCGCCTGAACGATTACAAGAAGCTTTACAAGGAAGGCAAGCGCTTCGCCGTGTTGGGCTGCGTCGCCCAGCAGGAAGGCGAAAAGATCTTCGACCGCGCGCCGTACGTCTCGCTGGTCTCGGGATCGGCCTCCTACCGCAAGTTGCCGGAGATGCTGACCCGCCTGGAGGCAGGCGAAAGCCGCATCACCGGTCTCGACGACCGCCAGACGGATGAGACCTTCGAAACCGAATTCACGGCGCGTCAGAATCCTTACCGGGCCTATATCACGATCATCGAGGGTTGCGATAAGTTCTGCTCTTACTGCGTTGTACCGTACACGCGCGGCAAGGAGCGCAGCCGGAGCTCGTCTTCGGTTTTGGCAGAGGCGCGGCGCATCGCCGATCTTGGCTACACCGAGATCCAGCTTCTGGGCCAGAATGTGAACAGCTACCGCGACCCGGAAGGGAAGCGCAGCTTCGCGGAATTGCTGGCCGCCGTGGGTGAGGTTCCAGGCATCCGGCGCGTCCGTTTCACCACCAGCCATCCCCGCGACTTTACCCGCGACATCGTCGAGGCCATCGACAGCGTGCCCACCCTCTGCGACCATGTCCACCTGCCGGTGCAGTCCGGTTCGGCGAGGATTCTCGCCAGCATGGCCCGCGAGTACACGCCGGAGTGGTACCTCGAGCGCATCGCATGGATTAAAGCCGCCAGGCGGCCCATCTCGATTTCGACCGACATCATTATCGGCTTCCCGGGTGAAACGGCCGACGATTTCATTCAGACCATGGACCTGCTTGCCGAGGTGCAATACGACTGCGTCTTCGCCTTCAAGTACTCAGCCCGCCCCAACACGCCAGCCCTGGTGATGATCGACTCCATTGCCGAAGCCGAGAAAGCCAGTCGCCTTCAAGTGCTGCTTGAACGGCAACGCGAGATACAAAGGATCAATTATTCCAGGCACATCGGGCAGATTATTGAAGTAATGGTGGAGGGTGCGAATCCGGCTCGTGGGCAAATCGCAGGGCGCAGCAGCCAGAACAAGCCCGTCAACTTCGAGTGCTCGCAACCCATCGCGCCTGCGCCGGGCAGCTATATTCGTGTCAAAATAACCGGAGCCTTTCCCAACAGTCTCGTGGGCCAGGCCGTCTAAGATTGCAAGGTTTCGTGAAGAGGGAACTGATGGACATTGAAGTTCGGATTCGCGGCCTGATGATGGACCCGGCAACCAATATGCCGATCGTGGTGCTCAAGGACGTCGGCTCAGACGCGGTAATGCCCATCTGGGTGGGCATCTTTGAGGCTAATGCAATTGCGCTGGAAATTGAAAAGATGTCCGCCGCGCGCCCTATGACGCATGACCTCGCGCGAAATCTAATCTGTCACCTTAATGGTGAGCTGGAACGCATTGTCATTACAGAGCTTAAAGACGATACATTTTATGCGGTTTTGTGGCTGCGACAAGGCGATGAGCCCGTAGCCATCGACGCAAGACCCTCCGACGCCATCGCGCTCGCCTTGCGCGCCGATTGCCCAATCTACGTCGCAGAGAAGGTCATGGAGAGCGCCAAGCTCAACACCAGCGGCCCGCCGGAAGGCCCCACAGCCGAGCAGTTGCGCGGGTGGCTCGAGGGACTGAACGACGAAGACCTCGGCCGCTACAAGATGTAGCTTAAGCCAGCCAAGATTTCAGGATTCAAGTGGTTATCGCGAAGCAAGGGAAACCACGCCGTCAGGACCTTGGGACGTTCTTAATCGCAGCGACGCGCGACATGGATCCCAACTGCCAGTTTTGGATGGATACCCCAAAAGGGAACTGGCGGAGCGCATAGGTTCGTAATGCCTTGCGGGTCAGGGGTTTCCGTTGTTCTATCCGTGCAGGGTTGTAGTATACAGAATATCTGTTATCGGACATTGAAGGCAGGCAGTAAGGCGTGATCCACCATGGCGCTGCTCCTGCTAGTTCCGATGCAGCTTAAACTTCCGGGGATGGGCCTGGCACGTTTTGATTCGGCTTCATCTTTCTTATCTGAAGATCTGGAACGCGATCTAAGGAATGGCCGGCAGTGGCTGGCCTCCATTCAAAGCTATTGCAAATTTCGCGCCGGCCTCGCCTGGCGCCGCGCTTCCGATCGATTCAACCCCAACCGGCTTTGGTACATGAACGGACTTCGGTGCGTGCAGGATGTGCTTTATGCGCCCGTCGAATCACTTCAGCTAGTTCTCCCTACCCTGGATCGCGTTGATTGCTTGACCGGCTTTGAACGTGAGCTTGCCGCCATGGACCGCTCGATTCTAGTAACGCGGCTTATGGCAGCAAGCTCATTTTTTACCGATCGCCGGCTTCTCTCTCATCTTCCAAAAATGAAACTCGCTCGGATGCTGGCGCGCGCGGAGGAATCCGCGCAGACGGAACGGAGGCGCGCATGAGGCACGCTGAGAAGCGGCAGGCGGGGATCTACGTCCCAGCTTTCAGCTGGCACAGGACGATTCGCGCGTTTGTTAACGATGTGGTGACGGAGAGGCCAATTCTAAACGTCTGTTCTGGGCCAAACGACGATTTTGGCGATGTGCGCGTGGACAGGTACGTGAAGCCAATTCCGCCCGGCGTGCTCGCCGACTGGACTTCGCTTCCCTTCGGCAGCAACAGCTTCGGTGCCGTTTTCGCCGATCCTCCATGGAATCTATCCCAAATGAAAACCTGCGCTGATTTTTGTAAGGAGGCAATGAGGATCGCTCCCGTGCTCTACCTCATGGCTCCATGGCTGTGGGTTAATCGGGACTTTAAGCGATCGCGCGTCTGGGTCCGCGAGTTTCCCGGGGTGAACGTGCCGATTTTGCTTGTTCGATACGAAAGGGCGACAGCATGAAAGGCCGTCCACTTCAGCCCGGCGCGGTGCGCAGCTTCCGTCAGATTGCGATCGAGACCGGACTGTCTCCAACAACGGTTTACAGAATTTACCGCGGAGTGTTCGCTCGCATGGATGCGAACGGCATTCCCCGACCGCGTACGCGGCGCAGGCGTGAAAGACACGCTGGGCTTGGCGCCACGATGGCCACTGACGAGCTTGCCGCGGCCTAGGCAGCCGTGCAAGGGGCGAGAGGCCGGCCGGAATTGAATGCTGTCCTGGAGTCGCATTCGATAACGGCCGGCCGCTCCAAAGGAATTTCGATGAGCGAACCGAAAACGTGCTGCTCACCGGGATGTAATGCGACGTTGAAACGTGGCTATCTATGCTGCCGGCACCACTGGGAGCGACTCAGCTCCGAGGCCAGATCGAAGGCGCGGCACCTGTTGGTTTACGATCGCGACCGCTATGCGGCGCAGATCTATTTGCAGGACGAATTTGAACGAATGAAAGGCGACCAACCATGGCGATGACAAGCACGGAACCGGTGGCGGTTCCCCTATATTTGCAGGCCGTAGGCGTGATTCTTCGGCTCGCGGCTAGTCTTTTCTACCTTCACAATCTGCACGATCCACCGGGAACCCTAGAGCAAGACGCCGATTTTCGGGCGTGGCTGGTGCTCCGGCGCGCGGCGCGCTTGCTTTGCGAGCGTTTTGCGATGCAGCTGACGCTCGCTGAAGCCTATGAGCTACGCGAGGCGCTCAAACGCTGCGAGCGGGGCGAAGATTTTGAGTTCCTTTACAGGCTTCAGTGGGATGAGAGGGGCTGATCATGAGACTCGGTGAAAAAGTTCCTTTAGTGCGCGAGTGTTGCGCGTGTCACGCGATGACCTTGGGCAACGCAAAAACCGTCAAGCGCGATGACCCGATCATTCTGACTCTCAGCTTCAGCATTTATCGCCGAACCACGTTCGGCCGACAGCTCGGGGCGGCAACAAAGGTCGTTTACCTCTGCGAGAGTTGCCTGGCCGCAATTTTGGCTCGTTGTGCCGCCGACAAGGCCATCCGGCTGGGAGAAGCTATCGCGGCCGCGGCAGAAGGACGTTATAACGCAATGTGCGAGGCAAGATGAGCGCTGGTCCTCAGATCGACATGCAGGCCCGTTATGCCCCCTCTCGCCCCTACCGCCTGGGGACCCAGCGGCGGCGGCCGCGTCAAGCGGCCGCGGCATCGCCGCAGGGGGCCACGCGGCCGCGCACCGCGCGGCCCAGTTCACTTGATACTGAGAAACATCTAGCAACAACTGTCGCGAAGTGGATGCAACTCCAATCGACTCCGCAAGATGAATACAAAAAGAGGTATGCGCTTTGGCGAAGGTTGTGCGAAACCGTATATGGGATTTGGCAGGATTACGTCGCGCAATTGTATGTTCTTCCGCATGACGGAGCGGAATGGAAGTGGTGGCAAGCATACGACGAAGAAAAAGCGAAAGTAAAGGCCGGGGAATCGGTCGGATACGACGCTTGGTTGGATTCTTACCGGACCCGAAGGGTTGGCCGGGAGTTTCCGCAGTGGTCAGAGGCCTTCGCGCAGTCGCGCCTCGATTGGCAGAACGGCGTGCCTGGGACGAACGAAACCTACGTCCAGTGGCTCTATCTCGACGACTGGAGGCGCCGCAACCGGCCGGTTGGAATCTGTGCAAAGGCGCTCACCTGGGAGAAGCAGTATTTTCAGCTCTTCCACTGCCAGGGACAGTGGATCGGCTACCGCGCTTCATGCTGCGCGGAAAAGACGGAGCTGATCGCGGTCCCGATCGGCTGCAATCACCGCCTTTGTCCGCTTTGCAACTGGCAGCGATCGGAGAACGCGCAGCGCAAAGTGAGGCAGCTCTTTGATCGGTTGGAGCATCCGCAGTTCATCACTCTGACTGCGCCCAACGTGAAGCGGATTACGAAGCGCACCTATGAATTTTTTCGCAAGCGCGTGCGAAAATTCCTCGCCGATCATAAACCAATGTTCCGTGGTGGCGTGTACGCGATCGAGACCACTTATAACCGTGAGGAGAAGAGCTGGCACGTTCATGCTCATGTGCTTGTCGACGCCGCTTGTTCCCTGCCCCCAAGTGACTCGCGCGTAAATTTCGCCGGCCGCGACATCTACGCTTTCACGTTTATCAAGATGGCGCTGGAGTTTGACTGGGTGCGGCTTTCAGTGAAGGCGCTCGGAAAATTGCCGAGGGCGAATGCGAAGCAAACTGTTCTCGACGGTGAGCGTTATGAGTTTGAATCGTGGGCGCGCAGCTGCTTTGAAAACTCCACGCGCGAATATCGTAACGGCGCCTGGCAGGACATCACCTGGCTTCCGGCTCCGGAGCTGGCTCGCCGGCAGGAATGGAACTGCGCGAACCGTCGCATGGTCGATATTCGGCCTGTCTCCGATCGCCTAAAGGCAGTGAAGGAAGTTCTGAAATATATCACGAAATCTTCTGACTTCATTGATCTGCCTGAATGCGTGATCGGCTTCTGGGAAGCTACCCGCGGGGCTCGCATGATTCAGACGTGGGGCACCTGGTACGGCGTAGATTTTGCGGTGGAGTTCGACACGAAACACCCGGAGGACTGGTCGCGCATGGAATGCACGTGCGGCATGAATCACTGGGAGCGTTTTGGTGTCATCTATCGGCGCGATGTTTGCATGGACGCTTCCGGCCGCTGGCGACCGCGGCCGGAGTTCAACTTAAACCCGCGCGGCACTGTACCGCGCCCAACTATTCGGGCGCTTGACGCTCCCGAAGAAAGGACTGGAGATCAACCATGGCAAGCGATCTGACCGGAGTAGCAATGGAACAGCGGAAGGAACCGAAGTTTCTGACGTTCGGTCCTGACGGTGTGCGCGAGGGCAGCACGATCGAAGGCGTTTTCCTTCGCATTGACGCAATCGAGAAGGACGGCAAAAAGGTTCCACGTTTTGTTTTTGCCGAGGGCGAGGTTCATGAAGGCCGGTTTGAGCCTTCCGGAGAGCGGATTGCGTTTCTGGCTACCGCGGACCTTGCGCAAAAACTGCTGATGGGCGACGTGGGGCACTTTCTGCAAATTCGTTACACGGGCGAAGACCACAACGTCAGGCGTAACGGAAATTCAATGAAGCGCTTCGACGTGCATGTCAGCAAGTCGCAGTTCGTCACTGCGACGGGAATCAGCGACCAGGACATTCCGTTCTGAGGGGAACATGGACATACCGAAAATCAATCTCCGATTTGAACTGAGCGAGCTGCTGGCCCTCCATCGGCTCGCTCAGAAACACTCCACCGATCTTGGGGGAATTCTGCGCATTGCAGCGCTGGCATTTCTCGAACTTGAAAGCCGGGGAGTCCTGAAGATCGATCGCATCGTCGAGGGGATCACCAATCACCTCTCTGGGGGACACCGTGAAAACTGACAAATGTCCAAAATGCGGAGGCCAGCTCAAGGTCTCCATTAATCGCAGATCGAAAACGCGCGTCGGCTATTGTCTGGCGTGCGGAAGGATGGTGAGTCTTGGCAAAGCCAGCGAAAAAGAAATCGAAGAAGCAAGTGCCGCAGCCGCCGATCGCGCCGCAGCCAGAGCCGTTGGCTCCGGTTCCGGCAACGAAAAAACGCAAAAGCAAAAAGCGGCGCGCGGCCGTGGTAAAGCAAAAGCCGCTGCCTCCGCCCGTCGAAATCCAGCAGCCGGGCCGGGACCCGTTCCGGCTGGCAGCGACGTTCCAGCAAAGCGGAGCGGCTTCGGATCATCAGTCCGGAAGTTCTTCGATCTCTGAGCCCAAGCCAGGTCAACCGCTCAGCGAAGAGCAGGAACAGATTCTGGGCGAAGCCTTCGATGAGATCGGAGTCGCGCAGCCGGCGCTGGGGTCGCAAGAGCCCACTTCCACGGGCGGCGAGGGAGCTACGGCCGCGGCCATGCTACCGGACATCACTTTTGATCCGGAGCAGGTCGAAGACGTTCTCGGCGAAGCGTTCCATTGGATCGCGGAGAAGTTCGATTCCGCGCACTGGGAGCTGACCGAGAAACAGTCGCGCATGCTCGGCCGGCCGACCGCGCAGCTGCTCACGACGCTTTATTCGCGCCTACCGGAATTTCTCTTGCGCTGGTGCGATGCAACGCCCGGCCTGGCTGGCATGGTGATCACGGGCGCCATCGTAGTTGGTCCCAAGGTTGCGCAACAGGTTGCGATCTCACGGGAGCGGCGCAAGGCGATGAAGCCGAAAGCGCAGCCGCAGGCAGTTCCGCGCAAAGCGCAGGCCGGCCCAGTGGGTCCGATCATCGAAGCACAGCCGCTCGATCAGTGAAAGTAGTTTAGCGGCTCAACTATTTCGCGGTTCAACCATCCGGAGGGAACATGTGGACTTATCACAGCAACACGGGCGTCTTGGAGCACAACGGAACGACGATTGGGCGTGGCTATAGTGGGCACGCACCCAACGGCGTTGGCGTGGCTCCCGACGGAATCAATAACCCCGCGCTCGAATCAGATCCGGACGTGGGTCCGATTCCGCGCGGCAATTATTTGATCGGGCAGTTTTTTGATGATCCCGAGAAGGGCCTGGTCGTCTCGCGCCTGGCTCCGGCCCCAGGCACAAACACTTTCGGACGATCGGGGTTCATGATCCACGGAGACAACGTGGAGGGCAACGAAAGTGCGAGTCTGGGCTGCATTATTTTGCCGCGGCCGGTTCGCATCTCGATCGCCAGTATGAAGGATTTTGATCTTGAGGTTGTTTAGCTATGCGCGGCATCGTCGACGGCGAGTACCAGGACGGCGAGATCCGGGGGCTGATCTTTCTTTGTGGCATGCGTGGCACGGGCAAGACCACGGAGATGGACCGGCTTCTCTCGCTCTGCACGGGTGGAGTGCTTTTCTTCGACACTCTATCGAAGCACGCTGAAGTGCTGCCTGGCTACAAAGTGATTTCGACGGCGCCGGAACTCGAAGCCTATCTCCGCTTGAATCGCGGGCGCCGCTTCCACATTCTCTTTCAGCCCCGCTCCGGTTCGCTCGACGATCACTTCCGCGCGGTGTGCGTGTTAGTCCGCGTCTGCGGCTTCATGATCTTCGCGGTCGACGAACTGGATAAGCTCTGCGGCGCCCGGTGGGGCGACCACCGCATGCCTCCGGAGTTTTATCACCTGGTCAACTACGGCCGGCATGAGCGGGTTTCGATGATCGCAACCGCGCGCAATCCGAAGGCTGTGGCACGCGGCTACACCGCCGAGAGCGAGATGCGGATTTTCCGGGTGGAAGAAAAATCTTACCGCGAGTACTTCATCGATCGCATGGGCGAGGAGGCCGCGGAGCAGCTCGCTTCCCTGCCCCGCTTTGTCTACCTCCGCAAAGTCGAAGACGCGCCGGCAGAGCGGTGCGGAGGGCCTCGGAACGTCACTTTGTGACCAAGTGGCTGCATTATAACGGTTTATTTTTCCTTAATGTGGAACAAAGTCGGTTTTCCGTGGTTCGCTGGCTTTAGCGCTTACATGGTTGATCTGGGGTGGCGCGAAGCGCTGCCCCGCCTTTTAAACCTTTGGCGCGGGAGGGAATATGACGAAGTTCTGGCATTGGGTTGTGATCGTGGTGGTCATCTTCGCCTGCATTTGGCTGAGCAATAACTACTCGCCGGTTCAAAATATCGTCGGCTAGTAAGTGCTTGCTTGCGCTTTCGGTGGGAGCGGTCTTTTGAGGAACACAACCAGGAGAAACGAACATGGCTTATGAAGACAATTTCGGCACACGCGCCGAGCAGCCGATTTATCCGGGCGTAGCCAACATCTTCAATATCAACCCTGGCCTCAACATCACGCGGGCCTGGGTGACGATTGATGCGACGGTGACCATCACCGGCGCGACCGGTGGCGAACTCGGAACGCCGATCGGTGATGCGGCCATTGCCAACCTCGCGGCCTCGCGGCTCATCCGCCGCATCAAGGTCCTGGCTTCGCCGGGTCCGGGTTCGCGCTATCCGAAGGGGCCGCTGGTCGATTGTTCGCCGCGCTCTCTGCTCCGCTTTGCCATGCCGCAACGCGAGGGCAAGCTCGTCGGCGATCTGCTCGACAACGGCTCATTGGGAAGCGGAGCCAACGGTGCCTACCAGATTTACTTCACCCTGCCGATTTATTTCGCGGATGAAGCAAACCTGAATGGCTCGCAGGCGAACTCGACCGCGCTCAATATGAACGCGCGCGATTCGCAGGGCCTGCCGGTCTACTCCGCGGTTCAAGTGCGGGTGGACATTGCAGCAGCTCTCTCCGAGCTTTTCGAGGGCACCACAGGCAACTTCGCGATCGCGGGCATGCTGCGTTACGGCGACAAGCGGTTGGATCTGAGCGGCGCCGACACGCTGCCCATGAAGCAGGAAGATCACATCGCTTTGATCCGGGGCGAGCAGCAGCAGTTCCCCGATCAGCTGTTGCCTCTCGACGGCGCCTACACCCAGTGGCTCATCATGGCCGAGCAGGGGCAGCCTGGCTATACGCTGAGCGATGCTTTGATCGAGCGGCTTGAGATCCAGGGCAATACCCTGAATTTCAAAAAGAAGTGGCAGGAGATTCGGCAGGCCATGCTCGACGAATCGTTCTTCGATCCGTCGCAGACCCTCACCGGTCTTCTCTACCTCGATTGGACCGATGGTATTTTGCAGAACGCAAATGCCGCGGCCGGCCTGCAGGCGTATTACTCGGTGCTGAATCCGAGCGGTTCCGGTCTCGACCAGCTCCGCGTTTACACGCGGCGGGTGTACGGGCTGTCGTCTTAGCCACGGGTGAGGGCTCGATGTGCAGCTGCTCGTACTCATCGCGGTGCTCGTCGTCTGTTTGCTCCTGCGCAGTGACAACAGGGCAGGCAGCTCGACCTCGGCGCCATCGTCGACCATCGATGGCGACGGAACGAGCTTTTCCGATTACGGTCCTCTCGACGCGCTCACCGAAGCGTGGGCGCATTTCGAGGGATGGGATCAGCCGGGCTCGCTTGCACAGCGGAACAATAATCCCGTCAACATCAAGGGCAACTGGGATGGAGTCGTGGGGCACACGCCTGCGGGCTTCGCAATTTTCAGTGACCCTTCATTCGGATGGGGCGCGGCTGAGAGCTACGTTCAGGACCAGGCGGCGCAGAATCCAACCTGGTCGCTCCGGCAACTCTTTGCCAAGATCCTGGGCTCGCTATCTGGGGACGACGTGAACAACGATCAGGGCAATTCGGTGGCTGAAGCAAGTTATGTCGCGGGGCAGTTAGGCGTGCCGAGTTCAACGAACGTGAGCACGCTGATCGGAGGCGGAGAATCATGACAAAGAAAGCGCTACCGCTGGCCCTGGCCGAGTCGCTTCCCGGCCCTCCGCTTTATGAGCAGTTTCAGATTGTCTTTGCGGCAACGAATGTTCCGCAAAATGTTCCGTCCTTTGTCGTTCCGCCTGGCGCGAGTGTGACGCTCTTTCCGACGACCAGCACTTCGTTGAACGCTCACATTTGTTACATCGGCGAGCAGCCCGATCAGCTTGGAACTACGGGCTCGAGGACCTTGCCATCGGCCGCGGACGTTTCGATTTCTTTGCAGGTGGATAACACAGGGAAGATTTGGGCGATGGGTACGGAGGGCGATGGGGTTCTGGTAATCGTCGCCGCGCCGCAGATCGGGTGAGGTGAGGCATGAGCGTGAAGAGCGAGTTCAAGAAGTTTCTGGATTTAAAGAAGTCGAGGCGGCGCCGCGGAAAGGCAAACTCGGAGCGCCGGAGCAAAAAGCGGACGCCGCCTCGTAACAAGAACGGGCGATTCCGGAAGCGCTAGGGCGTGTGCCTGAGCGCCGTGATGTACATGTGCGCGCTCGGGGCCGAGTCGCTTGGAACGCGAGCGTCCTGGATTTCGATCGTGCGGTTCGGCAGGATTTCGCAGGTGATGTCCATAGTCGACGTTGTTAGGCAGCCGCGGCCCACGTCGATTGAGAAGGGATGATCGGAAAAAATGCGAATCCAGAAAAAGACGTCGTTTCCGATTTTGAGCTTTTGTCCCGGCAGAACGCGAATCGAAGCAGTGATCGCATCTCGTTTGGAATTGAAGTGCAGCAAGTGTACCGGTGGCCCTGAATCAGTGCGCGATTGCGGCGGAGGATCTTCGCGAAGAGCATCTGCCTGGACCTGACTCTCGTTCACGGGCTGCTGCGCTGAAAGGGCGAACAGCGGGAGCAGGAGAACGGTGATAACGAGCAACGAGTTCGAAGTTTTCATGGGCGGCATTGTAGCACCGAAAGGGCGATTCGATGAAAAACATTAGCGGCATCGTTTTACTGATCATTCTCGCTGTCGTGTTGCTGCTCGTCTGGAAAAAGTTCGATTCGCCCAAAAATCCGACCGATCCTAGCAAGCTTGAAAAAGGCCTTCATGATCTGGCCGTGGCTGGCACGCGGGGCGCAGGGGGCGGCATTCTGGATGGCGTTGGCGAACTGGTACTTGACTCGATCAAAGGGATCGGTGGGATGTTCTCCGATCTTTTGGGGCTGGGCGCAAATGACAGCGCATCATTGATCGGCTCGGTTCCGACAACTGCATGGAGCGGCGTTTCGCAGGGTAACCCGTTCACTGCGGAGCCAGCCCAACCGTTGCCCTATGGCAATCCACCCGCGGGAACGAATCAGCCGGTTGACAGCAGCGATTTTGGCGGCGATTTTTTGCCGCAGGCCTGGCCGCCGCAGTAGGGGGTGAAGTGTGGACGTATGGAACGTAGTGAAGTGGGTGCTGATCGTGCTTGCGCTCTGGTGGGCGTGGAACTGGATCTCGAACAACTTTGCTTCCAGCTCTGACACAGGCAGCTCTGAGGTTTATCCCGCGCCTTACGCTGGTCCTCTGCAATTCGCCTACCCGATTCGCGGATGGTCGCCTTCCTGGTACGGTGGGGCGCGCTATCGTGGATCGCGCCGGCCGCGGCCTGGCTCGGGCGCATGGGTGGGGAGGTAGGCGATGACTTCGAGCGAGAAGAACACGCTTTTTTACATCGGGCTTTTCGGTGTCCTGGCGGTTGTGGCGTGGAAACTCTGGCCGGCGTTGCGCCGCGCCATCAATTCCGGTTCGAGCGGCGGAACTTCCGTGAGCGGCACAGGGGCGAGCAGCGCATCGCCGTACTATCCCGATTATGAAAATGAATCGGCCCAGCAAGGGAATTTGCTTTCGCAGCTTTTGAACGCGCTGTCGGGGAACAGCAACTCCGGGGGGCATGGCAGTGCTTCGGGTGGCGGCGCGATGCCTAACTCGATCGGGCCGGGCGCATACGGCGCAACAAGTCCGGATCTTGCTTCCGCGCTAGTCAATCTGATCACGGACGGCGAGAATGCCAGCGATCAGCTTGCCGCAGACAGCGACTATCAAGTTTCGCAGGTGACGAGCGGTGATCAAATCGCCAGCGTGCCCTATCAGAATTTCGATGTGAATGAGCTGGCGGAACCGATGCCTACGTCGGATGACACGACGGACTATTCTGACGTCGACACGAACAACTACGACTCAGGGCAGATCGATGACAGCGGCGACGATTCCGGTTCGTAAGTGGACGCTGAAGGAAGCGGCGGAAGTGTTCCCCGCCCTTTCCGAACTCGCTGAGGAACACGGTTACCGGCTTTTGATGTTTGGAAGCGTGTTAAACAAAGGCGAGGGCGATGATCTGGATCTGCAGATGGCGCCCTTCAAGGCGACGGAGCAAAGCGAGGTTAGATTCCTCGCGCAGTTCGGAGGGGTTTTGAAAGACAGCCGTATCGATGTTCGACGCGGCTTCAGGCGTTTCAAGCTTTTGCGCGACGGCAGGTTGTACGACTTCAATTTTGGCGGATTCTGGAAGCCAAGGGGGACGGCATGAATGACACGGTAACAATGATTTTGCGGGTCGCTTTCTTGGTGATCCTCATCTGGATTCTGGCGGCTCTCACGGGAATGAGCGCGCGCGCAAGCGTGAGCAGCTCCGGCTTCCGCGCGCGCATCGGCAAGGGCGGCGGCTGTCGCCGTGGCCGCGGCCGGCATCCGCGCTGGATGTGGGGCTCGAACGGGATGGTGGGCGAACTGATCCCGACGACGGGCGCGCAACCCCTACTAGCAGGCTTGAACCAGTTCTAGCGGGGCCTCATGGACGCGAACGCGATAGTGGCGATCGGATGTTTTCTCGCGCTACAAACCGGTGGGCTGATCTTCTACGCGGGCACTGTGAGCCGTGCCATCACGGACCATGAAAAGCGGATCGATTTTCTTGAGAACGCCGAGCGGGAGACAGCTCTCGAAGCGGCGCAAGTGAAAGCGAAGCAACAAGCCGAGTGGGAATTCAAACGCCGGCCAACATAAAGGAGAGGTGAGAAACATGGGTCTCGGATCGTTTTTTAAGAAGGTTGGGGTTGATCTCGAAAAAGTGATCAGCGCAGGGGCGAAGGTTGCCGCGGTTGCGGAGCCTGTCGTCGATATTCTTTTTCCCGCAGTGGCTACGCTCTACAACAGCGCGATCAATGAAGCAGTGACGGCGCTGTCTGCGGGCCAGGCGGCGGCCGCGCAAGGCGGCAGTACGACGGTGGAGCTTGAGAACGTGGCTGCAGCGATCGAGCCTCAGCTCGTCACCTATCTCCAGAGCCAGGGGCTTCCAGCTCCCACGGCAGCGCACGTCAACACGTTTACGCAATCGATTCTGGCTTCGCTGCAAGTGCTGGTCGCGATCGAGAACGGCACGCCGTTGCCCGCAGTGGTGACGCAGGCAGCTCCGGCCTCGAGCACCGCCGCAACCAGCGGTGCGGGATCCGCGGCTGCAGCTCCGGCTCCGACTCCGGCTCCGGCGCTCGCAGCTGCTTAAAAGGGATAACCCCGACGACCGCAGTAACCACCCGGACGGAGGGGGAGCGGCGATCCGCTCCCCCCGCCCGGCATGAGGTTCGATCATGAAACGCTGTCTTGCAGTTCTCTTCGTTCTCGCCTTCGTCTTTCCGATGGCGCGTTGCCAGACCGACAACACAATCTACGTTCGCAACTTCGCCGGCACAACGGTGGGCGCCAAGGTTGGGGCCGCGCAGCTCACCTGCGGACCGAATATAAACGTGCCCTGCATTCTCGTGCTCGATCCGAGCATGGCGGCGTTTCAGAACGGCACAATGCCGACTCTTTGCTCCCATTGCTATCTCTGGGACTTCAGATCCGGACCGCCGAACGGCAGTTACACGCTCCCCACCGCGACGACGACCAGGCTGGGCGGCGTAAAGCCGGATGGCACGAGTTGTACGACGAATGGTTCAGGCGTCTTGACGTGCCCTGGGAGCGGAGGCGGAAGCGGTGGCCCGGCCGCGGCGCTTCTGGCTACGACGGGAAGCAACATCAGTCTTTCCGGCGAGCAGACGATTGATGGCACGTTTACAAGTTCTTCGCGCGTGCTGGTCAAAGACCAAACTACGGCGAGCCAAAACTGGTGCTATGTGAGCGGGCCGGGCGCATGGACGCAATGCCCCGATTTTTCCCCCGTCAACGGAACCGAGATTTATGTATCGAGTGGGCGCACGAATTTCGATACTACTTTCCGCGTCACGTCGCCGAATCCCATCACCCCCGGCACCTCTGCGATCAACTTTCTCGCGTTCAATTCGCTCACGCCGGTGAGTCCGCAAGCCGGGCCGTGCGATCTTCTCGCCGCGGCTGGCACTCCGTGCGTTGCCGCCCACAGTGTGATCAGGCGGATGTTCTCTTCCTATGCCGGCAGTTTGTTTCAGCTCACCCGGGCCTCGGACAGCACATCCATCAACATCGGAACCCTCTCATCCGGCATCGTGAATGTGCCCGCGATCAACTCGTTCTGCGCAGGCACTACTTGCACGGTGACCAAGATTTACGATCAGACGGGACTGTCGAGCAATAACCTGACGATCTACACGCGCGGCGGAGATTGGACAGCTATTCCGCCTCCGGTCGGCTTCACAACGCTGCCGAGCGGCCTGGTTCTGCCCGTGCTGAGGATCACCAATGCTGCCAACGGTGATTCAAGCGGCTTCAGTACCGCGACTGGAACTTCGGGACTTCCGACCGGGAATAGTCCCATCACTGTCTATCTCCTCGCGGAGAACTACTCCGAAGGCGGAGTGGTTTCAGGGTGCTGTGGCTCCTATGGTGACACGGAAAACCCGGTCGGGAATCATGGAAGCGGGCACATGTTTTCTGCGGCTTGGTATGCAGGAACTTCCGGCGCCCTCACTCTCGGAACTGGGCCAGGACCGTGGGTTTGCACCGATCTGGAGAATGGCGTATTTTGCGCGGGTGGAACGCCCTACCAGAACTACCTGAGCACGATCCAAAAATATAACCCGACCGGTCCAGTCCTGACGCTCAAGAGCGGAGACGCAACGCAGGGACGGCTGCAAACGCTCTACAGCGGAGCGCTTCCGGCTGGTTACACGATGGACTTGGAAGGAAACATCACGCTCGGTTCAGGCGGCGACGGAACCCCGGCACCGTTCAACTTTATCGAAGGCGCGATCATCGGCGCGGCAACGACGGATGCGACAGACAACGCGCTGCAGGCGAACTTCACCGGCTTCTTTGGTCCACCTCAGACCGTCCCAACATTCGCGGCACAGCAGAATTTTACTTACAGCATTAATGGCTACACGGCTCCTGCGACGACGGTTCTTCCATCGGTCGGAATTCCGGGCCGATCCTATCGCGTTATCAATGCGGCTTCCGTCCCTGATTGCACTGCAGGGGGTGGCACCATCGTGCATGATTGCGTCTGGAACGGCGCGTCTTATGTTGCCTACGGGGGTGTCGGGCCTGCAGGTCCAACCGGCCCAACGGGGCCGGCCGGAGCCACGGGCGCGACAGGGCCTACTGGTCCAACGGGACCTGCCGGAGCAACCGGAGCAACCGGTGCGACCGGCGCAACCGGCGCGACTGGCCCGCAAGGTCCCGCGGCCCCTTCGGGCACGATCGCACTGTCGGCATCGCGATCGCTGCTTTCGAGCGATTGTGGTTACATCATTCTTCTCAATGGCTTCACGCTGACTCTTCCCGCGACGCAGCCGGCGAATCCTTGCGGTGTAGTTGTTCAACAAGGAAACAGCGATCATATTGGATCGGTCGCGTTGGCTTCCGGGGCTACTTACAACGAGACCGGCTCTGCGCCGGTGCTCATTCAGCTTCAGAGCGTGCCGATCGCGGCGACGACGGGGAGTACGAGCGATTACACAGGCGGAACGCCCATCGCAGCCGGTACCAATGTGGCGATCGCTCAGAGCGGCGGGAATCTGCAGGTCTCAGCGACGGGCGGAGGCGGCGCGACGGTTGCCTATTGGCAGGCACCTTGGACGCAGAACAACACAGTCTATTTGGGCGGCACGTTTGCCAACACGATTTCTGGCTATGGCTTCACGCCAACGGCGAACGTCACCTTTAGCGCAATTTATCTCGCCGCCGCGACCGCCGATGCATCGGGCCTCTATTCGGTCGCGATCGCGAATTCGAGCGGAGCGCTGATCTGTCATCCCACAACCGGGTTCCACATTCCTTCGACCGGTTTACTGGTGACCAGCTCTTGCAGTGAAGGCAGCGTCACTCTGACCGCTGGGAACACTTATATTTTGCTCGCGACGGGGAACGCTCTCGCAGGCCAAGTGCAGGGAACGTACAACTACTCGATGATCGGGCCGTACTATAGTGGCGGCGTGTCCGGATGTTCATCTTCGAGCGGCGTCATCAGTGGGACCTGCACAATTTCGCTCGCAGAAGCCGTTTATCCCGTCACGCCGGCATTCTCTCTGCACTGAGGTTTCATGAAAAGACTCTGGCTCAGCCTCGCCCCTTTTTTGTTCGCAGCAACTGCTGTCGCGCAATTGTCGAATTTCCCATCGACAGCAATCACCACGAGCAGCGCCGATCTTACCTGCGTTGGCGTGGCGACTCCTGCGTGCCCGACCTGGCCCATGCCCGCGATTCCTAGTCCGGGCGGTTCCTATGTCGATCCCAATTACGGAACGACTACGTGGCGGATGCAGGCTCCATCGGCCAACACAGGAGGCAACAACTCCCCATGCTACAGCCGCGTGCAGGGGTTCAACGCCAACAATCACTACATGATCGCTCCTGAAAACACGGTGGAGCAAACGGACCTATTCGACGCGACGACGACGCCGCCCACCCCGATCAATCGAATCACGACTAGCGACGGCTCGTGGATTAATTGCGTCAGCGGGGATGCGCAGTGGTCCTTCACGGTTCCCAACCGGCTTTACTATATCGGAGCATTTCAGCTAACCGGCTCCCTCCAGTTGCGCTACGTGGACGTGACCGGCTGCACTTCATCAAGCTGCGTTTTGACTCCGGTTGTCGTCCACACGTTTTCATGCGTGTCCGATTCAAATTTCCCCGGTGGGGCAGGAGTCAACGGTAATCAAATCGACATTGGTTCTGGAGGGCAGGGGAACTTCGGCGATGCCACGGACACGCACTTCATTTTTTCGTGTGAGTATGTTGGTGAAGACGGGCGTGGTGCGATCGACCTGATCGCCTATAATGCCTCAACCGATACCGTCACCACGCAGAAAAAGTGGTACACGATTTGCCCGGGATCGGTTCCTAGCGGCTGCGCGGAGTGGGGGACCTACCACTGGAACATCTACCGCATGAATCAACATCCTGACGGTGTGCACGCAGAAATCCTGTGGCAGACGGGCGGGTCCGACAGCGCATGGTCGATCGGCACCGGCACGGAATTTTATACGCAAAACTTCACGCTTCTCGGGCCTGTCTCTGGTTACGATGGGCACAACGATACGGGCTACGACGTCAACGGCATTCCTGTTTATGTTGGCGTTGGCGGCGGACAAGCGCCCGGAGACGCGGCCTATTATTCGGTGACAGTGGCGAATTTGAACACGCTCAGTCCAACCGGCGTTGTAGCGAAGTACTTCACTCTTCCCTGCACTTTTGCGTACCTCGGGTCTACTCCCTGCGGCGGCAGCCCACCCTTTCTGAGTGCTAAGGTAAACGGCACGCACGTCTCAATGACTGGAACTTGGGGAAGCACGCCTGGCTATGCGCTTTACTCGACCATGATCCTCGCAGGACAGCAGGGCGAGGGCAATGTCGATTCCCCGGCTGCCACGACGCTCGGAACCGCTGTGACCTCTGCAGGGGTGCATACCGTCACGCCGGCGTCCATGGCAACAATCGGAGTGGGAACGCAGCAGCTTGTGGATTTCGGAAGCGCGAACATCGAGACCGTTTCGGTGACAGCCGCTACCAGCACAACGTTTACAGCTAACTTTGTAAATACGCATCTGGCGACGGCCCCGGTCAGTAACCTGAGTGCAGGAGACACCGGGTTTGCGGCAATGGAATTGCTTGCCCTGAAGATCGACTCGACTGCGACGAACGGTTCAGCGATTCAATTCTGGCGGCTGGGACGGGCCATGTCCATCCGCGATACCGACTACGGTGCAGAGCCTCATGCTTTCGTGAGCCGAAATTGGGAAGCCTACATGTGGGGCAGCAACTGGAACACCGATATGATCGGAGACGTCTACGCTTATTACACGAAGCTATCGAGCGGCTCTTCTGTGCCGGCAGGCTTCGGGAATGTTGGGGTCTATTCTTTGGGGAGCTTCGCACAATGAATCTTGGGATGATTTTGAAGCTCGCGAAAAGCGGCTTTGACGCGGATCAGATGACAGAGCTGGCGCGCGGGATGGGCTGGAATCTCGATCTTCAGGATCTGGCGAGGGATAAGCGGCCGATGGCTTTTCAGCGCGCGGCGGCGGCTGCGGTTGAGCCAGATTCCAGTGTGATCGCGATCTGGGGCACGGATGCGCAGGGAAACCGGCTCGAAGCGTTGCTGGTTTTGGTCCCAGTCGAAAAGGCTAAAAAAATTGCTTGACTTCCGAGAGTTATAACACTATGTTGGGTTCAATCAAACAGACCTGCCTCAGATCCCGTCCAAAGGGATCGAGTCCGACTAACCGGAAATATCTGTTATCGGACATTAGGTATAGCTAGGTCAGTTCCTGACTTCCGCCAGCAATGCCTCGATTTCGGCCTTTTCTCCAGCCGTCAAACCCAGCAACGGGGCCCTCGTATGGCCTCCGTAGTAGCCATTCAAGTCGCAACCGTGCTTCACCCCGGCAATGCCAAGATCGCCCACGATCCGCTGATTGGCCTTCGCAATGCGTTCCTGCTTTTCCGCGGCCAAGGCCAGATCGTGATCCTTCCAGGCAAGGTAAATTTCCTGGCATGCCTGTGGCGTGAACGCGGCAAAAGCGAGAATCGCTCCCGTCGCCCCCGCCTGCAATGACTCCAGCACCGTGCTCCCCGATCCGCACAGCACCTGAAACCCGACTTCTCTGCTTCGGGTTTTGATGGGAACCGCAGGGGCAGCCGTGGCAACCGCCGCACCTCCGGCCAGCTCGCCAACGGAGACAAAACTGCCCTCAGCCTGGACGCGTGGCTCCAGCATCCGTGCCGTAGCCGCCTCAAACACCTGAGTAACCGGCACCGTCCGCCGCAACGCCTTCTGCGTGGCTGCAACCTGCGCCCCAATGCGTTCCACCTTGCCAGACGAATCCTTGATCCCGATGATGTTGGGGTGATCGGCCAGTTCCCCAACCAGCTCTACCGGAATCTGGTACGGGACGCACTTGGGAATGTTGTAGAGCACGACGGGAAGCGGAGAGCGGTCCGCGACGCTGCGGAAATAGTGGAGCACGGCCGCGGAAGACATTTGCCCTGCATAGTAGCTGGGCGGGCGCACCAGAACCGCATCGTATCGGAACGCCGCCGCCGCGTCGGCCAGTTCTACCGTCGCCTTCACGCTCTCACGGCCCACGCCCGCGATCAGCACCTTGTCCGGCGCGGCAGCTTCTGCGGCCACACGCAGAACCTCGCGCGATTCAGCATCATCGAGCAGCGGTGCCTCGCCCGTAGAGCCTAAAACCACCATCCCCGCCAGCAAACTGCGCGAGTAACGTGCGATGTTGGCTTCAATCTTGCGAAAATAAATGCGTTCGTCCGCATAAAACGGCGTAGTCGTCGCGGCAAAGATGCCTTCCAGCAGCATTTCTTGATTGTAAGACCCTGCACGGTGATGCGGCGCTCTTCCCTGCTTCATCGCGCGAAATTGTTCGCCCATGCAGCCGCGGTGTATGGTATGTGGTTAGTTACAGAGCACAGCCGGCAGCAATTCTTGCTTCAGGAACCGCAAAGGTGGGCCCGTCGGTGCAAATGGATCTCGAAGAACAAAGCACATCCAAACTTTCCCGGCAGGCCGTGTCGTTTTTCCTGCACTCGCTTCTGGCGCTTGGCTCCTGGATGGCGCTCATGCTGCTTGGCTACGCCATCAATCCTGCCGGCGTGCCGCAACTCGTCATTCTTCTCTTGTCGGCTGCCGTGCCCCTCGTCGTCGCCTTCCTCGTCGCGCGCATTTACCCCTCGGAAATGGCGACCCTGGTCTGGCTGCTTGGCCTCATCTGGTTTCTGATTGTCTGCCTGTGGGTCCTGGACATGCCGACCGGGCCAAATCAATGCTTCCATTGCGAGGCCACGGAAAAACTGACGCGCACCTTCTTCAGCCTGCCCAGCCCCAGCGGACTCATCGACAACGACGGTCCGTTCGTCGGCACCTGGCCCGCCATCGCTCTTCTCGGTTACTCCATTGGCGCGAAGCTCGGCCTCCGGCGGGCAAAGTAAACGTCGATAATCTTTTTTTACTTCCGGTCCGCAGGTACAGAATGACGCCTTCGTGCGCTAGCGTCCGTGCTCCGTGTGAAGCGCCTGCAAAGCAAAGACCGACACGCGATGCCGCTGCATGGCGGCAATTCCCTCGGCCGCCGCCTGGGCTGCCGCGAGCGTGGTGATCGTGGGAATGCGCGCCAGCACCGCCGCGCGGCGAATCGCCTTCTCATCGAAAATCGCATCCTGCCCGCGTGGCGTGTTCACGATCAACTGGATACGCTCGCCCTTGATGAGATCAACGGCATTGGGCCGGCCCTCATCCACTTTGAACACGCGCTCCACAATCAGCCCAGCACCCTCGAGCGCGTTGGCCGTGCCTTCCGTGGCCACGATCTTGAAGCCCAGATTCACATAACGCCGCGCCAGCGCGATCGCCGCCTGCTTGTCGTCATCCTTCACGGTAAAAAAGACCGTGCCGCCTGTCGGCAGAATTTGACCGGCTGAGAGCTGTGCCTTCGCAAACGCCTCGCCAAACGTAATGGCCACGCCCATCACTTCGCCTGTCGATTTCATCTCCGGCCCGAGCACCGTATCGACGCCCGCGAACTTCGACCACGGAAACACCGGCGACTTCACGTAGTAGTGCGCGCCGGTTCCAAGATCTTTTCCCGACGCCAACTCGTCCGGCAGCAGTTCGCGCAGCTTGCGCCCCGTCATCAGCCGCGCCGCCATCTTGGCCAGCGGTACGCCCGTCGCCTTGGACACATAAGGCACCGTGCGCGAAGCGCGAGGGTTCACCTCGATCACATACACGTGGTCGTTGCCCTGCTCGTCGCGCTGGATGGCGAATTGCAGATTCACCAGCCCGACCACCTTCAGCGCCAGCGCCAGCTTCCGTGTGTACGCGCGCAAAATTTCGAGCGTCTGTTCCTTGATGTCCACCGCCGGCAGCACGCACGACGAGTCGCCGGAGTGAATGCCGGCTTCTTCAATGTGCTGCATGATGCCCGCGATCAGCACGTCTTCCGAATCGCAGAGCGCGTCGACGTCGACTTCAATCGCATTCTCCAGGAAGTGATCAACCAGAACCGGCCGCTCTTGAGAATACTCGACAGCCTGGCGCATGTAACGCGTTACAGCTTCCGCATCGTACGCAATCACCATCGCGCGACCGCCCAGCACGTAGCTTGGCCGCACCAGCACGGGGTACCCGATTCTTTCTGCCACGGCCAGCGCCTGTTCTACGCTGGTGGCCGTGCCTCCTGGCGGTTGCGGAATTTGCAATTCCTCAAGCAATTTGCCGAACTGTTTGCGATCCTCGGCCAAGTCAATGGATGCCGGAGAAGTGCCAATGATGGGCACGCCGGCTGCGAGCAAACGCTGCGCCAGGTTCAGCGGCGTCTGTCCGCCGAACTGCACAATCATGCCGATCTTCGCGCCCGATTGCGCTTCGTGGTTGTAAATCGCCAGCACGTCTTCGAGAACTAACGGCTCAAAATAGAGCCGGTCGCTCGTGTCGTAGTCGGTCGAGACGGTCTCAGGATTGCAGTTGACCATGATGGTCTCGTAGCCGTCATCCTTCAGCGCGAACGCCGCATGGCAACAGCAGTAGTCGAACTCAATTCCCTGGCCGATGCGATTGGGACCCGAGCCGAGAATGATGATCTTCGGCGTCTTGGTCGGCGGCGCCTCGTCCTCTTCCTCGTAGGTCGAGTAGAGGTAGGGCGTCATCGATTCGAACTCAGCAGCGCAGGTGTCCACCAGTTTGAACACGGGCCGAATTCCCTGCCCCTCGCGCAGTTCCCTCACCTGCTGGATGCCTTCATGGCCTGGCAAGCTTCCACTCGTTGGCGATGCGTTCGTCGCTCAGGCCGAGGCGCTTGAGCCGCATCATGCCCTCCGGGCTCATATCTTTTGGAGTGATGTTTGCGATCGCCTTCTGCGCCTGCGTAATCTCGCGTATCTGGTGCAAGAACCATGGATCCATCTTGGTGAGACGCGCCACCTCGCGCACGCTCATGCCGCGCTCGAACGCATAGCGGATGTAGCCGAGGCGTTCCGGCTTGGCCGTCACCAGCATCTGCGTCAAGCGGCGCGGCTCCAGCACCTCGGCGCCAGTTTTTTTGCCGGTTTCAAGTGAGCGCCACGCCTTCATCAGCGCTTCCTTGAAGGTGCGGCCGATAGCCATCACCTCGCCCACCGACTTCATCTGCGGGCCGAGCGTGTCATCGGCGCCGGGAAATTTTTCGAACTGCCACTTGGGAATCTTCACCACGACGTAATCGATGGTCGGCTCAAAGCAGGCCGGCGTTTTGCGCGTGATGTCGTTGGGAATTTCATCGAGCGTGTAGCCCACGGCAAGCTTGGCCGCGATCTTTGCAATCGGAAATCCAGTCGCCTTCGACGCCAGCGCCGACGAACGCGACACACGCGGGTTCATCTCAATCACGGTCATGCGGCCATCTTGCGGATTCACGGCGAACTGCACGTTGGATCCGCCAGTCTCCACTCCGATTTCGCGAATGCAGGCGATGGCAGCGTCGCGCATCTTCTGATACTCGCGATCGGTGAGCGTTTGCGCCGGCGCCACGGTAATGGAGTCGCCGGTATGCACGCCCATGGGGTCAAAATTCTCAATCGAGCAAATGATGATGACGTTGTCTGCCAGGTCCCTCATCACCTCGAGCTCGTATTCCTTCCAGCCGAGCACGCTCTCCTCAAGCAGGCACTCATGCACCGGCGAGAGATCGAGCCCGCGGGAGAGAATCTCCATGAGCTCTTCCCGGTTATAGGCAACGCCGCCGCCCGTTCCGCCGAGCGTGAAGCTGGGCCGGATGAGCACCGGGAAGCCGAGCTTGCTTGAGAAGTCGAGTCCGTCGCGCAGGTTATTCACGAGCGCCGAGCGCGGCACTTCGAGGCCAATGCGGATCATCGCGTCTTTAAAAAGCAGACGGTCTTCGGCCTTCTTGATGGCCTCGAGTTTGGCGCCGATCAGTTCGACGTTATACCGCTCCAGAACCCCCGTGTCGGCAAGATCGACCGCTAAATTCAGCGCCGTCTGTCCGCCGACAGTTGGCAGGAGTGCAAATTTTCCGGGGTTGGGTGTGGCAGAAAGCATCTCCGCTTCAATGCGGATGATCTCTTCCACGTACTCGTGGGTCAGCGGCTCAATGTAAGTGCGGTCGGCGAGTTCGGGATCGGTCATGATGGTGGCCGGGTTCGAGTTCACCAGCACCACCTCATAGCCCTCCTGCCGGAGGGCCTTGCAAGCCTGCGTGCCAGAGTAATCGAACTCCGCCGACTGTCCGATGATGATCGGCCCCGAGCCGATCACCAGAATCTTCTGAATGTCATTTCTGCGTGGCATGGCTTATTTCAAATCCGCTTTCCGATTTTTCAAATCTGCTATTTGGGTATTTTCTATCCGGCTTTCCGGGTTTCCAGAATGAAGGGTACGGGCTTCAGCCCGTACATCGTCCTCGCTAACGACGCGGGCTTTAGCCCCTGAGGGAATGCAATTCTCCGGGCTTCCAGAATGAAGGGTACGGGCTTCAGCCCGTACATCATCCCCGCTAACGACGCGGGGCTTTAGCCCCTGAGGGAATGTAATGTCTGGAAATCCCATGAACTCAAAGAGAACCGAATCCGCGACCAATCGTGCTTCGACGGGATTCGCTCGGATGTAGCTCAGATAGCTCCTCCAATCTTCTTCATCGCGAATACGGTGATCGGTAAATCCCGGCTGCCAAATCTCAAACTTCCAGTCCAACTCGCGTTTGGCTCTAAAGGAGAAACCGCCCTTTATCAGTTGGACCGATCTCTCCAGCGTCTCGGATGGCGTAACAAGCAGGTGGAGATGATCGGGCATGATCACATAGGCGTGCAAAAGAAAATCCTTTTCCGCGTAATGAAGCAGCGTCGCCGTCATCAGCTGCGCCCAGCGCTCATGGCGAAAGAACGGCTTCCGGTCTGCTGTTTGGGTCGAGACAAAATATGCGGCGCCAGTTTCGAGTTTTCCGGTTCTTTCTCTCGTTGGCCGCATCCTGAGTCCCTCAGGGGCTAAAGCCCCGGTACATTGCTTCCTTTGATGTACGGGCTGAAGCCCGTACCCTTCGTCCCCGAAACCCGATCGTTTCAACCCAAAAAACAGCGGAGCCAAAAGCCCCGCCGCTTTACCATTCCGAAAATCTCGCGCGCCGCATGCTTCATCCCTTCCACTCCTCCATCATCTGCCGGAAGTCGCGGAACAAATAGTGCGAATCATGCGGGCCCGGAGCCGCTTCTGGATGATATTGCACGCTGAAAAGCGGGAGCGTCTTGTGGCGCAGCCCTTCGAGCGTCTGGTCATTCAGATCCACGTGCGTCAGCTCCACTTCGTTCGCGTTGATCGAGTCGGGATCAACGGCAAAATTATGGTTGTGCGCCGTGATCTCAACTTTGCCGGTCGCATTGTTGCGCACCGGATGGTTGCCGCCGTGATGGCCAAACTTGAGCTTGTAGGTGCGGCCGCCGAGCGCGAGCCCGCAAAGCTGGTGGCCCAGACAAATTCCAAACACCGGCACGCGGCCCATCATTTGCTGAATGGAACGCACCGCGTAGTCGACCGGCTCCGGGTCTCCGGGGCCGTTCGACAGGAAGACGCCGTCGGGCTTGAGCGCCAGCACATCCTCGGCAGTGGTCTCTGCCGGAACCACAGTTACACGGCAATCTTCGCGCGTTAACATTCTTAAAATATTCTGCTTAATACCAAAATCATAAGCAACCACATGAAGAATCTTTCGCCGCGGTTCTTCCTTGCGGAGAAAGCCCTCGCTGAGTAAAGCATCTTCCATTTCGCTGCGCGGATCGGACGCGTCGAACTCGTAGTTCGTCTTCGTCGAAACCACCCGCGCCAGATCGGTGCCATCCATCTTGCGAATTTTTCTGGCCTTTTCGACGAGGACCGCGGTGTCGCTCTCGGTAGTCGAAATCACGCCGCGCATGACGCCGTGGTTGCGCAGATGGCGCACCAGGGCGCGCGTGTCGATCTCGGCCAGCACGGGCACGGAATAGCGCTCCATGTATTCATCGGTCACTTGTTCGGAACGCCAGTTCGAACTGATGGTCGAGAACTCGCGAACGATCAGGCCCTCAATATAGGGCCGCGACGCCTCATTGTCGGCACGATTGGTGCCGTAGTTGCCGATTTGGGGATTGGTCAGGACGACGATCTGCCCCGCGTAGGACGGATCGGTGGCAATTTCCTGGTAACCGGTAAGGGAAGTATTGAAAACTACTTCGCCCTGGCATTCGCCAGGGTGCCCATGGCCTTGGCCGCGGAAGATGCGCCCGTCTTCGAGCGCTAGGATCGCCTGCATCGCCTCTCCGAGGAGTGGATTGAATCGATTCTATTCACGGTGACTATCCCCTGCGTTATCAGCTTTATGGTTTTACTCGCAGCCATTTTTGCTGAATATTTGCAGAAGGGTGAGCACGTCACCATGACGCCTTCAGAACCGATTGCCTCATTCACTATATCAGTGTTCGCGCGACATTCCCCCGTTTTGAAAGGGCACGGCTCTACAGGCGATTGAAAATACGTAAGCCACTGATTCTTAAATGGTCAGAATGGGCGAGAAAGGCGGGATAGGCGCACCCGTAGCACAAATTAGCACAAAATCTAGCGCGGCAGCGCTGAATGCATGGGCCAAACTTCCCAATTGGCGACGATGCGCCCCGAATGCCTCTCGGGGCTTTGGCGCATTGGCAATTCGCGGTAAACTTGTCCGCTATGAAAAACCCCGCTTGGAAGGCCATTGAGAAAGGCGTTATGGCTGAGGATTGGACTGGCGCGCGCCGGCTGATCAAAGCCGAACTCCGGCGCGATCCGGAAGACCACTGGCTCTTGAGTCGCCTCGCGCTAACGTACTATGAGCAGCGGAAGTACGAGCAAGCTCTCTATTGGGACGCAATGGCCCTGCAAGAATCCCCGTACTGCCCGCTTGCAATCTGGGGTTATGCGGGATCGCTTGAAATGTTGGGTCGTCTCGATGAATCCCTTGCGATTTATCGATGGCTATTGAGCTGGGGCGAAGAATATCTGGCCTGTGGTGATTGCGGCGAGGGCATTGGCAGAGCACGAAGTCTGCTCGCAGATTGCCACTACCGCATTGCTTCAATTTGGAAAAAGAAACGACAGTGGAAGAGAGCGGCAGCCGAATATCACATTTACCTATCTAAGCGGAAAAAAGGATGGGGCAGCATCTATTCAATTAGGGATGTAAAGGCTAGTTACGCCGAGGTGCTCGTCAAGGTGCAACGATAGGCAGCCATAACGCTTGTATCACCGCCGATGCGGAAGTTTCGATTGCTCGCGGTCTTGGTTGTCAGGCGTTGCACAAAGTTAGCACAGAAATTTTGAAGCATTCGCTTCGCGCGTTGATTTGCAGCAGTTACGGATCAACGGATTTGAAAGGGCACGGCTTCAGCCGTGCCATGAAAGGCGAATAAACAGCGGGATTTTAACCCCTGACGGATATTTTCCGAAGTCGTGCTATCTCAACAGGTGAATGCCTCAGTGCACCACCCCCACATCGCGCGCCGGCCAGTAAACGAAGACGGCCTTCCCGTAGATGAGCGAGCGGTCGACGGGCCCGAAGTCCCGGCTGTCTGAGGAAATGGACCGATGGTCACCCATCATAAAGTAGCTGTCCGCGGGAATCACCGTCTCCGCCAGCGATCGGTCGTCGCGATACTCCGCCGGCACGTAAGGCTCGTGCAAAAGCTTCCCATTCACGTAGACATGACCACGATCGATGCGGAGCGTGTCGCCAGGCAGAGCGATGACGCGCTTGATGTAGCTCTTCTCCACATCGCGCGGATAGCGAAAGACCACCACGTCGCCGCGATCGATGGCGGAGAGGTGGTAGACGAATTTGTTGATGAAGAGCCGGTCGCGGTCTTCAAGGCGCGGCAACATGCTGGTGCCTTCCACACGGACCGGTTGATAGAGAAAAGTGATGATGAGAACGGACGCAGCGGCGGAGATGAGCAGGTCGCGCACCCAGAGCATAACGCCCATGGATTTGCGCGGCACCGCAGGTGCAGGAATATGGAACTGCGAAGGAGCGTTAGACTCGGAGTTCACGCGGGAATCGGAAAGATTAGGATCGTCAGAACCGGTATGCATCTACAACCAGATTAATCCAGTTTACTCGCCGCCGGCGTATGTCGCATTCAGGATAACTACCATCAAGAGACGCCGGCCTTGATGCCTTCCGGATCGTCGCGGGTTTTCGAGTTCGCGAACCATACCGGAACCGCGGCGGGACCCTTTTGAGCCACCCTCGATCGCCTGAGGCGCTTGGGTGGATGACCCTTTGGTAATGCCCCATTTGTGACTATTCCGGTGGATTGTGCATTACTTACTAACTTGGTTCAATGTCCGTGAGACTGGGAGAATCCTTACCTCCCTGAAAAACTATGACAACAACACGCGATGTTTGCTCTGAAGTGAGTGTTGCCCATCAGTTTCCCGCCCCGCCGGCCCGGATCTCTTTGATTGCAATACCCTTGATCTACGCGGGGATGGGCATTGCGCTTGGAACAACAACGGGATTGGCGCTGGCGATCTTCGGCTCGCCAACTGGCGTCTTGGCAGCGCTCAACGATTCAACCCCAACCACTTCAAATACATCCGCAATGGCAACGAGTCCGGTTGCACAGTCCGATGCAAGCGAAAACTCATCGCCAGCCGTTGTGGGTCAGGTGGCCGATCATAGCGATTCGGCGGCTCACCAGCCTGGCGCAGATACTATGCAGGCGAATCCCGCGCCGCGGCCGGTGCGCTCCCATGCATTGCGCTCTACGCTCACAGTCAGAGCGCGCCCTAGCTCAAACAACCTCTTACTTCGGACGGTTCGCGTCCACAGGCATAGAGCGAGGCGCATTTCTGACTTAGCGCAAAACAGATTAGCGAGTGCCCCGGAGGCCGTCCCCGAGCAACTGGACGGCGGTCACCAGAACTTTGACGAGGTGACTAAGCCTCCGAGTGTCTATTCCGAAGGGGACTTTACGGTGGCCGACTACGACGCCAAAGGGGGCACAATTGAGACCAGTGACGGCAGAACCTTCGCCGTCGGTATCACGATAGCCGCCAGCGACGCGAACTCGTGGGGCGATTACCGCTCGAACGTTCACTACCGCTGCAGCCAAACTGGAAGCTGCACGTTGTCTGGACCGGGAGTGGTCGCGCCGAACGCAAGGCTGATTTAGGGAAACTTGTATCGGGAACAACAGAAAGACGTGGCGCTGGCCGCTTGAGCGTCGCGTGGGCTCATTCGCAACCGAGGCTTCCCGGCGGGCACATGATCCGCGGGCGATGGGACGTGATCGGTTTCTGCTGGCTTGACGCCGGCACCAACGCTGGCGCGGTCCCCGGCGGGCCTACCCCTGCCAGATTTTCCTCCTCCAGTTGCAGCGGCCGTTGCAGAACCATCTCCACCTGCGTTCCGGTAGGAATATCCACATCGGCATTGCGCGTGAAGAGCGAAACAATGCCCACGGTAGCCAGGCCCGCGCCCAGCCCCGTCAGTCCGCCCTCAATGGGATGGCCCGACGCAGCGCCGCCAATCTCTCCTCCGATCCCTCCGGCCGGTAGAGCGATTTCGGCCGTCTTCCCGGCGTTGCGGCCTTTGTCGCCGTTCTGCTCGATAGTTCCCTCCCCGTCGTCTTTCACGGTTTGGTTCTTTGTGCCCGGCACACTGTCCACAACCCCGGGAATCTCCACCACCGAGCCGTTGGGGAAAATGATGGACGTAAAGTGCATATCGAGCTGCGCTTTGCCTTTAATGCGCCCGCCACGCTGCACCCGGTCAACAACACCCTGCACATAGACTCCAGTGGGGATCATCACGCGGTTCCCCACCACGACGGGAAAGGTTGAGATCAGGTACACTCCGTCGCCGGCCCTGGCGCTCTTGGTGTTGACAGCGCTCTTCAGTTGCAAAAGCACCTTGGTACCCGCAGGCACGGTGTAGGTTTTCTTTGCCGGGGCGGTTGGTTCCGCAGCGGGCGTCTCTGGCGCCGCTGGTTGCGCGGATGGGCTTACGGCAGGCGTGGTTGCAGGTTGTGCCGCGGCCGGCGGCGCAACGGCAGGCGCTGCATCGGGCTGGCTCGCGGTCTGGGCGATACCGTATCCGGTGCCAACGGCGATAAGGCCCACAAAACAGACTGCCCGCATCCATTCGCGCAGCGGTGCCATACGAACCCCCTATTGAAATAGACGGCGCTCTCGGACACAAGGATAGCCCGAATTCGCATCAGCGGCGATCGAAAAGTAAAGGCGCCTGCACCGCGCCAGAGCCGCGCGCGTTACCCTACGAGAAAGCGATGACCTCGCAAAGCCATCCATCTGCTGAGACGCCCTCGAGAAATGACCGGCCGGTTTGCCGCTGCCCTCCGCATCCTGGAGGACGCCATCGCGGCGCGAGCCTTCCCGGGCTGCGCATTTGGCGTTCTGGCTGGCGATCGAAGTCGTGCTCCAGGGGGCTCTGGGGCGATTCACCTATGAAGAAAACGCGCCCGCCGTGGCCGCCGACACCGTGTATGACGTGGCTAGCTTGACCAAGGTTGTAGCAACTACGGCTGCGGCCATGCTCCTGGTCCAGCGCGGACAGCTCGATCTGGAAACGCCGCTGGGCGAACTGCTGCCCGGCTTTGTGGCCGGGCGCGCACCCGGAGATTTGGCGCGCACGGTCGCATTGCACCATCTTCTGGCCCATAGCTCTGGCTTGCCGGGATACGTGGAGTTTTTCCGGACTGCGACCACGCCCGAGGCGCTCTTTCAGGCTTGCCTCGAGCTACCTCTCCAGACCGCGCCGGGCACACGCTCCGAGTACTCCGACCCCGGTTTCATCCTTCTTGGCAAGGCGCTTGAAGCCCTGATCCACACAGACCTTGCCTCCTGGACGCACTGCGAAGTGTTCCAACCGCTGGGCATGACGGCCACTGGATTCTGCCCGTCGCCGGCGGCGCGGCCCGCCATCCCGCCGACAGAAGAAGACTCCACTTTCCGCCATCGCCGCATTCAGGGCGAGGTGCAGGACGAGAACGCGTGGGTCCTGGGCGGCGTGGCAGGAAATGCGGGGCTCTTCTCCAATGTTCCTGATCTTTTGCGCTTATCCGGCGCAATCCTGCGGCAGCGCAGAATCAGCCGGCGCCGAGCACAATCCTTCCTTATTCGACCCAGCCGTATTGAAACGATTTGCTCAACGACAACCGCCCGAGGGCAGTTCGCTGTGCGCTGGGATGGGATACGCCCTCGCGAGCCTTCGTCTTCCGGCAAACATTTTTCGCAGCATTCCATCGGGCATCTTGGCTTATAGCGGCTGCTCCTTATGGATCGATCTGGATGCGGCGGTCGCGGTCGTTTTGCTGACCAACCGCACCTGGCCAGACCGGCAGAACCAACTGATCCGCGAGGTCCGGCCGCTCTTTCACGACGCGGTGCGCGAAGCCCTTTAGGATGCCTCTTTAGGGTTACAAATCGGGATACAGCAGAACAAATGTTTTAGGTTGCGTGTTTTTACAGATACAATAAAAACTGGGGACTGACGCGATGCTACCCAGCACCACGATGCAGGAAACGGCTGGCACCCGGATAAAAGATACCAACAACGACCAGGCCGCCCTGCTTCAGCAACTGACGACGGAAAGCCAGAACGAAGCCTCGCAAGGGCTCGACACGAAATCCGCACTCGAAATTGCTCGCATCATCAACCATGAGGATGCCAAGGTCGCAGCGGCGGTCAAGAAGGCTATCCCGGAGATCGCCGCAGTGATCGACCAGGTGGCGCGGAGCCTGCGCGATGGCGGCCGGTTGATCTATATCGGCGCCGGTTCCAGCGGGCGGATTGCCGCTCTGGATGCCTCAGAGTGTCCACCCACCTATTCCACCGCTCCCGGCCAGGTGCAGTACATCATGGCGGGCGGACCCAAGGCGCTGGCGTCGGCGGTTGAAGTGAATGAAGACTCAGAAGAGCTGGGCCAGCGTGACATCGCGCGGCGCCGTCCCACGCGCAAAGATGTGGTGATCGGCGTTTCCGCTTCGGGCCGCACGCCTTACGTGGTGGCGGCCGTGGCTTATGCCCGCGCCCGCGGAGCGCACACCGCAGCCGTGACCTGCAACCAGGGAACGCCGCTGGCTGAGCGCCGCCGATATCTACCATCGTCGCCGAAGTCGGCGCCGAGGTCATCTCCGGCTCCACGCGCATGAAGGCCGGCAGCGCCCAGAAGATGATCCTGAACATGATCACCACGGGCGCCATGACGCGGCTGGGCTATGTGTACGAAAACCTGATGGTCAACGTGCACATGCAGAATTCGAAGCTGGTGGAGCGCGGTATCCGCATCCTGATGCGCGCCTGCAATATCGACCGCGCCACCGCTGTCGAGACCATCAAGAGCGCCGGACGCAGCGTTCCCGTGGCGCTTGTGATGCTGAAAGCCAAAGTGGATAAGCCGGAAGCGGTGCGGCGGCTGGCCAAATCCGACGGCAATGTCCGGCTCGCCATCGAAGACAACGTTCTGGAACT
>CAWHNV010000016.1:0-38448 GCA_963830785.1 uncultured Acidobacteriota bacterium
GCGCGCTTCCGGCGTTGATATCGACCTGCGCCGCGATATGCCCTACTCGAGCTACGAGAAATTCCAGTTCCACGTGCCGATTTCCACGGTGGGCGACACCTGGGCGCGTTATGAAGTCCGGCTGGTGGAGATGCGCGAGAGCACCAAAATCGTCCAGCAAGCGCTCGACGGCATGCCTGGCGGTGCGATAAAAGCCGACGCGCCGAAGATCGTTCTGCCGGACCGCGAAAAAATGAAGACGCAGATGGAGGCGCTGATCCATCACTTCAAGATCGTCACCGAGGGATTCAATGTCCCTGCCGGCGAGGTCTATCAGGGCATCGAATGCGGTCATGGGATCACGGGCTATTATGTCGTCTCCGACGGCACCGCCAAGCCCTATCGCGTGCATATGCGTTATCCCTCGTTCGCCACGCTGCAGGCCGTCGAGACCATGTGCAAGGGCCGGCTTATCGCTGACCTGGTCGCCGTGATTGGCTCCATCGACATCGTGCTGGGCGAGATTGACCGGTGAATAAGAATAAATAAGGGTAAGGGGCCATGTAATGGATTACGGAAAGTTGGCGCAAAAACTGAGCAACCAGCGGTCGAACGCCGGGTCGGCTCAGGAGGCCAAGCGGGGAACGGCTTTCACTGAGGTTTACGAGCGCGTGAAGCTCCAGGTTATGAGCGAAATCGAAAAGGCAAATGGGGAGATGCGAAAGCGGAAGCTCAACACCATCGAACGTATCTTCACGCCCTGCCACCGTGGGAAGCTCTGTTTGACGTTTGGATCGCAGTACCTCTGTACCGTCGAGCTCCAGGAAGCTAAGGAGCAAATCACCGCCGTGATCTCGGGACCGCCGCATGCCCTCGAAATCTCCAGGAAAGAATTCCTGTTATACGAAGGATGCGATCCCGAAAAAATTGCGGTTGAGATTGTCTCGGGGCTTCTCATGGGAGAATTCTCTTGACGATGGGCGCAAGCAGAACTGTCGATGCCGCTCCCGGAGGAAATCCGGCCGCAACGGATTCGCGCGTCTTTGCCGAGCTTTGGATCTCGCTCGCTTCCCTGCTCCGCAGCTACACGGCGGCCCACGGATTGCATGACGATCGCCATGCCACGGTTCAGGCGGACGAGGAAGAAATTACGGTGCGTCACGAAGAAAAGTGGCTCCGCCTCGAGCGCGACGGTGCAATCGTTACCTGGACGCGAGAAAATAGAAGCAGTGGAAAAATGGAAATCTCGGGCGCAGGTCGGTTGCGGAGTGGGACGAGCGAGGAAGAGATGGATCTGGCGGCAGAAGCGTGGGCACGGGAGTTGATGCGATGAGCGAAAAAGGCCCCGAAACTATGTCGATCTTCTCGCCTGCGCTGGCCAGGCGCTTTGACGCGCTTGTCGAGAAGTATCCTGTGAAGCGTTCGGCGCTTATCCCCATGCTGCTCTACGCGCAGGATGAGGTGGGCTATCTTTCCGATGCGCTCGTGGCAGAGGTCGCGCGGCGCATTGGGATTACGGAGCTCGAAGTGCGCAACGTCGCCACTTATTATTCGATGCTGCGCTTCAAGCCCGCCGGTAAATTCAACATTCAGGTCTGCACGAACATCAGCTGCATGTTGCGCGGCGCTTACGAAGTTTACGAGCGCTTCCAGGAGGAGCTTGGCGTCGGCCCCAAAGGCATTTCGGCCGACGGACTGTTTTCTGTCGAAGAGGTGGAGTGCATCGGCGCTTGCTGTTGGGCTCCGGCCGTTCAGGTGAACTACGAATTTCACGATGAGCTCAAGCCCGATCTCGTGCCGGGAATCCTCGACCGATACCGAAATCCAAACCAAGACCGGGAAAAGAACAAGGAAAAGAATGCCT
Source organism: uncultured Acidobacteriota bacterium (assembly GCA_963830785.1). GTDB lineage: Bacteria > Acidobacteriota > Terriglobia > Terriglobales > Acidobacteriaceae > Telmatobacter. Next base: position 1,844 of record CAWHNV010000016.1, read on the forward strand.
AGGCTCGTCTCCCATCCCGATGAAGTAAAGATCGTCTCCCGACGCTTTGGCATGGGCGCGACAAACATCGATCGCTATCTCGAGCTGGGCGGTTATCAGGCCGTGAAAAAATGCCTGGCCCAAGGCTCCGAGTGGATCATTGAGGAGATGAAGGCGAGCGGCCTTCGCGGGCGTGGCGGCGCAGGCTTCTCGACGGGCATGAAGTGGTCTTTCGTCCCTAAGCAATCCGCCAAGCCCAAGTACATCCTGGTCAACGGCGACGAAAGCGAGCCGGGAACCTGCAAGGATCACCTCATCTTCCTGCACGATCCACATGCCGTGATCGAGGGCACCATCATCGCAGGTCTGGCGGTGGGCGCGCGCATGGGCTTCATCTATCTGCGCGGCGAGTACCGTTATCTTCTCGAAATCGTGGAGCGTGCAGTCGCAGACGCCTACGATCGTGGCTTTCTCGGCAAGAACATCTTCGGCTCCGATACCGAGTTTCAGATCATTACGCAAACCGGTGCGGGCGCGTATGAGGTGGGCGAAGAGTCGGCACTGATGGAGTCGCTCGAAGGCAAACGCGGCGTCCCTCGCATCAAGCCACCCTTCCCCGCAGTCGTCGGCCTTTACGGCGGTCCTACGGTCATCAACAATGCCGAGACTATCGCCACCGTGCCTTGTGTGATCACAATGGGTGCGGCGGCGTATGCGGGCGTAGGCACTCCGCGCAATGGTGGCACGCGCCTTTTTTGCATCAGCGGCCATGTGGAGCGCCCCGGCGTTTACGAATTGCCCATGGGCTACAACCTCAAAAAGATGATCTACGATGTGGCCGGCGGTATTCGCGGCGGGCGCAAATTGAAAGCTGTCGTTCCCGGCGGCTCATCCACGCCCGTCCTCTTGCCCGAAGAGATCGATATCGGCATGGACTTCGACCAGGTGGGCAAAGCCGGCTCCATGCTTGGCTCGGGCGGAGTGGTAGTTATCGACGACCAAACCTGCATTGTCGAGTTCGCGCTCCGCACCATCAGCTTTTACGCGCATGAGAGCTGCGGATGGTGTATTCCCTGCCGCGAAGGCACCGACTGGCTCAAGAAATCGCTCACGCGTTTCCACGCCGGCTTCGGAACCGAGGCCGACATCGGGAACATGCAGTATCTGGCCGAGAACATGCTGGGCCGCACTTTCTGCCCGCTGGGCGATGCTGCTGCCATGCCGACCATCGCGTTCTTGAAGAAATTTCGCAGGGAATTTGAAGATCACTTGAATGGAAAGCCGTGCCCATTCGCACGGGAAGGCGTGCCGCAGTTGACGGTGGTGTAGTGGAGGGAGCAGAGGCCTTTAGGCCTCTGATGCCCGGCGCAAAACGAGAGGCCTTCAGGCCCGGAGAAGCTTTGAAAGGGCACGAATTTACTCGTGCCGATGGCCGAATGAAATGATCGGGGCTTTAGCCCCTGAGGGACCGCAAACAACGAATGCCTGATGTCACATTTACAGTCGATGGCAAAAAGCTCTCCGCTCCGGCGGGGACGCTCCTCATTGACGCTTGCCGCAAAGCCGGCATCGAAATTCCTGCCTTTTGCTACTATCCCGGCCTCTCTTTGCAGGCCGCCTGCCGCATGTGCGTGGTGCGCCAGGAGAAAGTGCCGAAGCTGCAAACCGCCTGCACCACCACCGTGGCGGAGGGCCAGGTTTTCTTCACCGAGTCGCCGGAAATCGCGCAGGCGCGCAAGGCTACCATCGAATTGCTGCTCGGCAATCACCCGCTCGATTGTCCCGTTTGCGACGCGGGCGGCGAATGCGAACTGCAGGACATGACCTTCAAATATGGCGCTGGCGAAAGCCATTACGTCGAAGCCAAGGATCATCGCGACGAGCAACAGTGGTCGCCTGCCGTCTTCTACGATCGCCCGCGCTGCATCCTGTGTTACCGATGCATCCGCATGTGCGGCGAAGGCATGGACGTTTGGGCGCTCGGCGTATGGAATCGCGGCGCGAACTCCGTGATCGTGCCCAACGATACAGAAAAAACGGGGGATCATCGTCTCGACTGCGAACAATGCGGTATGTGCATTGACGTGTGCCCCGTGGGCGCGCTCACCAGCGGCAGCTATCGCTACAAGACGCGGCCCTGGGAGATGAGCCACGTTTCCACTGTGTGCACGCACTGCGCGGACGGCTGCAAGGTAACTCTCGGCGTGCGCTCGACCAATGACGGCGCCGAAATTATCCGCGCCGACAATCGCGACAAGAGCGGCATCAATAATGATTTTCTGTGCGCCAAGGGCCGTTTCGGCTTCGACTTTGTGGAGAGCCCCGATCGCTTGACGCAACCGCTGGTGCGCAACGCGGCCGGCAAACTCGAACCGGCCACGTGGGAACACGCGCTGCGTGTCGCTGGCGGTAAGCTGAAGGAAATTCGCGATGCGCGCGGCGGTGCGGCAATCGGCGTTATCGGTTCCAACCGCACCACCAACGAAGAGAATTACCTGCTGCAAAAATTCGTTCGCACCGTGCTCGGGACGAACAACATTGACCACGACCGCTCGACCGATTACGCAGCCTTTGCTCGCGCTCTTGCCGGAAGCCGCGGAAAGACCGCGAGCCTGCGCGACATTGCTTCCGCCTGCGCCATTCTTCTTGTTGGCGGCAATCCCACGGAGGAGCATCCGCTTCTGGCGTGGCTTTTGCGCACCAATGTGCGCCTGAATCGCGCGCGTCTGTATATAGCGAACTCCCAGCCGATCAAGCTGAGCCGGCAGGCCAAGGCTACACAGCAACTTCCGCCTGACGGCGTGAAGAAGCTCGCAGATTTTCTCGATGAAGGCACATCGGACTTTAGCAAGGCGATCCTTGCCGAGGATTCGCTCGTGGTGCTCTTTGGCGAAGAGTTTCGTGGCGAGGCGGTCGAGAATCTGGTTGCCTGGGGACTCAAGCGCGGGAACGTTCGGTTTGCATATCTCGGCGACCACTCCAACTCGCGCGGCGCCGCCGATATGGGCCTGTTCCCCGATCTTTTACCCGGCTATGTTCCGGTCGCAGCGCCCGGCGCATTCGCGGAATACTCCAGCCTTCCCACGGCGCCCGGCAAAACGCTGCCGCAAATGCTCGAAGCGGCAGCGAAGGGCGAACTCGGCGCGCTCGTGGTGGTTGGCGCTAACCCAGTTTCCCGCGCCAAGCTCGATCCCGCCGCTCTCAAAAACACATTCGTCATCGCGCAGGACCTTTTCCTGACGGAAACTGCGGCTCTGGCCGACGTGGTTCTGCCGGCCGCAAGTCTCTACGAGAAGTCCGGCACCGTGACCAACACGTACGGCGACATTCAAATGGTGCGCAAGGCCGCCGACCGAGCCGGAGTCAAGCCCGATTTCGAAATTCTAGTCCGCCTCGCCGGAGCCATGGGAGTCGACGTCAGCACCCTGGTTCCCTTCGGCAAACGCGGCACCACTGGCGATCTCGGCCAGTCACGCGGAGCACAGGCCGGCGAGGCCGATCGCCACGCCGTCTGGCTCGAAGCCAACGGCCTCGAACCCAAGTTGAGCCCCTTCGACCCGCTCGCGCTCCTCGACGAGATTGAGCGCCTTATCCCGGGCTATAAGCTCGACCGCATCAATCTTTTCGCAGGTAACGATGTGCATTCGGAGCTCGAAGCCACACCCGGATTTGTGCCGGTAAAGGCCCTCACGAGCCCGGACTTGATCGTTCCTGCGCACGATACGCTTTTCACTTCGGGAACGTTGGGGCAATACAGCACAGCGCTCAGGCAGCTCACTCAACATCAGGCTAAGGAGCTAGCGGAAACCGCGGCCGACTAGCAAGGCGTCGAAATGCGTCGAAGAACGTTTTGCATCGCGGCCGCTGGGCTTACGTTGGGCCGCACGATCTCCAGGGCGCAGGAAGTTGATTACGAAAACGTCCCAGATGAACTTCGTGAGGCCATCGGTTCTGGACGATTCTCGGAAATGTACGGCCTCGACGGATCTATCAACCCTTTCTACCTGAGAGGAGATTTCGACGGAGACGGCAAACCCGATTATGCCCTCAGGATCAAATCTACTTCAACACATTCAATCGGCATTGCAGTTTGGTTAAGCAGTCTTCATCGGTTCGTAATTCTTGGGGCAGGAATACCATTTAAGTTCTCGGGTTCGACTGCGACGAACCTAGACTTCCTCAACACTTGGGAAGTGTATGGGCGGAAGCCTGTTGAGCAAGGAGTTGAGGCCGGTCCCGCTCCGCGTCTAATCGGCGAGGCAATCCTGGCCGGCAAGCGCGAGAGCGCAAGCGGTTTGATCTACTGGAATGGGAAGTCATTCTCTTGGTACCAGCAAGGCGATTGATTTAATGCTAGAGGTTTAACGCACTTGACGATACTTGCATTTTTTTTCTGGAGCCTGGCCAAAGTCGCCGTGATGACGGTGGTGATGCTGATGGGCATCGCCTATACGGTGCTGCTCGAGCGAAAACTGGTGGGCCGCATCCAGAACCGCTGGGGACCCAGCCGCGTGGGTCCGTTCGGACTTTTGCAGCCGCTCGTGGATGGCGCCAAGTCCTTCCTCAAAGAGGATCTGATTCCCACCGCTGTCGATCGCCCGCTCTATTTGCTGGCGCCGATCATTGCTCTTGGCTGTGCGCTCATTTCAATTTCCGTAATCCCTTTTGGCGCGCCGGGCATGGGGCCGCACGGCTTCGACCTCTTTGAACTTTCAAATATTAACGTCGGCCTGCTCGTCATTCTCGGCATCACTTCCATGAGCGTGTACGGCATCGCCCTGGCCGGCTGGTCATCGAACAATAAATACTCGCTGCTCGGCGCGCTGCGCTCTTCGGCACAGATGATCAGCTACGAGCTGGCTCTCGGTCTTTCGCTGGTCGGCGTAGTGCTTCGCGCCGGCTCGCTCAATCTGCGCGAAATCGTCGAGCAGCAGGCGCGGCTCGGCATCGCGACCTGGAATGTCTTTGGCGGATTCCAGTTCATCGCCTTCTTCATCTACCTCATGGCCGCCTTCGCTGAGACCAATCGCTCGCCCTTCGATTTGCCAGAAGCTGAAAGCGAGCTCACGGGCGGTTATCACACTGAATACAGCTCGATGAAGTTCGCCATGTTCTTCATGGCCGAGTACGGCAACATGATCAACGTGGGATGCGTGGCCACGCTGCTGTTTCTGGGCGGTTGGACCAGCCCGCTTGGCGACCTGATGGGGCCATTCCAGAGCACATGGATCAACGCGCTGCTGCCCCTCATCTGGTTTGCAAGCAAAGTTTTCGCGTTCCTATGTCTCTATGTCTGGGTGCGGGGCACATTGCCGCGCCTCCGCTATGACCAACTGATGAGCTATGGCTGGAAGTTTTTGCTTCCGCTGGCCATTTTGAACGTTGTGGGAACAAGCCTCTGGCTTGCGTATCGCTAACAAGAGGGTGCCCCGGGTCCCTCGCATTTGGGGACCCGGGAAGAGAACTCGGCATAAGCATGATGCAATCGAATTGATTGCGTCACGCTCATTTACAATCAGGAGGGAAATTCCGGCGCAATCTTTTTGGGCTCCGCTTTCCTTCTCCCAACCTGCCGGCCATGCAGTCGATCCGGCATTCACTAGTTCGCCAGGCAACGATGCACCTGATTTTGTTTTTCCTCTTTGCCGGATTTTGCCTCGCGGGAGCCATCAATCTCCTGTGGCAGACCCATCCCATCAACAGCGCCCTTGCGCTGATCGTGGTCATGACCTCGCTCGCGGTGCTCTACCTCCTGCTCGGCGCTGAGTTTCTTGCTATCGCGCAGATCATTGTCTATGCGGGCGCCGTGATGGTGCTTTTCACCTTCGTGGTCATGCTGCTCAATGCCGGCCGCGAAGAGCGCACCCTCGGCAGCCGCGCCGCGGCACGCGTCGGCTTTCCCGCCGTTGTCGTTGTCCTGGCCGTTCTTGCCACCATCATTCTCCGCGCCCAGGGTCTAGCCTCGGCGCATCTCGGAACGGGTCTGACCAGCGATCCCAACAGCTCGAATCTCGTCGTCCTCAGCCAGGTGCTCTTCCACGAACTGCTTCTGCCGTTTGAATTGACTTCGGTGCTTATCCTCATCGCCATCCTTGGCGCAGTGGCCATCGCCCACCGCGAAGGGTCGGAAGGGACGTCCGAAAAATGAGTTTTCTGCACCAATTTCTGCACCAGGATGTGCCCCTCACCTGGTATCTGCTGCTGAGCGCTGTACTGTTCTCGCTTGGCGTCGTCGGATTCCTCATCAAGCGCAATATCATCACCGTGTTCATGTCGATTGAGCTCATGCTCAACGCCGTCAATCTCTCATTCGTCGCTTTTGCTTATCAGTGGCACAAGGTGAAGGGACAGATTTTTGTCTTTTTCGTCATGATGGTCGCCGCTGCTGAAGCCGCTGTCGGTCTGGCCATCATTATTGCTGTCTTCCGCGTACGCGCCACGCTGGCCGTCGACCGCATCAATTTGATGAAACTATGAACCTGTCTCTGCACCTTTGGCTGATTCCGCTGCTGCCCCTGGCCGGCTTCCTTTTGAACGGAATCCTCGGCTCGCGGCTACCCCGGTGGCTTGTCTCCACCATTGGCCTGCTCGCGCCTTTTCTCTCTTTCGTGCTGGTGCTGAACGCTTACGTGCTCACTTCAATCTCAGCGGCGAGCTGCGCCGGCTGCGGGCCTGTTGCCGCCGTGTCCTTGCCTTACATGGAGACTTTTCCGTATCCGTGGATCGCCATCGGCGGGCTGCGCGTCGACTTCAGCTTTTTCCTCGATCCACTTTCGCTCGTCATGCTGCTGGTCGTAACCGGCGTCGGTTTTCTCATCCACATTTATTCTGTCGGCTACATGGCTCATGAAGAGGGCTACGCGCGGTATTTCAGCTTCCTTAACCTGTTCCTCTTTTTCATGACGCTCCTGGTCCTGGCGGGCAATGTATTGCTCATGTTTGTGGGCTGGGAAGGCGTCGGCCTCGCCTCCTACCTGCTGATCGGTTTCTATTTTCAGCGCGACTCGGCAGCCGCGGCGGGCAAAAAGGCATTCATCGTCAATCGCATTGGCGATTTCGGTTTCCTGATCGGGATTTTTCTCATCGTTGTCAATTTCGGCACGCTTAACTTTAGTCAGATCGCTGCATTGCTCGCTCACAGAGCGGCCTGGCACGGCGGTGTGTTGACGGCCATTTGCCTTTGCCTGCTCATGGGCGCAGCGGGCAAGAGCGCGCAACTGCCGCTTTACGTCTGGCTGCCCGATGCCATGGAAGGCCCAACTCCCGTCTCCGCACTCATTCACGCCGCAACCATGGTGACCGCGGGCGTGTACTTGATCGCGCGCGCACATTTTCTCTTCGATCGCGCACCCTTCGCGCTGGCCATCGTCGCCATCGTGGGCGCGGCCACGGCTATTTTCGCGGCCACCATCGGCCTCGCCCAAAACGACATCAAGCGGGTGCTCGCCTACTCGACCATCTCGCAACTGGGTTACATGTTTCTTGCCTGCGGCGTGGCCGCGTATTCGGCGGCGATTTTTCACCTCGTTACGCACGCATTTTTCAAGGCACTGCTGTTCCTCACTGCTGGCTCTGTGATTCACGCCATGGGCGGCGAGCAGGACATGCGCAAAATGGGCGGTCTGCGCAAGAAGCTTCCCGTCACTTTCTGGACCATGACGGTGGCCGTGTTCACCATCGCTGGATTTCCTCCGCTGGCCGCGTTCTTCTCAAAGGACGCTATCCTCTACGCCGCATTCGTGAGTGGGCCCGGGGGCGTATTTTTGTGGCTGGTTGGACTGCTGACCGCCCTGCTGACCGCGCTCTACATGTTCCGCCTCTGGTACATGACCTTCTTCGGTGAAATGCGCACGGCGGACGTCCATCCGCATGAGAGCCCATGGTCCATGCGTGCGCCGCTTGTGGTTCTGGCGCTGCTCTCGATTTGTGGCGGCTGGATTGGCATCGAAAGTTTCAGTGCGTATCTGGCACCCTCCGTCGGCCTGCACCCGGCAGTCTCGAGCAACCCGCATCTCGAATTGATCCTCACCATCTTTGCGGTTCTGGCGGCGCTCGAAGGCTGGCTGATTGCGGACAAGTACTACCGGCGCAAAACGGAACGGCCGGCGCAACTGGCCGCTGCGCTGCCTGCCGGCTACAAGCTGCTCGCCAACAAGTATTACGTCGACGAGATTTACGACAGCGTCCTGGTCAAGCCGCTGTACGCCACCTCGCGGTATGTCCTGGGATGGATTGTTGACACAGCGATTCTTGGGGGCATTGCGTGGCTGCTTGCCGGAATCGCCAATCTTTCGGGGATGATTCTGCAGCGCTGGCAATCGGGCAACCTGCGTTCGTATGCGGCGTGGCTGACGGCTGCCGCAGCGGTGGTTCTGCTCTTCGTCTTCCACGCTTCAATCGGAACCTACCTGGGCGCACGCGGCATTGACGTTCAACTCAACCTGCACTGGATGGGACACTGACAATGAAAGCGATCGATCCCATCATTCTCACCCTTATCCTGCTGGTGCCGCTGGCGGGCGCAGTGCTTATCGCGCTCTTACCCGATCGCGCCAAACTGCCTAACTGGATCGCGCTTCTCACCACGCTCGTCACCTTTGTTCTCACGCTGCACCTTCCAGCGCACTTCATAACAGGGCAGAGCGGCTTTCAGTTTGAAGTCAACATTCCCTGGATCGAAAGCCCCGCCATCTGCTACCACGTCGGCGTGGACGGCCTCAGCCTCTGGTTGATCGTGCTGGTTGGTCTTCTTGCGCCGATTGGCGTCGTCGCCAGTTGGAACGCTATTCACACGCGCCGCAAGATTTTCTATTCGCTTTTTCTTGTCCAGCAGACCGCCATGTTTGGCGTCTTCGTCGCGCTTGATCTCATGCTCTACTACGGCTTTTGGGAACTATCGCTCGTGCCGATGGCCATCCTCATCGCTATGTACGGCCGCAAGGATGGCCCGAAAGCCGCGCTCAAATTCTTCCTCTTCACCTTCATTCCATCCGCGCCGCTGCTGGTCGCCATTTTGTGGCTTTATTCGCGCACGCACACTTTCAACTTCAGCGAACTGCAGTATCAAACGGCCAGCGGCGTGCTGCCAGCGGGTGCGCTATTCTGGGTCGCGCTCGCGTTTTTGTTCGCCTTCGCCGTCAAGGTTCCCGTTTTTCCGTTGCACGGGTGGCTCGCCGACACGTATAACGAAGCCCCCGTCGCGCTCGCCATGGTGGTTGCCGGCAAGCTAGGCCTCTACTCGATGATCCGCTTCCACGTCGGGCTCTTCCCTGCTCAGGCGCGCGCCATAGCGCCGCTTCTGATTGTTCTTGCTGTCGTCGGCATTCTCTACGGCGCATGCCTGGCCCTGGTGCAGCGCGACTATTGGCGCCTGATGGCCTTTGCCGCGCTGAGCCACCTTAGCCTGATCGTGCTCGCCATTTACGGGCTCACCTTCACCGGATGGTCGGGCGCCGTGTATCAGATTCTCTCGCATGGCGTGGTCGATGGCGCGATCTTCCTGCTGCTTGGCGCGCTAGAAATCCGTTACGCAACCAGCACGATTTCCTCCTACGGAGGACTGGCTGCGAAATTGCCGCGCACCGTTTCCATCTTCGTGATTGCCACGCTGGCCATGATTGGCCTGCCCATGTTGAGCGGCTTCATCGGCGAGTTTGTCATTTTCTTGAGCACGTTCGCTTTCGTGAGCCGCAGCGCGGCGGTCCTGGCCGCTCTGGGAGTGATTCTTGGCGCGGCCTATATGCTTTCGCTGGTGCAACGGCTCTTCTACGGACCGGAAAGCGCACTCATCAAATCCAAACCCGCCGACGATCTGCGCATCGGCCAACTCGCGGTGCTCGTGCCGCTCGTTGTTCTCATGCTTGTCATGGGCCTTGCGCCGTCGCTCTGGCTCAATACCATCCAGTCCGGTGTGCATCCTCCGCCGCGGGTAGCGGCGCCGGCCGTTCAAAGACCCATCGTCAATGCCCCTTCAACGCACGCGGAGGCCCAGCGGTGAATCCCGTTCCTGACATCTACCGCATCCTCCCCGAGGTGATCCTCACCCTCACCGGCGCAGCCGTCATGGTGCTCGACGCTTCAATGCCCGCCCAATGGCCACGACGCCCCCTGGGCTGGGTTGCCGCCATCGGCACGACCCTCGCTCTCTGGGCCAGCCTCTGGCAGCTTTCTCTGCCTGATGGCACCGCCTACTTCTCCGCCTATCCCACAGTCGAAACCAGCGCCTTTACGGTTTTTTTCCACGTCCTCATCTGCGGCATCGTTCTCGTCAGCCTCTTGCTCTCGCTCGATACGCTGCCGGAGCACAGCCACCACCAGGGCGAGTTTTATGCGCTCATCGTGTTCGGCGCTGTCGGCATGTGCCTGCTCACCAGTGCCGTCGAACTGCTTGTAGTTTTCATTGCGCTGGAAATCTCCTCGATCTCCACCTACATCCTCGCGGGTTACCGGAAACAGACCGGCCGCGGCCCTGAAGCCGCCATCAAATACTTCCTCCTCGGCTCTTTTGCCACCGCGTTTCTGCTTTACGGCATCGCGCTGATCTTTGGCGCTACCGGCACGACGCAGATTTATCAGATCGCGCGGCTCGCCCCGGTCGCGCAAAACCAGGCTCTCGTTCTCGCTGCTCTGGCGCTCATGCTGGTCGGCATTCTCTTCAAGGTTTCGGCAGCGCCTTTCCACGTTTGGACGCCCGACGTATACGAAGGCGCGCCTACGCCCGTCGTCGCCCTGCTATCTACCGCGCCCAAAGCCGCCGCCTTTGCTCTGCTCCTCCGCGTGGTCTACGAGATGTTCCCCCATCTCCGCTCCATCTGGGCGCCGCTGCTCTGGATCGTTGCCGTCCTCTCCATGACAGTGGGCAATCTCGCCGCGCTCCGGCAGCGAAACGTCAAGCGCATGCTGGCCTACTCGGCCATCGCGCACGCCGGCTATCTGCTGGCAGCCTTCGCAGCAGTCAGTGACGCCAGGGGCTTCAGCGAACCAGGCATCGCCGCGGCCAGTTTCTATATCGCAGCCTACGCCGCCATGAACGTCGGCATCTTCGCCGTCATCACGCTCGTCGCCGGATACGACGAGCATCTTTCGCTCATCGACGATTTCCGCGGGCTCATGTACCGCTCGCCCTTCCTGGCGAGTCTGCTCATTTTCTTTCTCATCTCGCTCATCGGCATACCCTTCACCGGCGGCTTCTTCGGCAAGTTCTACTCCTTCTCTGCGGCGGTTGATGGCGGCGCCATCGCCCTGGCGATTATCGGTTTGCTCAACTCGGGATTGGCTGCGGCTTATTACCTGCGGTTGGCGCTCGTAGTTGCACAGCGGCCATCGGCCGACCAAACCGCATCGCCCAAACCCGCCGTCGGCATCGCGGTCGGAGCGGCTTTGCTGCTGGCTGTTGCCGTCACACTCGTGCTCGGCATTGTTCCGGGCGCAACGCTCCATGCTGCCCAATCGGCCGCGCACACTCTGCAAGCTCCTCCACAACCGGGCGACGTTCCCGTCATTCCGCTACAATTTCCTCAATGAAGCTAGGTGAATTAGCAAGCCGTCTGGGCGCCGAACTGCGCGGCGATCCCAACCTTGAAATTACAGGCGTCAAGGGCATTGAAGAAGCCGGACCCTCCGAGATCACCTTCGTCGCAAATCCCCGTTACACTTCCCTCGCTCGAACCACTCAAGCCGCGGCCATCATTGTCGAGCCTGAGTTTCAGGAAATCGCGGCGGCCACGATTCGCATCAAGAATCCTTATCACGCTTTTTCGCGCGCGCTGGGCCTGTTCTATCAGCCACCGACTTACGCTCCCGGTATTCACCCCACCGCCGTCATCGACCCCACAGCAGTGATCGGTCCCGATGCTCACATCGGCGCCTACGCCGTCGTCGGCCCGGACGTCCGCATTGGGTCTCACGCCACGCTCCTGCCTCACGTCGTGCTTTATCCCGGCGTCCAGGTAGGCGACTACTTTTTCGCACATGCACACGCCGTGGTCCGCGAAAACTGTGTCCTCGGTGACCACGTCACGCTCGAAAACGGCGCCATCATCGGCGCGGATGGCTTTGGTTTCTCAAAAAACGACGCTGGCCAATGGGAGAAGATCCCGCAATCCGGCCCGGTTCGCATCGGTAGCCGCGTTGACGTGCAGGCCAACGCCACCATCGACCGCGCTACCGTCGGAGCAACCGAGATTGGCGACGGCACTAAAGTCGATAATCTCGTCCAGGTGGGCCACGGCTCGCGCGTCGGCAACGATTCGCTGATCTGCGCGCAGACCGGCCTGGCCGGCTCTTCAATCATCGGCAACAACGTGATTCTCGCCGGCCAGGTGGGCATTGCCGGCCATTGCACCGTTGGCGACGGCGTCATCCTGACCGCGCAATCCGCGGTCTCGCACGACGTGCCGCCCGGGAAAATGATCTCCGGCTCACCCGGTTTCGACAACCGCATCTGGCTTCGCGCCGTCACCATCTTCCAACGCTTGCCGGAGTTGCTCAAGCGGCTCGACCGCGTGGAGAAGGCGGTGGCAAAACAACTCGCGGTATCGGAAACTGCGCCGTCCGACGAGGAGACCGGCAAGTGAGCCGCCGCACTGGATTGCGATCTCTGTACTACGCGGCAACTGTCCTCGCCGCTTTCTTTTTTTCCGCCTGCCACTCCTATCACATCGACGCCACCGTCGAAAACCGCACTGGCGCCCCCATCCAGCTCCTCGAAGTGGACTATCCCAGCGCCAGCTTCGGCGCGGACTCCTTGGCCGCTGGCGCCGACTTCCACTACCGGTTTCAGGTCAACGGCAGTGGGCAGCTCAAGGTGTCCTATACCGCCGCAAACGGCAAAACGGTGCAGATTTCCGGCCCCACGCTGACAGAGCGGCAGCAAGGGACGCTCGAGATCGTTCTTGAGCCCGGCGGCAAAGCCGAATTCCAACCTCAACTGATGCCTCCAGCCTGATCGGCTGGCCCCAAATGCCCGCAACTATTACCGAAGCCCTCAAAAACAACGGCAAATCCTGCATGTCTGCCTGATCCTGTCCAAAATCCATCCGATAAGAGACGTGGAGGCTGGGTTGCGCACGATCTCTGCAACTCGTCACGGGCGCCCCCTGGTCCGATGGCCGCGGCCACGCGCTCTTGCGCTCCGGCTCGCGGGTTGCATGCTCTGCGTGTCGCTCGCGACCGGCCTGGCAGGCGCCATGGCCGAGGGCAACCTGATCTGGGTCGCCAATGGTGTCCTCCTCACTTATCTTCTTTTGGCCCCGCGCCGTCTCTGGCCTGCCTATCTCTGCGCGGGCCTGCTGGGCCACGCAGTCGGCACCGCCGTGATTCATACTCCCTGGCAAGTCAATCTGATGGATACGCCGCTCGACGTGTTTGAAGCGTTCCTCGGCGCTTTGCTCATGCGCCGCCGTTCTGCGCAGCTTCCCCGTTTCACGCAGGGAAAATACCTGCTCCGCTTCTTCGCCTTCCCAGTCCTGGCCGCACCGCTCATCACGGGGCTGCTCCATGGTCTCATCACGATGCTGTGGCAGCATACCGCCTTTTCGATGCTCTTTTTGCAGTGGGTAGCAACCGATAGCCTGGGCGCATGCGTTGTCACTCCCGCTTGCGTCGCCATCTTCCGCACCAGAATTCCCCGGTCCTTTTGCTCCAGTTGGAATTGGGCCTACCTCATTCCCATTGCAGCCGCTACCTTTGCCGATTTCTCCCAAACAAGAGTGCCGCTGGCCTTTACTCTTTATCCCCTCCTCGTTCTGATCCTGCTGCGCCTTGGCCTTGGATGGGCCGCAACAGCCACGCTCTTCGTGGCCGCAATCGGTAGCTGGTTTACCATACACGGAGAAGGACCATTCGCTCCTTCCCTGTCCCTCTCACGGCTCGAGCCGGCTGTCATTCTGCAGCTTTTTGTTGCGACTGCCATGTTCATGCTCTATAGCGTGTCCATCGTGATTGAAAATCTGCGTTCGACGGAACGCAGGCTCGAAGAGATCGTGGCTCTGCACAAGCTGGTCACCGAGAACTCGCGCGACATCATCATGCTTGCCGACTGCAATGGAGTGCCCCACTATATCTCCCCCGCAGTGGATGCTTTAACAGGGTATAAACCTTCCGAAACCATGCGCCGAGGCTTTGCTGACGTCATCCACGCGCGGGACCTGCCAAAAATGGTGGCGCTGATTCGCAGCCTGCAGAAGGGCGCTGAAACCGGAACCATCGAGTACAGGGTGAAGAAGAAAAATGGCGAGTACGTCTGGGTAGAGGGCAGCCTGCGCAGTCTGCGCGCTCCAGGGACCGATAGCCGCACGGGCTTTTTACAGATCGTTCGCGACATCTCCGGACGCAAGCTGGCTGAGCAGCAACTTGCCGCGGCCTACCGCGCGGTTGAGGCCATGGCCATCACCGACTCGCTGACCGGGCTCGCCAATCGCCGCCGCTTCGACCAGTGCCTCGCCGTCGAATGGCGGCGCGGGATCCGCGAAGGCAAACCGCTTTCGCTGCTTCTCATTGACGCAGACGTCTTCAAGGCCTACAACGACGCCTACGGTCATCTGCGCGGCGACAATTGTCTCAAGCAAATTGCCGAGGCGATTCAGGACGTGATCTCAAGGCCGGGCGATCTGGTGGCTCGCTTCGGGGGCGAAGAGTTCGCTGTGATCCTTCCGAATACTTCCGCGCCCGGCGCCTTCCAATTGGCGCAGGACATCTGCGCCACAATGTGTAACCGCCAGCTCCCCCACTCTGGCAATCCTGGCGGCATCGTCACGGTATCGGCCGGTTCTGCGATGCTGATTCCGCAATTAGGACAGACCGCCGTGGCGCTCATCGACTGCGCCGATCAAGCGCTCTATCAGGCCAAGCGCAACGGGCGCAACCGTGCATGCGCGTACCGGAGCGACGCCGCTTGCGATAGCACCGACTCTGATCCGGTCGCGATAAAGTCCGCTTGACCGGATCCATTGCCGGCATCGATTAAGTTGAAGTCCGCCATCGTGCAATGAAAAGAGCCCGGATAACGCGGGGCCTGAGCTCCTCGTTTCGCGGGCTCGAAGATGGAATCGGCTCAGTGCACCATGGTCTTGAAGAGAGGCGATTGCAGGAGGCTGTCGAATTCTGTATTTGACGTGGCAAAGTGGATGGTCAGGTTTCCAGCACTGGAGCCGATATCGGTATCGTTCAGCGCCTGTTTTTCTGCATCCGTTGCGCTCATCTTGCGCACCATCACTGCCGCCGACATCAACGACGAAATTGTGGCAGCCGTGAACGTGTCACCGGTGGCGATCGTCAGATCGAACCGAACCCCATGCTGAAAGTCCATGGAATACCAGGACGCATCCAGCCTTTCGCGGACGCTGTCGAAGTCGGTCATCGATCCGGCCTGGCCCAGAAGCTGTTTCATCATGGTCTGGGTGCCTTTATTGTCCAGAATGCTCCACAGGGGGTAAGTGTCCACACTCTGCATGGCATTCATCATGGAGCCGTTGGTGAGCAGGCTCGCGGCCATTCCGTCGCGTGCATCGAGCGCCTTGGTGACGGCGTCCTTGTCGCCAAAAATCATGGTCGAGGGATCGACAAAGCAAAGCATCATGCCCGTACGGCCCATGGGGTACACACTGTTGGTCCGCACCATGGTCACCTTCACCTTAAGGCGACGAAAATTGGCGAGGATGGTCTGCGTATCGAACTGACCCTCGGCGATGCCTACAGTTTGCAATGCATCGCTGCCCGGCGACGGCCGAAAGAGCGCAAAGGCCAGCTCATCCACATCGTGATTCTCGTTCAGGCCTGAGTGACTCAACGCTTCGTCGAACTGCTTTAGTTCGGGCGGCATTACGCGGTTCCGTAGATCCATGGCCGCGGGCGAGTTTTGCATGGCGTGGTAGTCGATCACCACAAGCTGCTGAACATCGTGCGGAATGGCTCCGCGGGCATCCGTGGTCAACTGCGCCGCGAAGGCCAGAGTGCTTGCCGTCACCAAAACGGTTGCCATCGAATACTTCATCAAAAACTTGAACAATTTCTTCCTCCAACCACAAAACATGTTTGTTACCAACTACTAACCCGTCAAACTGCCGAGAGTTTCGCGTTACCACACGCCAAAGGTTCCTGGCACGCTATTACCATTCTACCGGCGAATCGCCGGGGGAACCCCTCAAAACGGCAAGGACTCGTCCTTAGTTTCCCGGCCAGGCCAGCGGACTATTTAGACGGCGCTCCAGGATCTTCGTCTCTTCGTCAAACCCTACTAATTGACGCATCCACTCGCTTTCCCGCTCACAAGCCGCCTCGGGAATCAGGCCGATCACCTCTCCCTCGGCAAGCGAAACCTTGTGCCGGGCAGCCAGGCTCGACACCCTCTGGTACACCTGCGAGATCGGCGTCGCCTCAAAATCAGTGATGTTCATGGAAAGCTGCGCGCGCCCGTGGGCCATGACGCCCATTGCCTTCACGCCTTTCAAGCCTCCACCAGTAGCCCGGATCTCCCGCGCAAAGGCACGCGCGATGGCCACGTTCGCCGAATCGAAGTAGATGTTGTAAGCCACCAGGAACTTGCGTGCCCCGACGACGCAGGCACCTGCTGTGGGATGCAGACCCGGCCCTCCCAGGTCGGGGCGACGCGAGGGTTCCTTCTCCACGGCATCCCTAAGCTCCTCGAACTGCCCGCGACGCACGTCTTCCAGGTTCACGCGGTCCGGCCGCATCGCAGCCGCTTCGTAGAAGTACACAGGAACCCCGAACCGCCGCCAGATCTCAAGGCCAGCCTGCCGCGCCAGCAACACGCATTGCTCCAGCTTGATCCCTTTCACGGGAACGAACGGAATCACGTCTGCGGCACCGATGCGTGGGTGGACTCCTTGCTGGCGGGTCAAATTGACGATCTCCGCCGCTTTGCCGGCGCCGCGCACTGCCGACTCCACAACCGCGGCTGGCTCTCCGGCGACCGTCACCACTGAGCGGTTATGGTCCGCGTCCATCGACCAATCGAGTAGATGCACGCCATCCACCCGCATGGCAGCCACGATCGCCTCGACACACGCGACGTCAGTCCCCTCTGAAAAATTGGGAACGCACTCGATGAGCGCACTGCTCATTCTTACTTTGCTCCCTTGCTGTTCGCGCCGCAGGTCCGCGCCGTCATCGCCAGAACGTATAGCCGACCTGAATCTGGACGCTGGCGTTGACGCCCGGGTTGCGGTCGCCGAGCGAGGCTGAGGAGATGTGAACCCCATTCACACCTAAATCAACCGACCTTCCCGGACGCAGGAAATAGTGAATTCCGCCCCCACCCTGCGGCGAGAAATTCCACACGGAGGTTCCGCCATCGATCGGCGGGTTGCACTGCGGCTCGGGACAGCTCAAATAATTTGGCGGAAATTTGTGTGTGGTGTAAATCAATCCGCCCGCCGCCTGAAACCACGGCTGAACCCGGTGCGATCTGGTCGCGAAGTTCCAACGGAAGATCACCGGGGTAAGGCTGACTCCGTAAAATGTTCCGCCACCGTACGGATAAGGGCAGGTATAGGCTGGCCCCGAAGCGGGCTGGCACGTGACTTCCTCAGTATGCGGAGGCGGCGTGTATGCCTGCCATAAGGGCATAATGTTGCCCGCGAATTCAAATTGCCCGCTGAAGATTTTTGCGTGCAACACGGGCGTCAGGACCTTGCCGAGCTCGAATCCGCCCCAGAGAAACTTGTAATCCGAACGACCTCCCACGCCGGTGCCCCAATTGATAAAGGGGCCGTATTCCCAGCTTCTTTCCTGCCTTACTTCGGCGACAGGATCGACACTCCCTTTAAGTGAAACTGTCTGCGTCCGGGGTGGCACCGTCTGACTCAGATTCAGATTTGGATACACGAGGTGGCCGTCTCCTGGTTTTCCCGGGTCGTGTTCCGACTGCGCCGCGGCCATGCTTGCCGCAGCAATGAGTGCCATCGATAAAACAAATCTCTGAACCGATACCACTTCTCGCTCCGCCCTTCGATTGATCATTCCGGCAGACTGCCTTTCTAATCCCTAATCCCTGTTCCTTAGTCTCTACCAAAAAAAGACCGCCACAACCGGGCGGCCTCGTTTCTTGAGCCACACACCCGCTCAACCGGCGGCGTGCTCCATCTGCTCGGCGTCCATATCGAAGTTCGAGTGGACATTCTGCACGTCGTCGAGATCTTCCAGGGTCTCAAGCAAACGCACCATCTGATTTGCGGCAGTGCCTTCGAGCTTGTTGTAGGTCGAGGCCACCATCGAGACCTCGCTCATCACCGTGGGAATGCCGGCAGCCTTTACAGCGTTTGCGACCGCTTCATACGATCCCGGTTCGGTAATGATCTCCCAGGTTTCGCCCTCGTCCTTCAGATCCTCGCCACCGTGCTCCAGCACAATTTCCGTTAGCTGCTCTTCTGTCGCAGCTGATTTCTCAACCGCAATCAGACCCTTCTTGGCAAACATGAACTTCACTGAGCCGGATTCACCCAGGTTTCCGCCGTTCTTCGAAAAGGCATGGCGGATCTCGCTCACGGCGCGATTGCGATTATCGGTGAGCACGTCCACCAGGACAGCCACGCCGCCGGGTCCATATCCCTCGAAGGTCGCCTCTTCGTAGCTGACCCCTTCGAGCTCTCCGGTGCCGCGCAGAATCGCCCGCTTGATGTTGTCTTGCGGCATGTTTTCGGCCTTGGCAGCGGCTACAGCAGTGCGCAGCCGGGCGTTCGAGTCAGGATTGCCGCCGCCCTTTGCGGCGACAGCAATTTCCTTGAGGAGGCGGGTGAAAATCTTGCCGCGCTTGGCATCGAGCGCGCCCTTCTTGTGCTTGATTGTGGCCCATTTGGAATGGCCGGACATAGGAACCTCAACAGCAATGAAGATAACGGTGCTTTTCAGACACCCGACAAACAAGTGTACCATTTGCGACGATGGACAAAACACGGCGCCCGAGAGCGTTGGGCCAGAAGAAATCTGCCCCGGCAGCGGGCTTTTCCGGCGGTTTTGACCCGCATGGCCCTAGGCGAAAACCTCGGCATCCCGAAGTCTGGAGCCTTTTCGATCCTTCTCGGAAACAATCAGGTCGCCCTCCCCCGCCGGCCAGGGAATGGCAAGATCAGGATCGTTCCACAGAATCGTTCGTTCGCCTTTTGGGGCGTAATAATCCGTCACCTTGTAGGCAAATCCGGCCACTTCGCTCAGCACCAGGAATGCATGCCCGAAGCCTTCCGGGATCCAGAGCATTTTGCCGTTTTCCCCGCTCAGTTCGACGGCCACGTGCAGGCCGAACGTCGGCGAGCTGCGGCGCAGGTCTACAGCCACATCCAGCACCGCTCCATGCGTCACGCGCACCAGCTTTCCCTGCGGCTGCGCGATCTGGTAGTGAATGCCGCGCAGCACGTTCTTCCTGGAGACGGAGAAATTGTCCTGCACCCAGTTCGTGGGCAGGCCGGCCTCCGTCATCTGCCGCAAATTAAAGGTCTCGGAAAATGCACCGCGATCGTCCCGGTAAACGGTCGGTGTCAGCAGCAAAACGCCGGGTAAGGAAGTGGCTTCGATCTTCATGGCTGTTCGATTCCCGCCCCAAAATACGGCTCGCGCAGCAGCTTCATCAGATATTGTCCGTAGCCGCTCTTGGCGATCGGCGCGGCGAGGGCCTCAAGCTCCGCGGCGCTGATGAATCCCTGCCGGTAGGCAATCTCCTCCGGGCAGGCGATGTTCAGCCCCTGCCGCCGTTCGATGGTGTGCACAAACAACGCGGCTTCGAGCAGCGAATCGTGCGTGCCCGTATCCAGCCACGCCATGCCGCGGCTCATGATTTCGACCTTCAACTTCCCTGCTTCGAGATACTGCCGATTCAGGTCGGTGATCTCGAGTTCGCCGCGCGCCGAAGGCTTCAACGATTCAGCGATCCGCACTACGTCGCGATCGTAAAAATACAAACCCGTCACCGCATAGCGCGACTTCGGCGCTTTCGGTTTCTCCTCAAGACTCACTGCTTGGCCAGCTTTATCGAACTCAACCACTCCGTAGCGTTCCGGATCTTCCACGGGGTACGCAAACACTGTCGCGCCATCTTTCAATTGCGCGGCCGTCTGCAACTGCTTCGAAAATCCCTGACCGTAAAAGATGTTGTCGCCCAGCACCAGCGCACTGGCCTCACCGGCTATAAAATCACGCCCGATCAGGAATGCCTGCGCCAGTCCATCCGGGCTCGGCTGCACCGCGTAGCTGATCTCGAGACCCCATCGCCGCCCGTCGCCAAGCAGTTCCGCGAAGCGCCCCGTGTCCTGCGGCGTGGAGATAATGAGAATCTCCCGCAGCCCCGCGAGCATCAGCGTGCTCAGCGGGTAATAGATCATCGGCTTGTTATAGACGGGCAGAAGCTGCTTCGACACCACGTGTGTCACGGGATAGAGCCGCGTCCCCGATCCGCCTGCAAGAATGATGCCTTTCATAAACGTACCCTCTGAATCTGACCCCTATTCCCTTAGTCTCTGTATTTCCGGCCGCTCCGAGTAATTCTTCGTGAGCCATTCGCGATAGGCGCCGGTCCGTACGCTTTTCACCCACTCACTATTTTCGAGATACCAGCGCACTGTTTTGCGCAGCCCGCTTTCAAATTGTTCAGCCGGCTTCCAACCCAGTTCGCGCGTAATTTTGCTGACGTCAATGGCGTAACGCCGGTCGTGTCCCGGCCGATCCTGAACGTAAGTGATAAGCCGTCGCCGCGCCGCAGCGCCAGCTTCCAGCCGCATCTCATCCACCAGGTCGCAGATCGCCGTCACCACATCGATATTGGCGCGCTCGCTGTTTCCGCCCACGTTGTAGGTCTCTCCGGGATGGCCGCTTTCGAGAACCCTCCGGATTGCCGCGCAATGATCTTCGACAAACAACCAATCGCGCACATTCTTCCCGTCGCCGTAAACCGGGAGCGGCTTGCCCTCGAGCGCGTTCAAAATCACCAGCGGGATCAATTTCTCAGGAAACTGAAACGGCCCGTAGTTGTTCGAGCAATTCGTGGTGAGCACCGGCAGCCCGAAGGTGTGGAAGTAAGCCCGCGCCAGGTGATCCGATCCGGCCTTCGACGCCGCATAGGGGCTGTTCGGCGCATAAGGCGTAGTTTCACTGAACGCAGAATCGCTCGGGCCCAGCGTTCCATACACCTCATCGGTCGACACGTGCAAAAAGCGAAATGCCGCGCGGTCGTTCTCGCCCAGTTCCGCGCAGTAGGCGCGCGCCTGCTCCAGCAGCGTAAACGTCCCCATCACGTTGGTCCGAATAAACGCTTCCGGCGACACAATGGAGCGGTCCACGTGGCTCTCGGCGGCAAAATGCACGATCGCCCGCGGTCGATGCTTACGCAGAATCGATGCCACGAGCTCCGCGTTGCAGATGTCTCCGTGCGCAAACGTGTAACGCGGATCGGCTTCGATGGACGCAAGGTTCGCGGCATTGCCCGCATAGGTCAGCAAGTCGAGATTCACCACCGCCGCGCCGCTCGTCTTCATCCAGGTGAGTACAAAGTTCGAGCCAATGAACCCAGCGCCGCCCGTCACCAGAATCGTATCGTTCATAATGCTCATTCGAACCGAGTATACGGTACAAAACACACTACATGCGTCGCGCGAATCATCGCAGCCATACCCGCCCGTCCCCTATGTTGAAAGGAAGTTCTGCGTTTTCGGCGGTTTTTCGTTATATTAATAAGAGCGCAGTTTCCGGATGCGGCCGGGGCTGCTCACGCATACCTCTTGAACCAGCGCAAGCGCGGTTTTCATACCTGAAATCGCAGAGTGGTTGTGTATTCCGCACTTGATGTCACCCCGCAACGAAAATTTTGCAAGCAAAGGCTGCCATGGAACCCTCAGACTACCGTCTCAGCGCTCCGCAACCGCAGGGCCTCTATCATCCGCGGGATGAACACGATGCCTGCGGCATGGGCCTTGTCGCGAACATCCGCGGCGAAAAAAGCCACGAGATCATCCGCAAGGGCCTGGAGGTTCTCATCAACCTCACCCACCGTGGGGCAGCAGGTTGCGACCCGGAGACTGGCGACGGCGCCGGCATCCTCATTCAAATTCCCCACACCTTCTTCGTGCGCGAATGCGGCGAGCTGGGCATGACCCTGCCCGAGCCGGGCGCTTACGGCGTGGCCATGTGTTTTTTGCCGGTGGAAAAACACAACCGCCTGCAATGCGAGGGCGTCTTTGAGCGCATTGCACAGGAAGAGGGCTGTCAAGTTCTCGGCTGGCGCGACACGCCGGTTAACGGCGATGCTATCGGCCGTGAAGCCCGCAGTTCCCAACCCTACATCGAGCAGCTCTTCCTCGGCCGCCCGCAGGGCCTGGACGAGGACTCCTTTGAGCGCCTGCTCTATCACGTGCGCCGGCGCACAGAAAACGAGATTGCGGCTTCGGACATTGAGGAGAAGGAGACCTTCTACGTTCCCTCGTGTTCCTGTCGCACCATCATCTACAAGGGCCTGATGCTGGCCCCGCAGATCGAAAAGTTTTATTTCGAGCTGGCCAATCCCCTCGTCACCAGCGCGATGGCCCTCATTCACCAGCGCTTTTCTACCAACACATTTCCCAGTTGGAAACTGGCCCACCCTTATCGCTACGTTGCGCACAACGGCGAAATCAATACCATCCGCGGCAACGTCAGCTGGATGAACGCGCGCCAGTCAATTCTTGCGAGCTCTCTCCACGGCGACAAGATCAGCGACCTGTATCCGGTCATCATGCCTGGCGGCAGCGACTCCGCTTCACTCGACAACGCAGTCGAATTCCTCTACCAGTCCGGCCGTTCCCTACCCCACGTCATGGCCATGCTCATCCCCGAGGCCTGGGCGGGCAATCCCGACATGGACGAGGACAAGCGCGCTTTTTACGAGTACCACGCCTCGCTGATGGAGCCATGGGACGGCCCCGCCGCCATTGCCTTCACCGACGGGAAGGTGATCGGCGCTACGCTTGATCGCAATGGCCTCCGGCCCGGCCGCTATATCGTCACTAAGGATGATCTGGTTGTGCTTGCCTCCGAAGCCGGTGTGATTGAAGTTCCCGCCGAGGACATCATTAAGAAAGGCCGTCTGCAGCCGGGACGCATGTTCCTCGTCGATACCGTGCAGCAGCGCATTGTCTCCGACGCCGAAATCAAGAAGGATCTCGCTGGGCGAAAGCCTTACGCCGAGTGGCTCAAGGAGCAACAAGTCATCATCGACTCGCTGCCCGAGCCCGCGCGCATCATTGCCTCGAATCCCGAGACGCTGCTGCGCCGCCAGCGCGCCTGCGGTTACAGCGAAGAGGATCTGCGCATTTTGCTCGCGCCCATGGCTGCCAATGGCGAGGAGCCGATCGGTTCCATGGGCACCGATGTGCCGCTGGCCTGCCTCTCCGACCGTCCGCAGCCGCTGTTCAACTACTTCAAGCAACTCTTTGCCCAGGTCACGAATCCGCCTATCGACCCCATCCGCGAAGAGTTGGTCATGTCGCTCATCAGCTACATCGGCACGGAGCGCAACATTCTGGATGAAGCGCCGGAGAACTGTCACACCCTGAAGCTGCCTCATCCTATCCTCACCAACCGCGATCTCGAAAAACTGCGCCGCGTTTCATCGGGCGACCTGCTCGCCACCACGTTGCCGGCGCTCTTCCGCGGCGAGGATGGTGAAAAAGGTCTGAGGCGCGCGCTCGATGACTTAAGCAACCGCGCATCTCACGCCGTCAACTCCGGCTACACGCTGCTCATTATCTCCGATCGCGGCGTCGATGGCACCTACGCGCCCATTCCCAGCCTGCTGGCCATGGCCGCCGTGCACAATCGCCTGGTGCAGGAAAAAACTCGCACCCAGGTCGCGCTCATCATCGAAAGCGGCGAGCCGCGCGAGGTGATGCACTTTGCATTGCTGATCGGCTACGGCGCCAGCGCCATTAACCCATATCTGGCCATCGAGACCATCCACGATCTCAAGCGCCGCGGGCTGCTGCCGGAAAAAGTAACGGCCGAGTATGCCGAAAAGAACTTCATCAAGGCCATCAACAAAGGTTTGTTGAAGACCTTCTCGAAGATGGGCATCTCGACCCTGCAAAGTTATCGCGGCGCGCAGGTTTTCGAAGCAGTGGGCCTGAACCAGTCGCTCATCGAGGCCTACTTCCCAGGCACAGCATCGCGCATCGAGGGAGTTGACCTCGACGTGCTCGCTCGCGAAGCGCAGATGAAGCACGCGTACGCCTACCAGCCGCTGACGGATTCTGAAACTGAGCTGGTAGTCGGCGGCCAATATCAATACCGCGAAGGCGGCGAGTATCACCTGCTCAATCCGCTCACAATCAGCAAGGTGCAACACGCAGTGCGCACCAACAATGCGACCACGTTCCAGGAATATACCGACCTGATCGACAATCAGAACCGCAATCTCTGCACGTTGCGTGGACTTCTGAAACTCAAATACGCTGAGAAGCCGATTCCGATTGAAGAGGTCGAGCCTGCCAAGGAAATCGTCAAGCGCTTCACGACGGGCGCCATGAGCTTCGGGTCAATTTCAAAAGAGGCGCATGAAACGCTCGCCATCGCCATGAACCGCCTCGGCGGCATGTCGAACACCGGCGAAGGCGGCGAGGACGAAGCTCGATTCAAGCCCGACGCGAACGGCGATTCGCGCCGCTCGGCTGTCAAGCAGGTGGCCAGCGGCCGCTTCGGTGTCACCACGAACTATCTGGTCAACGCCACGGAGCTGCAAATTAAAATGGCGCAGGGCGCAAAGCCCGGCGAGGGCGGCCAGCTTCCCGGCCACAAAGTCGACAGCGAAATTGCGCGCATCCGTCACTCCATCCCCGGCGTCGGACTCATCTCGCCTCCGCCACATCACGACATCTACTCGATCGAAGATCTGGCGCAACTGATCTACGATCTCAAGAACGTCAATCCGCAGGCTCGGATTGCGGTCAAGCTCGTTTCCGAGGTCGGCGTCGGCACTGTCGCTGCGGGCGTTTCCAAGGCGCACGCCGACGTGGTGCTCATTTCTGGCGACACCGGCGGTACTGGCGCTTCGCCGCTCAGTTCCATCAAGCACGCCGGGCTGCCGTGGGAACTCGGCCTCGCCGAAACCCAGCAGGTGCTCCTGCTCAACGACCTGCGCTCACGCATCCGCGTGCAGACCGACGGCAAGTTGCAGACAGGCCGCGACGTGGTAATCGCTGCCCTGCTCGGCGCTGAGGAATTCGGTTTCGCAACCATGCCGCTTATTTCAATGGGCTGCATCATGATGCGCAAGTGTCACCTGAACACCTGCGCGGTCGGCATCGCTACGCAGGATCCTGTGCTCCGCGCGCGCTTCACCGGCACGCCCGAGCACGTCATCAACTTCTTCTTCTTTATTGCCGAGCAAATGCGCCAGCACATGGCCAAGCTCGGCTTCAAGACCGTCGACGAGATGGTGGGCCGGGTGGAAAAAATCGACGTGCACATCGACGACGCACACTGGAAAGCCAAGGGCATCGATCTCTCGTCGATTCTTCATGTGCCCACGCTGCCCTCGCGCGTGGCGCGCCGTCGCACCACCTGCCAGGACCACGGCCTCGGGCCGGCACTCGACCACGCCCTCATCGCCAAAGCCAAGCCTGCGCTCGAATCGCAGGCTAAGGTCACCGGCAGTTTCGCCATTCGCAACGTGCACCGCACGGTCGGCGCCATGCTGGGCGGCGAAATCGCCCGCCGCTTCGGGTCGGTTGGCTTGCCTGACGGAACCATCCACTACAAGTTCCGTGGCTCGGCGGGCCAGAGCTTCGGGGCCTTTGTGCCCAGCGGCGTCACGCTCGAACTCGAAGGCGACGCCAACGACTATCTTGGCAAGGGGCTTTCCGGCGGGCGCATCATCTCCTATCCCGCCAAAACTTCCAGCTACCTGCCTGAAGAAAGCATTCTCGCCGGAAACGTCGTTCTCTACGGCGCTACTGCGGGCGAAGTTTTCCTAAACGGCATCGCAGGCGAACGTTTCGCCGTCCGCAACTCCGGAGCCACTGCCGTGGTCGAGGGTGTGGGCGACCACGGCTGCGAATACATGACCAACGGCCTCGTCATCGTTCTTGGTTCTACCGGCCGCAATTTCTCCGCAGGTATGAGCGGCGGCATCGCCTACGTTTACGACGACCAGGGCGACTTCTCCATTCGCCGTTGCAACAAAGCCAGCGTCGATCTCGAACCACTTGTTGATCCTGCCGATGTGGAGCAGGTCCGCAACCTGCTGGCGCGTCATCGCGACGTTACCGGCAGCCCGCGCGCCGCGTGGATCCTCGAACACTGGGCCGACGCACAGCCGAAGTTCATCAAAGTTTTCCCGCACGAGTACAAGCGCGTGCTTGGCGTAGCGCGCGCGGAAGCGGTTTACGCACCACCCACCACTTCGTCGCCTCTCGTGGCGGCTGCCGCGGAGGTGCAACATGGGTAAGGTCACAGGCTTTTTGGAAATTGAACGAGCCCAGGCCACGCGGCGCAAGCCTGAAGAGCGCATCAAGGATTGGTTTGAGATTTACGAACCGTTCCCCGAGGAAAAGCAGCGCGAGCAGGGCGCTCGCTGCATGGATTGCGGCGTGCCCTTCTGCCACACCGGCTGCCCGGTCAACAATCTGATTCCTGACTGGAACGATCTCGTCTACGGCAACCGCTGGGAGGCCGCCATTCGCCGCCTTCACTCGACCAATAATTTTCCCGAGTTTACCGGTCGCATTTGCCCCGCACCGTGCGAGGCCGCATGCGTGCTCGGCATCAACCAGCCGCCGGTTTCGATCAAGCTCATCGAGCGATCAATTGTGGAGCGCGCCTGGGACGAGGGCTGGATTCATCCCGAGCCGCCGGAACAATCCACGGGCAAGCGCGTGGCTGTCGTCGGCAGCGGTCCTGCTGGTCTGGCAGCCGCGCAGCAACTGCGCCGCGCAGGCCACTCCGTTACAGTGTTTGAAAAGAACGACCGCATCGGCGGCTTGCTCCGCTACGGCATCCCGAACTTCAAGCTTGAGAAACATGTCGTCGATCGCCGTATCGAGCAGATGAAAGCCGAAGGCGTGGTCTTTGAAACCAACGCGCACGTCGGTGTGAATGTTTCTGTGGAATCGCTGACGGAGGGCTTCGACGCCGTCCTTCTCTGCGGTGGCTCCGAGCACCCTCGCGATCTCCCTGTTCCCGGCCGCGAGCTCAATGGAATTCACTTCGCCATGGAGTTTCTGCCCCAGCAAAATCGCCGCAACGAAGGCGACTCAGAAGAGGCACTGCTCAAATCCATGAAAGCCGCCGCGCCGATTCTCGCTACCGGCAAACACGTCATCATCATTGGTGGAGGCGACACGGGCGCAGACTGCCTCGGCACCAGCCATCGTCAGGGCGCCAAAAGCGTGCATCAATTTGAAATCATGCCCAAGCCGCCGGCAGAGCGCGCCGGCAGCACACCGTGGCCTCTCTGGCCGCTGCAACTGCGGACCGAAAGTTCGCATGAAGAAGGCGGCAATCGCGACTGGAGCATTGGCACGTTGAAGTTCACAGGCGACGCCAACGGCAACGTCAAGCAGCTGCACGCCATTCGCGTTGGGCCGCCGCCCAAGTTCGAACCCATTACGGGCAGCGAGTTCACGCTCGACGCCGATCTGGTATTGCTCGCCATGGGCTTCCTCGGCCCCGTCCGCAACGGCATGATCGAGCAGCTTGGCCTGGCGCTTGACCCGCGCGGCAACATCGCAACTACAAACTACATGAGTTCCGTCGAGGGCATCTTCGCCGCTGGCGACATGCGCCGCGGCCAGTCGCTCGTGGTCTGGGCTATTGCCGAAGGCCGCAAAGCCGCCGCCGCAGTTAACGAATACCTGGCGGCAAAAGACGAGCAGTTAGCGCGCGTCCGCTACTCCGCGGCCGTCAGTTCCCGTTGACGCTGTGAGCGCGCACTGGGGTTCGACCGTTCTACGTGTCCTGGGAGTGCGTTCCTGGGGGTACGCTATCGAAGCGAAGTGTTCAGAATTGACCATCATTGATAAATGAAATGCTGTATAAGCTCATAATGCCCGAGATTGATTCCCCTCTAAATCTCGACTGCTCAAACTGCGGAGTAGCGCCTTCCAATCAAGCCACCATCCGGCATCGGTACCTCACGGCCCGCCGACGGTTCGTGTGTGCGCTGCTTGGGCTGGTCGCCACAGTTTCTCTTTGCGCCGTGGCACAGACCGCGCGGCCGTACGGGTCGACAGGCCTTGACAGTGCGGCGACGCCGGAGTTTTTTCCTGTCGCGTTGCGGAGTGCAGGGGAGGTATCCGGACTAAACAACCTCGCCACAGCGGAGGGTGGCGCCAATACTCGACAGTTAATAGTCATTGGATTTGTAGGTGGATTTGTCCGGCACGATGACCAGGGCCACCCTGAAGTGCAGTTTGCCGAATATCTTCGCGACCGTTATCGCCCCGACATGCATGCTGAGGTGTTTGGAAATCACGACGGGAGAAAGGCGCTTCATGAAGTTCTGCGTCTCCTCGACGAAAATGGGAACGACAATCCATCGCTTGCCGAGAAAGAGCAGGCAAGAATCATTCTTTATGGGCACAGCTGGGGGGCGACAGAAACACTGGTATTTGCTCGAGAATTAGCGAAGCAAGGCATTCCGGTCCTGCTCACTATCCAGGTGGACAGCATCGCAAAATTGGGCCGTGATGACTCGCGGATCCCCTCAAATGTAGCAAATGCCATTAATTTTTATCAATCGCGGGGGCCGCTTCACGGACGCATAGAGATCGTCGCAACCGATCCGGCGCAAACGACGATCATCGGAAATCTCCAAATGACCTATGAGGGCCAGCGAATCAATTGCGATAACTATCCCTGGTATGCGCGAACGCTGAACAAGCCTCATCATGAAATTGAGAATGACCCACGTGTTTGGGATCTTGCGGCCTCGCTCATCGATTCCGAAGTCGCGGGCAGAACATTAACTACCCGGATTTCGTCGTCTTGGAAACCGTTCTTCAAATAATTCAGTCCACGCGTTAGCCAGCTTTTTTGTCTGCGCACCCGCCGCCTCACTTCACAAGACTGCACACACACTCTCTGTACACATCGGGCGCGGCATTGGTCAGCGAGCACACGTACGGATGCCAGATGAGCGCCATCATCCGCATGTCGACTCCCGTCATGTAGAAGCGCAGGTAGTTTTGGCTTGCACTCGTTTGCGCCGCCGGATCAGTCTTGAAGCCTGCGATCAAATTTTCCAGAGCGGCCGCCGTAAACGCCGGCTCATGATAGGCTTTCGCAAAATCGTACTCTTCGCTCCACGTCGTATCGACGCCGGTCTGATTGGAAGCCGCAATCACGCGATAGTCCTTGAGAACGGCATGCGCCGGATCGATCGTCGCCACCGTGAACGATGGATTGTTCCCGTCAACCGGCGAAATCGATGCCACCATCTTCACCGCGACGGGCTTCCGCCCCACGGCGACCGCTGCCGGAGTCAGCAACCGCACCTCATCCATGTGGGTGTGCGCGAAGATCGTCAATTGCACCACGTCGCCGTAGTCTGCGAGCACTTCGGGCAGCGCTTCCGAGGAAAGAAACATCTTCGGTTTGCCTCCTGCGCAAAGAGCCATCCATTGCCTCGCGGTCGCATACGAGTCCACGCCCGGCGGGATGTGCGCCATCACCCATACGTTCTCTTTTTTGTCGCGTGCGTCGTTCAACTGCTGTTTTAGCCATGCGATTTGCGCAGCCCCAGGCGCCGGATCTACGTTGCCGCCACAGGTTTGATACCGGACCGACATAAATATGTCGTCCAGCACAAGCAGCCGCGTTTTCTCAATCGGCGCGGGCAGGTTCACGCCATAGTAGCCGCCTGCGGCAAAGTCTCGCAGGGCCTGCTCCTTTTCCGCTCCCTCGAAATCGGCTGCAAACACCTGCGCAGCCTCCTTCAGGAATCTGCTATTCGGGTCGAGTTGATAGTCGCCGCAATCGGAATCGTTATTGCCCAACGCCGCGTACACCGGAACTCCGGGAAGCGCGGTACGCAAGTTAGCAAAAACGTAGTCGATGGTCTTCTCCACAAAGGTCCTGTAGTCGGTCGGCGCCGCTTTGGGAAACACCGCGGCGAATTTGCACGAAAAGTTGTGTGCAATCAGGTCGCCGCTCAGAATGACAAACTTCGCATCACCAGCCTGCGCGTGGATGGCATGCAAGCTCGATTGATAGAGAGCGTAGGAAGTGTCTGCGCCGCGCGTGGGGCACGCCTGGTCGAGCTTCGTCCACTGTGCCGCGGCATCGGCTGACGCCGGAGCAGCCAGAATTCGGTCCCAGTCACCAACCGGCGCCGCTGCCAGTTGCGCGGCCTTTCCGGGATCACGAAACGGATCGAAGTGGATATCGCTGACGAAGAGGGCCTGAATCGAATTCGCGCCACCATTCGCTGCCGCTTGAGCCGGAATCTGCACCGTCAAAACCGACAGGCCTAGAACCAAGGCCGAAGCATACACGCACAATTTTCCGGCCCTCAACACACTTTCCATCACAGCTCCTCTACTTGACCAATCCATTATCATTCGGATTTTCGTAGGATAACCCCGACACCCGGCATTCGTATTTCTCCTCGGTGAATCCCGTTGCCGCGCGGAATGTGCTATACGTTCCTCATGAACAAGTTTGGCTTTTTACCTGCCGTCGTTCTTGCTGCCACATGCATCGTTCCGCGACTCGGCTCCGCGCAAACGCTCGCGCCCACTCCTCCACTTGGATGGAACAGTTGGGACTCCTACGGACTCACGATCGACGAGGAGCAATTCCGGGACAACGCGACCGTTTTAGTTTCTCTCGAGCAGTTCGGGTGGAAATACGCTGTCATCGACGAGGGCTGGTACATGGCCAATCCCGCAGGCAAGACTCTCGAACAGAAACAGTATCTTTGGAACAGCAACGGGCTGCTGATTCCAGTGCCGGCGCGCTTCCCGTCTGCCAACAGCGGCGCCGGATTCAGGCCTCTCGCCGATTGGTTGCACGCGCAGGGACTGAAGTTCGGCATTCACATCGTGCGCGGCATTCCCCGGCAGGTGGTCGCAGCCAAGTTGCCCATTGCGGGCACGCAATTCCATGCCGCCGACGCTGCTGACACCACATCTCCCTGCCCTTGGGACGAGGGTAACTGGGGCGTGAAGGACAATGCAGCGGGCCAGGCCTATTACGACTCCATGCTGAAGCTTTATGCGTATTGGGGCGTGGACTTTCTTAAGGTCGACTGCATCGCGACCAATCCCTACCGGCCCACGGAGATTCGCCAGATTGCCGAAGCCATCCAAAAAACTGGCCGGCCCATCGTCTTGAGTCTTTCGCCAGGTCCCACTGCGCTTGAGCACGCAGCCGAGGTGGCGAAGTATGCACAGATGTGGCGCATCACGAACGACCACTGGGATGGATGGAGCTTTCCCAACAAGCCGGATGACGAGTACCCTTTCGGGATCGTGGGCGAATTCGATCGCCTCGCGAAGTGGTTCACTTATACCGGCCCCGGTAATTGGCCCGATGCTGACATGCTCCCTGAAGGCTGGCTCGGCCCTCACCCTGGCATGGGCGAAGCGCGACAATCACGCGAAACGCAGGACGAGCAGCGCACCGAATTCACACTTTGGGCCGTGGCTCGCTCGCCCCTCATTCTCGGCGGCAACCTGACTCGGCTCGACGATTTCACGCGTTCGCTCATCACCAACCAGGCTGTTCTCTTTGTGAATCAGAACGCCACCTATAGCCGTCCCGTCGACGTCTCTGCGCTTGGCGCGGGTTTTGAAAACATGCGTGTCTGGCGCGCTACCATCGAGCAACCCGGCGCGCGCGGCTATGCAGAGTTTTTCGCTTTCTTCAATCTTGGCTCGAGCGCGGCCACGGCGCGCACCACATGGAAGGACCTCGGACTCGATAACGCAAAACACTCCGCCCAGAATGCCTGGGACGATTCGACCACCAAAGAGTCCAAAGACATAAGCGTCACCTTACCGCCGCATGGGAGCGCCTTGTTCCAGGTGCGCTGACGGAAATGCGTACGCTGCGAAAGGCATTCTAGACGGGGGTTTAGTCAGAACTGCACTGTGCGTGACGTGTGTTTTGTTACCGTGCCTGGCCCGGCCCAATGTGCGAAACTATTCTGTTTGCGGAGTGAGCCTTCAGCGGCGCGCTCTCAAGCAGGGACAGGTCATGCCATTTCTTCGTTCCGCTTTTATCGCACTCTCTCATAATCGTCCATTACGCCATTTCTGCGAGCACTCCCGGCTGGGAGCCCGCCTCAACTCGCGCTTCATCGCGGGCATGACACCCGACGATGCATTGCGCGTGGCCGAAGAGGTCAACCGTCAGGGCATCGCCGTCACGCTCGACTCGCTCGGCGAGAGCGTCACCTCAGAGAGCGAGGCGCATCGCGCCGCCGACGTTTACCACAAGTTGCTCGATGCCATCGCTGCCCGCGGCATCCACGCCAACATCAGCGTCAAGCTCACGCAGATGGGTCTTGAGCAATCGGCGGATCTGGCCGAGTCCATCGCCGGGAACCTCGTCGAGCACGCCCGCGCTACGGAAAGCTTTGTCCGCATCGACATGGAGGACTCGCGCCTGACGCAAGTCACGCTCGACATTGTGCGTCGCATCCATGCGCGCCCTGCTATGCGCGGCGCTGTCGGCGTCGTCATTCAGGCCTATCTCTACCGCTCCCAGGCCGACGTGGAGCAATTGCTCGCCGAAGGCATCCGCATCCGGCTATGCAAAGGCGCCTACAAAGAGCCGTCCGAAGTCGCGTTTCCGCGCAAGGCGGACGTGGATGCAAACTTTCTCAAGCTTGGCCACCTGCTTCTCGACAGTCCGATTTATCACGGGCTGGCAACCCACGATGAAGCCATCGTCGACGCCATAAAAACCTACGCCGCGTCGCATGGAATCGGCCGCGAACATTTCGAATTTCAGATGTTATATGGAGTGCGCCGTGATCTGCAGCGCAATCTGGTGCGCGACGGCTACAAGGTGCGCGTCTACGTTCCTTTTGGAACGGAGTGGTATCCCTACTTTATGCGCCGGCTGGCAGAACGCCCCGCCAACGTGCTCTTTCTGGCTCGAAACTTCTTCCGCTCCTGAAGTTGCGCCGATTTGAATTCATTCCGTGGAATCCTGCTTGCTCGCCAAATCGCGCTTGCGCAGCATGAGGCGCAAGCCGCACCCTTTGCACCGCCAGGGAAAGAAGCCGAACAATGGATAAATCTTCTGTTGAAGAAAGCCCTTGCGGAAGATGCGATAGACCTCGTCGCTGCCACAGTCGTCGCAATGCACGCGTTCGTCCGCGGCGTTCACCGCGACAATGTCTTTAGCCTTCACTTCAACAATGTTTCCAGCCTTCACCTCGACAAAGCTTCCCGCCAGGGCTCGCCGCGACATTACTTCCGACATGCGTCATCTCCGACAAACGCTTCGACTTGCTGGCAGCACAAACCGGCCCCGCCAAGATTGCCGCGCAGGTTTTATGCCAGCTAATAGTTTGGGATCACCGGGGACTTGCACTCCGGGAAGATTTGCCTCTTGATCTTATCCCCAAATGGGCCGCGCAAACGCAGATGGGACCAACTGTGATACTGGGGTAACTCAAAAACTAATAACACCAATAACTACGAATTCCTCACTCTGTGCGTCGTCTTTAATTCGGACTCACTGGAGTGCGCCCAATCGCACCAGCCCACCGCGCGCAAGACCCGCAATGGCTTTCGCCAGTGTTACTGAAGCATTAAGCGATTCCGGCCGCTCTAGCCGGATGCTCAGTTTGATGGCGTACTCGCGGAAAAGGATGTCTACATCGAACAGAATTTCGACATGGTCGCAGAGAAACCCAATTGGCTGTAGAATCAGGGCTTTCACGCCCTCAGCCGCAAGCTTGTCAAGAGTTTCCTCCACGCTGGGGCCCAGCCACGCTCCGCCGCTTGCCCCCTGGCTCTGAAAGGCAAACCACCAGCGAGGAATTTCCGGCACGCGCGCGGCCACCAGCTCAGCCGTGTGGCGCGCCTCCTCGGCGTACGGATCAGCGCCCTGCCCCGGCCAGAGGCGCTTGCCGCCATCGGCGTCAACTGCAGGCGCTTCTACCGTGCGCGTGGGAACGCTGTGCGCAGTGAACAACACCGGCACAGGCCCTCCTACTTCCTTAGTCAGCTTGGCCAGCGCCGGCCGCAATCGCTCGGCAAACGCGTCCGCGAGCAGTGGATGTTGCGCCCATCCCGGCGTAAAGTCGATGCGCAAGTTCCCTGCCTCGGCCTCCACCGCCCGCCGATACAGTCCCACGCTCGTGCGCGAGTTCTGCGGCGCCATGCAGATTACCGCAGCCTCATCGATGCCGTCCGTGCGCATTTGCCGCACTACTTCCGGAATATAGGGCCGCCAGTTTCTCATGCCCACGTACACCGGGACCGCATGGCCTACTGCGGCAAGCTCAGCCTCGACGAGCCGCGCTTGCTCAAACGTGATCTCCGTCAGAGGGCTGTGACCTATCTGCGCATAGCGATGCTGAATCTCCTCGACAACTGATTGCGGCAACGGTCGCCCGCTCACCACATTGCGCAGGTATTCGGGAATTTGTTCGATCGTCTCTGGAGTACCATGCGCCAGTAATAAAACTGCCTGTTTAGTCACGCGCGTCCTCCAGGCGAAATTCGCGCACCATCCGCACCACGGCCTGCACATTCTCTACGGGCGTCTGCGGCACAATCCCGTGACCCAAATTGAAGATGTGTCCCGGCCGGCCATTGGCTGCGCGCAGAATCTCCTTCACGCGTTGCTCCAGCACTTCCAGCGGCGCAAAAAGCGTAATCGGGTCGAGATTGCCTTGCACCGCGTGCCCGTGACCGACGGCCCGCCAGCCTTCGTCGAGCGGCTGCCGCCAGTCCAGGCCGATCACGTCGGCTCCGGTCTGCGCCATCTGCTCGAGTAATCCGGCAGTTTCCACGCCAAAATAAATCACAGGCACGCCCATGGCCTGCACCGCGCGTACCAGCCGTTTTGAGGCCTCGAAGGCGTACGCGCGATAGTCGCTGAGCGATAGTGAGCCGACCCAGCTATCGAAGATCTGAATAACATCGGCGCCCGCCTGCACCTGCTGGCTGCAGTACTCCGTTAGTACAACTACCAGCTTGTCCAAAAGGCTGCCCCACGCAGTGGTGGTGCCGTACATCATCTTTTTCGTTTCGATGTAGTTTCGCGAGCCGCCGCCTTCAATCATGTAGCTGGCCAACGTGTAAGGCGCTCCACAAAAGCCGATAATGCCCAACCGGTCGCCAAAGTGCGCCGCGACCTTCTCAATGGCTCGCGCCACGTAGCCAAGATCGCTCGCGCGATCCGTGCGTAAAGCGCGCACGTCTTCCGCCGTTCGCACGGGACGATGCACCACGGGGCCCTCACCCGCCTGAAACTCGAAATCCAACCCCATCGGTTCCAGAGGCAGCAGCAGATCGGCAAAGATAATTGCCGCGTCTACGCCCAGCTTTTCCGCCGCAGTGATGGTCACTTCAGCGGCCAGTTCGGGCATCTTGCAAATTTCCACCAGCGTGTGATGCTTGCGCACGTCGCGATACTCCTGCATGTAACGGCCGGCCTGCCGCAAAAACCAAACCGGCGTGCGATCTACCGGCTTGCACAGACATGCACGGACAAAACGGCTGCCCTCGAGGATCGAACCTGCCACGTCAGAGGCCTTCCTATTCGTTTCCATATGAACTTTTATTCTACCGGGCTGCTGCGGAAGCAAAACAGAGCTTCCTGCCCGCGAATCTCCTTCCATCGCTGCTCCTGCGTGTATAGTGTTAGCCACGATTCAATCCGCCGCTCCGGCCACGGCAAGGCGTGCGACGCGCATTTTCCTGAGCTGATCGTCACGGAACAAGGAGGGTTTCCATGGGATTTGCCGGGCGATCTTCGTTCGCCTTCGGGGCTTGTCTCGCGGTAGTCGCCATCGCGCTGGCTCAAGAAGCCCCGAACGCTCCGCCCTCCACGCAGAGCATCCATCTGAACGTCACGGTCACAGCGAAATCAGGCGCTCCCGTCTCCGATCTCACTCAGCAGGACTTCACCATCCTCGACAACAAATCCGCGCAACCCATTACTTCATTCAAAGTGGTGACCCCGGAGCAAGAACCTCTCGAGGTGATTCTCAGCCTCGATGAAGTGAATGCGGATTACGGCACTGCGGTGATGCAGCGGGATGGTGTGGTCAGATTCCTGCGTTCCAACGACGGCAAATTGCCTTATCCCACTGCCATTGAGATCCTCACGGATCGCGGAGCGCAGGTAGTACAGGACTTCTCCACCGACGGCACTCTGGCTGCTAATGCGCTGGCGCATTCCACCATCGATCGGCGCGAGATCGACCGCGGAACTTCATTTGGCGACTTCGATCGAGTGCGAATTTCCTTGGCGGCTTTGCAGCATCTCACACAGCTCGCGCCCACAATGCCGGGGCGGAAAATCGTTTTGTGGATCTCGCCGGGCTGGCCTCTCCTTTCCGGCCGTAATTTCCCCATCGATACAAAAATGCAGCAGGACCTGTTCCAGGAAATCGTCTACTTCTCGACGCAACTGCGATTGGCCGACGTGACGCTCTATAACATCAACCCGATTGCGATTCAGCAAAT
>CAWHNV010000017.1:0-6351 GCA_963830785.1 uncultured Acidobacteriota bacterium
GCCCTTAGCGCTCATCCACGTTTACGAGCTATTCGGCTTGCATGGAGTCACGCCTCTCAGCAACCGCCGAATTTTCGTGAGCAGCGAGGCCTCTTTACCGGGGTGATTTGAGAAGCGGGTCATAGCCGGCTTAACGAATTTCAGGCTGCGGATGCGCAGCATCAGCCTTTGCCTTCGCCCCTGTCGGCACCGATGCAAGAAAATATTTTGTGGTAGCCACGGACCGAACAGCCACCAAAACAGCCATTTGACCAAAATAAAAATGGCGGCCATTTTTGCCGCCTCACATCTTATTGATTTTAATTGAGTTTTGGCTCCTCAGGTAGGACTCGAACCTACAACCCTTCGGTTAACAGGGAAACCTACCGAAATAGTGATAATTTGATCACATCTTGTTGAATAATTTCTCAGAGTGATGTATATATCACTCATGCAGACTCTAGCGGAACTCGGCGAAGCGGTCGCGGTTAGGCGCAAGGCTCTCAAGTTGAGCCAGAACGAGGTCGCCAGCCGCACTGGGCTCACACGGGAGACTCTCGTGCGATTCGAGCGAGGGCAGTTGACAGAATTTGGCTCCCGCAAGCTACTGGCTGTCCTCGCTGTTCTTGGACTGGAGATGAGCTTCGCCGAAGTTGGGGCGGCTGGCACCCTCGATGAATTGCGGCGTGAGCGGGGTGGAGCATGAAGCTGAATGTCCACGTCCTCGACAAGCACGTCGGAGTGCTCGAACAGGTCGGCGACTTCCGCAGCGTGATGGCCTACACGCCGGATGCCTCGCCTGAGAACCTTGTCTCGCTGACGATGCCCGTCCGCACCGAGTCCTATCCGTGGGACGACGAACTTCATCCCATCTTCCGCATGAATCTTCCCGAGGGCTACTTGCTGCAAGTTTTGCAGGAGGAGTTCGGACCGCACATCGGAGCCAGCCCGGTTGCGCTGCTCTCGGTCATTGGCCGCAACATGGTGGGACGGCTGAAAGTCGCTCCACCGGGCGCGGTGCTCGATGAACCGGCCAAGCCGGTCGAGGTCGCCGAACTGCTGAAGGGCGACAACTCCGAGGAGGCGTTCTCGCAGCTTGTACGGGAGCACGCAAGGAGCGGCGTCTCGGGCATCCTGCCGAAGTTCCTCGACGTGGAGAAGCAAAAGAAGGCCGGACTCGGACGGCACCCCAAGGCGACCATGCTGACCCACCGGCACATTATCAAGGGGTCGTCATCGCGGCTTCCGTTCGCTACGACCAACGAGCACCTGTGTATGCAGGTCGCGGCCAAGGTGTTGCCCACGGCCAAGACGGAACTTTCCGAGGATGGCAATGTCCTCGTGGTGCATCGCTTCGACGTGGATGAGACCGGCAAGCCATTCCGCGCTTTGGAGGACTTCTGTGCGCTGCTTGGGCTGCGCCCTGCTCAGAAGTACGACACCACATGGGAGAGAATCGCGAAGGCAGTTCGGGCGCATGTGTTGGGGCGAGACCAGTACGAGACCTTCCAGAAACTCACCGCGATGCTGCTGCTGACCTACGCACTGCGGAATGCCGATTGCCACGCCAAGAACATCGCGCTGGTCTACACATCGCGGGATGATGCCAGTCTCGCTCCTGCCTACGATTTCTTCACGACCTCGGTCTATGCCGGATACCAGCACAACCCACCCGGCATCGGCCTGATGGGCAAGAAGACGTGGCTACCGGGGAAAACTCTCGCCCGGTTCATCACCGCCAACTTCGGCATCTCTGAAAAGGAGCAGCGGGAGATGGTCGAGCGAATCAGCAATGCCGTCGCCGACACCGCCCCGGCAGTTCGCGAAAAAATGGACAGCTTGGCTGGATTTCGGGACACGGGCAAGCGGATGCTGGCGGCCTGGAACGAGGGCGTGAACTCGCTGCGGGATTCCCGGATGTACAGCCTAAGCCCGTGGAAGTCGAGCCAAGCCTTCGAAGGCATCTCCGACCCGCCGAAGCTGGAGAGCCCGCGAACGGTCGTCGGGCGTTCGGAGCTGCTGGCCGGCATACGGAAGCGCAAGTAGGGCGATGCGCTGGCAGCCGCTCCATTGCAAATCACCTTCAATAGCAGGGCTATACCGGACTCAAGCTGGGCAAGAAACCTTGGAAAAACTTGGGGAAGATGTCAACCAGCTTACTATCCATTTTTACTATCCAAGCTCGTCAAAAATCGCAAAAACTGGCAATGTACGCGAAATCTGCTCACGATTGCAACCAAGCAGAAGCGCCATTAACATACTCATTATCAATAGTTTTGTCGATTTTCAAGTGTTTGGGAGGATGCAGGTGGATTCATATACTGAGAATCTCACGTCCTAACCCCTAGACGATAGCGCCTTTAAAATCAATGGCTTGAATCCAGGCATCCGGTTGCTCGATTGGTGAATACCAAGCAGCATTATGACGGCCTCAAACAGTATCGCAAAATCGCTGGCAGGTGGCAATTTATCCGGGTCGCAGAAAGGCGCAACGCAAAGACCGAAGCGGGTTGGCGGCCGAGGGGAACTGTGCGACCTCGGGTTTCTGTCGCGCTAATTCCCTGCCCGAAGGAAAGTCCGATGCGCAGATGAAAGTCCCTCGATTCGGCCGGGAAGCAATTCCAATTAGAACAATTCAATGGCGGCATGGCTATGTCGCTGTCGGAGTTGCCTCCGGCGATGGCAAGGTGGGTATCAATGCAGACGTTGGCAAGGCAAGGAGAACGGGCACGAAGCGATCCCGGAAATTCCCAAACAGGAAGCTGCCGCGCATGTTTCGAAGTCCGCCAAAATCATCGTAACCACGATCCATACCGATACGAGCAGCATCAGCGGGGCGCTGCTGGGCCGTTGCGACGCCTACCTGGTGAAGCCGATCGCTACGGCAAAACTGAAGGGTGAACTCAAAGCCCTGGGCTTGATTCAATAGCCGGGCAATCTACGTGCCGTCCCCGAGCCAAGCGCCTCAGATCCCCAGCTTGCGCACTTCGTCGTTGTAGTATTTGCGGTACAGAATGTCCCACTCCTGCGAACCTTCGAGGATGATCTTGCGCTGGTTCGCGATCTTCAGCCGCGCCGCCGTATCGATCCGCGCCTCTTCAGTGAGTAGAATCTCCAGTTCCTTGCGCGCCTCCTGCCGGATGGTATTGCGATCGTCCAGAAAGCCGACCTGGTCGACCTCGGCCAGCGCGTCAGCCACGGTATGGGCGAGCTTGTTCAGCTTGTCGCGGCTGATTCTCATAGCACCGCCTTGTACTTTTTGCTGAGCTCGTTCTTCACCTTCTTGAACATCTCGGCATATTGCGCGCCGCTCTTACGCATCTCGTCGGAGTAGGCCTCGAGAATCACGCGCACTTCTTCGTTGATGCGGTCTTCGAGCGAAAGCTCGTCGAGCAGAGCTGCGTTGACGCGCTCTTCTGTCACCTTCAAATCGCTGGAGGTGATCAACTTGGCGTCAATCAGGTGCTTGACCGTGCGGCGGGCGAGATACCCAATGTAGTCACGTGAAAAAATCATGGGCTAAAACTTAGGATAACGCATCGGGGTCGGGGGTGTACATATGCCGGGTTTGCGGCGGCTCCGAGCAGCTTGGCGAACCGCTGGGCGCTGGCCGTCAGGCGCCTTTAGGCAGCACCGCGTAGTAGGGCTGGCTCGAAAGCGCCGCATTGAAACCCGGAGCCAGCCACGCGGCGCCATCTTCAGCGTGCAGTTCAAAACAATACTCGAGCGCATAGGGCGAGTGCGTGTACTGGGCCGGAATTTCCGCGCTGAACTCTGTCCCGCTCGCCGACATCTCCTCCCGCTGCCACCGCTCAGCCTGATTCACGTGACGGTAGCGGAGAGAAACCTGCGTCAGGATCGGTTCCAGCACCTGTTGCGGAACCATAATCGCGACCGCCAGCGGCTTTCCCGGCTCGAATGCCGACGGTGGCGTATGGGTCCATGCTACCGTCGGGCGCACCGGCCGTCCCGTCGCTGCAAGAATCGCCCGCCGCGTATCCGGAGTCTCCTCAGCGTCCCGGGACGAGGCGTTCGCCTGCGCCTCCAGCGCCACAATGTCTTTGTCAATTGCCGCCAGCCGATCGCTCCAGTGCCCGCGCCGCATCGGTGTGCTGCCATACGTAATGTCGCTGCGATAGACGGCCCCCGCGTGCGCCGCCGCAACCCATGCCTCGCGCGCCGTCCGGTACTGGTCGAGTGCTTCGAGCCCTGCCCGTCGTTCCAGCGTTTGCTGAAACACAAAGTACAAAACGCCCGCGCGCATCTTCGCAGCGAAAAATTGACCCAGCCCCACCTGGATCAGCACATCCGCTTCCATGCGACGCAAGGCGGGCAAACGGTGCGCCACGCTTCCCCGCCGCGCCGCATCCAGCGCCTCGCTCGCCGCTGCCGCCCAATCCTCCAGCCACTGCGCCACGTCGATCGGCGAATATTTGGGATTCGCGCTGCCCTCCAGTAAATCTCCTCCGTGCTCTTCGACCGTCGAAAAAGTCTCGCGGATCGAGCGGACTCACGGTGCCGAAGCATTTCGGCTCCGGCGTGTCGCTGTAAGGCGAGGGCTCGCTGCCGGTCACGATCGGCATATTGGTGTATATCTCCGGCCAGAACGAGTGATTCGATGCCGAGGGCAAATGCGCCGAGGTCACCAGCGGCAACAACCGGCTGGCACGGGCCACGGCCGTTTCCATCGGGACCGCGCCTGCGCCAAAGTCCGCACGCATCCGCCGGCGCCACGCTTCCGGATTCGCGTCCGGATCGTAGAGCCTGCGGCCCCACACGCGGTAGAAAAGCTCGAACTTTTGCCAATCGTACTTCGGGTTCAGCGTCGCATCGGCATACGCGCATCGCCCGCCCGGCTGCCCCGACCCTTCCCTGCCCTTGAATGTCAGCGGCTCCATCAAGTCCAGGCCCACCGCGCCGCAAAAATGTGCTGTTCGCCCATACGCTGCCGCCATCTCAGGATCCGCACTCAATAAGTGCCGCTGCGTTCCCGGCCACAATCTGAAGAGCAGCTTGTAGCGGCTGCCGCTTTTGAGAAAATCCGCGTAGCCGTAGCGCGTAAACGAGCGCGCACCCGAACTCAAACTGAACGGTCCCTCGCCCGCGTGCCCCGGCTTGGGAATCTCCAGCGCGCGAATGTCGGCCTGCTGATAACCGAGGCTCTGGTGCTCGGCCGAGTACTTCGCCCCCAGCTTCACCGGCATGCCTGTGGCCGCGGCAATGTCGATCATCTTCTCGTCTACGCCCTTGGCGTGCATGTCGATTTCGACCGTGCGCCCGCAACCCTTCACCGCCGTGAACAGCGTCTCCCAGAACTCGTAGCTGCCCTCGGGAATACCGCTCTCGCCGTGCACACGCAGCGTCAGTCCCTGGATCTCCGGGCAAAGCTTCAGCAGCATCGCCAACGCATCGCGGCAATAGGCCGCATGCGTCTGCGGCGTTAATCCTTCGATGCGGTGATATGCACGGGGACTGTCCGTCCACTGGTAGGCGTGTGTCCAGATGCCGAGTTGAAAGTGCAAGCCGCGAGCCGCCGTTTGCGCGGCAATGAATTGGAGCGCCTGAAGATTCTTTTCGCGCTCCGCGGCACTCAACGCAACCGGTGCCGTCAGCACCTTGCCGTCCGGCGCCGCCAGTTGCGCGACCCGCACATCGTATCCCGGAACATCCACTAAATATGGATAAGGAAAATGCAGATAATCGCTGGTCACGCCCTTGGGAAAGTCATATTCGAGGCCAAATCCAAGGCAGAAGCGATTGAAGCGGCTCGCGGCTAGCAGGTCCAGGTAGCCCTGCCAAAAATCCCTGTCATAAAACCACGTCTTGTCTTCGAGCTCACTGCAAAAATAGCGGCTTACACAGCGAATCTCGTTTGGAGTGGTTTCTTTCAGATCTTCCGTCATATGCAGCGCTGCCATGGTGTCGCGGCCGTAACGAACCCTCTCTGCCAGTTCCAACAGGGCGTAGATGAAGCCGCGCTCATTGCCTGCGGCGATCACAACGCCGGGCACGTGGAGCGCCGACACGTTCTCCGCGATAACGCGGAAACCATCCGGCGCATTCTCTAACCCGTAAATGAACTTCACGCAAAACGAGAATCCATGAATCTGATCTCGTGAATCGACGATCCTGCACAGAACGCCTCTGGCGGCGATTGCTCTGCGAAGTTGTTCGGCAGCCCAACGCACCGATGGAGATTGCAGACGCGATGCGCGGATCCACTATGATGGCGACGCCCTTGCCCGGTGCGGCCAGTGCGCCCTTACGCCAGGCTCACCGCCGACGCCGCACCCGCCGCCCTCAGGAATTCTCTGCGCTTCATCGCAATTCCTTTGCGGATCTCCTCAAACCAGCTTCTCGAGGATTGTGGTA
>CAWHNV010000018.1:0-13288 GCA_963830785.1 uncultured Acidobacteriota bacterium
TGACTATCAGCAAAAACTACATCACATTACTTGGTCTCACAGACGACCGGCGTAAGGTGGTGCTGGCCGACAATCGCGGCAACAAGGAAGGCGCGTCGAACAACGGCTACATCCTGATGGTGAACGCCACCGGCTTCACGATGATGAACCTGACGCTCGTGAACTACTGCAACTTAGATTACGAGTATCCTGGTGACCCCTCGAAAAATCTCAAAATGCGCTCACCGGTCATCACGCAGGCTGTGGCGCTTCAGGCCGACGGCGACAAGCACGTCTATTCGCATGTCGCGCTGCTCAGCCGCCTCGATACTACCTTCATCCGCACCACGCGCTCCTACTTCACCCACGTCTACATTGAAGGCACTGACGACTTCATCGGCGGCGGCCAGGTGGGCGTGTGGGAAGATTCCGAGGTTTACTTTCCAACCGGTAACGGCGTCATGTCGTCCTACGGCATGGCCTTCATCAACACAGTCTTCAAGGCCTCGCGCGGCCTCGAGTTCTACAAGGGATTTCGCAATCCTGTTGCCCTCATCCACTGCACCATGCCGGTGAATAC
The DNA here is from genome assembly GCA_963830785.1 of uncultured Acidobacteriota bacterium. Taxonomy (GTDB): domain Bacteria; phylum Acidobacteriota; class Terriglobia; order Terriglobales; family Acidobacteriaceae; genus Telmatobacter. The sequence continues at coordinate 560 of CAWHNV010000018.1, forward strand.
TCCCAAATCGCCGGTGGCGTGGATGGTTTGGAAGGCCCCCGTGCGGCAAAATGTTTACGCGCTGACTTACCAAACCAAAGATGCCAGCGGAAAACCCGCGGTGATCTACGACAGCATCGTCGGCCCGCACGCGTTCACGCTTTCACGCGAAATCACCCCGGAACAGGCGCGAGCTTTCAATCCCTGGAACATGCTGCGTGCGACTCCAGATGGTAAGGTGGACGACTGGGATCCGGCCCACGCGCGCGAAAAATATGAAAGCGACGGCAGCGACGTCTTTCGCATGGCACTCGCGGCCGTAGTTCCCGGGGCCGCGGCGCGTCCCGCCGGCGCAGTCGCCGACCCGTTTGCCAACACGGAGCCGCCGGGAAACTCGTCGATTCGCACGGGTGGTCCTGGCGTCACTCTCACGGCAAGCGTTCTGCCGCAACGCGCCTCTGACAGCGTGATTCTCTGGTCCACTGATTCAAAACTCGTCACGCTCAGCGCCGACACCGGCAGATCGATCAGCGTCTCTGGCCGCAACGCCGCCAATCATGCCGAATATGTGAGCGTGAAGGCCGAGGCTGCCAACGGTTTCTACGTCACTTCGCACATTTACGTCGAGCCCAAGTACATCGATCCGCCGACTTTTGCGCGCAAACCGGCGATTGGCCCTCCCGACGACGGCAAAATCGTCGTGAGCTACGCATTGAATCTTGGCGGACGCGAGGACCAGTCGATCATCGACTGGTATGTGTGCGACGATGACGAGTGTGCCACACGGCGCGAGGTCGCGGTAAGCCGAGGCAACGTGCCGCTGCGGCAACTCACCTTGCTGCCTGGATTCGCAGACAAGTACGTCGAAGCCGCGATCCGTCCCAAACACAATATCAGCGATCCGGGACCTGAGACTGTGGCTATCTCGGCGAAGCCGTTGAGAGCCGGGGAAATCAATGGGCGCGTCATCAATCCCGATTTTCGGAACTTTGTGGAAGCGCCGGACGCTGATTACGTAAGCGGAATGTGGACGGTGCTGGGAACGTGGACTTCGTCGGTGGGCGACAACCTCGTCAACGGCTACGGACTGCGGGTGGCTTCGATAGGTTCGCAGCTTTTGTATCAGGACGACGTTCCGACCGGCGACATGCGAGTGAAGATCGTGATGACGCCGGAAAAGACCGCGGGCCAAGGATTCGGCATCGCGGGCTCGCCGGACGACAATGCCGGACCGCGCAATCAGAAGGCCGACATTTTTATCAAGTACGATCCGCGCACGCGCAACGGCTACTCGTTGCGCTTCTGGCGTACCATCCAGGCTGCGGACAAGTGCATGTTCCAGCTTTACCAGATTGTCGACGGCGTCGGGCATCCGGTGAGCGACCAGCAGCAGCTGACGGGAGTCTTCAAGCCGAACGCGACGATCGCTCTTTCGGTCGAGGGCAATACGCTTACCGCAACTGGATCGAACACCGTGGACGCGGAGACGTTGTCGCTGAAAGGGACCATCACCCCGAATAACTACGGTGGAGCGGGCGTGGCGTGGACGGGATCGGTTCCGTTTGGCAACAGCGTGGTGGTGAGCCAGTTTGAGATTTCGTATCCGCGCCAACAATGAAGCGATAACAAGGCGAAGAGGGTCTCAACTCTTGATTCCTGCCCGGTTTTCCGCGCTGGTGTGTTGGCTCGCTGGGCGGTATTCTGGAGCCGCATGATATCGAAGCTCATCGAGCACACGGCCGGGAGCCCGCTCCTGTGACCGGCGCGCGCTGGGGCGCCGGATTTGCAGCGGCCGCTCGCTTCGTGGCGGAGATCGAGGCTGCGCAGGCAGGCACTGGGAAGCTGCGGTCCGGTTATGTGCTCGCCGGCGACGAGATCTTCCTTCTCGACCGCTGCCGCACGGCGATTCTCAAGGCCCTGGTTCCCGCCGATCTTCGGGACTTTTGTCTTTCGGAATTCGATCTCGGCTCGACTTCAATCTTTGAAGTGCTGGATCGCGCGCAGACGCCTTCGCTGATGGCGCCGTTTCAGGTGATATTTGTGCGCAACGTGCGCCAGCTTTATACGCGCGGCGCAAAGAAAGATGAGTTTGCCGCGCTGGCCCGCTATTTTCAGTCGCCGAATCCGCAGGCTCTGCTGCTGTTCGTTGCAGATTTTCTGCGCATCCCCTCGGATGCGCGCCGCATGGAACTCGACGACAAGAACCGCTACGAGCGGCTCACTGAAACTCTAGGCGAACACTGCGGCATGGTGGAACTGGCGCGCGCGAACGAGGAAGATGCCATGCGCTGGGCGGTTGCCACGGCACAGGAAGCAGGTACGCGCCTGGAGCCCGATGCGGCGCGCGAGCTGGCCGACGCACTGGGCGCGGACATGATGCTGGTTTCGTCGGAGCTTGAAAAACTCTTGCTCTACACCACCGGCCGCGGCAAAATCACGCTGGGCGACGTGGAGACGATGGTGCTGAGCGCCAAGCAGCGCACGTTGTACGAGTTGACCGATGCTATTAGCGGCCGTGATCGGGTGCGCGCGCTCGCTCTTCTGCACGGGCTTCTCAACAGCTCCGAGGCCGGCGAGGACGCGGCCATCGGCCATCTTTACATGCTGGCCAAGACCTTCCGGCAGATGCTGGTGATCCTCGAAAAGAACGTGCGCGATTCGCGCGCTATCTGGCAGGCGCTGTGGCAGGGTTTCCGCATGCCGCCGTTTGCCGCCGACGACCTGATCCGGCAGGCGCGGCGCTACAAGAGCCGCCGCGAACTTACGCGGGCGCTGCGTCTGGTGGCTCGCGCCGATCTGGAGCTGCGCTCGTCGCCGCCCGACAAGCGGCTGGTGCTGGAGCGGCTGGTTTACGAACTCGCTTCAGAGCCCAAGGCTGCCGCGCCTGCGTGGGCTTCGCCGCAATTGTCGTTCGAATCCTAGAGTCCGCGGGGCTTCGGTCCTGAGGCACCGATTTGGTGCTGCGTTACATCTGCGCGCGGATTTTCCTATCCCGACTTGCGCTCTTTCAACCAGGCGCCCGACCGCGCGTCGTCGCGCTCAACGTGATGGAGCAGCCAGTCGCGAAGAAAGTTCAAAGCGCACTAATTCCTGGCTGTGGCGGGCAGCGAACGCTTCTACCTTCTCCGTCAAGAGAAGCTGCGATATCTTCGGCCCATGAATCGAGGCAGCAGAGTTCACTCGGCGTGACGAGTGAGAAATGGGCTGTATTGCTTATCCTCACGCTGAATATGCTTGGTGAGCCAATCGCTCAAAAATCGCAGCAATTCAATGTTCACGGCGCCATCGCCGCGCTTGTAGCGCGCCATGAAATCGTCCACCTGCTGCTTAAGATTGACGTGATGCGCGCGGTGCGTCGCAAGGTCCGGATACTTCGCCGCCTCCATCATGCGCTCTTCGTAGTCGAAATGCTCGACGGTGTACTTGACGAGCTTGTCGAGCAGCGAGCCGACAACGTTTTTCGCCTGGCCATTCATCATGGCAGTGTGAAGCTCGTTGACCATCGCGAACAGACCGGCGTGTTGTTGATCGATGGTCTTCACGCCCACCGAGTAGCTGTCGTTCCAGGTCATAAAAGCCATGGGAATCCTCCTGCCGGCAGGTACCGGCAAGAGATTTATCGGAAGGAAGGCCGCAAACTTGAGGGGCGCGTGCCGCGTGTCAATTTACGCCGTGCTCATGAAGCCACGGTACATATTTCTGGTCCATAGATTCTATGTGATGCAGGAATCCGTGGTGCAAACCGCAGAGCAAGGGACGCAGTTGCACGCTTTCTCCGTATTGCAGGCGATGCGCGGCCTGCAGAATGTCGGCCAGCATGCGATGGTGCTCGGCGCGATGCTCCTCGAGGCCTGAAAAGCCGGTCTTCGCCATGAGCTGCTCCTCGCTGCAGAAGTGCATGCGGGTGAATTCAATGAATTCGTCCAGGAGCTCGCTGATCCTCTCGCGCCCGGCTCCGCGCACCAGCGCCAGGCGCAGCGCGTTGATGGCGTCCATGAGGATTCCGTGCTGGTCGTCCATGGCCCGCACGCCCACGCTGCAGGCGTGGTTCCATGTAAGAAGAGTCACATGAGCCTCCGCAAATGACTGCAGAGTGTATCGGACAACCGTGCGGATTCTATATCTCAAAAGCGCACCGAGCGGTGACTAAGGTTTGCCTGGAGGCGCTGGCGCAGAATGGCGCACAATGGAGGAAATGGCACTCGTCACTCCCGTCAACGTCATTGCCGCGCTGCTCACTCTGCTTCCGTATTTGGCTGTGGCGTTCTTTCCGGATTCGGCGTGGTCACGCGTACGCGCAATGCCCATTTGGGCGCGGCTTGCTTTGCCGGCGACGCTGTCGATTCCGTATTTGCTGGTGGCTAGTGGTGCAGGCGTACTCCGCTGGAGTTGGTTCGCACTGTATGCGCTGGCGCCTATCGCCGTCGCTTTGCTGCTCGATCAGGCGGCGCGCGTGGATGCCAAGCAGCGCGGGAACTGGCGCGATTTTCTGGTGCTGGCTGTGCTGGGTCTGGCCGTTGATCTGCGCTGGTTTGAGAGCGCATGGCCAGCGCATCTGGCGGTGTTCAATAAGATCCTGCTGCTCGATGCTGGTATCTACGGCTTCGTACTCATTCGACAACTCGGAGGCATCGGCTTCGACTTGCGGCTGCGGCTGAAGGATCTGGGAATCGGGCTGCGCGAGGTTGTGTTCTATACGCCGATTGCGATGGCGTTGGGCTTGAGCCTTGGCTTTCTGCATCTGCACGGCGTTTGGCCGGGATTCGCGCGAATGGCTGGCGCGTGGGTTTTCACTTTCTTGTTCATTGCGGTTCCAGAAGAGCTGTTTTTTCGCGGCTGGTTGCAGAATCTTCTGGAAAAACGCCTGGGACGATACGGAGCTTTGTTCGTAACGGCGTGTCTGTTTGGGCTGGCGCATTTCAACAAGCGGGCTGCGCATTTCAATTGGCGCTACGTGTTGATGGCTGCGCTGGCCGGGATTTTTTACGGGCGCGCGTGGCGCGCGGAGCGACGCGTGGGCGCGTCGGCGATTACGCATGCCACGGTGGACGCGATCTGGTCGCTATGGTTGCGCTAGGTGGTGCGTGCGATGCACTTGCCGGTGCGAATCGTACCTGAGATAGCCGAGGCCGACGCGCATGTTGTGGTTTACCGGTCCCGGAATCGTGATGGCGACGGTGATGCCGAGGATGGCGTGGGCAATCATCAAGGGATAGATATTGCGATAACGCAGAAAGAGCAGGCACGCCGCGAAGCCCCAGATGAAGGTGATGGGCGTGAGCACGGGATTGGGCAAGTGCGCCAACGCGAACAGCGCCGACGCCGTTAGCGCCGCCAGCGCGGGTTTGGGTATGAGGCGCAGAAAGCGCAACAGGAAGACACCCTGCAACAGGAACTGCTGCACGCCGCTCCAAACGGCGTACGCGCAATAGGTGACAAAGAAGGCGAGCACGCCGTCGGACACGAGGAGCGTGTGCAGGCTTGCGGCAAACCCAATGGCGACTGCGGCCAGCAGAAGCGCGGCTGCGGCGATCCAGAGTGATCGCGCGAAATTGGTTGCGCGAAAGCCCATGGCTTGCCAGCCGTCGAACGATCTCCACACAATGACGACTACGCCCGTCGCGGCAACGATCCACAGCAGGCGTTGCAGCGGGCGCGGCGTCCATTCCACGGCCATGATGAGCGCGTAGGCAACGGCGATTTCGATCGCGTCGCGGCGCCTGCTGCGTCTGGAAACTGGCTGGATTTGCGCATGCGGCAAGGCTGCGGGCGCGGGCGGTTCCATGACCCCGATGCTAGCGGAGGGAGCAGGCTGTAGGGAATAGCCAGCAGATTGGTGGCGCGCGATCCCAGGACTCTTGCGCGGCAGCGAGTTTATGTTGGCTGGGCAAACAGGTTCACAGTTTCTGTGGGGTTGAGCGGTTTTTTCCGTAAGCTGCTGATTATTCATTGGTTACGCGCTCCACAGTTTCACAGCCCATTTTCGACGTTTTCTTTATTCATTTTTCGAGGGAAGTGACGTAGGGGAGGGGGGGAGGGGGGAGGGGGGTGGGTATAAACCGGGCGGAGGTCCGACGTTGCAACGAGAACGGTGCAGTTCGACCTGATGGTTTGAAGGAATTTATGGTGATTTATGGATTTATCTTGATGAAAATAAATAACTTGTAACAGAATTGTCTGATACCATACCGGGGTATGGGTGGGTACTTTTTCTTTAATTAATTTCTGTGCGCCCGGATTCGTATGGGGCTGAGTCAGGCGGGGACGGGGATCGGGTGCAATCGGCATGGTTTCATTGTGCGCCGGAAGGGGGTAATGATCTGCAAATCAGGTAGTGGGTCAAGTGTTTTGCACAGGTATTTACTGCTGCGAGAGAGATGGGTAAATCGTTATCCAGTATTCCTTTGTGGTCTGGACACCATCGCAATTGTTGCAGGTGGCCTTAAAAACCATTGAGAACTTACTTAGTTGACTTGGCACTTTTACCTCAACTTCATTCCCCTCTAGAACGACCACGCCAGGATTCATTCCTGGAATGGTGCGGTGTCTTTCGCGGTCGTCCGTTCCCTCAGGCTTATCGAAGCCTTTCGGATCGCCTGCAAGGCGCATATATCGCAAAGTTGGACCCATTCTTCAATCCCTTGTGCTGAGACAGAGGACTTATTCTGAATAGCGAATTTGACTTTGAAATTTCCTTCTGAATCAGGAGAAAGGCTTTCATTTTCTAACGGGAAGTCGCTCTCACGTAGTCCATCTCTCCACAAACTAATTATGAGCTCCGGCATCTCTGGTGGTTCTGGCTTCCCCACGTCCTTGATGCTTGAATCAATATCCCCCGTCGCTTTCTCAAGCTGTTGGCCGACCCCTTGGACCTGTTCCTGAACCTTTCCAATCTCGGTAATAATATATCTGACAAAATAGAAAGAGTTAGATGTTTCCCCGCAGATAGCCAGCAGCCTCGCAGCATTTGCACCCGCACCCCGATAGTTGATCGCGCTCGGGTTGGCTCATCTCATTAAATCCTTCCAGCCATTCCGGATCGCTGTGCGCAAATTCGCGGTGATCGTCGAGGAAGTTCGTTAAGGCGATTTGCAGGGCTTCGATGACCGGCCTATTGCCCGAGTTTCTTGCCATGGCTCACCTTTCTTTGGGATTTCCGCCAATCGGCCTCGCGGCGCTGCATCTCCTCTTTCGAGACGGTGAATGCCTTGCTCACGGCGTTGCTGAAGCGTTCAGCTTCCGTGCTACCGGGAACGGGCGGTGCTGGTAGGGTTTTCATGGCGCTATGATACTCCCGCCGTCAAATAGCATAAACATCCTTTTGCTGGCTTCCTCAGACATGAGCCTATGACTATCAAGATTCCCCACCGAGGATAACGCAGCCCATCTGTGGAAATCTCGCGGTGATTGAATTGCGCGCACTGACCAATTGTCTACCCATTGCGCTTTTTTGCGCCAAATCGCAACATCTTGTGGCGGTGGATTTCCCCAGATTCACACATCCCTAAAGTGAGAAATAATCCGCGATCAGTGCTAAGCTGATGAGAAGTACACCCGCACTTGCCGCGCGGGGCACTCGCCTTGCCGTTGGCTTGGCGAGTGTCGTTTTTCTGGCAGGATTTGAAAGGGTTTGAACCGTTGACCCCGGGGCCGGGTCTTAGATGGGACGCCTGAACAACTCCCACTCTAAACTCCCCTCCATGAAAAGTCAACGCCCAAGCCTGCGATGTAGTGTTGTCTTTAACGACTGGAGGATACAAATGGCAATAGAGGAAGGCCTTTCAGGGCCGCATCTATCGATGGCTTTTCTTTGCGAGAAGATACTCGTGGAAAAGGACAACGTACAGACCTTTGTTCGCGTCGTGGAGCGGTTCACAATTCCGGTTCTACCAAAACTTCCACCTGAGGTACAGCTACCGCCGAACATCTTGGTCAACCAGTTGCTTCAATGCAATATGGTAATCGGGTTCAAGGCTGGAACAATTCACGGCGGAAAATATCACATGTCCATCCGACTCACCAAGCCGGACGGTGGACAAATGCCGGAAAACAAATTCGATGTTTTTCTGAATGGGAGCGACGAAAACGGTGTGATCGCAGTTCTCCCGATTGCCATCTCGCAGCCCGAAGAGGGACTTCATTGGTTCGATGTCTACTTTGAGGGGAACCTAATCACACGTATTCCACTACGGGTCCTACACCAAGAGATGCAGCGCCTGGGACTGCCACGCTAGAGGAAAAGGAACCAGTAACGATTGTCTTTGATGCGGCCTCGTCAAGCGAAATCTGCTTGATGATGGACAAGGAAGGGACGGGGAACAAGAATGCAAACATTATCTGCTTCAATTCCGGTTCACCGATGTATCCCTGTGATTCGTCGGCCAAGCTCCTCTGCATTCTGTAGGCGATGCGCTTTGCGTCAAGGTCCTTGCACGAGCCCACTTCCAACGCTAGCGGAGCGAACCACTCGCGCAGTGCCGACAACGCTTGTTTGCCTTCAACGTAAGCGAGGATATGAGAGTACAGTTCGTGGAGAGATACCATGGTAGACTCCTTGGTCAAGCACCAATCCGTATTCACTACCAAAGCAGAACTGGAAAAAGAATACGAACAAAACGGCTGGGAAGAACGACTCAAGAAGTGCAGGCACGAGCGCGTCGATCCCGAGTATGAATTTTCTGCCGAATCCAAATGGTACTATCGGCAAATGCTCATAGAGCATTACGAGGGCGATCTAATGGTCGCCTTTACAATTGATTACATCCTGCACGACCAAAGCCACTTGCGGCTTCTCAAGATGCTTTTGGTTGATGGGATTCGTCAAATTGTCCCGTGAAATCGAAGTCTCCCAACTTGGGATTCAAATGTCAAGACAATTTCATCCTGTCCCGATGGTACTTTTCGGGCACGACAGCCACCGGCTGTAAGACGTTTTGGGCATGGGTTAGTACCCAGCAGTCCGGCGCCCGCTACGAACTATCGTACCATCACGATATGAAGATGCCAAACTGCCGCGTTGCGAACGTGCTCATCGTGGTGGGCCGCACAGACCTTCCCAAGATCGGCAAGCAGGGAGAGAGCCGTGCCTTTGGCGATGCCAACCATGCGGCAGCAGGATCGGACGCTGTTCCCTTCGATCAAGGCCGATACGACTTGAACTCTTTGCGCTGTACTCAGGCGACTCATAATGAGTAAATACTATGCTTGAGCAGTCAAGAAGTCAATAAAATAATGAGGATTGCCTAAAATAATCCTTGCTAATGCGGACAATGTGGATTATCGTAGATTTATTGAGGAGGTGGAAGATGCCCGCAAATGAAGCCGAGGCTATGAGGGAGGTTCCTGCTGCTGAGCCCTCTAAGCCGGAAGCCCCTAAACAGGAACGCGAAAGGTCCACAATCGACTTTCCTTACTTGAGTTTGGATGTGGCGATTGAGATTGTGAAGGCTGTCCATGAGACCGGTGGAACCCGTGCGGGATTCGACCAGGTCGCGGCCCACATCGGCGAGTCCGCTAAAGGTAGCGCGTTTCGCAACAAAGTGACAACGGCCCGAACCTTTGGGCTGGCTACATACTCGAATGGAACAATCACGCTGACTCCACTGGGTAGTCGCTTGGCCGATCCGAGCCAAGAGAAAGGTGCGAAAGCAGAAGCCTTTCTGCATGTACCCCTTTATCGCAGGCTGTACGACGACTACAAGGGTTCTGTTCTCCCACCTTCAAATTCTGGCCTCGAAACTGTAATCGAAGGACTTGGTGTTTCGACGAAGCAAAAGGATAAGGCCCGACAAGCCTTTCAAAGATCAGCAAAGGAGTCTGGCTTTTTTGCATACGGTGCAAATAAGCTCGTTTATCCAGTGCTTGGCGGAGAACCTAACCCGAGCGTGAAAGAGAAAATTGAGGAACCCGACAAACCCGATTTAGGCGCAGGAGGCGGCGGCAACGGAGGAAATGGCGAAAGCGACTTGCATCCATTTGTTCAGGGACTGCTTCGAGAGTTGCCGAAGCCGCATACCGATTGGCCGCTAGAGGGGCGGAAGAAGTGGCTCCAGTCCGCGCTCAGCATTTTCGATTTGATCTATCAGAGCACTGACGGCGATAAGCCTCTGGTAGTCGGGTTTGAAAAGAATTCTGCTAAATGAAGAACCGCCCGAAAGCAGATCGAGCGGTTCGGAAGGGAGTAACTATGTGCGAACCGTGACGCTTGTCTCAGTTCAGACCAGAGTGGCTGTAATCATCATTTGCAGTGGCGAAGAAACCCTCGTGGTCGTTATCCCAATATAGGGTAGCGTAAACGCCCTTTTGAGTCCATAGCCCGATCAGCCGTGGTTCTCTTGCAGTGAACCCTTTTCCTTCGCCCAGCGTTGCTTAGCGGCTCGCTGGGCGATTTCGCGTCTGCGCTCGGCTGTCATGCTTTCTGCTCTCCCCTTGCCGCCCTTTAATCCGCCCAATCTTCCAAGCGCAACGGCGGCAGCATTCTTCTCTTTCGGCTTGAGCGGTTCCCCGGTTGAAATTTCTACAACCCGAAGCGCGTTTTGTGCGAAGTCTCGTTTGCTTGACTGCTTAGGCATGAACTTATGATGCACGCAAGCGGTCAGCCATTCAAGCCCCTGTGCAAAACACTTGACCCACTACCGCAAATCACGGAAGGTTTGTCTTCGGCGTTTTACGCCATTCGGCGGGTGCGGGGCGCCCGCTGAAGCGGGCGATGGGCGATGGGGGTTCGCAAGCCCCCGGTCTGACGACTGGGGCTAGAACCGGTTGCATAAATCATCGGAGCTGGCTGAAAAACCTCCCTCAGAGGCTAAAGCCCCAGGTTTTATGAGACTTTTCGGCACGACTAAAGTCGTGCCCCTTCACGGCGCCATTTATGCAACCCGTTCTAGCGTCTGCCGCCCGCTGAAGCGGGCTATGGGCTGCGACGGATCCGCTATTCCCGGTCTGGCGACGGGGGCTGCCGTCTGGCGCCCTCTCACGCGGGGATGAGGGATTCGCAGACCCAGTCTGGCGACTGCGCCCTGCTCTTAGGCTGCTGCCTCTTCGCTATTCGAGAAGCACGGCCGGCTCGGGCTGGTGACCGCGCGTGGTCAGGGTGATGGCGGCGGCGAGGATGAGGGCTCCGCCGAGCCATGCGTAGGGGCCGAGCCGCTCGCCTAGCAGTTCCACGCCGAGGATGGAACCGAGGGCGGGCTCGATGTTGAGGAAGACTCCGGCGCGCGAGGCGGGGACTTGATGGATGCCCCAATTCCACAAAAGCGTAGTCGTAGCCGTGCAGAATATGCCGCTGATGGCCGAGGCAATCCATACCGTGAGGCTGATGTGAGCGAATGGCATGGGCTCAACCTTGTGGTGCGAGAGGGGCGCGAGCAGCCACGAGACAAGATTGCAGACGATCAACATCAACGTGCCGGAATAGATGGTGTAGGCGGTGACCACGGGAGCACTGTGCGTTTGCAGCAGTTTTTTGCTGAGCAGAATCCAGACGAGGGCGACCATGAGCGATGCAATCACGAGCAGGTCGCCTGAGAGCGTGGGGGTTTCGCGTCCGGTGGTGGCGCGGTCGCCGCCCAGAACCACCATGGCGGCGCCGGCGGTGGATGCGCAGAGAGCGAGCCACCCGATCCAGTCAAGCCGCTCACCGGCAAAAAGCACGGCTGCCACGGCCAGCAGCACGGGCATGGCGCCCACCATGAGCGAGGCGTGGCTCACCGTAGTCAATGCGAGGCCGTTAAATTGCAGGAGAAACTGAACGGGAATACCGAAGAAGGCGGCCAGCAGCATGATCCTGGTTTCGCCTGCGGTGAGGTGCACGCGGCGGCGCAGCATGATGGGCGCCATGCCGAGACAGGCAAACAGAAAACGATAGAGCACCATGTGCTCCACGTTCATCTCGTTGAGCATGAGGCGTCCCCAGTAGAAGCCGGTGCCCCAGAGGGTTCCAGCGAGGGCGCATGCGCCGTAGCCGAGAAACCTGATGCGACCATTTGCCGAAGGCTGCTGTGCCATTCCTTCTTTACTGTCGCACAATGCGCGCGTGGCGCCCGCGCAGCAAGGGGCGGCGTCGTTTCCTCAAGCGTTCAGGGAGCGGCGCGGAGCTTCGCGCGCACAATCCAATTCGTCAGAAACAGCGCGGCGATGACAAGCGCGTAAGCGGTTTCGGGAACCGCGGCGGGGACATGCCTGGGGATAGCGGCATGTGCGTATAGCGCACCATAAGCAGCAAAAAGGAGCGTGCCGAGCCAATCCCAACGCCACGCGAGCAACAAGATGATAAGAATGGTTAGCGCCGGGACCGGATGATATCCCACGTGCCAGAAGCCGTAACCGTAGTGGCGGAACGAGTCCCGCGCGAAAAGGAAGCGGAAGATGACAAAAACGATACCGAGAATTCGCGGCGACCAGTAGAGAACTCGAGCAGAAAAACGGCTCATACGTTTCACCTCCTTGCATGTGAAAACGCGAGCAGCAGGATCAATAGAGTCCTGCCGGCTTTCATCGTCAACCCCGGATCGGCGAGAATACTCTTCGATGGCGAAACGGCAGGGAACGGGGCGCGCGAGTGCGGCGCGAGGAATGGCGATGGCTTTGGGCGTGACGGTTGCGCTGGGTCTGGCGACGGCCTTCGCCGCGGCGCAGCACGGCAGCGCTTCCAAAACTCCTGCGACACCGCCGGTGAAGGCGCGATTCCTCACCAGTCAATTTCCCCAGCAACCGTCGCTTGCACCCGTCGCGAGCATTCCCCTGGCTCCG
>CAWHNV010000019.1:0-19281 GCA_963830785.1 uncultured Acidobacteriota bacterium
GGCTGCGTCGCGTCGCTTGCGACCGCCATGCCCGAGCGCGCCAACCCCACCTCGAGCGCCGGGCAAAAGGCATCATCGGGCCCTGGTATGCTTGACACGAAGCGCCAGCGCGAGCACCTCGCTGGGGGGTGGCCGCGCGGGAGCGCTGGTGGCCGCGTCGCCACCACAGGCCGCGACGGCGAGCGCCACGCAAGCGAGCCTCATGTTCCGGGCGAGAGCCCCTTCGGGGCGTCGGCTCGCAGAACTGGTTGGCCGTCTTTCCACACGTAAAACCCTTCCCCCACCTTTTTCCCGAGCTTCACCCGCACGGACCATCTTCCGCAGCAGCGCAGGGGGTCGAAACTGCTCGCCGATTCCACGGTGAAGGTGCTCGAGGATGGCGAGGCGCACGTCGAGGCCCACGAGGTCGGTCAGCTTGAGCGGGCCCATCGGGTGCCTGTAGCCGAACTCCACCGCCGGTCGATGTCGGGAGCGCTCGCGACCCCCGTCTCGAGCATACGTATCGCCTCCGCGCCGAGGATCACGCCCAAACGGCTCGAGGCGAAGCCCGGCGCGTCCGCGACGACGATGGGCGTCTTGTCGAGGCGCTGGGCGAGCACGAGAGCGCGGTCGACGGTGGCTTGCGCCGTCCCGAGGCCGCGTACCACCTCGAGCAGCTCGATCACGGGCGGCGGATTGAAGAAGTGGAGGCCAATGGTGCGTTCGGCCGCGCCGATCTTCGCGCCGAGCTCCGTAATGCTGAGCGACGACGTGTTCGACCCGAGCAGCGCGTCCGCGGGCGCGACAGCGATGACGTCGCGAAAGAGCGTTGTCTTGAGCGTCATGTCCTCGGGCACCGCTTCGATGACGACGGACGCATCCGAACACGCGGCGCCGATGTCGGAACTCGCCGTCAAGCGGTCGAGCGTGGCCTTCTCGGCGGAGGCTTCGAGCTTCCCCTTCTGCACGAGCTTGCCGAGCTGCGCTGCGATGTTCGTGATGGCCGCCGCGGACCGCTTCGGATTGATGTCGTAGACGTGCGTCGTAGCCCTTGGCGGCCGCGAGCTTGTGCAATGCCTTGACCCATCGTGCCTGTTCCGAGGACCGCGAGCTTGTTCATGGGTTTCCCTTGCCTAACCGACGAGCACCGCGCCGCCATTCACGTTGAAGATCTTCCCGCCCGTGATGAAGGACGCACCCGCGCCGCACAAGAAGACCACGGGCGCCGCGATCTCTTGAGGTGTGCCGACACGTCCGAGCGGGATGGTCCCGAGCACTTTGTGCGCTCGGCCGGGACTTCGAGCGCGGGCGCCGCCATGCCCGTCGCCACCCAGCCCGGTGCCACGCAGTTGACGCGGATGCCGAAGGGCGCGAGCTCCACGGCGAGACTCTTGGTCATGCTGATCACCGCGCCCTTGCTCGCCGCGTAGTGCGCGTGGAGCGCCTCTCCGCGCTGGCCCGCGGTGCTGGCGATGAGAACCATCGAGCCCCTACCGCGCGGTTTCATCCGGCGCGTCGCCGCCCCGCAGACGGAGAAGACGCCCCGGACGTTCGCGTTCATGGTGTCGTCGAACTGCCGCTCGGTCATCGCGTCGATGGCCGCCTCCAGCCACACGCCGTGGTTGACGACGACGTGATCGACGTCGCCGCTCTCGGCGAGCAGCCGCTCGCCCTCGCCCCACACGGCGAGGCCGCCGTACCATCGCGCCCGATGCACCGCGCGCATGCACGCGGTCGAGCGTGCTCTTCGCGCCCCTCTCGTCCCGATGGTAGTGCACAACGACGTCGAATCCGGCAACCGCAAAGGCTTCCGCGCATGCGGCCCCGATTCCCTTGCTCGCGCCCGTGACGAGCACGCGCTCCCGGATCATGTCGGATTCGGGTTTGCGCCGCACTCGCAGCGCTCGGGCACGTGATCCTTGTGGTAGATGCGCTCACAACGCGGGCACACGCGGGCGTCGGGCTCGTACGAGATGACGGTGCCGCTCTCGGCGCAGTGCTGTCCGACGACCTGAAGCGGCGGACAAGGCATGACTTCCCGCCTCTTTCGCGGGCTTGCCAATCGCGGCGATGACCTCGTCCGAGAGCTCGAGGCGATCTTCGGCGCGGTCACGCGCTTCTCGTACGACCCACGGGAGCGCCGTGGGCATCGCCCGCCGGCTGAATCGCACGCTCATGTCGACGCCCGCCGAGTCCTTGCCGCGGACGACGATCATCGTCACGTCACCCGAGACGTCCTCGACGCGCCACCAGGGCATGCGCCGCGTCTGTCCGCGCTCTTCAGCGATCCCAGCGACCCCCACCCGCACCGCGGCTTCGGTGCTCGTGCCAATCCAAATCGCGATGCCGGCAAGCACGGCCCCTGCGGCGAGGAGCCAAGGAGCGTACTCGAAGGGCTCCATCTCGATTTTGCGCAGAGTGCTGCCGAACTGCCCCCATACACCCGCGCCGAGGAGCACCGCGCCGACCGCGCCAATGGCGTAGACGAGGAGCGGGCTGGCCGTCGTGCGGGGAACGAATCGACGCTCGGTGCGTTCACGTGTCTTCTTCTTGGCCATGGTTGGCGTGCGCAGCCTACTCAGTTTGGCTAACGTGCGCACCATGAACTCCTCGTTACGATTTCTGGCGTGCGGCTCGCTCTTGGGCGCTTGTGGCGGCAGCGCTCCGACGACAACCGTGGCTCACCCCACGCCCACCGCGACGGCGTCCGCGCTCCCGAGCGTGGCGCGGCGGTTCGACTACCCGGTCACGCCCCAAGAAGACGTCGTCGAGACCCTCGGCGGCAAGACCATTCACGATCGATTTCGTTGGCTCGAGGATGGGGGCAACGACAAGGTCAAGGCGTGGGCCGCTGCGGAGGACGCTTTCGCGCGTGCGCGACTGGCGAAGCTGCCCGAACGTGACGCGATACGGCAGCGACTCACCGAACTGTTCTACGTCGACCAGCAGAGCGCGCCCGAGAAAGCCCAGCGGCGGTACTTCTGGTCGCATCGGGACGCCAAACAGGAGAAGGCCGTCTTGTGGTGGAAGCAGGGCAAGACAGGCACGCCGAAGGTGCTCCTCGACCCCAACACTTGGTCGACGGACGGAAGCGTGGCGCTCGGGGCGACGCAGCCGTCGCTGGACGGTACGCACCTCACGTTCTTGAAGCGCGAGCACAACTCCGACGAGGCGATGCTCTACGTGCTCGAGGTCTCGACGGGGAAGGTCTCGACGACGGACGTCATCGACGGAACGAAGTACGCGGGCGTCTCGTGGAATCCGAAGGGGGACGGATTCTATTACACTCGCCTTCCCCCGGTCTCTTCCACCGTGAGCGTGGCGGACCGGCCAGGCTTCGCGGAGATCTACTTTCACAAGCTCGGAGAAGACCCGAAGACGGATCGCCTCGTCCACGAGGCCACCCACGATCCGAAGTCGTTCCTTGGCGCGGAGATCTCGCGCGACGGTCACTTCCTCCTCGCCTACATCCAACACGGGTGGACGTCGACCGACGTGTTCTTCAAGGACCTGCGCAAGGGCGAGCCGAAGGAGTGGACGACGCTCGCGTCGTCACGACCGTACAAGTACAACGTGTGGACTTACCGCGACCATTTCTACGTCGAGACGGACGAGGGCGCGCCGAACCACCACGTCCTTCGCGTCGACCCGAGCAAGCCCGACCACGAAGCGTGGACGGGAGATCGTCCCCGAGCGAAAGGACTCCACGATCGACGGCGTCAACCTCGTGGGCGGCAAACTGTCCATCACGTATCTGAAGGACGTCGTCTCGCACCTCGAGATCCACGACCTCGACGGCAAGCTCGTTCGCGAAGTGCAGCTCCCGACGAAGGGGTCCGCATCCGTCCTCTACGGCAATCCCGACGACGACGAGGCGTACTACACCTTCACGTCGTTCACGTACCCGACCGAGATCTACGAGACGAGCGTGCGAACCGGCGCGTCGAAGCTCTATTTCAAGCTCTCGGTTCCGGTCGACCCGAGCAAGTTCGTTGTCGAACAGGCCTTTGCCAAGTCCAAAGACGGCACACGTGTGCCGATGTTCCTCGTGGGTCCGAAGGCGTGGGACAAGAACAAGGGCGGCAAGGCGCTCGTGTACGGGTACGGCGGCTTTCTCGCCGCGCAGAAGCCGCACTTTACGTCTTCCGCTTTTCCGTGGCTCGAGCGCGGAGGCATGTACGTCGTCGCCAACCTGCGCGGAGGCTCGGAGTATGGCGAACCGTGGCACCAAGGGGGAATGGGCCGCAACAAGCAGAACGTGTTCGACGATCTGCACGCCGTGCTCGAGGAGCTGGTCCACGAAGGCATCTCCACGCCTGAGAAGATTGCCGTGCGTGGCGCGTCGAACGGCGGCCTGCTCGTCGCCGCCGCGATCACCCAGTTCCCCGAGCTCTTTCGCGTGGGGCTCTGCGGTGTGCCGCTCGTCGACATGCTCCGATACCACCGCTTCGGCTCGGGCAAGACCTGGATCGAGGAGTACGGCTCGGCCGACAACCCCGCGGACTTCGACGCCATCTATGCGTACTCGCCCTATCAGCACGTGAAACCTGGAACGAAGTACCCATCGGTGCTGCTGCTCTCGGCCGATAGCGACGACCGTGTCGACCCGATGCACGCTCGCAAGTTCGCCGCCGAGCTTCAGGCGGACTCCGCGGGGGGGTCCTGTGCTCTTGCGCGTCGAAAAGAACGCGGGCCACGGCGGCGCTGACATGGTCAAGTCCCTGGTCGACTCGATCTCGGACGAGCTCGCGTTCGCGCTCGCCGAGATGGACACCCCGGCGAAGCCAGGAGAAGCTGTCGCACCTAGGCGTCATGCAGGGACGCAAACCCGTTGAAGTTGCCGAGCTCCACGCGGGCGACATCGGCGCCGTGGGCAAGCTGCGCGACACGCTCACCGGCGACACGCTCGGAGCAAAGGGCGCAGACTTTCAGGTCGCGCTGCCCGCGCCGCCCGTGCCCGCAATGACCTATGCCATCGAGCCCAAGTCACGCGCCGACGAAGATAAGCTCGCGCCCGCCATCCACAAGCTCATGGAAGAGGATCTGCTCATGCGCTTCTTCCGCGACCCGCAGACCAACGAGTTTCTTATCGCCGGCGCCGGGCAGCCGCATATCGAGGCCATCGTGAACCGGCTCAAGAAGCGTTACCACGCCGAAGTCACGCTCAAGGCACCCAAGGTTCCCTATCTTGAAACTATCCGCGGCAAGGCCGAGGCGCAGGGCCGGCACAAAAAGCAGTCGGGCGGCCACGGCCAGTTCGGCGATTGCAAAATCCGCATGGAGCCCATGCCGCGCGGCGGAGGGTTCGTGTTCGAGAATGAAGTGTTCGGCGGAGCTATTCCACGCAACTTTATTCCTGCTATTGAGAAGGGCATCGTCGAGACGGCCGCACGCGGCTATCTGGCCGGCTACCCGGTCGTCGATTTCAAGGTCGTCGTCTACGACGGCTCTTATCACGACGTGGATTCGAACGAACTCAGCTTTAAAACTGCCGGCCGCCTCGCCTTTCGCAAGGCCATGGAGCTCTGCAAGCCTTGCCTGCTCGAGCCCGTGATGAAAGTCGCAATCGAGGCTCCCGACGAATTCGCAGGGGCTCTCATGGGCGATCTCAACTCGCGCCGCGGCCGCGTTCAGGGCATGGAGAGCAAAGGCCGCACCACGGTGATCAACGCCGAAGTCCCCATGGCCGAAATGCTCACCTACGGCACTCTGCTCACCTCCATGACGCAAGGCAAGGGCAGCTACCGGATGGAAGTGGACCACTACGACGTTGTTCCGCAACTCGTCGCCGAAAAGATTTTGGCGAACGCGAAGAAGCCCATCGAGGAAGAGGAAGAATAACCACCTGCGGTGGGGCGGCCCCTCGCTCTTCGCTCGCACAGGGCTTGCTGTATCCCAGGTCTGAAAATCGAAGCCCCGGGGCGCCAAGTCGAAGGGCCTGCACGATTCCGTGCAGGCCCTCATTGCATCGATGCTTCTGTGGCTAGGATGGGTGATCCCCTTTACCCTTCTGCGGCTTGAATGTCTTGCACGTGGATTACCTTCGCCTGATCATCGAGCTGGCCCGTCACCTTCACCGTTTTGCCCTCGAACTGCTTGGCTTTATCCGAGTCGTCCAGCCCGTAGATCTGGCCCGATGAATCGCGCAACATGTACTGCTCGCCATTCTTTACGACCGTTCCAGTAAAGGTCGAGGCGGCTGTCGTCTGACCCTGATTGGGTTGGGGCTGTGCCTGATCGGGCTGCTGTTGCGGTTGCGGCTGTGCCTGGTCGGGTTGCGTTTGCGGTTGTGCCTGCTGCTGCGCATGCGCGGAGCCGACGAACGAGCTTCCCAACGCCACGGCAAATGCCATCGCGAGGAGAGCAGAGAAACCTATAAGGTTGCGTTTAAGTGAACACATAACTAAATACCTCCGGGGGTTGGATTCGTCCGGGCCCGCTCACTCGGGCACCCGGGCGCGGACATTCGAGCATGCGGCGTGCCAAACCCAATTCCATTGAAGGCGAAGGGAATGCCTTGTAAAGGCCAAGGAAATCCTTTCCCGGCGCGACCACGCGAGTAAAAACTTCCGCTTGCGTGTTGGTAAAAATTGCCGGTACAGGTAAAAAGTGCGAGCCGGCAATCCTTTCTCGTCTTCGCCTGCGTGCCGGGACCACCGATCACTGTCCACTATCTCTCGGTAGTGGTATTCTGGCGCGTCGTCGCATTTGCACGAGGAGGATGACGTGAGACAAGGCATTATCGTATTAATCGGGATATCGGCCGGGGCGTTGGCGTTCCTTGCCGGGTGCGGAGAGAGTCCACAGATTCACATTCCGCCCAAATGGCAGGGCGCTCCCTACCATCTTTCGTTTGGCGCGCCGCCGGCCAAACCCAACCCCGCGGGACTCACCATTCCACCCATCAAGTACGTGGCCGATCCTGACTCGCTGGAGACGCGCGCCGACCTCGTCGTCGAATTCGACTCCTCGACCGCAAAGGGTCAGGGAGGGCACGGCCCAGTGACGAACCAGATGGCGATGGGCGCGGTGGACATCTCGGGCGCCGAGGGTCAGTTGCCCACCGACTACGTGGATAAGGCCAGCACCGATCTCTCCAAGATGATCGGCGCCTACTGCATGAAGGGAAAGATCAAAATCTCGGTGGCCCTCACTCGCTCGTCCATCCCGATGAACCCGACCGACGACCAGATCAACGCCAAGCGCCTGTCAGACTGGACGCCGATCGAGCTCGACTTCAAGAACCCGCATCCGAAGTGCTGAAACGGCGATTTCCGACCGCTGTCCATTCATCCTGAGCGAAGTGGGCCGCGCCTCACGTGGCCCACGCAGCCGAACGGCCCGCATTGTCCTTGCTTTTGCCTTAGCTTAATGCACCGGCGATGGTGAGAAAGCAGAAAATCAGCAGAGCAATTTGCTTGGTGTGCGCGGCGCGGAATGCGCGACGATCAGGTTTCGTCGATCAAGCCTCGACAATCATGCTTGCTGGATTGCCAATCCCGTGCGCTCGGCGATCAGGCGCGCGACTTTCTTGGGACGGAAAAACGTGTACGACGAGTATCTGGCTTCGCTTCCGTCTTTTCCTCTCACCCAGTATTGTTGCGCGTTGCCCACGCGTTTGTGCCTGATGGCCGCGATCTGATCCCAGGCGAGAAACAGATCCGCGGGCCGTTTCTTTGTGCCCAGATTGAACATCACGCCATTGCTATCCATCGTGGCTTTGTGATTGGCCATGGCGCGAGACAGATTCCAAAACCGCGGGCAGGCATATCCGAAGGCCAATGCACCGAAGCCCCACCGCAAGGCGCTAAAGAAATTCCCACCGCTGGAGCCGCCGCCTGTAGAAAAAACGGAAAATACCACGAGCACAAAGCAGACCGCAATCATACCGAAGAAAATGCTGCAGACATCGTGAATCCAATGAGGAGCCGGCTATTGACCACCACCACCGGCGTGGCGCGATACATTGCGATCTGGGAAGTGATGCCTACACCTGGCCCTGGAGCTGGGAATCCTGATGTACTCATCAACAATCTCCTTCACGATTCGTTTTGGACCTCTGAGAGCTGATGGCTGAGGGCTAGCTTTTTTCGGGTCGGACGCGGCGCGCCAACGCCCATTTGAGCTCGTCGATGCCTTCGCCGGTAACCGCGGAGATGGCGTGGAATTCGAGCTTGCGGCGCTTGGCGTAGGCGGCGAGTTTTTTGAGCTTGGCGGGATTCGCGGCGTCGATCTTTGTGGCGACGACGATGGTGGGCTTCTCGGCCAGGGGATGTTCGTCCTCTCTTCCCGGCGCGCTGAAGCTCGAAAGCTCGTTCTCGATGACGCGGAAGTCTTCGACGGGATCGGGCCTTCCCGAAGCGTCGGACACGTCGACTAAATGGGCCAGCACGCGGGTGCGCTCAATGTGGCGCAGGAACTGCATGCCGAGGCCAGCGCCGAGATGCGCGCCTTCGATCAGTCCGGGCATGTCGGCGATCACAAAGGATTGCTGGTCGGGCTCCTCGCCGACCGTGACCACACCGAGATTGGGCTCGAGGGTGGTGAAGGGATAGTCGGCGATTTTGGGCCGCGCGGCGGAGATGCGGGAGATGAGGGTGGACTTGCCGGCGTTGGGATAGCCGACGAGGCCGACGTCGGCGAGCAGCTTCAATTCCAAACGATAACTGCGCTCCTCGCCGGCGCGGCCGAGCTCGTGCTCGCGCGGGGCTTGATGAGTGCTGGTGGCGAAGTGCTGGTTGCCGCGGCCGCCGCGGCCGCCCTTGGCGATGGTGATGCGCTCGTCGGGCTCACGAAAGTCGTGGACGAGCTCGCCGGTTTCGGCGTCGAAGAGCGAGGTGCCGACGGGAACCTGGAGGGTGATGTCGCGGCCGTCGAGGCCGGTGCAGTTGGAGCCCATGCCGTGCTCGCCGCGCTGCGCCTTGTGCTCGGGGTTGTAGCGGAAATGAATGAGCGTGTTGTGGCGCTGGCTGGATTCCATCAGGACGTCGCCGCCGCGGCCGCCGTCGCCGCCTGAGGGGCCGCCGCGGGGCACGAACTTCTCGCGGCGGAAGGCCATGCAGCCGTTGCCGCCGTCGCCGGCTTTTACGCGAATTTTGGCTTCGTCAATAAACATGGGAAAAGCAGGGAACAAGGGAACGAGGGAACAAGAGACGAAAAGACTCAAAAAACCGGACAGGTTTCAGGAATCAGTGATCCGAAGATCGAAGACCGTGCGGCACTGATTTCAGATGCCGGTCTTTAGTGTATCGGACCGAAGGGCTTAGGGCCGTCGGTACTGGGATGCGGTCTAGCGCGGATGGAGGAGATTATTGAATCGACGGTTCGTGAATGGCACAGATTCCTACCCTTTTCCCAAATACGAGAAAAAGGATGGGCACGGTCGCAGTTTTTCGTTGCCAGATCAAAAGAATTGTGACGCAGGCTACTTTGCAGCCGCAACTCCGAGGCATAGAATCGGTGCCTACCTCTTTTTAGACTCACCTGGGGCGGCGAACAGGTTTCAATTCGCGCGTCCCGTACCGGACCCGCCGCAAGAGCGGGCTGGTGGAGCGGTTACCGCATTCTCCCAGAATCTGCCGCGGCAGAGTTGGCAATGGCCGAAGCAGGGCGGAACTGGAGAACGTGGTTTGCGGCTGGGGCGCTTTCGCTTGGCGCCTGCGGGGCTGTGTGCGCGCAAACCGTGCTGGCGAACCCCGCACCCTTGCAAGGCATTCAAATCGAGGCACCGCCGTCCGGCTCGCTTGCCGGTCGGCTCACCGATTTGCATTCGGCTCCGCTGGCTGGCGTTGCGGTGATATTGCACAACCAGGCCACGGGCGCCGAGGTGCGCGCGGTTACAGGCAAAAACGGCGGCTTCCGGATTGCCGAGCTGGAAGCTGGCGAGTACACGCTGGAAGCCGATGAGCCGCAGTTGGGCCACGGACAGATTGAGGACATTCTGGTGACCGGTGGCATGGAGGCGCGAGTGCAAGCGGCCATGCAATTTGAGCCGGCCGCGCCGGAATTCCACCCCCCGGGATTGGTTGAAGCCGCTGCTGCGCCGGATGAGATTGCGATGCCGCCGCGCACGGCAGCGGCGATGCCATTGACGGCGTACGCGGTGCCGGGGACCGCTAGACCCCTGGCGGCGACGACGGCAACTGCACCGACTTCAACAGCAGTGACGCCAGCTGCGATGCGTGCGGAAGTTGCAGCGGCTGGGCCGACGCGAAGGTCGCTTGATTCGCGTGCGCCTGATTCGCGGGATTCGGTTTCGGTGGCGACGTTGCCACCGGGCGCAGTTTCGCGCGCGACACTCGACACGGCGAGCCCGCCAAAGACGGCGAGACTCAACGCTTCGACGCTCGACACGGCGAGCCCGCAAATGATTGCGCTGACCGGCACGGAGCCAATGCGGAGGTTGACGCTCGCACCGCGTGAGACAGAGGTGGTTCGGCTGCTGGGCGAACCTGTCGCGCCAAAGCCTGTCACACCGCGGCCTTTCGCGCCGCAGTCCCAAGTACCGCAGCCGCCGCCGGCTCGCGCCGAGAGATGGCCTCCGCAGGCCAAGATGTCTTCGCAGCAACTGCGCGCTGCGTTGGAAACGCAGTCCATCGCCGCGGAACCCGCGTTGGCGTTCACGCTGCCGCGCACGCTCCCACTCACGCACAGCGTGGCGACATCCTTCCTGCCCTTGAACCTGGCGTTTGCAAGCGGCATGCAGGCGGGACTGCTGCTGGAGCAGGTGGCATTTGCGCCGGTTGCAACCGCCGCGCAAAGAATCGATCCGGACACGGCGGTTGGGGCCACTACGGTGACTGCGACGCAGCTCGAATCGCTGCCCGCGAGCGGACGCCGCTGGCAGGAGTTTCTGCTGGACACTCCGGCAACGAGCACCAGCCCCGATGCGACTCAAGTGTCGTACCGCGGTTCGCAGGAATCGGCGGATATCACAATCGACGGCGCGAGCACCTCGCTCAAATTTGGCATGGCCGCCGGCTCCGGCTCGGGGTTGACGTCCCGCGATCCGGCCGGGCAGGGCGCAGATCAGGAGAGCGCGATGAGCCAGACGATGAGCGGATTTGGGACAGGCGGCCGCGGATTAGGCGTGAGCGAGGCCGCGATTCACGAGGTCACGGCAGTTTCAGGAAACGTGGAGGCCGAAGGCATGCGCTCTGCCGGAGGGCGCACCAGCATCGAGACGGCGCGCGGCGGCGAGGCATTGCATGGTCAGGGATTTTTCTACGACCGCCAAAACAATTGGGGCGCGCGCAACCCCTTCACGCAGTGGGTCACGGAGACCGCGCCGGCCACGCTTACCTACAATCCATCCGGACCTCCGCTCTCCGCCCCGATCTTCGACAACGGCCCGACCGGAGCGCCGGAGTCGTACACGCCGCCCGATCACGAGATGGTATGGGGCATCGGCATGGGCAGTCATTTGCGCCGCGACAAGCTCTTCTGGTTTGCGGCTCTCGACAGCTACCAACGCAACGATCCTGGCCTCGCGATGGTGAAGTATCCGTATCTTGAGCAGACTCCGACCGGATGCGGGACGTCGACGGGATGTACTCCCACAACCACCGGCTTTTTTGCCACTCCCTCTGACGCGCAGTTGACGTTGCTCAGCGCACAACTCGATCTCCCCAGCGCCAATCCGGAGGTCGAAGGGTTGACGGCGTATTCGCAGATGCTGGAGACGCTGGCCGGGCTGCTCGGTCCCGCGCCGCGCACCGCGGCGCAATGGACCGGCTTTGCCCGCATCGACTGGCAAGCAGCCGAGCGCCATCGCTTGACTCTCGAAGGCATCGGCGCCGATTGGAACGCGCCCGGTGGTGGGCTGACGCAGGTTTCAGAAACTTACGGCAACCACAGCTTTGGCTCCAGCGATGCCAGCCAGGAGTGGCTGCTCGCACGCTGGGAAGCGTATCTGACGCCCAACCTGCTGGCCGTGACGCAGGGTTCCACAGGGAGGACGATCCTGAGCGCGCGGCCTGACACGCCCTCCGCCTTCGAGCAGACATTTTTGAACGGAAATTTCCAGGGCCAGTTGCCGCAGATCGTTGTCGATTCGCGTTACGGATTCACCATCGGCAATCCTTCGCGGTTCGGCCAGGGGAGCTATCCCGACGAAAAGCTCTACCACGCCCAGGAATCGCTGGACTGGGTGCACAATCACGTGCTGATCAAAGCGGGATTCGAGTTGGATCACAACAATGACGCGACCAGCCTGCTGCGCAACCAAAGCGGCACGTATTCCTATTCCAAGGTGCAGAACTTCATCTCCGATGCGCTGGTTTTTGAGAAGTTCGGGTTTGCCGATGCGCTCGATCCATCGAATCCGCACAACTGCGGCGCGTCGAATACAAGTTTCGGCAGCCAGCCTTGCTACTCCTCCTATTCGCAGATGATGGGCCCCACCAAATGGCATCTGAGCACGAACGATTGGGCCGGCTACACGACTGCGCAGTGGCAGGCAGCAAAATTTGCCGTCTTCTCTGTTGGTCTGCGCTGGGAGCTTGAACAAATGCCGCCGCCCATCGCTGCGCTCGCCAATCCCGCATTGACTGAGGTGTCACCAACCAATCCGAAGCCTCCGCTTTCCGCGAACTTGCCCAGCCTCGGCAGCAACTGGGGTCCGCGCGTGAGTGTTGCCCTTGGCGGCGGAAAACGCTGGCCGGTGCTGCGACTGGGTTACGGCATGTATTACGGACGCGTGGAAAACTCGACCATCGAAACCGCGCTCACGCAAACCGGCTCGCTCAACGGCGATCTCAGCTTCTTCATGCGCCCCCAGGACGATTGCCAATCATGCTCCGGCGGCGCGCCGCCGTTTCCTTATGTCTTCGTCGGCGAACCATCCAGCGTGGTCAAGCCCGGGGTGGTTGGCTTCGCGCCGAACTTCCGCAATCCGGAAGTTCACCAGGCCATGGCCGCCATCGAGCAGCCGCTGCCGGGACACGTGCAGCTGACCGCAAGCGCCATGCTCAGCCTGGGCCGACGGCTGCCGGTCTTCATCGACACCAACTTCGACCCCGCCGTCAATCCCGGATCGATCACGAACATCAATCCAGGCATCACCTACACCGTGTGTGACGAAGCTCCGTCGGGCACGAACAATGGCGCATGCGGCAATCTCGGCCTCGGACCCATCAAGGCAGCAGCCATTACGGTTCCCTTCTACGCGTCCTGGCCATCAAATCCCGAACCCTCGCCGAATTGTCCAGCCGACTCGCCAAGCAACAATCCGTTCGGCCCTTATGGATGGTGCAATCCGAACTACCAGGAGATCGACCAGCTCACGAGCAAAGCGAACTCGACCTACGAGGCGGCGATGGTGAAGCTGACGCGCTATGGCCGCCGCGGACTGAGCCTGCACGCCCATTACACCTACGCGCATGCCATGGACTGGAATCCGAATGCGAGCCCGCTGGATCCGAACCCGGCCAACTTCGACCTCGAGTATGGAACCAGCAACCTCGACGTGCGCCATTCGGCTGCCGCGATGTTGATTTATGAAGCGCCCTGGAAACTGCATAGCTTCGCCGGCCGCATCGCCAACGGCTGGATGGTCTCCGGCATCGGGCAGTTCCACAGCGGCCTGCCTTACACCATGCGCGTCAGCGGCTCGCTGCCAGAGGAGTTCGATCAGATAACCGGGGCCGCCATCGCCGGGCTGCGGCCGGGTATCAATGGCTCGGGCGGCGACAGCCGCGTCTATGGCATGGGCAGCGACGACCGGATGTATAACATCGGCCGCAACACTTTCCGTTATCCCGACTACGTGGAAGGCCGATATGCGCCTGGGCAAGAAATTCAACCTGGGAGAAGAGCGGCAGTTGGAAATTCTGGCTGAAAGTTTCAATCTCTTCAATCACCAGAACGTGACCGAAATCGAAACCACGGGCTATACGATTAATTCCGGCAGCTCCAATTCGCTGCCCACTCTGAACTTTCTTACCGGCCTCAAAACCAGTTCCACGACTGGCCCCATTGCGGGCTTCGGCCAGCCGCTCAATATCAACGCGACAAATTTCTATCGCGAGCGGCAGATTCAGCTTGGGCTGAGGATGCGGTTTTAGGGCCTGAGGCGAGTTTTCGAGACTTCTGTAATGCTCTGAGGGGCCTCCGGAGTCTGCCTATAAATCGGATTGAGGCCCCAGGTCGATAAGAATGAGGCCGCCACATGACAGGGACTGGGCGCCGACCTCAGCCGTTCGCGGAGTCGATTTTGGCACCAGGGCACATCCGGGCTCTTCGATCAGAACATCCGTTCGCATAAGGTGGCGCGTCTTCAGCACTCGTTCCAGGGGTTGGAGTGCACCGGAGAAGATGAGGTATTCGCTCACGACGTGATCGATCTTGCGGCACGCATAGACGCGAAGACAGTGATCCCGCCACAAGCCTGATTTGGCCACAGCCAGATTTAGTCCGGACTCGACGTCCGAATTGTCTGAATTAAATGCGATCCTTCTGAGCTTTTCTGGGGCGTAGCCTAACCCGGGCATCTCAGTGAATACGCGATCAACGAGGTCGGCAATCTCGGTCACCGTCAATATAGAACTCTTGTCTGCGAGGTCGAAAGACAGCAGAGTGTCTTGAGGGCTCCCGGAATGCGCGAAGGTAGAAAGTTTGACGTCGACTTTACTTGCACCAGCCTCAAGGCGCCAAGTCTTGACCTCGTCCATGGTCCGCAATTGCGTGCCTTGCGCACATGCCAATGGCGCAGCCAGAAACAGCATCGCGAAAACAAATTCCGAACCACGTGGATTCATTCTCACCCCACAGCGGTGATTGCGGTATTAAGTGTACGCCAATCAGACGCGGTCGCCGCGATGGGTCATGAGTGAGAAGGTTGGAGGCACCTGACTCGTGAAGCTTGGCCCATCTTTTCCGGAATCGGCCTCTTAGCAAAACCTACTCTTAGGTCCTACAATCATCCGGAACTGATTCTTGACCATCTGGGAGCCTTCTATGCAAAGTTGTATCCTCCGCGCGCGTGAGCTTCGCGCCTGTCGCGGCGTCATCCTGGTTCTTGCGGCGCTTTTCGCTTTGATCATCTGTTCTGCCGCAGGGAACGCGCAGGAAAAGAAAGCACAGGTTGCGGCTCCCGGCGACACGCTGACGACGCCGGGGCCGCTGGCGCAGAACCTTTCGCCCAAACTCGACAAGCGCGACCTGGCGAAGGCCATGAAGCTCGTGGCCGACTGGCAACTGAGCCGCATGCCGGCCGATGCGCAATTCGATTGGACGTGGGCCGCGCTCTATGCGGGATTCATGGCGGTTCCTGAAAAAGTATCCGGCGACAAATATCGGCGGGCAATGCTCGGGATTGCCGAGCAGCTGAAATGGCAGCCGGGCCCGCGCGTGCTGCAAGCCGACGATCAGGCCGTGGGCCAGATGTATATGGAGCAGTATTTCCTGCACAAGGATTCGAAAATGATGGAGGCCATGCGGGCGCGGCTCGACACGGAAATGGCCGCGCCGGAGCCGCAATACTCGAGCACGCTGCCGGCACACTGGGACCATGCCCGCTACCCTAATATGCCTCTGTGGTGGTGGTGCGACGCGCTCTTTATGGCGCCGCCGGATTATGCGGATATGGCTGCCGCGACCGGCGATCAGAAGTATATCGAATTCATGGATCGCTCATGGGATGCGACGGCCGCTCTGCTCTACGATCACACAAAGCATCTTTATTTCCGCGACGCGACATTCCTCGACAAGCACGAGAAGAACGGCGAGCCGCTGTTCTGGGCGCGAGGCAACGGCTGGGTGATGGGCGGCATTGTGCGCGTGCTTGAGAAGCTGCCCGCGGATTCTCCGCTGCGGCCGAAGTACGTGGCCATGCTCAAAGAAATGGCGGCGGAGATGATTTCCATTCAAGGAAAAGACGGGTTGTGGCGGCCGGGTTTGCTCGATGCCGACGCGTATCCGCTGCCGGAGATTTCGGGGAGTGCCTTTGTGACCTACGCGCTCGCGTATGGGGTGAACGAGGGAATTCTCGATCGCGCGACATATTGGCCAGCTGTCGAAAAAGCGTGGGCGGGAATGCTGACGCATGTCTATGCCGATGGGCGGCTGGGCTCGATTCAACCGGTGGGCGCGGCACCGGGAGCTTACGGCGAAACGTCGAGCTACGTGTACGGTGTGGGTGCGTATCTGCTGGCGGGGTCGGAGATTTATCGCACGGCGAAGTGAATTTTCTGAAGACGGCTGAGTCAGAGCGGCGGTTTCCCAGTTTTCCGAGCGGTGTCCGACTATTTTGCGCGGAGAGGCACTACCGGCGCTGCGCCATTCAGAAACGCCGGATCCATTTGCGCAATATCGGCGCGATAGCTCACCGTGTTTGCCGTAGGAAATGTCGCGGGAACTTTTTGCGTGACACGGCCGGTGGCGGCCCACTCCGTGCCGCGCTGGAACGTGGTAATGAAACCCACGCAGCTGAGCGCAAACACATCGTGGCCGAGCACGGTGTGAAAGATTCTCCCTTTGCCGTAGCGCAGAACCATCAACATGGGCTCGTCGTGGCCTGTGCCTTTGTTGTTGGGGTCGGAGTGCGCGGTGGCGAGCACGGTCATGTTCTTGCCCGGTCCGCGCAACATGCCGTAGAGTTCGTCGTTGGCATGCATCCATATTGGCGGCAAGCCTTTCAGAATCGGATGCTCCGGCTGGCGCGCTGTCACCTGGAACGGAAGCCGCGCTCCGTGATGGCCGGCCGGTCCTGGCGAGGGATCGGAGACCAGCTTGCCGTCCTGGAAATACCAGTAAGGTCCCGCCTGCTCGTTGCGGTTTCGCCAGCCGCCGATGCCGATCATTTCGTTGTAAGCGGGCCAATCGGGGAAGGCATTGTCGGCGGCGTGCACAATTACCAGGCCTCCGCCGCCGGCAACATACTGTTCAAATTGCGCACGGAGCCCCGCGGGCCACGTCGGGCCCGTCGTAATTCATCACGATGACGCGATAGCGGCTGAAGCTCCGGCTTGAAGTTGCTGAAGTCGCCATCCGACGGCGGCGCGGTGAGGACCGTAACCTCGAAGAGCCCGGTTTCTTCGAGCTCTGTTTTTAGCACCGGAGTCGTGAGCCGCCAGTTGTGGTAAGCGCCGCCGCTCTGCCCATCAATAATCGCCACGCGGATCGTCTGCCCAGCCGCGCGAAACATCGGAGCGAAGCAGAGGCCGACCGCAAGGAACATCCAGCCAACGGGTTTCATCAATCACCTCACGCCGACAAAGTATCTGAATGAGAAGGATACCGAATTCGTTCAGGAAGGAAATCGCTCGCGCACCAGCTTGCAGCGCCTCTTCGGCCGTCGCGATGGTTCCCTCCAACTGCGCATCCTCAGCCACGCGCAGCATCTCGCGAAACCGTGCTCCCGGCGCGTATCCCGCGGCAATCAGCTCCCGGCCGGTGATCAGCGGCTGCGGCCGCACCGCTTCCGCCGGCATCGAGGAAAAACGCTCGCGCACAAACTCCCAGTGCTCCAGGTTGCCGCTCGCGGCCAGGCAATCCATGCGGTGCAGCGCCAGGTGCTCGTCGAAGCGCTCCAGCCGGAAGAACCGCTTCAGCGTCGAGGCCTTCATCCGCTGCGCATCCGCAAAGCGCATGTGGTTTTCGATCAGCGCCAGCATCTGCCGCGTCTCGTCGTTGGAGAAGCGGAAGCCGCCGGCAGATCTCCGCGGCCATGGCCACGCCAATCTCCACGTGGCCGTCGAAGCGAATGCGGTCCGGAGCGCGGCGGAAGGTCGGCGGCTTGCCCACATCGTGCAGCAGCGCGCCCCAGGCCAGCGTCATCGAGCATCCCCGCGGCAAGTTGCTCGAGCAGCATCAGCGTGTGCATCCACACGTCGCCTTCGGGATGGAACTGCGGCGGCTGCTCCACGCCCTTCATGCTCGCGCATCTCGCGGCAGCACTTCGGCGAGCAGCCCGGTTTCGTCGAGCAATTCAAAGGCGCGGCGCGCATGGCCCTCGGTGAGCATTTTGGTCAGCTCGTCGCGCACGCGCTCGCGGCTTACGGCATGGATGCGCGGAGCGAGAGAACGAATAGCACGTTGAGTTTCAGGTTCAAGCTCGAAGTCGAACCGCGCCGCAAAGCGCACCGCGCGCAACATGCGCAGATGGTCTTCTTCAAAGCGCAATTCCGGACGCCCGATGGCGCGCACCACGCCCGCATCGAGGTCGGCGAGGCCACCGACATAATCCAGCACCGCAGCGCGGAGGAATTTGGGATCAGCAATGCACTCGTCCAAGAGACTGCCCCCACGCGGTGGGTGCAGTGGGCGCAGCGGGTCTAACAGCAGCCCGTTGATCGTAAAGTCGCGGCGCTGCACATCTTCCTCGGCGCTCGCGGTGTAACGCACCGCATCGGGATGGCGGCCATCGGAATACGCCAAGTCCGAGCGGAAGGTCGCGACTTCAGTCACAAAGCCGGCATCTTCGATCTCGGGAGCAACCAAGATGACTCCGAAGTGCGCGCCCACGGCAAAGGTCCGCGGGAACATGGCCAGCACGACGTCGGGCGTCGCGTTGGTCGCCACGTCGTAGTCTGCCGGCTCGCGCCCCAGCAGCAGATCGCGCACGCAGCCACCGGCAAGATAGGCCTCGAACTTATGGGCGCGAAGGGTTTCCACGATCCGCAACGCTGCTTCGAGTTGGAGTGTGCGGCTCATCGTCGATGTTTTTATTGTCACCCCTGATGGCGGGGCGAGCGAAGTGGAAAGTAGTGAGTCAGTTTGAAGAAGGTTACCTCTCAGGGGCTAAAGCCCGCATTCAATTCACTGCATCTACGGCGCGTGTAAACTCGCGCCCTAATACAAAACGATGCGACTAAGGAGTCTTTCAGCAACCTCTAAAGTCGTTCGCTTTCACGACAGCTTCAAATTGCCGCACTACCAGCGGCGAATCAGGCCCGCGCTAACGAATACACTGTGAATATGCGCGGCTCCGGCCTCATTCTCGGCATTGAAAGCTCCTGCGACGAAACTGCCGCGGCGATTGTGGAGCGCGGCGCGCGCACTGTTTCCTCCGTGGTCGCTTCGCAGATCGCTACGCACGCTCGCTACGGAGGCGTGGTGCCGGAGTTGGCCAGCCGCGAGCATCTCCGCGCCATTGTTCCTGTGGTTCGCGCCGCGTTGGCCGAGGCGCATCTTACGCTCGCCGATCTCGATGCCATCGCTGTCACCTCCGGCCCGGGCCTTGCCGGAGCGCTGCTCGTGGGCATCACCTATGCCAAGGCGCTCGCCTTCGCGAATCAACTTCCTCTGATTGCCGTGAATCATCTCGAGGGTCACATTCATGCCGTGCTGCTGAACGAACGCGAG
>CAWHNV010000020.1:0-16934 GCA_963830785.1 uncultured Acidobacteriota bacterium
GCTCCCGCATCGAGAGCACGTCGGATTTCAGCGTCGCCTTCGAAGGTAGTCAGCACAATCACGCGTGCGCTGGGGAATTGAGCACGAATAGCAATAAGAGCGTCGATCCCGCTCATGTCAGGAAGCCGGAGATCCATCAAAGTGACGTCAGGTCGAAGTTCCTGGAACAATTGGATTGCTTCGCGACCAGTGCTTGCTTCTCCTGCCAGATCCATGTCCGATTCGTGCCGAATAACGGCGACAATGCCAACCCTCATCAACGGATGGTCGTCGACACACAAAACACGAATCTTACCCTCTGCGCTCATTTTGTTTGTCCCGTGCTTTCCTGCTGCTGCCGCTGAACCCCTCTCGCCCAAGCCAACTGAGCCACCAGGGCGTCGAGTTGCCTGAATCGTCTTCGAATGCAATGTGACCAGGAACGACCAGTTCGATCTCAGTTCCTGCACCCGGCCTGCTCCGCAGTTTGAGAGTAGCTCCGATTCGTCTAGAACGCTCGCGAATTCCTGACAGACCCCAGTGACCGTCCCGACCGCCTTCAAGGATCGAGGGGTCAATCCCCCGGCCATCGTCCCTCACAAGTAAGCCGAACTGCGTTCTTGCGTATTGTACTTCGACTTCGATCGTCGCTGCCCCAGAATGAACGTATGCGTTTGCGATTGCTTCCCGTCCAATGCGGTAAATCTCGTTCCGGATCTCGGGTCTGACAACACGCGCGTCTCCCTGCGTGACGACCCGGAACGCGATTGCGTTCTTGCCGGGGAACTCTTGCTTGACGCGCTGAAATACCTCAGCCAAATCATTGTTTTCGATGTCCTGAAATCTTAGCCCTCGGAGTGCCATCCGGCTTTCCTCCGTTACATGTCGCAACGTTACGAGCACGCTTTGCGCAAGGCGTTTCACTGGTGAATCTTCGGCCAATTGATCTTCGGCCAGATCGAGTTGCATTGAAGCGCTTAGAACGCCCTGCAGAAGGGTGTCATGCAATTCACGCGCGATCCTCTCCCGTTCTGCGACTCGCTCTTGAAACCGGGCGCGAATCTGAGCATTCACTTGCCGAAAGCGCAGAACGTAAATCAGCGAAAGTATCAAGAAAATGACTAACACGCAGAGGATCTTGAACCAGATACTCTGAATAAACGATGGCGGAATATCGACGCTCACCGTGCTGGCGCTTTCCGACCATAGTCCTTCGTCGTTTGAGGCGATTATTTTGAAGAGGTACTTGCCAGGAGGGACTCTGGAATACATCGCCGATCGGCGGTCCCCGGCATCAATCCATCTCTTATCTAGGCCCTCCATGAAGTATCGAAAGTGGACACGCTCCGGGATCAGGAGGCTCGGAGCGGTGTACCTGATCTCAAGGTTGTCAATGTTTGCCATGAGATGTAGTTCTTTGGGGCGATCGTATGTTATTCCGTCTGCATTGACGGATTGTATGTCCACTGTAGGCCGAATGGCATTCCTTGGTATTTGACGTGGATCGATCCAAACAACACTACTTCTGGTCGCAAAGTAGATTCGACCGTCGCTTGTCTTGACCACACTTGGCAGAGGCCTAATCTGTTCGGGGGCGCTCACTAATCCATCGAGATAATCGAGCCGTTCAACGTCCATAGAGTAGTCGTGATTCGCAAGAGCACGCTGTAATTCATTGGCCCTAATGTGCACTATTCCGGAAAGACCGTTCAACCACATATCCCCGTTCGCATCGCTCGCGATACCGGAGATACCTTTCAGGGCTTCCACGTCCGCCGAACTGATGCGACGAAAGCGAGAATCCTCCAGTATTTCGATACCCCTATCGCCTCCGATCCAGATTCGTCCCCCAGTTTCGTAAATCGAGATGACGTTTCCAATGTTCACGCCCTGTTGGGGTGTAAAGAGCGAGATCTTCGCTCCATCTAGCATCGCGAGTAGATTGTCCCTATAGCCAAACCACGTTCGCCCTTCAGCGTCAGTGGTCTCTATGAGGGCCGGACCAACTGGAAAATTGGGGAGACCTCCTGACCGCGTCCAGGAGCCGCCATCGAGGCGGTAGACTCCATTTCGGTCGAAAGAAACCCACAGCGACCCAGATCTATCAAACACCATTGCTTGAACATTGTGACCGGTCGGCGTCAAGCCGCGGGGTAGAGAGTATGCGACCAAATGATGGCCAGAGAGGCGCCACAAACCGTCAGGCCCTCCTAGCCAAACCCGGTCGAAGGGATCGCGATAGGCGCACTCGATCCGCGATGGGGTTTTGAGAACGCGGGTGACGATTCCATCGACCGTATACATGAGGCTTTCACTACCCACGATGAGTCCGCCTGAGGGATCCTCGACCATCGAGATATAGGTTGCCCCATGCGCAAGCTCAATTGGAATCAATTTGGACCAACGAAATTGATCGAGCCCTCGACTGGACGTCACCCAGACATTTCTCTCCCGGTCTTCGAAGGGGGTGTCACTGAAGTCATTACCCAACCCATCCCGTTCCGTATAGTGCTCAAGTGCATCCTCGGAGGTCTTGCTGTTGGTGGGTAACTTGTTAGGAAATGGCACCCTCAAGAGACCATCTCCAACGGTTGCGATCCATAACGCTCCGTCGTGGGTAAAGGTTATGCCCAATGACTTAGCGACAATCAGAGGGTACTCCCGTAAGAGACTGCCATCAGGCCGAGTGACTTTGCGAACCCACCCTCTAGCACTCGCCATCCAAACCGAACCGTCGGGGGCCTCAGTGATATCGACATTTTCGGAGATCGTAGCATCCGCCGTTTGGAATTGGCTCTGCCCCAGAGGTCGATAGAGAAGTCCAGTTCTGGTATTCGCCCACAAGGTGCCTCGATGATCGACAAAGACGGTCTCTGGATAACTCGAAGCTTGATCATAGTGTGGCCCTACATCAATCCAATGCGCTCCTTCAAGGCGCTCGAGTCCGTGGTTGGTTGCCGCCCACATGGTTCCGTCTGGTGACTGCGCGAATGCCAGAATATTACCTGAGTGAAGGGGATCAGGACTTGCGTAGCTTCTTACCTCGCCATTCTTTAGGAAGCTCGCTCGCACCCCTCTCCCTTGATGTGCAATCCATAAACCGCCATCCGAGGTAGCCAGAAGCGCGCTGATCCTGCCCGAAAATAGCTCGCCTCCCCGATGCGGCTCGTAGCGTTCGAACCTCACGCCATCAAAACGGAAAAGACCTTCGCCAGTGCCCAGCCAAAGATAACCATCCTGCGTCTGCTGAATCGCGACGATGTCATTTGGGACACCATCCCGGACTGTCCAGG
Source organism: uncultured Acidobacteriota bacterium (assembly GCA_963830785.1). Lineage (GTDB taxonomy): Bacteria > Acidobacteriota > Terriglobia > Terriglobales > Acidobacteriaceae > Telmatobacter. Next base: position 3,273 of record CAWHNV010000020.1, read on the forward strand.
CAGTGTGATACAAGCTTCTGATGGAGCGATTCAGCTGTTGACTGACGCAGCTCCCGCACAAGGCAGCCGCGATGGATGCCAACAGAATCAGTCTCGCGGCCAATGCGTTAAGACTCCATCTCCGGGATTTCGAATCGTCCCTCATATGCATTTGAGGCCAGCCCATGGACGCAGCACAGAAAGAGCTACGTTTGTACTGTACCTCACCAAATCGTAATTGGCCTTCATTTTCAGGGGCTTCCGACTGTCTTTGAGGGAACCGTTCTGGCGCCACGCGAGTCCGCCAAGGCAACCTGACACAGAATCGGGTTTACGTGAGGACTGCTAAGGCCACAACCCAGAGCAAAGTGCAAGCGTTTGGCGTGAGGGTGCAAAAACTCCTGGACCGATGAGTTCTTCCGCATGAAATCAACTGAGAGTGTTACTTCGTTTGACCTGGATGCGCGACTGGCTCACTCCGTTACTTGAAAAGTATCTTCGCCATCATGCCTTTATCCTCGTGGCTTAACAAGTGACAATGAAACAGCGAGGTACCTCGAATGATGGGGTCTGTAAAGTCCATCATCAGATCGACGCTTCCGTTAACTGGCACGTTGACAGTATCCAGCCACTCAGGCTGCGTAAGGCGGTGGTCATTCTGCGAATAAGCCAGAAAGTGCACCTGATGAATATGGAAGGGGTGCACTTCCTGGGTGCTGTTTACTATCCTCCAGTGGTGATACGCCCCAATGGCTACCGTCGTCATTGGCGGATCGGCCATGCCGAACTTCTTGCCATTGATGTAAAAGCCGCCTTTGTCCTCCGTAAAAGTGACAATGAAGTCGGGAGCACTATTCTCGACGCTAGCAACTTGGGTCCTGGATAAGGGCTTATATATGGTGGGTACGCGGCTGCGCGGAGCGGTGGTCTTTGCGAGAGTAGGATGCGCGTCGTCGGTGATGTCCGCGAGCACCATTGCCGGATTCGGGTCCCCATCGGGACCGGTATCAAAACAAAGTGTGCGGAGTGAAGCATGCGCTCCGCGGTTTGGCCCGGTGACGATCGCTTCCACTCTGCCCGCGGGAGGAACGAGAATGTGATCCACCAACTCGGTGTGCCTGGATGGGTCGTGAAATGCGAGTGGCATGCCGTCCAACGCAACGATCTCGAGTTGTTCAGTGTCGATCTTCAAGTCTGCATACAGGTCCGGCGAAGCATTAACGATCCGCCAGAATTGGCGTTCACCGGGAGCGATGGCAATCTTAGGCCGCAAAGCTCCATTGACCGTAAACACGCGCTCAGTTACTGCATTCGCCGTCCCGCAGCTTGTAGCCGGAATCTGCGCGATGTGCCTCACTTCAGAGGCGGCAGAGTCACTTCCTTCAACGACCATGTCGCGGAGAATCAGAATGCGTTCCCGCAACTGCCGAACTTCAGGGACATAGCGATCCATACCGTCGATCACAATCGCTCCGGACATGCCGTCGAGCGCCTGCTGATAGCTCTCGCCGTGCGGGTGAGTGTGATACCAGTACAGCCAGGCGGCTGGTCGAGCGGAATATTCACGATGTAGTGAAGCATTGTCCCGGCATCGCCATCATCGTGAGCACATCATCCTGAGGAGCGTTTGGCGACACGTGCAAGTCCATGGAAGTGAAGATTCGTCATGTTCATGCACGGTCCATCGATACACTGCTCCCGCGAGTGCGCGGACATATCGTTCCTGTAGATCAAGCGAATATCCTCCCCGGGCCGCGCCCGAATTACCGGCGGAATCTCCCTGCCAGCAAAGGAAAACTCCGCTTTGCCGCTCTCGGGGTCGTTGACAGCGCGAAGCACAAAAGGCGAGTGAACCTGCGGCAGATCGGATACGGGTGTTCCCTGACTGAAATCTGCAGTGAGCTTGGGGTTCTGAGCAAACAGGTGACAGCTACAAAGTGAACAGAGCGCGGCGCTCCATCGCGCGAAGCGATTGAAGTGGGTCAATAAAAACGGCTTCCCGCTCACTTGTTCCAGGCTTAGCTTGGTATCGACCGGGTTCATTGGCATCCTCCGCCGATGGCTCTCCCGCGCAATTGGTCATGGTGTGTCTCTGCCCGTCCATCCGCCACCGAGAGCTTTGATAAGACCTACCGACGCTGCAAGGCGTTGGCCGCTTATTTGTGCCGCTATCTGTTCGTTTGTGAGGACAGCCTGTTGCGCATAAACGACATCGAGGTAGCCGACGAGCCCAACTTTGTAGCGTTGGAGGGCAATTTCCTCGGTTCTTCTCGCATCCAGCACTGCACTCGCCTCGGCTTGCGATTCGCTATCCAGGTAATGCAGTGCGGCGAGTTGATCCTCCACTTCCTGATATGCGACAAGGACAGTCTTTTCGTATTGCGCGAGGCACTCTCGATACGCGGCCTGTGCCTGCTCGACCCCCGCTCGCAATCTTCCTCCAGTGAAGATTGGCGCTACGGCTGAAGCTCCCAGCGTTGTAAGAGTGTTTTCCCAATTCAGCAGGCTTACGGCATTGGTGCTCTCGTATCCCGCAACACCGGTCAAGGAGAATTGTGGGAAATACGCGGCCTTCGCGATACCGATCTGGGCGGTTGCAGCGGCAACGTCCCGATCCGCTTCAGCGATATCTGGCCTCCGCTCCAGCAAGTCCGATGGCAATCCCGCGGGGATATCTGGCGGCAACGGGTTGGACGGTTGGCTTGGCAGCGAGAAGCCCTCAACGGTCCGGCCCAACAGCACAGCAATTGCATGTTCAAGTTGTGCGCGCTGAATCTTAAGCGCCTGTTCTTGCGCCTTCGTCTCATCCAGTATGGTCTTGGCCTGCTCAACGTCGAGATCGCTATTGAGGCCGTGATGGAATCGGCTATCGATCAAGGCGAGGCTCTTGGTGAAGTCGGCGATCATCGCATCGAGAATACCGAGTTCCTGGTCGCTCTCTCGGAGATCGAAGTAGTCGATGGCAACGGTCGCTTCGATTGACAATCGTACGAATCTCAGATCAGCCGCCGATGCCTGCTGGGTTGCGTCTGCGGATTCGACGGAGCGCCGTACACGTCCCCATGCATCGACCTCATAGCCGGCGACAAGAGGCAACTGTATATCGTTGTAGGTTGCGGCGCGTTGATCGGTTTCGCCATTGTTCGGGCGATCTTGCGCCTCGCGGTTACGAGAGACGCTTAGTTGGCCACTTACCGTGGGCAGCAGATAGGAACGGGCAATTTTGGTTGCAGCTGCAGCCTCATCCACATGCGCAATGGCTATCTTGATGTCGCGGTTTGCGGCATCGGCCTGGTTCTCAAGATCGTCGAGCTTTGGGTCGCGGTAGATCTTCCACCAGTTGTGATAAGCAATCGCGGCAGCGTAGGTCGGCGCAGTAACTGGTTTGGCTGGTTCGGTAAAGGCTGGAGCTGCAGGCGCCGCTGGCGGATGGTAATTAGGCCCCACCATGCATGCAGAAAGTGCCAGCGTTACGACCCCGATGGTCAATGCCGAACCTGCGTGCAAGGGGCGAGATTCACGCAACCTGATATTGGACATGAATACCTCCTAGGTCTTCGCTCCATCGGAGGGCTGCTGGACGGAGACCCTCATCCCATCGACCAGGTAATCGGGTGGCGAGGCAATGATGGACTCATGCTCGTCGATTCCACCCGTGATTTCGATCGTATTGCCAAAGTCTCGTCCCAGAGATACCTTGCGGAGTTCAACCTGATTGTTTTCGGTTACGACCGCAACCTGGGGCCCCTGTTTCTGGTAAAGTACCGCCTCAGATGGGATTAACAGGGCCGGCACTGCGACTGGAAGGTGGATATGCACCTGTGCATACGCGCCAGGCATCAGCGCGCCTGTGGGATTTGGGACGTCAATCTCCACTTCGAGCGTGTGTGAATCCGTAGCAATGGCATGAGTGCTACGTACCACCGTTCCGCTGAAGCTCTGATTCGGCAGTTCAGTGAGATCCAATGTCGCCTTCAGGCCGTCAACAATTTCTTCGCTATACGCTTCTGGAACAGTCACGTAAACGCGGACAACATCGATCTTCGACATACGAAACAGTTCACAGTCTGTTCCGCCGTTCCCGGCATTAATCAGGTGGCCGATGTCTGTGCGACGCTGGGTGATGATGCCGTCAAACGGAGCAACCACCTTTTCGAAGCCTTGCAACTGCTCCAGGCGACGGACGTTGGCGCTTGCGGCCTGAACGTTCGCCGTTTGCGCATCAGAGTTCTGATTAGTCTGGTCCACATCCTGCTGCGATACCGCGTTTGTCTTGATGAGCTCCCGGTATCGCTCAGCTGTGATCTTGGCTAGCGTCAGATTGGCCTGTGCTTGAGCCAGCATGGCTCGAGCCTGATTCAATTCCTGATCCACTGTGGGGGAGTCGATTAACGCCAGTAACTGCCCTTGCTGCACATGAGTGCCGATGTCCACATACCAGTGACTGACGTAGCCATCCGTGCGCGCAAAGATCGGAGAATCGGAATAGGCTTCGAGGGTTGCTGGCAGTGAGAGATCGCTATCTGGAGCGCTCTGCTGCGGGTGAATCACCGTGACCGGCTCGATGTCCAGCGTTTTCGTAGCATGGACAAGAGTCTTTTCCCGCTGCGCGCGTAAGTAGAGTACGACTGAGCCGCCTATGCAAAGCACCACCGGAATCAGCAGAAACCATTTGATCCTGCCGGGTGCGGGTGGGGGAGGGGACTGCTGGGAGACTTTTATCTGATCCGTCATAGGCGCCTCATGCGTGAGCGGCTAACTCTGTGTTGTGGTTGGGAAGCGTACTGTCTCGACGAATTACTGCGAAGACGATGGGAACAAAGAACAGTGTGGCGACTGTGGCAAAGAGCAGTCCGCCAATTACGGCGCGCCCCAACGGGGCATTTTGTTCTCCGCCATCGCCAAGTCCCAGGGCCATCGGAATCATTCCAATGATCATCGCCAGGGCGGTCATCATGACTGGCCGCAAGCGCGTGGCGCCGGCTTCCATGGCAGCTTTGAACGAATCTCTGCTTTGAGCAAAGTGCTCGTTTGCAAACGTGATGACCAGCACGCTGTTCGAGGTGGCGACTCCTATGCACATAATGGTTCCCATGAGTGCCGGGACGTTGAGGGTGGTTCCCGTCAGAAAGAGCATCCAGCAGATTCCCGCCAAGGCTCCGGGCAATGCAGTAATAATGATGAATGCCTCAGTCCATGACTGGAAATTGACGACCAGCAGCATATATACAAGAGCGATCGCAAACGCCAGGCCGGCGAACAGCCCACGAAATGAAGCATGCATGGTCGCGACTTGGCCGCGGGTGACAAGAGTGCTGCCGCGGGGCAGGCGCTTTGTGGCATCGGCCGTAATTCGCTGGATGTCGTTAGAGACTCCTCCCAGATCTCGACCTTGTACGCTTCCGTAGATGTCGATGACCGGCCGAATGTCATAGTGACTGACGACGGACGGTTCGGCTTCCGGTGTCATGCTGGCGAGGTTCTCGAAGAGTTGAGGAGATGGCGCTGAAGGAGAATTGACCGGTATATTATTCACCGCGTCGAGCGAGTCAATTTTGTATTGTGGTGTCTGCGCTGCAATGCTGTACGACACGCCATTCTTATAATCGAGCCAGAAATTCGGAGTTGTTTGAAAGCTTGAGCTCAGAGCGATAAGCACATTGGCGGCAACGTCACGCTCGGTCAGCCCGACTTGCTGAATTCGCACCCGGTCGATGTTGTACTGGAGGCGCGGATGATCCATCTGCTGCTGGATATGCACATCGACGGCGCCGGGAACAGTGCGCATCCTCTCAGCAATCTGCGAGGCAATTGCGAAGTCATCAGGCACGTCCGCTCCCACAATTTGAATATCGATGGGAGCAGGAATTCCGAAGTTGAGCGTTTGCGCGACGATATCGGCGGGTTCGAAGTTGAACTGGGTGCCGGGGAAAAGCTTTGGCAATTCTTCACGCAGATGCGCAACGTAGTCCGCAGTGGGATGATGCTTCGTCTGAAGCGATACCATAATGTTCGCATCGGCGTTGCCGATCGTTCCACTGTTGTCATACGAAAGATTGATTCCGCTGGTCGGTAACCCTATATTGTCCAGAATTCCGCCGAGTTCCTCTGCGGGTATCTGGGTCTTGATATAGCGGTCGACCTCATCGATCAGACGGGCTGTCTCTTCGATCCGCGTTCCGGTCTTGGCTCGAACGTGAAGGAGGAACTGCCCCGCATCCACCGCTGGAAAGAAATCCTGCCCAAGCCACGGGATCAACAGAAGACTCGACAGGCAGAAGATCAGGAAGACGCTCATGAACGCTCTGCGCTTATCAAGACATTGACTGAGCAAAGCGGTGTATTTCGTCCGCAACGACTCAAAACCAACTTCAAACCGGCGGTGAATCCGGGCAAACCATCCCTCTGGATGACCTGGTTTCGGATACCGGCTATCTTCGACTTCCTTGGGCAGAAGGAACATTACGAAAGTTGGAATGATGGTGCGCGAAAAGAAGTAAGAGGCAAAGAGTGCAAAGACAACAGCCTCCGCAAGCGGTACAAACAGGTATCGCGGAACACCGGTAAGAAAGAACATTGGGACGAACACTATGCTTATGCAGACTGTGGAAACGAACGCCGGCACCGCGATTTCCTGGGCGCCGTCGAGAATAGCTTGTCGCAATTCTTTGCCCATGGCCACATTGCGCTGCATATTCTCGATTTCAACCGTCGCATCGTCTACCAGAACCCCAACGGCGAGTGCCAAACCGCCGAGCGTCATGATGTTGATGCTCTCTCCCAACACGCTGAGGAGGAGAAGGGAAGTGAGAATGGAGAGTGGAATGGATATGCAAATGATCACTGTGCTGCGCCAACTCCCGATGAACACGAGGATCATGATCGATGTGAGTGACGCTGCGATCACTCCTTCGCGGACGACTCCAGACAAAGCAGCGCGCACAAAGACAGACTGGTCGGCAAGCGGGCGAATAATCAATTGCGGAGGCAAAGTGGCCGCGACCGCCGGCAACGCGTGACGAATACCTGCGACAATGGCCAGCGTCGAAGCATCGCCCGATTTCTCGACGGTGAGCAAGGCTCCTCGCTGTCCATCCTGGCGCACAATGTTTGTTTGAACAGCGAAGCCATCCCGTACATGGGCGACATCGCGGATAAAGATGGTGCCGCCATTGACCGCCTTGATTGGAAGGCTATTCAATTCCTGCACCGTGACCGGCTGCCCATTCAATCCAATGTTGTATTCAATTTTGCCGATCTTGGCTGTGCCTGCAGGAAGAATGACGTTTTGAGCGTTGATCGCATCCACCACGTCCAGCGGCGACAGTCCTTCCTGCTTCAACTGGGACGAGTCGATATCCACCATGATCTGCCGCACTTTGCCGCCAAAAGGCAGAGGAATTGCGGCACCTGGAATCGTTGCGAGTTGTGGACGGATGAAAAATGTCCCGTAGTCGTTTAACTGCTGCTCAGAAAGCCCGGGGCCACTCAATCCGAGTTGCAGGATCGGAACCGTAGATGCGCTGTAACGAATGACAAGAGGCGGCGTAACTCCATGCGGAAGCTTGACCATCGTCGCTTCTGCCTCGGCGTTCACTTCCGCGATAGTCCCGTCGACATTTGCCTGCGGTTGTAGGTAGACCTTGATGACCGACACGCCGTAGTAAGATTGCGATTCGATATGCTCGATGTTGCCGACTGTTGTCGTGAGAGCACGTTCGTAGATGGAAGTTATGCGGCTTTCCATCTCTTCCGGTACAAATCCCGAGTAGGTCCAAATGATGCTGACCACCGGTATGTTGATCGAGGGGAAAATGTCGACCGGCGTGCGCAGCAACATGACCGGCGCGATCAGGAACAAAAAGAGCGCCAGCACGACAAAGGTGTAGGGTCGATTAAGAGCGAGTCTGACAATCCACATAACGATCCTTGGCAGCCCTTGGTTCTGCGAAATGGGAAAGCCCAAGACAGGGCCCAAGTGATGCGATTCCTGGGTTGCCTGGTTGGCCGGGCCTTGCGGCCTGCCTACCCACGCGCATAATCAAGCACATTTCGTGCCAAAGGGGTTGCATTTGGAATCAGATACATAGGCCGCTGGAATCTGGCTGCTTATCTCAATTACTGTCGGCGATCCGACACCACATGCGACGAACACTCGCCACTTCCCTCTGAGACTGTATTGGAGCAACGGGAGAACAACGGGTATTTTCCTTCATCCAGAAGGGTGATTCCAGAACGCGGCAGCAGCCTAGCGGCTCTTCCCTAAAACTCCACCTTTGTTCTGAATCCGAAGACGACTGCACGCTGTGCGCCGCCTCCCACGTTCGCGTAATACTGGACCACAGGCTGAAGAAGGAGCATCGGCAAAACGTCAAGCAGAGTGTTGAACTCAACGCCCCGTTCGGTCTTAAACGCAGGCATGCCGGGGGGGAGAAGCTGCGCGCTCAGATTGTTTCGCACATAGCCGAGCGACATGGTGTTGTGAAAGTCCGCCGGCAACGGCTCATTGAATCGCAGCCCTGCCGTGAGCATGGTGTTGTTGCGGTTGATGTTCGGCGGGATCCAGTCGTAGGCAAACGTAGCATCCAGGCCTTTGCCTTCTTTCGGGTCGACCCGCCAAAGGGCGTGGCTCGCCATCCAGTACAAGAGGTAGTTGCCCTGCTGCGGCGTCGCGCTTGTGGGCGAGGTGAACTTCCCGGGATTGTAGGAGGCGCCAAACTGATACAGGCCGGAGTAACTATTCTTTCATCCTGCCATCGCTTCTCGAACCACCAAGAATCGAGACGGAAGGTGTTCGCGCTCGACATCCCGCTGGGGCTGATGAGCAGACCCAGATATGCTCCGAGATTCCCGCCACCCTGCACTTCTTCCTCAAAGGATCGCGAATAAACAGAAGAGATTCTGACAGGAGATCCAACAACATCAATGTTCCGTTTGCGGCTGCCCTGGCGGCTGCGCGGCCGCGGCCAAGTTTTCCGTGCAGCTTATCCGCAACGAGTCGATGCAATTTGGCATCAGAGTGATATGGAAACTGGAAATGGAATCCCGCTAAGACGCTTCGGCAAGACAGATGTTCAGATCTCGGCTCTCGGTTCCGGCGGACATCACATCGGTGTCGCCAAGGACGAAAAGACCGCGGTCGAACTTGTTCATGCGGCTTTGGACGGCGGCATCGCCTTCTATGACTGTTGCTGGGAGTATTGCCGCGGCAAGGCCGAGGACTGGCTCGGCAAAGGCCTCAAAGGGCGGCGCGAAAAAGCCTTCTTGATGACCAAGGTCTGCACCCACGGACGTGATGGCACTCTTGCCATCCAGATGCTCGAACAAAGCCTGCGGCGACTCCAAACCGATCATCTCGACCTCTGGCAGGTTCACGGCATGTGTTTCGCGAATGATCCCGATCTCTTCATTCGTCCTGGCGGAGCAGCGGACGCCTTGGTCAAAGCCAAAAAGCAAGGAAAGGTCCGCTTCGTCGGATTCACCGGCCACAAAGACCCCAATGTTCATCTCGACATGCTCAATACCGGCTTCCCGTTCGACGCCGTCCAGATGCCGTTGAACCCCTTCGATGGAACCTTCCACCAATTCAGCTTCGAACAAAAGGTCCTTCCGGTCCTTAATGAGCGCGGCATTGCGGTGCTTGGCATGAAGCCCATCTGTGGCCGCGCCGAACCCGTCCGGACGGGTGTTTTCACCGCTCAGGAGATGCTGCGCTACGCAATGTCGCTGCCTGTCACGACTACCATTACCGGCTTCTCCGACATGGATATCCTCAAGCAGAACCTGGAGGTCGCGCAGGGTTTCACGCCGCTCTCCGAGAGCGAGATGCAGGCTCTCCGCGACCGCGCCAGGCCGTATGCCGCTGACGGTCGCTTCGAGCCCTATAAGGTGTCACTGCAGTTCGACAACCCTGAGGCGCGCATGGCCCACGACTTCCCCATTGACATGCAGCAGATCGAAACCAGGGAAATGGTCGCCGAAACCAAGTACACTGGCTGGCCATTCCCGTCCTGAGCGCGCCGGGCACTTTTGATCTGATTCTCAATTCGGCAACAGCTCGAAGGGGACAATACCCATGAAAAGGAATTTCACCTTGTCCGAAATTAATACGGCTTCTGACCGGACCTCCCAGCCTGTGCTCTCTCGCCGCATTTTCCTGCAAACTGCCGCCGTCACCGGTGTCTCTGCGGTGATACCGACCCCTGCCGTTGCACTGGAGACTCCTGAGGCGCACGCTCAAGCGAACCGCCGAACGACCAGCGGTGGCGACCCGAGCGAAGCGCTGCCGAATCCAATCATCCCAAACTTCCAGGGCGAGTATGGCAGTTCTTCCATTTCCAGCTTCCAGATCCCAAAACGTCCTATGGGCAACACAGGCCTTCAAGTCTCCATCCTGGGCGTGGGTGGCTTTCATCTCGGCGCCGCCCTCAGTCAAGACATCGTCAATAACATGGTCGCCAAGGCACTCGATCACGGAATCAACCTCTTCGATAATGCCTGGGAGTACCAGCAAGGCGCGGGCGAAGAGCGGCTGGGCATCGCGCTCAAGGGCAAACGTGATCAAGTCATTCTTGTGACCGGCGTCTGCACATACGGTCGCAAGAAAGACATCGCCATGCGCATGCTCGAAGACTCGCTTACCCGCCTGCAGACGGATCACGTCGACGTTTGGCAAGTACACGATGTCATCTACTACAACGATCCAGAACTCGCTTACCAGGTTGATGGCGTTCTCGAAGCGCTCACCGCGGCCAAGAAGCAAGGCAAGGTCCGGTTCGTCGGATTCACTGGTCACAAGAACCCCTCCATCCACCTCGATATGCTCGACCGCGGCTTCCACTTCGACACCGTGCAGATGCCAATCAATCCCTTCGACCCCAGCTTCCGGTCGTTCGAAAGGGATGTGCTCCCAGTGGCCATCCAGAAAGGTATGGCGGTCTTTTCGATAAAGAGCATGAGCGGCTCTGGCGAGTCGATCGTTCGGGGCGCGCTCACGCCCACCGAAGCGCTCTGCTACGCGATGAGCGTCCCCGGCGTCTCGGCGACCGTTTCGGGTATGGAGAGCATGGAGGTGCTCGACCAGAATCTGAAGGTCCTTCGTAGCTTCAAACCGCTCGCCGAAGAGCAGATGGCTGCGCTGCGCGAACATGGCCGCCAGTTCAACGACGGTCGCTATGAGCTTTACAAATCGACGGTAAAGTACGATAGCGACCTGGGCCGCGTGCAGCACGGCTTCTCGAGTTCCACGGAACTTCCCGCCTGATCGCGCAAATTTGTTTTCAATCAAGACGAGAAACACGCTTAGCAAACTGATCGTAATTCTCTTCTGTACTGGCTCAAGACCAAGCCAGATATCCGGCCATTAGAGCAAGAAAGATGGCGAATGCCCACTGCACGCGCCTCTCTCCTAAGAGTAGCTTCATTACGGTCCCAAGACGCGATTACCGGATTTGTCATCGCAAAGATCTGATCCCGGTGGTCATCCAGCAGTAGGTGATAGTCGCGAAAGTGGATTCCCGTCATGCGCCAGTGGAAGTTCTTTGTCTTCAAATACAGCGCAAAGACATCAGCTAGCAAGTGCCGAAGTCCCTTCGATATCTCTTGGACTGCCTTTGCAGGCAGATCGCCGTTCAGATCTGGAGCTTCAGAGCCGGTTAGATCCATCGCGGGCCGCCGATTTGGGACCAGGGGCCTTGCAGAATGGTCTCTGTGGCGTTAGCATGAGCAAATCTCGAGCAACGGCCTGATGGTTGGGTCGATGAACGTCGATTTGCACGTTTCCCCCGCAAGTATTTCCTTTTCAATAATTTGCGCGCTCATTTGCCCGTTGCATGGCTGACGGGCGGGCCATGTTAGAGGTTTCTTTTTACAGAGCCGAGCTTGGGTTGAGAATTGGGGCGCGGCTCTCACAAATCGAAACCGTGAGAGGTGCGACTGTGAGAGGACATCGGACGCATATCCTTCTCGCTGCGCTGGTTCCGGTGGCGGCGTTGTTCTGCCCGCTGGCCATTGCTCAAGAGGAAACTGCGGCATTGAATGGCCAGATCATGGATCGTGACGGCCGTGCACTGACTGGAGTAAAGGTGGGTGCGCTCAATACCGGAACCAACGTTTCGTATCTGGCGATTACAAACGACACAGGATTCTACAGTTTTCCCGCTCTCCCCGCAGGAACATATAACGTGACTGCGACCAAAGAAGGGTTCCAGCAGGCGGTACAGCCAGGAGTCGAACTTCACGTTTCCGATGTCATTCGTTTGAATTTTTCGTTACAGGTTGGCTCCGTGACGCAAAGTGTGATCGTAAAAGGGGGAGCGCCCCTAGTAGAGACGACCAGCAGCGCGATGGGCGGATTGGTGAATGGCAAAGAAATTCAAGACCTGCCGTTGAATGGCCGCAACTATATTGACCTCAGTCTGCTGCAAGCGGGCGTAACGAATAGTCTGAATAGCACCGGCACAAATGGATTTGGAGGATTGACGGGCACGGTTTATAGCTCCAATGGGGCACCCGTGATATCCAACAACTTTCTGCTAGATGGGACTCAGATTTCGAATCAGTCTGATTGGGGCACCACCAGTTTCGCTGGAACAACTCTGGGTTTGGATGGCATTCAGGAATACAAGGTGCTGACCAGCGCATATGACGCCTCGTATGGAATGTCCATGGGCAGCGAGATGGTGATCATCAGCAAGGGAGGTACAAGCAAGTACCACGGGGATGTCTTCGAATATCTCCGCAATAGCGCCCTCAATGCGCGGAATTTCTTTGATGGCGCGGAGATTCCGCACCTGGAGAAGAATAATTTTGGGGCTTCGTTCGGTGGACCCATCAGAAAGAACAAAACATTCTTCTATGCGGTATATGAGGGATTACAGGAAAGCCTGGGGTTTACGGCAAATGACTTGGTGCCTGCGGCGGGCTGCCACGGCGCAGCGGGAGCGGTGATCACCGAAGCTTCCTGCCCCACGCTTGGTCTCATGCCGGGCGGCGCTGTGACGATCGTCAATGCGGATATTGCAGCACTTCTATCTCTATTTCCTAGTCCAAACAGCGGCACGAACAGCTACTTATTTGGCCCATCGACGAAAGTTGGAGTGAACTATGGGCAGATTCGATTGGACCAGATTTTCTCGTTATCGGATAGCTTTTTTGCCCGGTATACGACCGATTCAGCCAACGTAAACTCTGCGAGCAATCAAGGTACTCCCATCACTTCAGGTACAGCCTTTCCTGAATTCCGAGGCGGTGGGAAAGATCTCGACCAGTTTGTAGCTCTCTCGGAGACCCACGTTCTCTCTCAGAGTATGTCGAACACAGCGCGGCTTGCGTTTAGCCGGACTAACTTCGGCACTTTCCCGATCGATGTGGGCTCGCTGCCCGCGGGGATCGAACCGTTTATAGCTGGACGCCCCTTTGGTTTTTTCATGATTACGAACCTAACGCCAGTCGGCAACGGCAGGCTGGTGGGCCCGCCAGATTCCCTTCACCTGCAGAACATCTATTCCTTCGTTGATGACCTCTACTATCAGCGGGGAAAGCACAGCCTGCGATTCGGGACACTCTTGAACAGGTTCAATGAAGCACTGACAGTGCCAGTAGGCTACGATGGCAGCGCGTCCTACACCGGTTTCGCCAACTTTCTCCAAGGGATACCGTTGACGTACGGAGGTCCCCTTACTG
>CAWHNV010000021.1:0-115183 GCA_963830785.1 uncultured Acidobacteriota bacterium
AGGTGAACACGCTGGTCCTGGTAAATCGTTCCCTGCGGCCCTTGCTGCTGCTGGCGGGCGAGGTAGTCACGGGCGGCAAGCAGGACCGCATTGTCGCCAAGGACCGCATCGTTCCTGCCGACGGTGACCCCATCGATCTCTCGGTTTTCTGCATTGAGCCCGGACGCTGGACGGAGAGCTCGCCCGAATTCGGCGCGTCAGACAAGTCGGCCGGTCGCAGTTTCATGGTCCAGCCCGAGGTGCGCGAGCGCGCCATGGTCGACCAGGATCAGCAGCAGGTTTGGGACTCGGTGCATGGCACCATGTCGAAGATGGAAGCGGCCGCGGCTCCGCCGGCGTCAATCGGTGGAACCAGCGGACCCATGGTCGAGGCTCCGCCACCGATGGCGCTCGGCACCACGAGCTACGCCAAAATGATGGAAAATCCAGCCATCAGCCAGAAGGTAGACGAAGCTGCCGCGCCGGTGATGAAGGCGCGCGAAGAGGTACTGGCCAAGCTGCGCGACGAGCATGCGGTAGGCGTCGTGGTAGCCGTGCGCGGCGAGATCGTATGGGCCGACCTCTTTGCTTCCACCGATCTGCTGGCGCGCTACTGGATCAAGCTGGTCCGTTCCTACGCTGCGGAAAGTCTCACCGAGGGAGAGAATCACGCCGCGCCCAGCGTGGCCGATGCGCAGCACTTCCTCGACGTGCCATCAGAAGGAACGGAAAACAGCGAGGGCGAAGTGGGCATCTATCTCTATCGCGAGCTGAAAAGCGGGAACGCTGAGACCTTCGTGCTGGAATCGCTGCTGCCCGGCACCGGCTACGACGTGCACATCAGCAAGATGAAGCTGATCGAAGAAGCTCCTCGCATGCGCAAGCCGCACCCGATTCCTCAGCGCCCGATCTACGAACCACAGAACTACCACCCCAATTTCTACTATTAGGACGTCGCTTATTAAGCGGCGTCACGCCTTCTGCCGCGCGTGCGCTACACGCGGCGCGGCGATGAGCGTAAATGCAACCAGAAAAATGGAAGCGGCAATGTAGGCCAGGTGGCCGTGGCGCAGGTCTTCGGTGACCAGCTTGACCGCGACCAGCGCGATGGCCGCGTAGCCCAGCCGCGTCAGCTCATCGCGACGCCAGCGCGCGCCGCCAGAGACCAGCAGGAGCGCCGCAGCGCACAGGGCCACGGTGCGGATCAAAGCCAGATGATGCGGGCCGGGAACCAGGACGAACGCGATCAGGGCCATCAGCCCGTCGACCAGCAGCGCCAGCACGGAGCCAGTGGCCAGCGCGGCAAATCCGATATGCAGCGTCCGCGGAATCCATCCCTTCGCTCCGCGCGGTTTCACAAGCACGTAGCACAGCACCGCGCAGAGCGCCATGAACCACACGTCCACGGCCGGCGTGCCCGCACGGGTTCCAACCAGCGCGGTCACCAGAAAACCCGGGAGTTCTGAAGCTGCGGCGGCCGCGAGCAGAAACGCCATGCCGTAAAACTCGAAGGCCTTCCAGCGGTCCTGCCTGCTCAGACCCATTGCCGCCAGCGCAGCCGCGCCCAGCAGCAGAACCACAAGTAACGGCGGCAGGCAGAGAAGGCTCCCGGAGAGAAGCAGCGCCGCCGACCATGCGGCAAAGACATTGCGGTTGCGCAGCCTGGGCGCGCGCGCAAACAGCGTAAAGACCGCGGCATAACACACTGCTGAGAGTAGCAGGCAAATTGCGCCAAAGATCGCCGTGCCGCGCGGCTGCCCGAAATCCGCAACGCTTACCGCGGCGAGCAGAAACGAGATGACTGCCTGAACGATGGCAAAGATTGCGATCTGCTGCCGACGAAGAAATGTATTCAGCCCCACGCTGGCTGCAAACAGAGCAAAGATTGCGATGCCGGGAGCGAGCAGTTCGACGCGGCTCAGCGCCGGGTAGCCTTCGCGCGCATTGAGTCCGCCGTAGTACATGAAAATCAGGGTCCAGATGGCGGCGTCGGCTGCCAGGGCGATGATCGCTCCGGCTTCGGGTACGCGCTCGCAGCCGGGAACGAACTCGCAGACCGCCGCGAGAATGAGAAGCACGGCCACGAAGGGCAGAAACACGTGCGAAGCGATGGCGAGGGCGAGCGCGAAGGCGGCTGAGGCGATCAAGGCGACGCGCAGAACCGGCTTGAGGTCGCGCGGCGCGAAGGCGGCCGGAGCGAAGAGCATAAGAGCGATGGCGGCCAGCGCAAAAGCGCCGATCAGTACCGCGGCGCCCACTGCGGGCAGAACGTTAAAGCGCAGGGTCAGCTCCCAAAGCATGGGGGCCAGAATGAGGGCCGAGGTGCCGGCGTAGATGGCACCGGTGAGCTGCGGTCCGGACTTCACACGCGCCGCCCAGATCAGCCAAAGGAATGCGTACACGATGCCGATTGCGGCCGCGGTCAGGCTCGGCAGGGTGCTGGTTTCCTCGATGGCGCGCAACACGTACGCGCCCGCAATGCCCAGCAGAGCTTTGCCGAACACCGTAAAGAGATTCCCCGGCTGAGCGGGAGGTTCTGCCGCGATAGACGCCGCGGCAAGCGCCGCCGATTCAACCTCCGTGGCAGGTTGCGGCCAGTGTTCGGTGAGCGAATGCTCAAGAGCATCGATACGCCGCTCCATCTCTTCCATGCGCTGTTCCAGCGGGCGCACGCGGAGCGTGATCTCATTGCCGTTTTCCGGGAGATCGTTCATGGGTCCTCCCCGGCTTCAAGCCGCGCGACGGCTCTTAGTCGCCCGCCGCAACCTGGTGCAGGCTTTTCTCGGGCCACGGCGGCAGCAGCTTGACCAACGCCCACAGGAAGAGCAGGGGCAGAAGAGTGAGTCCAATCGACATCAGCAGGCCTTCGCGCGTGACCAGGGCCATCTTGTAGGTTGTGTATCCCAGAAAACTCTTCGAAAACAGTTGGCCGCCGATGACTACGTTCCAGCGCATGGCGAGGACGCCGATGAGGGACAGGCATCCGGAGATGGAGTAGACGTACTTGCGGACATTCTCGGGCAGCTTGGTGACCTGAACGATGAACAGCAGCACCAGCGGCACAATGGTGCCGATGCAGATCTGGAGCACAATCTGCGAGAAGTAGAGTTTGGTGTGGACGAGAAAATCGAGGCTGCGGAAGGATTCGTCGGCGAGGTAGATGCGGTGCACCAGGTCAAGCATCTCCAGGCTGAAGTCGATGATGAAGATATAGAACATGTACATGGCGATGGTGTCGACGCAACGCATGTCGATGGTCTGCTTGCGCATCTTTGTGAGGGCCATGTAGAGCAGCATGACGGCGGCGATGCCGGAGACCATGGCGGAGAAGATGAAGATGACGGGCATCAGCGGGGACGACCACCAGGGATTGGCCTTGATAGAGCCGAAGATGAAGCCGACATATCCGTGCAGGAGGAAGGCGGAGGGAATGCCGACCAGGGTGACGACCCATCCGACGCGCTCGTCGATGTGCAGCGCATGTTCGCCGATGTTGCTCGAGCCGAGGGTCATCACTTTGTAAATCAGGCGCAGCAAGCCTTTGCTGGACTGCGACAGGAGCACGATGTCGCGCCGGTAGTCGAGCCAGATTTCGAAGACGAGCACGGCCATCAGGTACCACAGGTACACATAGCCGAACATGGCCATGGCGGAGGTGCTGTGGGGGGTAAAGTACATCTCCGGCGAGCGAAACGGGTGGCCCAGGTGAAGAACCAGCGGCAGCGGCGCAACCAGCAGAAACGCCAGCGCCGTCAGCAGCGCCAGCCTGTAGGTGGGCTTCACCGCCTCCACGCGAAACACGCGCTCCAGCGACGCCAGAATGAACGCGCCCGCCACCAGCCCCGTGATGTAGGGGTACAGAACGATCAGCACGCTCCAATAGAGCGTCACTTCGTTCGGATACATGTAGCCTTCAACACCGCTCATAAAAACAGCTCCTAGCTCCTAGCTTCTAGCTCCTAGCTCATCCTCTTGGTCCTCGCCGCTTGGCTTCAATCTGCGACATGCAGCTAGAAGCTAGGAGCTAGAAGCTGCTTTTCTCACCGCACCGACCCATCCAGCCCGTTGTAGAAAGCCTTCGCGCCGGTGGCCATCTGCGGCTTCAACACCTGCACGCGTGTGGGTCTTCAGAAACTCGTGAATCGGGTCGTTGGGATTCTTCAAATCGGCCAGTTGCCGCGCTCCCGTCGGGCACGCCTCGCAGCACGCCGTCGTCAGTCCCTTGGTGATCCGGTGGTAGCACAGCGTGCACTTGTCCGCGACCTTCTTCGTGCGGATGAATGTAGCGGCATCCGTACGGGCAGGCCTGCACGCAATAGGCGCAGCCCAGGCAATACTTCTGGTCGATCAGCACCACGCCATCCGGAGCTGATGAACGTCGCGCCCACCGGGCACACCTGCGTGCAGGGCGAGTCCGCGCAGTGGTTGCACATCTTGGGAACGAAGAAGTACTTCCCCGCGTCTTCCTCGGCAACGGGAAATCCTTCCTTGCCGCCATCGGGCGAGATCACCTCAGGGTTCTCGAGATGCTAGTCCGTCCGGTGATAGCGCTCCACCCAGGTGCGGAAGAATCCATCCGGCACATCGTTCTCCGTCTGGCAGGCGCGCACGCAGTTGCCGCAGCCGATGCACTTGGGAATATCGATCAGCATGCCCCACCAGTGCTCGCTCATCTGTGTAGTTCGGCGAGTCCTCGGGCGTCCCGGCCAGCACGTACTTCCAGGCAACCGCCGCCGCCGGCAAAAGAATCAGAATTTGACGCCGGCTGATATTCATTTCGCACCTCCCGGGGTTGGGCTCGGCCCGCGTCCGATCCGATCGCCGGGCTGTGCGGGTTATGGCAGGTTTGGCAGGGAACTCCGCCCATGTGATCTGCCGGATCCACCTGCGGAAAGTCCTTGGGCTTGGCTGCGCTGGCCGTGTGGCAGCGCACGCACAGCACTGCCGTATCGGGCAACACGGGCGTGACCGACGCGGGGTCGTCGGCATGGTTCGCCAGCGCACCGTGGCAAGCCTCGCAGTTCACATGCGCGTGCGCGCCCTTGATCTTGGTATCGGCAATATCCGAGTGGCAGCTCTCGCAGGCCTGGTGCCCGGCAAACTTCACCGGGCGCGCGGCAATCTCGCCGATCGCCGCCCCGCGATAGTGCCCATACTCCCCAAAGGTCTTGGGGACCACGTAGGCGCGTACCACCAGAAACACCAGGAACGCGACCACAAAGAGCCCCGCAAACCGGAAAAGATGTCCTGCATCCTTCAGACCGCTCATCAAACGCTGTCTCCGCACAGCCAGCGCCGGGGGGAGGCATTGTGATCAACGATGTGATCTAGCACACTCCCGACACCTCCGAAGTTAGGCATCGGAGACAGCGCTGTATGTGAGGCCGCTCACAAGTCGATGTGATAAGACGCACGTGGAGATTCCAACCTGCGTTCGCGGGCTCTTTAGAATGAATAGGTTTGGCGGAATTGCGGTTCAGCGAGTAGCAGTGGCAGTCAAGAGCGTGGCTTGGCTGCCCGTCCCGACCCGCTTTACGGTGAGCACGGTGATGTCGTCGTCCTGGCCAAAGTTGACAGCGGCTTCGGCGGCCTCAGCGGCGCTGGGTCGGGCGGCAAAGAGCATTCCAACTCGCTCGAAGCTGTACAACTCGCCCGAAGGACTCCGGGCCTCGAGCAGGCCGTCAGTATAGAGACCCAGGTGGTCGCCGGGCGCAAGCGCAAATTCGATCTCCGCGTAATCAGCTTCGGCGGTGATGCCGAGTGGTAGCGCTCCGGGCACGGCGAGTTCGCGCCCGTTGAGCAAGGGCGCGGGATGGCCTGCGCTGGCCAGTGTGCAGCGGCCGTCGGAGGCGATGCGCAACGCCTCGCATGTGGCGAAACCGCCCCGCAGGTGGCCGGTGAGGCGGCGATTCAACTGGGCCAGCAAATCGGCCGGCGCCGAATGATCTTCGGCGAGCGCGCGCAACGCGCCCACAATGAGCGAAACAGCCATGGCGGCCTTCAACCCTTTGCCGCTCACGTCGCCGAGTACGATGAGCGCGGAGTCGCCATCGAGCGGCAGAATCTGGAAGAAGTCTCCGCCCACCTCGCGCGCCGGCCGGTAGGCGCTGGTGATGGCAAAGCCTGGCGTTTCCGGCAGCGACGCGGGAATCAGAAATTGCTGTAACTCCCGCGCACTCCTGAACTCCTGCTCCAGCTCGACTTGCCGCTCGGTCTGCTCTACGGAGTAGCGCCAAGCGGCGTATAGGATGGCGATGAGAAGCAGCGTGTTGGTGAGGGTGCGGGCATTGAGCGAGCTGCCGGCCATGGTAAACAGCGGCGCGTCGACAAAGTGGTTGAAGGTCCAGTGCGTCCACCGCTGGCCCATGTCGGCAAGATCTTCGAGGGACTGCACCAGATTGGCCGCCAGGGCGCAGATGGCCAGCATCCAGCGGGCGGCGTCGTGGTGCCGGCGGAAGGCGAACAAGACTAACACCGCTCCCCAGACCTCAAGGCAGACGGGCAGCAACGTAAAGGCAAAATCGAAGGGCAAGAAAAACCGCGGATGGCCGCTCCAGTCGAAGAGTTGAAGCGCTCCATCCAGCAAATCGAAGCCGCACTCGATGGCGATGACGACCCAGGTCCATCGCACCAATCGCCGGTTCTCCCTCAGACCGAGCAGGTCGATGAGCACCAGCCACATCGCCGCGTCGTAGATGCCAATGATGATGCCGACGAGGCCGTAGTCCCAACGGAAAGGAATGAGCCCCGGCACGCCGTTAAACAGGAGACTCTCCAGGGGAAACGCCATGGCCACGGCGAGCCAGAAGAGCAGATTGTCGCCGATGCGGCGCCCCATGCTGCCTTCGGGCCGAATCTCTCGATTGCGCCGGTTGCGGAAGCCCATGAACAGGCAAAGGACGCTGACCACCGTGCACAGCAGAACCACAGCCAGCGTCAACTGGTTGGAGAGGATCCACTGATATCGGGCACTATCCTCGATTGCTGCGATTGCCTGGGCGCTGCCCAGTTGCGGAACCGAGGTGAGGCCACCCTTCATGGACGACGCGAAAAGAATCGTGGGCGCACTCCAGACCCGAATGGCGAGTACGCCGGACTGCGGAGGACCGAGGGTCAGACCCGATGCGCTGCGACCCGCCAGCATATCTGGGTACGCGGAGGCGTACCAGACCGGATGCGGCGGCACCTTGCCAATGCCGCCGATCAGCTTTCCGTTCCAATAGACTTCGCAGGCGTCGTCGATTCTGGGCAGAAAAATGCCGAGGTCAAGATTGGCAGCCGTGCCCGGCGCAAAATCGATGCGCCGCCGGTACCATGCAAAGCCGGTGTAACCCCAGTGGCCCTGAGCGTCCCATGGCTTTCCCGCCTGTAGTTGTTCCCAGCCCGAATCGTCGAAGCTCGGCGAGGCCCAGCGCAAATCGTCGCCGAGATGGAACTGCCAGGGGCCGTCGAGCGGCAGGGTCGCGCGGCCCAGGCCCGTCAAAATGAGTGGGGCATTTACGCGCGGCGGCGCCTGATCTGCACCAGCCGGTGCGGCGAGCCAAATGAACGATAAGAGAGACGCCAGCGCAAGAACGCGCGGCGCACGGGGAAGCATGGCACCAGCATATCCCGCGGACTGCGCCGCCGGTAAAGAAGAATCTTTCGCGGACGCGTCCTTTCCACCATTTGCCAAATGCGGGTACCCGAAGCGATACGATGAATCTGGAGGCAGAATGGCAAGAATTCTCGACGGCGCGGCGTTTGCCGCCGCCATCAAGCAGGAAGTGGCAGAAGAGGTGGGAGAGCTGGCCGCGCTCGGCGTGCGGCCGGGTCTGGCCGCGGTGCTGGTGGGCCACGTGGCGGCCTCGGAGATTTACGTCCGCAGCAAGGTGCAGGCCTGCGCCGAACTCGGGCTCTACAGCGACCTGATCACACCCGCAGCCGATGTCACCACGGAGGCCATGCTCGATCTGGTGGCTACGCTCAACGCGCGCGACGACATCGACGGCATTCTCATCCAGCTCCCGCTTCCCCCGCAGGTCGACTCCAAGACTCTGCTGGACGCAGTCGACCCCGCTAAGGATGTGGACGGCTTTCATCCCGTGAACGCGGGCCGCCTGCTGGCCGGCCGTCCCGCGCTTGCGCCCTGCACGCCTGCGGGAGTCATTGAGATTCTGAAGCGCAGCCAGATTCCCATCGCCGGCCAGCACGCGGTGGTGGTGGGCCGCAGCGACATTGTGGGCAAGCCCGCAGCGATGCTGCTGCTCCACGAAAACGCCACCGTGACCATTTGCCACTCCAAGACCCGCAACCTCGGCGAGGTAACGCGCCAGGCCGACATTCTCGTTGCCGCCATCGGCCGCCCCGGCTTCATCACGCCGGAGATGGTCACGCCCGGCGCCACGCTCATCGATGTTGGCATTAATCGCCTCACCACGCGCGAAGAGTTCGACCGCTTCTTCAAGGGCAACGCAAAGCGCGAAGCCGCATTCGCAAAGCGCGGCTCGACCATCGTCGGCGACATCGATCCCAGGGCCTTCGAGATGGCCGGCGCCTACACGCCCGTGCCCGGCGGCGTGGGCCTGCTCACCATTGCCATGCTGATGTCGAACACCGTGCGCGCGGCCAAACTGCGGCGGGGGCTGTAGACCGTGCTGCGCGTCGGACTCACGGGCGGGCTGGGCAGCGGCAAATCGACCGTGGCCGCGATGCTGCGCGAGCTCGGCGCGCAGGTCGTCGAGGCCGACGCGCTGGGCCGCACGCTCATGGAGCCGGGCCAGCCGGTTTTTGCCGCAATCGTCGCACACTTCGGCCCTCAGGTCGTCGGCCCCGACGGCCGCCTGAACCGCGCACGCCTCGCCGATCTCGCCTTCCGCCACGACCGCCTGCAGGAGCTGAACGCCATCGTGCATCCGCCCGTCATCGAGGCCCAGGCGCGATGGATGAATGAGGTTTTCGCCCGCGATCCATCGTCCGTTGCCGTCATCGAGTCGGCGCTCATCTTTGAGGTGGTGCGCGACGCCCGCGCTCGCGGCGAAAAAGATGGTATTTTGGCCGATTGGCGAAAGCGCATCGATCGCATCATCGTCGTCACTGCGCCCGACGAGCTCAAAATCCCGCGCTACGCCGCGCGCATCCAACGTGCGAAGGGGGCTTCAGAGGCCGGCCAGGGGGCCAATCTTATGGCCATCGAAGCTGACGCGCGCAATCGCCTCGCGCACCAGGTTCCGGATGCCGAAAAAGCCGCACAGGCCGATTATGTGCTTGATAATTCCGGCGATATCGAATCGTTGCGCGCCCAGGTGACAGCGCTTTGGCCGGCGCTCAAAACCGAGAGCAACAAATCCGGCCAATAATTGTCACTACAATAAGAGTGGTGACGGGACCTGGATCGGATATGCACTGGTCCGAAGGCCTGCTCCATGCAATGCCATGCGATGCATCTTTTTTCGGGGAATAGAACCATGAGATTGAGCCGAATTCTTCTTATTCTGGTGATTTTTCTGGGCGGATTCTGGCTGGTGACTTCGTATCTCCAGCCCACGCACTCCATGAGGCGCATTTCTCTGCTTCGGGGCGGCGGCGGGATCGCGCCCACCGCGCCGCTCGAGCTCACTGAGGCCCAGGCCGCGCCCAAGTACGACGCCGAAGAAGAGAACAACATCGCGATCTACAAAAGAGTGCTGCCCTCGGTGGTCAACATCACTTCCACGGCGCTGGTCTTCGACTTCTTCTATGGAACCGTGCCGCAGCAGGGGCAGGGCTCGGGCTTCATCCTCGACAAGACCGGCCACATTCTGACCAACTTTCACGTGGTGGCGGGCGCCAACCGCGGCGTTGAAGTGCAGCTGAGCGACAAGCGCAAGTTTGCGGCGCGCGTCATCGGCACCGACCGCACGCACGACCTGGCCCTCCTGCAGATCGACGCGCCCAATCTGCAGCCGGTCACGCTGGCCGACTCCTCGCAGCTCAACGTGGGCCAGAAGGTCTACGCCATCGGCAATCCCTTCGGCCTCAGCGGCACCATGACGCGCGGCATCATCAGCGCCATCCGGCCCATCCGCAACGGCGAACGGCGCGCCGATTGAAGACGCCATCCAGACCGATGCAGCCATCAATCCCGGCAACTCCGGCGGCCCGTTGCTCAACTCGAGCGGCGAGGTCATCGGCATCAACACCATGATCGCCTCGAACGGCGCCGACCAGAGCTCGGGCATCGGCTTCGCCATTCCCATCAACACGGCCAAGGCCGTGCTCGCCGACCTGCTGACGCTACGGACGCGTCAAGCGGCCTTCGCTGGGCATCGTCTCCTTTGCCATCGGTCCCGATCTGGCCTCGCAGATGGGCCTCGCCGCCGATTCCGGCGTGCTCATCCAGCGCGTGCTTCCCGGCGGAGCGGCCGAGCGCGCCGGCTTGCACGGCGGCAACGAGCAGGCCTACGTGGGCAACACGCCCATCATGCTGGGCGGCGACCTCATCGTCGCCATCGACGGCCAGGAGGTCACCGACCCGCAGGACATCAACGCCATCATGGATAAGCACCAGGCCGGCGACACCGTCAGCGTGACCATCGTCCGCGGCCAGCGCCGCATGACCATCAAGTTGATCCTGGGCGAAGCCAAAGACACGAATGCGTAACGCTTTTCACGACTGGATTCGTGAAAGGGCACAACTTTAGTCGTGCTGAAAAGGGCAGAAAATTGAGGGGTTTTAACCCCTGAGGAATGTCGGGCCGCTCGCCGCGGCGAGCGGCCCGATTCGTTTTGTCAGCGCAGTAACGGCCACCGGCCACCGATCACTAAGCCTCCCGTGGAGGCTCGGTTGCATTAACCAGTCCTGTCAATTCTTCAGCAATCTTGCTCTCGGGAACGAACCACGGTTTGCGGGTATCGCCCACTGTCAGGGTTTGGCCGGAAGGGTCGTAAACCCAACTGATCGTGATCCCGTTCTTTGTTGCCGTTCCCTCATTGCCGCTGATGGAAATGCCAAGCTCCTGTTGCGCTCTGGCCTCAATCGCCGCGAGCCGTTGCGGGGTGATGTTTTCGTAGATCACTTGATTGCCGCTACGGCAAATCCAGTAGCCGCCGCTTCAGCATTCCACGATGCCTTGAAGTCCCCTGCAGGACTGCGGCCAAAACGGTGCCTGATGAGCCCGCGCCCGGTCCGCATATACCAGAGCAAGTTGGCATTGTTGCCTGTCGCTTCCGCTCTTACCGACGTTCCACCACTCACCGTATTTGCGATGATCGCCTCCGCTGCCGCAACTGCGATGGCCAATAGCGCCGCATAGGGAGCCGTGACAGGGATTGCCGAAAGCACCACTTCAGCCCCAGACGTCGCCGCATTCAGAGCCTGTTCCCAAGCCGGACCTGTGATTCCGCTCTGCGCTGCTGCAGTAAGCGCCGCCGCTGCTGTCTTCAGGTTGTTGGCAGCAGCCGCGTCGGAGGTCTGAACAACGACAGCAAGATTGTTCAGTGCCGAGGCAAGCGCCGTTGCATCGGACTGTAATTCGCTCGAGCTTGCGGTGCATCCAGTGGCGGGCAGAGTAACGCTGAGGGTCAGCGCGATCAGCATCCATGCGCCCAGCTTGGCCGTGCCGGATGCGCCGGCACGCCGACTTATTGGCTCGCCGACTTGCTCGCGCGCTGATTCAGGATCCTTTGCCAGCAATCCCAGTAGCGCCGTGGCCAGCGCGCTTGCCAGTGACACCACGGTTCCTGTTCCCGCTTTGCCCAGTGTCACGCCCTGTTGCGACAACACTCCGGCAACGCTCGCTACCGCAATCAGCAGTCCCGCCGCCGACGTCTTCGGTTGATTCCAGATATTCGTCAACAAATTCATGGGTCAAACTCCTTCGCGCCACGCCTCATCGTTGCGGCGAGCGCGTTTCTTGTGGTTGTTTCTTGGATTGCGTCCGAAAATTTCTCCTGCGCAGGCCGGCGCTACACCCGCCGCCGGCCCTACGCATGGTCATGGGCAGCTCTCAAAACCCGGATGTTGCCGTGGTTCCGGTCAGGTCATCCGTTGGGGAGCCGCCCCCCAGACAACAGCGATCCCGCACCCGCGCGAAGCAGTTTTAGCTTCCCGCGCGAGCCCGCGCCGCGACGCCATCCATAGCTGCGGTTCGACTCCGTTTTCGCCAATTCGCCCGCGTACAGAGACAAATTGCAGGCAAATTCAGGAACCGCACGGGGGAGGGCTTCTCCATCGCCCGACGCTTTACTTCCGCTGTTTCTCTGCTTGTCTATAAGGTTAGGCAATTCGGGGGTAATTCTCTGCAACGCGCCGCAACGCAGGAACCGCTTTAAAAATCAACAGCTTACGCAGGGCGTCAAGATCTCGGGCGCTTGACAAGCGGTGAACCGTGAAGGGAGCGAAGCGCGAAACAAGTGAATTGAGCGAAGAAGTGCAGCGAAGAAGTGAAGAGGAATGAAGAAGTGAAGCGAGTGAATTGAGTAAGAGGAAGTGAATGAAGCGAGCAAGGCAAGGGGCCTGCTCTCTGTTCCCTATTCTCTACTCCCTGTTCCCTGTCTTTACGTACCGTCGCCCGCGGACCACGTAATCCCCGCTCACCACGCGAGCAATCGCCTCGCTGTAAGCAACGTGCTCCTCCGCCAGAATGCGCGCGGCCAGCGAGTGCGCATCGTCGTCGTCGCGCACCGCAATGCTCCTTTGCAAAACAATCGTGCCGTGGTCCAGCTCCTCATCGACAAAATGCACAGTGCAGCCCGCGACCTTCACGCCATAATTGAAGGCCTGCTCCTGCGCGTCAAGGCCGGGGAAGGCCGGCAGCAGCGAGGGATGGATGTTGAGAATGCGGTGCGGAAACGCGCCTACGAACTCAGGCGAGAGGAGCCGCATGTAACCTGCCAGACAAACCAGGTCCACGCCGTGCGCCTTCAGCAGTGCCGCAACATCGGCATCGTGCTCCGCCCGCTTGCGGCCTTTTGAAACCAGCACCGCGTTCGGCAGACCGAGTTCCTCCGCAGCGGCAATCCCCGGAGCCTCAGCCACATTTGAAATGACAACAGCAATCTCGACGCCGGCGAGCCTGCCAGCGCGGATAGACTCGGCAATTGCCAGAAAATTCGATCCGCGGCCGGAGAGCAGGATGCCGAGGCGGACCATCTTGCCCTGAGCCGCCATTGCTCCGCTCACGTGTACTGCACCCGCCGCTCGCCCTTCACCACGCGCCCGATCACATAAAACTTCTCTTCCGCCCGGTCCAGCAGATTCTTGGCCCGCGTAAACTTCGCCGCCGGAATCACCGCGATCAGTCCGATACCCATGTTGAAGGTGCGCATCATCTCTTCCTGCGACACGTTGCCCAGCTCGCGCAGATGCTCGAAGATTGGCAGCACCGGCCATGACCCGATCTCCACCTGCGCCGTCACGCCTTTGGGCAGAATGCGCGGCAAGTTCTCCGTAATGCCGCCGCCCGTGATGTGCGCCATCCCGTCCGTGAGCCCCGACGTCACCAGTTTCTGAATCACGTGCAGATAGCTGCGGTGCGTCTTCATCAGCGCCGCGCCGGCCTTCTCCTTGATCGCCGTTACGTATTGCGTGGCCTTGTAGCCGCCTACGTCAAATAGCAGCTTGCGCGCCAGCGAGTACCCATTTGTGTGCAGCCCGGTCGAGGGCAGCCCGATCAGCACGTCGCCCGGCTTGATGCCCGCGCCCGTGATCATTTTGTCGCGATCGACGGAGCCCACAATGAATCCCGCCAGGTCGTATTCGCCGTCTGAATAGAAGCCCGGCATCTGCGCGGTCTCGCCGCCAATCAGCACGCACGCGTTCGCCTTGCAGCCATCGGCCAGCCCGCTCACCACGCTCTCAATCACGTCGGGGTCGAGCTTGCCCGTGGCCAGGTAATCCAGAAAGAAAAGCGGAATCGCCCCCTGCACGGCAATGTCGTTCACGCAGTGGTTCACCAGGTCCACGCCCACCGTCTGGTGCAGTCCCAGCTCGAAAGCCACTTTCAGCTTGGTGCCCACCCCGTCGGCTGAGCTCACCAGGATCGGGTTTTTCCAGCGCTGCAGGTCCAGCCGGAAAAGCGCGCCAAAGCTCGCCAATCCCGCTCAGCACATTGCGGTTAAAGGTCTTCTGCGCCAGGTACTTGATGCGCTCTTTGGCCTGGCCCGCGCCGCGGATGTCCACACCGGCATCGGCGTAAGTTACGGATTTGCTTTGAGTTTCCTGAGGCACGGTCGAGATCTTCTTTCCGTGGAAGGTGCGCGGCGCAGTGCTGCCGGAAAGAGGAATTCTAGCAGCATTTAGAGGGGTCATTTCCCAAAAAACGCACAGCTCCTCATCAACAGTAACCCCCCGCGCTGCTGCCGACCGATCCCTCAGCGTGCATCATCCGTCAGGATGCATGATCTTCTGCTCGCTCACCGCGTTGCCGTCCTCGCGCTTCAGCCCCGCAAATACCACCGTCGACAGCAGAGTCAACCCTCCCAGGCAAAGCAGCGCCTTATGGATCCCGCCGATCATCAGCGCCGCATCGGCGTACGCCGCCCTCGGCACAAAAAACGCCGTTGTCAATCCGGCAATGGCTACGCCAAAGCTGATCGCCATCTGCTGCATCGTGCTCGCAATCGAGCTCGCGCCTGAAGCGTCCTTCTCTTCCACATCCGCGAACACCAGCGTATTCATGCTCGTGTACTGCAGGCTCGTGCAGGCTCCATAGAAGAATGCGATCGCCACAATCTGCCACACCGGCGTGTCGAGACCAATCGTCGTAAAGCTCACCAGCAGCAGCCCGATGGCCATCGTATTGAGGATCAGTACCCACTTGTAACCAATCTTCGCCAGCAGCTTGCTCAGAATCGCCTTCATTCCCAGCGCCGCCAGCGCCTGCGGCACAATCAGCATTCCAGACTGCACCGGCGTATACCCCAGACCCGTTTGATAAAGCAGCGGCAGCAGGAACGGCACGCCGCCAATGCCCAGCCGCGTAAAGAAACTCCCATTCACCGAGATGCGAAAAGTGCGAATGTCAAACAAGTGCAGGTTCAAAAGCGGAAACTCCCGCTCCCGCGCATGCACCCAATAAGCCGCCAGTAGCGCCCCTGAGAGCGCAAGCAATCCCGTAATTTCGCGCCCGCTCAATTCGTGCTCGCCAAACACTTCCAGCACGTACGACAACAGCGCAATGCCCGACCCGAACAGCACCAGCCCCACAAAATCCAGCGCATGCACATGCTCCTCCCTGAAGTCCGGCAGATGCAGATACACCATCACCAGTCCCAGCAGGCCAATGGGAATATTCAGGAAAAAGATCACGCGCCAGTGCGAGTAGCCTACAATCAATCCGCCCGCCACCGGCCCCAGCATCGGCGCCACCAGTGCCGGAACCGAGACAAAGCTCATCACCCGCAGCAGGTCCGCCTTTGCGAACGGACCGCACCAGCGTCAGCCGTCCTACAGGCACCATCATGGCGCCGCCCATGCCCTGCAGCACGCGGCACGCCACCAGCAGATGAATGTTGCTGCACAGCCCGCACAGCAGCGACCCCAGCGTGAACAGTCCGATCGCCGAAGCAAACACGCGCCGCGTCCCGAACCGGTCCGCCATCCATCCGCTGATGGGAATAAACACCGCCAGCGCCAGCGTGTAGCTCGCCAGCACCGCCTTCATCGCCAGCGGACCAACGTGGAGCGCTTCGCAACCGCGGGCACAGCGGTGTTCAGAATCGTCGTATCCAACGACTCCATGAAGAAGGCCACCGCCACCAGCCACGGCAGCAGGCGCGTATTCGTCGCTGCCGGCGCCGGATTAACCGGTAACGGGATGGACGCTTCGCTTGAACTCATAAGAAAAATCAAACCCACTGCAAACAGAAGTTCTAGACTCCGTAGAGCGCAAGAGACTTTGATGCTCTCACACCTGCGGACGCCGTGATTGCGGCAAAGATTGTGGAGAGAATAAGGGGCAGGGTCCAGGCGATGCCAGTGCGATTCTCCTTCTCGCCCAGTAAGCCAGAGAAATCGCGAAAATCCGGCGCCCCTGCCCCAAAATTGGAGCGAAGCCCCGTTCTCGGAGCACACCCCAGACTATAGAATCCCGAGCACAGCCTGCGGTTGCCCGGTCCCTCCCTTAGCACTGGGCAACCGGTCGGAACCTCGACTGCTAACGGGCGACAACCTTCCCTTAGTGAGGAGGCGCGGAACCGGATTGGGGCGTCGGGAGTTGAGGAGTATTTGGCTGGGCACCCGGGTTGGATCCGTTTCCCGTCCCTTGTGACGAACTCCCGGTTGCGTTTCCGTTCCGCGATGCCCCGGCCCGCGATCCATTACTCTGCGGCGGATTGGTGCGCGCCTGGTTGTTTGCGGGCGTCTGTCCGCGCGATCCCTTCGTCGGCGCTCCATTGTTCCCCGGCGGCTGCGCATGCGCATTCTGTGCCGGTGTTGCGTGGGAGGGATTCGCCCGGTCATCGTTGCTGGGATTGGTCGGCGAACCGCTGCGCTGGCCGGAACCGGGCTGCGCCGGATGGTTCGGGCTCGGGCTTGCCTGCGATCCATAGTTCTTGCTGGCATTCGACCGCGCATGGCTGTTCCGCACGTGACCGGCGGCCGGCTTGGCCCGGGATCGATTAAGAGCAGGACTGTTGTTCCGCGATTCCTTGTAATTCAGGGCCCGGTTGTCATTCCTACGCCCGTTGTTTTGGCCGCGGTTTGATTGCGACGCACCGTTCCGGCCATTGTTCTGGTCCTGGCTGTTTTGGCCGTTGCCCGCTTGCCCCAGGCTAGTCGAGTTCGTGATTGGCTGCTTTCCCTGAGCGCCACCACCCCCGGATGAGCTCCCCGATGTGTTCCCATTTCCGTTCGTCCCGGAACCACTACCGTTCTTCGTTCCGTTTTGATTGTTTTGGCCCTGGCCCTGACCATTTTGCCCATGATTTGATGAACCATTCTGGCCCGAGTTCGACTGCGATCCCCCGCCCGAACCACCAGAACCACCCGCGCCGGCAGAACCGCCGCCCGACTGATTCCACGCCAAAGCCGGAGCCCATAAAAGCGCCGCACCCATCACTGCCGCAAACACTGCCGAATTGTGAGATCTCGTCACCATACGAGGAGAGATTCGCATTGCAACAGCCGGGTTGGCTCGACAGAGAAATGAAGAAATCGCTTCCAATATACTGAGAGCGTGACCCTCCCGGTACGCACCCGTTCCAAGGCCCTCCAGCAGCGCGCCGAGCGTTACTTTCCCGGCGGCGTCAACTCGCCCGTGCGTGCCTTTCGCGCCGTGGGCGGCGATCCGCCGTTTATCGACCGCGCCGAGGGCGCGTATCTCTTCGACGCCGACGGCAATCGCTACATCGACTACTTCGGCTCCTGGGGTCCCATGATTCTGGGCCACGCCTTTCCGCCCGTGGTCGAAGCCATCGAGCGCGCAGCCCGCAACTCCGCCAGCTTCGGCGCTTCCACGGCCGCCGAGGCCGATCTCGCCGAGCGCATCGTCGCCTGCTATCCCGGCCATCGAAAAAATGCGCTTCGTCAGCTCCGGCACCGAGGCCACGATGTCGGCCATTCGCCTGGCCCGCGCCGCCACCGGCCGCAAGATCATCGTCAAATTCGAAGGCTGCTATCACGGCCACGCCGACGGACTGCTCGTCAAAGCCGGCTCCGGCGTCGCCACCTTCGGCATTCCCGGCTCGGCCGGCGTGCCCGACGAAATCGCGCACCTCACGCTCGCTCTGCCCTACAACGATCTCGCCGCCGTCGAAGCCGCATTTGCCGCGCATCCCAGACGCAGATCGCCGCCATCATCGTCGAGCCCATCGTCGGCAACGCCGGCTGCATTCCGCCCGCTGCCGGCTATCTCTCCGGCCTGCGCGCGCTCGCCACCCGCGCAGGCGCACTGCTCATCGTCGACGAAGTCATGACCGGCTTCCGCGTCGCCCTCGGCGGCGCATGTCAGCTCTACGCGCTCGATCCCGACCTGGTGACTCTGGGCAAAATCGTCGGCGGAGGGCTGCCCGTCGGCGTCTTCGGCGGCAAGCAAAAGTTCATGGATCTTCTCGCGCCGCTCGGACCGGTCTATCAGGCCGGAACGCTCAGCGGCAATCCGCTCGCCATGGCCGCGGGCCTCGCGACCATCAGCTACCTGCAGCAACACGCCGCGGAAGTCTACGCGCGCCTTGAGGCGTTATCCCGTACCGTCGCCGAGGGCGTAGCCCAGCAAGCCGCACAGGCCCAGATTCCTCTCACCACCAACCGCGTCGGCGCCATGTGGACATGGTTTTTCACGGCTGAGCCAGTCACCAACTACGAGCAGGCCGCGAAATCCGATACGTCCGCATTTGGCCGCTTCCATCGCGCCATGCTCGAGCAGGGAATCTGGCTGCCGCCCTCGCAGTTTGAAGCCACGTTCCTCTCCACAGCGCACAGCGACGCCGACATCGAAGCGACCATCGCCGCGGCGCGTGAAGTCTTCGCATCCTTCGCGGGCTGAATCGGCAGCCGCGCTAGCACCACGCATCCAGAGTCACAAACCGGTGGCTATTCGCATAGCGCTCCAGCAGCACTCCCGCAGCCATAACGCTCGGCTCGCGGTTTGCAGTCGCATCCAGATGTCCGCCGTCGTGGAGAACGATGTTCGCAGCGCGCCCACGCCGCTCGAGCCCGTCAATCTTCTTCATCAGCCGCCCTGCGATTCGCTCTGCCGAAGGTTCGCTCCAGTCGGAGGTCATCGCGTTCCACAGCACCGGTTCCATGCCCATTTCTCGCGCAATGCGGAGGACCACAGGCCGCCGCGCCCCAAAAGGCGGCCGGAAAAACTTCACCGGCGCGCCGATGATATGCTGCAAGGTTTCGCTGGTCTGCCGAAGTTCCTCGCGCACGCGGCTGGCGCGTGTACGCGCGAAGTTGGGATGCGACCATGAATGATTCCCGATCGTGTGTCCTGCTGCGGCGATGCGTCGCACTAGTTCCGTCTGCGCGGATGCGCGGCTGCCCAGCAGAAAAAAGGTCGCCCGCGCTTCGTTCTTCGCCAGAATGTCGAGCAGCTGCGGAGTCCACGTGGCGTTCGGTCCGTCGTCAAATGTCAGAGCCAATTCGCCCGGTCGCGCCGGCGCCGTGATCGCCGTACCGAAGATGCGCGAACCCGGCCACAGCGAAGCATAAGCAAACGCGCCCGCCGCCAGCCCCGCGCCCGCCGCAGCGCCGAGACCCGCGTACATTCCGGCCGCCAAAGGAGTGATCATTCTGCTGTCAGTATGCTGCGGCGCAGCTTGCCCAGGCAACAAAAGCCCCGCGAGGCATCGCATATTCGAGCGAATCCTGTTCCCTGATCCCTAATCTCTGCTCCCTGCTTTTCTCAGGCCGTCTTGACCGGCGCGTTTTCATTTCCATTCGGACCAGCCTGCTCCGCAGCCGCCGCGATGCGCCGTCGCGCCCGTTGTTCGCTGGAGAGCCGTTCCTGCCGCCACGTGGTCATCGAGGTCACGGCAAAGTTCCACACTGACGTAAATAGCAATCCGATAAGCGCAGCCAGCCACCACGGCACACCGCGATGAAACGCCTCGTTGGCAATAGCAACATTCGCCACCACGCCCAGTCCGCACGCCAGGCAGAAGCTAACAAGGCCTCGCCAGAACTTCCAGCCGCGTAGGCGCCGGTCGCGATAAGTCACGGAGTTGTTCAATACGAAATTCAAAATCATCACGATGAGTGTGGTGACGGCTTGGCCTTTGGCGAAGCTGATTCCCGCCGCGTGCAAAAACACGCTCAAAATCAGCAGATGCACGCCCACGCCCAGGGCGCCGACCATGGCGAAGAGCACAAAGCGCACATTCACTAGGTTGCCCAGATGTTTATCGATCAGCAGTTCGAAGTATTCGAGCCCCACCATCACATCGAGTTTGCTTTCGCCGTGCTCGCGCAAGCGGAAGCGGTATGGAACCTCCCCGATGCACAGTCCCGGCCCCGCCGATAGCACGATATCGAGTAGGATCTTGAAGCCGATGCCCGAAAGACGATGCGCAAACCGCTCGAATGTCGTCACGCGCACCATAAAGAATCCGCTCATGGGATCGCTCAGTTCGTGCTCCGCGCCCATCAGGCTCAATCGCTTGCCCAACTGGCTCAGCTTCACCCGCCAGCTTGAGAATTCGCCCATGCTGCCGCCGGCAATGTTTCGCGAGCCCACTACCAGGTCAAGATTTTCTTCGCGCATGCGCCGCAGCATTTCGGGCAGAATGCTCTCGTCGTGCTGCATGTCCGCATCCATCACCGCGACGAATGGCGCCGAAGCGGCCAGAATTCCCTCAATGCACGCCGAAGCCAATCCGCGCCGTCCGATGCGGTGCAGCACACGCAGATTGTCACGGTCGCGCGCCAGCCTCCGCACCACGTCCGCGGTGCCGTCCGGCGAGTCGTCGTCCACAAAAATCACTTCGTAATGAACGCCCCCAAGCGCCCTCGCCAGGCGATCGACCATCGGACCCACGTTACCGCTCTCGTTAAATGTGGGCAGCACGATCGCCAGATCGTAGGCCATTCTCTCCTCCGCCGCGCTCAAAAAGTTGCCGCGGCTCCGGCCGGGCCACTGCGCGCGCCTGATTCTTCATCCCTTATAGCATTCTAGGAGTGCAGATGGTCCGGGCGCATGGCACGCGGACCAACCCGGCCACTGTCGCGCGCATTCTTGATACCCATTCCCCGGCCGGCGCATCTTATACTTGTAATGTTCGGGTCGCATCCTGAGTTTGCGGAGCGGCACTGGAGCCAAACATGAGCCTCACCGATTTTTCCGCTGGCGCACCTCTCGCGCAGGGCGGCCATCCTTTTCCCAAAGTCACTATGCCCGCATTGGCCGAGATGAAGCGCCAGGGCAAGCCCATCTCTGCTCTCACTGCCTACGATTACGCGACGGCGCGTCTCGTCGACGAGGCCGGCATCGATCTCATTCTTGTCGGGGACTCGCTCGCCATGGTCGTGCTCGGCCACGAAAACACGCTGGCCGTGACCGTGGACGAGATGCTGCACCACACGCGTGCCGTGCGCCGCGGTGTACGCCGTGCCCTCGTGGTGGCCGACATGCCCTTCGGCAGCTATCACGGTACGATCAGCGACGGCGTCGCCAACGCCGTCCGTTTTCTCAAGGAGGCAGGCGCTGAAGCCGTCAAGATCGAAGGCCCGCGTGTCGAGCTGGTGCGGGCCCTCGTTGAAGCCGAAGTTCCTGTCGTCGGCCATCTCGGCCTTACGCCGCAAAGCGTGCATCGCATGGGCGGCTATCGCGTGCAGGCGCGCAGTATCGATGCGGTTCTGCAACTCCAGGCCGACGCCTTTGCGCTCGCTGGCGCCGGCGCCGGCGCCATCGTTCTCGAAGGCATTCCCCGCGAAGCCGCCGGCAGCCATCACCGCAGCCCTCCCCATTCCCACTATCGGCATCGGCGCCGGCCCCGATTGCGACGGCCAGATTCTCGTCTTTCACGATCTGGTGAATCTCACCTTCGCGCCGCCCGCCAAATTCGTTCGCCGTTACGGCGACGCTGCCGCGCTCTTTCGCTCCGCCGTCGAGCACTACCGCGAAGACGTGGAGCATCACGCCTTTCCCTCCGACGCGGAAAGCTATCATCTGCCGGAATCCGCGCGCCGGCTGTTTGCAATCGATCCCGATGCTGCGGAAGCGCGCGACGACGTGGATGCGGTAGTGACCCCTGACGCCGTAGTAAATATTGACGCGCGCGAAGAGATCGGCGAGGAAACGAAACGGGCCTGATGCAGATCCTGCGCACCGTCACCGAACTGCGCCGCTGGTCCCGCACTCTACGCGCGGCCGGCGGCAACACTCTCGGCCTCGTGCCCACCATGGGCGCGTTGCACGCGGGCCACGCCTCGCTCATCCGCGCCGCACGCGCCGCGTCGACGCATGTCGCCGTCAGCCTCTTCGTCAACCCCACGCAGTTCGGCCCCAACGAGGACTACGCGCGCTACCCCCGCGCCTTCGAAGCCGACTGCGCACTGGCCGCAGCGGAAGGCGCCGACGTTCTCTTCGCGCCCGCGGTCGAAGAGCTTTATCCCAACGGTCCCGATTCAACCTTCGTCGAAGTCCCTGCGCTCAGCGATCGTCTCGACGGCCAGTCCCGCCCCGGCCACTTTCGCGGCGTCGCCACCGTCGTCGCCAAGCTGCTCATCGCCGCCGAGCCCGACCGTGCCTTCTTCGGCCAGAAAGACGCGGCGCAGGTTGCCGTCGTGCGCCGCATGATCGCCGATCTGCGCCTCGCCACCGAAATCGTCGTCTGCCCCATCGTCCGCGACGCTGACGGTCTCGCGCTCAGCTCGCGCAACGCCTACCTCACTCCGGCGCAACGCATCCAGGCCCTCACGCTCAGCCGCGCGGTCCGCCACGTGGAGTCGCTCGTCGCCGAGGGCGAGCGCCGCGCGTCCATGCTCATCGCCTCCGCGCACGGCGTGTTTGCCACCGAGCCCTCAGAGCATGAATTCCGCATCGACTACATCGCCCTTGTTGACGCAGCCACGCTCGAGCCAGTCGATACGGCCGCTCCCGGCACACTCTTCGCCGTCGCGGCTTGGGTTGGCTCAACGCGGCTCATCGATAATGCAATTCTGCGCTGAGCGACCGAAAATATCCGTTGCGCTCTTGCGCATTCGAGCCGCAATCTTTAAGCAATGCCGGAATTGCCCGACATTACCGCCTATCTCGCCGCACTCGAGCCGCGCATTCTCGGCCGCGTGCTCGAGCGCGTGCGCCTGCACAGCGTTTTTGTCCTGCGCACCGCGGACCCTCCCATCGCTGCCGTCGAAGGCCGCACCGTCCGCGAACTGCGCCGCATCGGCAAACGCATCGCCATCGGCGTCGAAGACGAAACCAGCGAAGGCCCTGATGGCCGGCTCTGGCTCGTCATTCATCTCATGATTGCCGGCCGTCTCCACTGGCGGCCGCCGCATGCGAAACTCTCCGGCCGTCAATCGCTCCTCGCGCTCGATTTTTCGGAAGGCACTCTCGTACTGACCGAAGCCGGCTCCAAGCGCCGCGCCTCGCTGCACGTTCTGCGCGGCGAGCAGGCCCTCCTCGACATCGATCCTGGCGGCATCGAAATTTTCAGTTCCGATCTGGACGCATTTCGCGCCGCGCTCACCCAAGAGAACCGCACCCTCAAGCGCGCCCTCACCGATCCGCGGATCATCAGCGGCGTGGGCAACGCCTACTCCGACGAGATTCTTCACGCCGCCCAGCTTTCACCCATCGCGCTGACGCACAAGCTCAAGCCGGAAGAGTGGGAGCGTCTTTTCACAGCTACGCTCTTCACACTTTCTTCATGGATCGACCGCCTCTCATCCGAGGCCAGAAAGAAATTCCCAGAAGGCGTCACCGCATTCCGTCCGGAAATGGCCGTTCACGGCCGCTTTGGCCAGCCCTGCCCACGTTGCGGCTCGCCCATCCAACGCATTCGCTACGCTGACAACGAAACCAACTATTGCCCCGCCTGCCAGACCGGCGGCAAGCTCCTCGCCGACCGCAGCCTCTCGCGGCTGCTCGGCTCCGATTGGCCGCGGACGCTCGACGAGTTGGAAGCCCTCAAACGCCGCTGATCGCCGCGCGATAATGCGACGATGATGTGAATGATTGCGGATTACCTATGAGTAACACTTCCGCGCCATATCCCTGGTTTTACCTTGACATAGCGTTTGTCACTCGCGCACAGTGTTTTCGATGGCTCCCGTCAGAACTGCCGGCGGTGAATCCTGTCTGTGGGGATGCAGTGTGACGGAGCTGGACATCAATCCTATTCATGGAGAGTGCTTGAATGCTCGTGTCAAACCTTTTCGCGATGCTAATGATGGGGCAAATCACCGGTCATTTACTGACCATAGTTGTCATTTCAGCCGCAGCGCAGTGTTTTCTTGGAGCTCTTTGGTATGGAGTGGTTTTCAAGAAATCCTGGAGGAAGCTCGTCGGCCTCGGCGAAGACCAAAAGCCGAAGAACCAACTCGCCGGAGTTGTGGCTTCCTATGTCGGCTGCTTCCTGCTCTCGTTCGTGCTGGCGCATATTTTGGGTTGGAAGATGTCGATTACCGCTGCGGACGGAGCGGCAATCGGCACTATTTGCTGGTTTGGCTTTATGGCGCCGCCGCTCTTTGTGCAGCACGTTTTTGAGAACCGGCCCGCCAATCTCTTCGCCATCAACGCCGGCTACTGGCTTCTGGCCATGGCTCTGGGCGGCGCCATCCTGGCGGCATTCCACTAGTCCGCTCTCTTCTCGCAGCGCTCTTGTCCCGGCCTTGGGGGCAATTCTCCTCAAGAGGAATTCCCCCTTCGCGCCGGGACTGTTTATAACGCGATTCGCCGGAGCGAGAAAAAGCCGTTCCTGAACAGACAACACGCCTCGGGTGCATTGAGGGCAGCAAATTGTTTCTCAACCGGCCGAGCAAAAAAAATCCTTCGGCCCCTCCGCTCCTACCGTCGTAAAATCCTTCCATGGCACGATCAATCATTACGACAGACGGTGCGCCTGCCGCCATCGGCCCTTATGCGCAGGGCGTGCGTGTCGGCAACCTTATCTTCGCCGCTGGCCAGGGCGGGCTCGATCCCGTCACCGGGCAGGTCGTTTCCGGCGGCATCAAGGAACAGACAGAGCGGACCATCCAAAACCTCAAAGCCGTGCTCGAAGCCGGAGGCAGCAGCCTGGGCCAGGTCGTCAAAGCCACCGTCTTCCTGAAGGACATCAACGATTTCGCAGCCATGAACGCGGTGTACGCGTCGTTCTTTGAGAGCGACTCCGACACTCTGCCAGCGCGCACCACGGTAGAAGTAGCGCGGCTGCCCCGCAACCTGCTGGTCGAAATCGAAGTGGTTGCCGAGGTCTGACGATCTTCGCAGGAGGTCTGTCTTGAGCGATTCACAGGTAAAGGTTGAACACAGCGATGCGGAGTGGCGCTCCATGCTCACGCACGAGCAGTATCACGTGCTGCGCGAGAAGGGAACGGAGCGCCCCTTCACCGGCGCGCTTACTGAAAACCACGACACCGGCAACTATCACTGCGCAGGATGCGGCGCAATGCTCTTTTTGAGCGGCGCCAAGTTCGACTCCGGATGCGGCTGGCCCAGCTTCATGATCCCAGCCGATTCAAAAGCTGTGGTGGAACATGAGGACACCAGCTTCGGCATGCGGCGCGTTGAGGTCACATGCGCCCGTTGCGGCGGTCATCTCGGCCACGTCTTCCCCGACGGTCCGCGCCCCACCGGCCTGCGCTACTGCATCAACTCCGCCTCGTTGACCTTTGCCAAGGCAGACAAGTAAATTCGCTCGCGCACTTTTCTCAGTGCGCACAACAAAACCCCGTCCATTTGGGACGGGGTTCTGTGCAATGCCGGACCAAGGCTCAAAAGCGCGCAGCGCCTACGCCTTGGCGATCTTTCCGCTCTTGATGCAGGAGGCGCACACGCGCAGCCGCTTAGGTGCGCCGTTGACGAGCGCCTTGACCACTTGCAGGTTGACATTCCAGCGCCGGCGCGTCACGTTGTGCGCGTGCGAAATGTTATTGCCGAATTGCGGACCCTTGCCGCAGATATCACAAACTTGTGCCATGGTTGAACTCCAGAGTTTTCAAGGACTTTCGGTGCCGTCGAAGCGGCTGGCGCACACCCGGAATCCCGCGTCCTCGCCTTGCCGAATCTTCAGTATACCAGTGCGCGGCGCGTCCAGCCACGCCTCATACATCACTGGTTGAGCCGATGAGCGGGAAGCGCCTGCGCACTTCGTACCGGGCCCTTTCGACGCCCAAATGGCTTTCGTAGAGCAGGAACTCCCGCGCCGTGAAGGGCGTAAACGCCGGCTTACCGCGCATCCGGCTGGCTAGGGTGCGCAGTTCCGCGCCATGTCCGTGGGCCTTGGCCCGCGCCAGCGTGATGTGCGGATGAAACGGCCGCGTCTCTGCTGCGAATCCGCATCGGCCTGTCGCCGCCGCCACGCGCTCAGCGAGTGCAACAAGTCCTGAGGCCGCCGCGACGTCGGCAAAGAACGCGCCAGCGCGGTCGAAACAGTCCAGCGAGCCAAGCTGCACGCGAACCGGTTCGCACCGCACCTCGCTCAGCCGCGCCATCAGGCAATCGTACTGTTCGGGCGTAGCGTTCCCCAGGAATTGCAGGGTGATGTGCCAGGAATCCGGGTCGGTCCAACGTAAACCACTGTCATTTGTTCTCAGCCGCGTCACCACCGACTCGAGCTCACGCACCACCGCATCGGTCAGAGCGATCCCTACGAAAAGCCGCATATCGAGTCAGTGTAATCTCGCGTAGCCAGACCTAAATCGGCGGCGGTCCATCCGGCTCCTTACCCGGACCCCCATCGGGGCCTCCTTGCCGCTCCTCGCGCGGAATCACGAAATCTTCAGGCATTTTGTGGCCGCGATGGCAGGTGCCGCAAGTTACGGGCGAGCCCATCCCATCCTTGTCCAAGTCCATCGCCTTGCTGATGTAGTCCTTGTTCATCTGCTGCGTCATCGAGTACATAATGCGCGCAATCTGCTTGTCGGGCTTGGAGTCGTTGGCGAAGTCCATGCGCGGACGCCCATTGGGGCCCACATTTTTCGGGTCCGGAGTGTGGCAGAATTCGCACTTCACGCCCAGAGAGCCCTGCCACGTTTCCATGATGTCGCGCACCTGGCGGCCGGTCAGGTCCTTGGGCAGCACCTGCAGGTTGGTCGGAGACGGATAATTGCGCATCGGCCGGCCGCCCTGTGCCGAACCCTGCCCCGTGCCCTGCGGCGAAGGACTCTGAGGCGCTTCCGGAGCCGGCGGATTGGCCCCCGGCGAGTATTGCGGCGCCTGAGCGCCGGTGGTTGCGGCAAATATCGCCGTGGCGAGCAACGCTGCCGCGGCAGCAGGAGGAAGCAGGGAAGTGATTTTCAAGTGCAGGGAATCCTTTCAGGGTTTATGAGCAGGCTCAGAGGGATGGTTTGTCTTCAGTTCAGTGACGAAGTGGGGATGCGGAAAGATGCGTGAGCGGTTCAACAACTTCGGACCGGAAACGCAGCTGTTCCCGGCAACTGCAAACCGCAGTGGCAGGTCCGCAGCGTGGCGAATGCCGATGCGGGCGGTCACGATTACGTGACCGGCGCGCGTTCCATCGTCGCGCAGTTGCAGTGGCGATTTCGGATCGAGCAAATCCAGCCCATTATCCGCGCTGCGCGTAATTCCCAGCGCTTGGCACAGCCGGCCGGGGCCGCTGGTCAATTCGCAGGCGGCGACTCCAGGTGCCAGGCCCCGGTTGCGCGCCATTTGCTCGAGTCCCGCCACTGGCTCCAGGGCGCGTATCAGCACGCCTCCGCCATGCCCCACGCGCTCGCACGAAACATTCATACAGGAGTACATCCCATAAATGAAATAAACGTAAGCATGCCCCGCCGGTCCGAAGAGAACCTGATTTCTTGGCGTGGGGCCGCGATGCGAGTGCGCAGCTGGATCGGGCGTGCGTTGGTGCGGTCCCAGGTAGGCCTCGACTTCGACGATGCGCCCGGCAATGATCTCGCGCTCTTTTGTGGTTCGGACGAGGATCTTGCCAAGGAGACGCCGCGCCACGCGCTCCGGCGGCGCCTCAAAGAAGGCCCGGGGCAGCAGTTTTTCCGGCAGTTCGTTCTTTTTCCTCCGCGCCACGCCGTCCACTCCGCCGGCCCGTTCTTCACCAGGCTCGGCAAACCCCGCTAATCCCGCCAACTCCGCTAACTTCGCTTCAAACCCTTGATCAGCGCCAGCACCTCTTCCGCGTGCCCCTCAGGCTTCACCTGCGGAAACACATGCAGCAGCGTCTGGTCCGGCCCGATCACGAAGGTCGTCCGCACAATCCCCATCACTTTCTTGCCATACATGTTCTTTTCTTTCAACACATCAAACTGTTTCGATACTTTCTCGTCTACATCAGCAAGGAGTGTGTACGGGAGGTCGTATTTGGCGCGGAACTTGGCCTGATCCTTGGGCGTGTCGCGGCTGATGCCCAGAACCACTGCGCCCGCTGCCTGCAGCTTTTTAAAGGTGTCGCGAAAGCCGCAGGCCTCAATGGTGCAGCCCGGGGTGTCGGCCCTAGGGTAGAAGAAGAGGATCACCGGCTTGCCGGCATAATCGGAAAGGCTTACAGTTTTGTCCTCGTCCGTTTGCAGCGTGAAGTTCGCGACTTTCTTGTTGAGCTCCATGGGGAATATCCTCGCTATAGAAGTTCGGGCCGATAATGGCCCCCAGGTTCGATGATTCCAGGTTTGATTATTCCAAGTCTGATTATTCCAGATTCGACGATTGTTGAGGGGTGCGGACGTTGTCATTTCGTAGTGCAAGTCGCTTGTGGATAAAGACAGCAGCGCTCGTGGCCGCCGTGCTCCCTGCAGCCGCACAGTATCCCGGCCAAATCACCAACGCCGACAAAAACACCCCCACGCTGCGCGCCGTCGCGGTCTTCGAGTGGACAGGCGACGAGGCCCATCCCAAGACCAGCCGCCTGGTGCCCATCTGCGTCTACGACGGCCAGGAGCTGCAGGACGCGGACATCTATCTAGCCCGTCCGTTTCCACTCGCGCTTACGAGCGACGTCGAGTACCAACTCTTGCAGGACGGTAGACCTTCAGGTCTCTTTGACATTGAAACCGCCGCGCGCGAGCAGGGCTCCTGGGTCGGTTACGGCAAGCACTTGCCACTGCCCAAGGCGAAACCCGCGCCCCGGCAGTTGGCAAAAATCGACGCCGAGGATGACTCCCAGAGCGACACGCCCATCCTCCACCGCAAGCATCATGCCGGTGACGCGAGTTCGGGAAGCGGCAGTTCATCCAATGGTTCGGGGAGCGATTCGGCCGCGGACCCCAATGCGCCGCCGCCCGATCCTGACCGTCCCACGCTGCACAAGGGCGGCGATGCCTCAGCCAGCAGCTCGGGCGACAGCACGAACACGAATTCCGGTAGCAGCGGGTCTGGCACGGGCTCGACGCAGGCGTCGAGCTCCGGGGGTCCCACGCTGCACCGCGCCGGCGACGCGTCGGGCTCCAGCACCGGCGATAACTCGAATTCCAGCTCGGGTTCCAGCTCCAGTTCGGGCTCAAGCTCAGCGTCGGACCCCAACCAACCCACGCTGCACCGCCTGCCCGATAGCTCGGCGCCAAGCGACACCTCTTCGAACAGCTCCAATCAACCCAAGCTCAAACGGAAGAAGAACGAAGAAGACGAGAGCTACGTCGATAGTGTCGACAAATCGAGCGATCCTGAGCGGCCGCATCTGTTTCGCGGCAAGTCCGCGGGTTTTGATGGCCCTGTCACGCCCAGTCTGCTCGGCCTGCCGCCCGACATGCATCAGGAAGTCGCCGTCTCCGATCTGACCGACCGGCCCGAGCACGTGTGGGATTACGTCTGGGCCAATCCCGATGACGAAGCGAAGATGAAGGCCGCGACGGAGGACCTGGCGCGCACCGCGCTGGGTCTCAATCCGCCACCCGCTCCGGCCAAGCCCGCGCACAAAACAACCACCACCTCCACGGCCCACAAACCCAAACCACTCACGCCGCCGCCGCCCGCGCCGCTTCTCGACGAGCAGTTCCGCGTCTTCGAGCTGGCCTACGGCTCCGGCGCCACCATGGTGCTCTCTGCGCATACCAGCGGCACGGGAGCGCAGGAGAAATTTGTCACCCTGGTGGCGCAGCCCGATCTCTACGGCAACGTTGCGGTTCTCATCAAGAATGTGACCGACGCCGCTCATCTCGACGACACGCCGCGCATGCGCCTGGTCGACGCCGTCGATGCCCTGGCCGACAACCGCGGCGACCTTCTCTTCGAACTGCGTGGCTCGACCCAGCGCCAGTTCGCCCTCTACCGTGTTCTGCGCGGCGACGCCACGCAAATCTTTCTCAGCAACGTCGACGCGATCGGCATCCCGACTGCTCAATAACGCCCACCATTCACTGTCCCAATGTGGTCAATATTGCTCACAAATAAATCCCTCAAAAGAGTGATTCTCCGAGTGTGATTCTGCTCACATCTCCTATACAATAGAACTTAGATATAAGTGGGCACATCGACACTTTCTCAAGGATTCCCCTTCGCATGGCTACAGTCACAGCTACCCCATCGCCAGAAAGCGTCGTCGTCACTCCGAGCCCACTGACTCCCGCAGCCTCTGAAACAGTGGTCCCCAGCACGTCGAAAGTGCTGCCCAATTGGAAGCACGTTCGCATGGGCCGCGCCAAGGCCGTCAGCGATGGCTTGAGCTGGCCGATGCTCCTGGTGATGGTGCTTTTTCACGTGGGCGCGATCGCTGCGCTCTTCCTCTTCACTTGGCAGCGCCTCGTCGTCATGGCTGTGCTCTACGTGCTGGCCATCAACGTGGGCATCGGCATGTGCTATCACCGCCTGCTCACGCATCGCGGCTACCAGGTGCCCAAGTGGATCGAATATGTGATGACCGTCTGCGCCACGCTGTCGCTTGAGGGCGGGCCCATCTTCTGGGTCTCCACGCATCGCGTGCATCACCAGCTCAGCGACCAGGAAGGCGATCCGCACACGCCGCGCGAAGGCGGCTGGTGGGCGCACGCGGGATGGATACTTTTCGGCGAGCCGTTGCACTCGCAGATCAAAGCGCTCTCCCGCTATTCGCCCGACCTCAGCCGCGACCGCTTCCATGTGTGGCTGAGCAAGTATCACTGGCTTCCGATCACTCTCAGCGCCGTTCTGCTGTTCTCACTGGGCTGGTTCTGGGGCGGATTTGTAAATGGCCTCGCCATGTTCCTGTGGGGAGCTCTTCTGCGCGTCACGCTCGGCCTGCACGCCACGTGGCTGGTAAATTCCGCAACCCACATGTGGGGCAGCCGCCGCTTTGAAACCCGCGACGACTCGCGCAACAACTGGTGGGTCGCTCTGCTCACCGGCGGCGAGGGCTGGCACAACAACCATCATGCGCATCCTGTTTCCGCGCGCCACGGCCTGCGGTGGTACGAGATCGATCCCAACTTCTGGGGCATCTGGATCCTGTCCAAGCTCGGCCTCGCCCGCAAAGTCCAGGTGGCAAAATTCGATCCCGAAAACCCCAAGCCCGCAGGGCTGTAGCTTTCCTCTTATCCTGAGCGATCGACCATCGATTGTCATCCAGAACGATGCAGGCCGCGCTTCGCGCGGCCTACGAGTCGAAGGACCTGCCGTTGTCCTTCGCAAATTCAATTCATCACGAAATGAGTGCCAACTCAGCACGAAATGGGTACCCCAGGTCTCGATTTTGAGACATGGGAAAGCACGAACCCAAACCGCACGTCGTCATCCTCAGCGACCAACGAA
Source organism: uncultured Acidobacteriota bacterium (assembly GCA_963830785.1). GTDB lineage: Bacteria > Acidobacteriota > Terriglobia > Terriglobales > Acidobacteriaceae > Telmatobacter. Next base: position 31,236 of record CAWHNV010000021.1, read on the forward strand.
GCCAAACCCCGCCTACCCCCGCGCCTTCGCCCTCACCCACAGCACCAGAAACAGCGGCAGCGCCACCACCAGCACCAGTACGCCCGCGGGGAATCCGACGTAGAGGTACGTGTCGGCGTAGCTCACCGCGTGCCCGCCCACCACGTTCCAGGCCAGCAGCGCGAAGATTGCTGCGCACGTGGTCGCGAAAAACGTAAGAAACGCCGACGCAAAAGCCAACAACAAACTTTGGAACAAACTGAAACCCTCAATCGGGAACCCGAAAATTCTCGCTCCCCGCCCGTCTTTTGCCGAATTTGACATCGATGCCGCCATTGTGACCCGACCCCCATCATCTAGAATACAAACTTATGGCCAGCGGGGCGCAAATCGAATTGTGGCATGCGGAGAAAGTCGCCACGCAGGCGACGGTGCAGGATGCGCCCAACGGCATCCGGTACGCCGCCTTCGGCGAAACCCGCATCTCCGACGCCGACCTTGAGCGTCTTGTGGGCGCCGTACCCGCCGCGCTGGCTCCCGCGCTGCGCCAGCGCGCCTACTACTTCGTTCCTCTCGCCATTGCGGACACCGGCGAGAATCTCGTCGCGCCCGCCTACACGGTTGAACTCGGCGACCGCGCCGTCTGCCATCGCAACGCAGCTTTCGGAGCCACCGAGGCCGTCTTCATCTCCACGCGCCTGGTTGAAGACCGCTTCGGTCTCGCCTTCGAGTTCTTCATCAACGTGGCGCACAATTTTGTCGAGGCCGCCGGCGTTCCCGATAGCTTCTCCACTCTCGCCTGGTCGCAGGCCGAAGCGCAGGTGCGCGGAGAAACCAGCCAGGATGCGTGGGAAGCCCGTCGCCGCGCGATGGAACCGCACCCCGGCGCGAAGAGCATCGACGAGCGTGCCCGCATGAGTTTCTTCGAGTCGTCCTTCTCTGACGCACTCGCCGTCTATATGCTTTCGCTCGCGGTCGACTTCGACTATCACGACCTGCGCGAGCGCGAGTACCCCCTACTGGCCGCGCCCGCACTCGCCGAGCGCCTGCGCCACGTGGCCTCGATCTTCCCGGCCAATCCCGGCTACGAGTTCCAGGTCCTTTACCGCCGCAAAGGCTGACCGCCGCGGCGACTCACGGAGCGCGATTCGCACTCAGCTCTAGTACAGGTTCGCGCGCACGAACGCGTTGCGAAACTTGCCTTCGGGATCGTACCGCGCCGCCAGAGCGCGGAAGATCGGCAGCTGCGTGTAGCACGGCTCCAACTGCGCGGCCGGCAGCGTGAACAGCTTGCCCCAGTGCGGCCGCGGATGGAACGGACTCAGTTGCGCCTCGATCAGAGGCAGTACCTGCCGCACCGCGGGCCACTGCGGCTTCCATGTGAAGTGGATCGCCAGCGAAGCGCGCTGGTACGCCATGCTCATCCATAAGCGGTCCGCAGCCACCGTCCGCAGTTCCGTAATGAAAATATGCGGCCCGATCTTGTCGCGCAGCTTTTCTACCGCCAGTACCGCTTGCCATCCGCCCGCCCACGGCACCAGGTATTCCGTTTGCAATTCCTGGCCGCTCGATGGCGTCTGACCGATGCGGAAGTGCGGCAGCCGGTCGTACCACGGTCCCGGAATTCCCAGCTGGTCCGTCACGCTTTCAGTCGGATGCCCGGCCAGCGGGTGAAGCTTTTCTTTGGCCAGCTTCGCGCCATAAAATTCCGGCGCCCACTGATTGGCGTCGCCTTCCTTCAGCCGTCGCTTGATCCACAGTTGCTCGGCGCGGCGATTCTGCCAGTCGGTAAACACGCTCACGCTGTATCCGCCCGCAAAAATCTCCTCGAAGTGCCGCCCCAGTTCCTCGAAGCTGAGCCCCTCGTAAACGGCCTGCGCCACCTTGTACGTGGGCTGCACGTCGAGAGTCGTTCGCGTCACCACGCCCATTGCGCCCAGCCCCACCACCGCGCCCAGAAACTTCTCGCCATCGCGCTCGCGCTTCAGTTCCACCACGTCGCCATCGGCCGTCACCAGCTCCACCGCGGACACCGCCGTCGCCAGGTTGCCGTTTTTCAGGCCGCTGCCGTGCGTGGCAGTCGCGCATGCTCCTGCCACTGTGATCCCCGGCAGCGACGCCAGATTATGCAGTGCATAGCCCTTCGCGTCGAGCCACGGAGCCAGCTCGGAATACGTCACTCCTCCGCCCACCGTCACCGTGTGCGCCGTTTCGTCGAGCGTCATCTCTTTCAGCCGCGCCAGCGAAATCTGTTCGTGCGTGCTGTCGGCAATCGCGTTGAACGAGTGCCTCGCGCCCAGCGCGCGCAACCTGCTCGCGGACTTCACTGCCGCGCGCACCTCGTCCGCCGTTCCCGGAGTCTGCAAATTGTTGGTGCTGTAAGTCAGGTTGCCTGCCCAGTTCCTGCGCGGCGTCGCAACTGGCTTTTCGCCCGGCGCCACGCGCTTCAGCACGCCCCCCGCCACCAGCGCGCCCGCCGTCTTCAGGAACTCCCGCTTATTCATGGATTCGCTCGACCTCGAAGTGGCGCACATTCATCAGGGGACGCGCGCCGCCGCTCCAGCATAGGCGTTCGCTCACACAACTGACAACCGACAACTGACAACTGAGAACCGTCGCCTGCTACAAGCTCAACTTCCCGGGCCCCATGGTCACAATCACTAAGTTCATCGCGATCATCTGTACCTCGTAGTTCCAGCCCATCGACTTCTCGCCCCAGAAGCCGGTCTTCCACGCCACAATTTTCTTGTAAATAGCGCCCAGCATCGTGAGAATCAATCCCAGCGCTGCCCACGGCGCCAGCACTCCTGCTGCTAGCCCCACGGCCCCGGCACATTCCGCCGTACCCAGAAAGATGGTGAACGGTACGCTCATCCCGATGCTGGCCGCCCTTTCCTTCGGTTTCCGCAGATGATTGAATCCGCTCGTTCCGAACACCAGCGCCAGCACCAGCCTCAGCAGCAGCAGGCTCCAGTCCGCATACGCCATCGCTCCTGGAATCGTGAACATGGACGACCTCCCATGCCCTCAAGCCTAATGTAGGCTCTCTCAAATCTCTACATACAGGAGTTGGGAGTTTGCCGCGCTTTTTGGGCAAACGGAGTCACGCACACTACTCTTCACGCGTCGCCAGCCACGCAGCGCACAGTCGTTCACTTCATTTGCAAGTTTTGGTGCTCATCGAAGCGCATTCATCGCATTCGCACTGATCGCTACGCGCCTTCCCGCGCCCTCGTCGGTAGGCTCCGTTTGCACACTGTTCTTCTCAGTGCCCGGGCACCGGATGCGCTGGCGGATGAACCGCGACGCGAACCTTGCCCGAGACCGCCCATCCCAGGGCCGCAAACCATCCAAGGATCGTCCATCCCAAAAACACATTCACAAGAGCGATCCACGCCATCGATTGGCAGTCCCGGTATATGGCCAGTCCAGTTGGCGACAGATAGACCAGCGCCCCAAGCACAAACAGCACCAGGCTGATTGGCCCGGTCAGGTCGGCATCGTGGCGCGCAAAACCCAGCGCCACGACGACAATGCCGAATGCAACAATTCCTGCCACCACCAGCAGCCGAAGCAGATTGTTCATGGGCCACCTCCTGCGGCGGAACGCGAGCAACTCGATTCCGGGGCGACACTGCGCCGAACCGCAAACAGCCACTCAGGTTTCTCCGTAATTTGTAGCCAAAGTGTAGCGCTGCGCGAAGGGCCTTACAACGAAATACCCTGCTCATTTTTCATGGCTTAGCGTGTGTTTCGGCGGCGCGGGGAGCCGAGTTTCTCTTCTGTCACAACGGTGCAACAGTACTGAGCCACTGAGAAACATGCACTTCAGGCGATGCCGGAGGCAGAGGCATCACACTGCGATCTGGCTAAAACGCCATTTCATCGTATCAAATCGACCTTGCAGGAAAGGGAATTTGTTGACCGCGCGCAAATCTCTTGCGGCAGCCCAGATTGCTTGGACCTTCAAGCGCTGGCGTAGACCACGCGCCCTTCGCAAACGGTCCAGCGCACTTTGCCCTGCATCGTCCAGCCGTCGAAAGGCGTGTTTTTCGCCTTCGATTTCGACTCCGTCGCACGGTACGTCCACTCGGCGTTGCGATCGAAGATGACCACGTCGCCAAAGCTGCCCGCGATCAGTGTGCCGCGGCCTTTCAATCCCAGCAGTGCCGCTGGCTGCGCGCTCAGCAGGCTCAGCACGCGGCCCAGCGGAATCTTCCACTCGTTGTGCAGCCAGCGCAGGCACAGGCCAAGAGCGGTTTCGAGGCCGGTAATCCCATTCGGCGCCAACTCAAACTCAATTTCCTTTTCGTGCATCGCGTGCGGCGCGTGATCGGTCGCAATCGCATCCACCACACCGTCCAGGATCCCCTCAATCATGGCATCGCGGTCGGCGGCCGAGCGCAGCGGAGGATTCATCTTGGCGTGCGTGTTGTAGAGGCCAACGTGTTCATCGGTCAGCAGGAAGTGATGCGGCGCCACCTCGCACGTAACGCGCAGCCCGTTGCGCCGCGCCTGCCGCACCGCCGCCAGCGCCGCAGCCGTCGACGTGTGCGCCACATGCAGATGAGGATGCGACTCGCGCAACTCGGCCACCAGGCGAATGTCGCGCTCCACCATGCTCGACTCCGCTTCGGGAGGCATGCCGCGCAACCCAAGCTTGAACGACACCGGGCCCAGGTTCATGCTCGCACCCTGCGTCATGCGCGTGTCCTCGGCGTGCTGGATCACGGCGAGTCCTACGCGCGCCGCCGCGGCAAGCGTCTCGCGCATCATGCCGTCCTTCAGGATGGGCCGTCCATCGTCGGTCACGGCCACGGCTCCCGCGGATTTCAGAGCAGCATAATCGTTTATCACTTCACCTTTGGAACCGCGCGTGGCCGCCGCAATCGGAAACACGCGTACCGATGCGCCGCGCTCGGGCGCCTGCATCCAGCGCGTAATCTCCGGCGAGTCGTTCACAGGCGTCGTGTTCGGCATCGCGGCCACGCTCGTGAATCCGCCCGCAGCCGCCGCCGCCGTCCCCGTCGCGATGGTCTCTTTGTAGGCCTGTCCCGGCTCGCGCAGATGCACGTGAATATCGATCAGCCCCGGCGCAACCACCAGCCCCGTCGCATCCAGAACCTCCGCGCCTTCCGCGTTCTTCAGCTTGCCCGGACCGGCAATCTCCGCCACGCGTCCGTCTTTGAGCAGAATGTCCTTGGCGGCGTCCACGCCCGCCGCGGGATCGACCAGCCTGCCGTTGCAGATTGCGATCGCGCTCATGCGCGGCCTCCTTGTTCCGTCGTGAGCGCTCTTTCCATCACTGCCATGCGGATGACCAGCCCGTTCGTCACTTGCTCCAGAATTGCCGACTGCACGCCATCGGCCACGCCCGCCGTGATCTCCATGCCGCGAATAATCGGCCCCGGATGCAGCACCACAGCCGTGGGCGCGTGCGTCGCCAACCGTTGCCCGGTGAGCTGGTAGTTTCGTTTGTACTCGTCCAGATCCAACTGCAGCCCGGCCAGCCGCTCGGCCTGAATACGCAGCATCATCACTGCCTGCGACTGCGCAAGCGCCGCGTCAAAATCCCGCTCAATTTCGATCCCCGGTCCCGACCGCGCCGCCTGCTCCGGCAAGAGCTCCTTCGGCCCGCAAAGCAGCACCCGCGCGCCTACGCGCGGCAACAACAGCATGTTCGACCGCGCGACCCGGCTGTGCAGAATGTCTCCGGTAATCATCACGGTCACTCCGGCGAGCGTGTCGGGCGCGACCCCCGCGAGTCCCGGCCGCAGATGCGTCAGGATCGTGCGCAGATCGAGCAGCGCCTGCGTTGGGTGCTCGTGCATGCCGTCGCCCGCATTGATCACCGGCAGGCGCGTCGACTCTTCCAGCAGCCACGCCGCGCCCGACGAGTTGTGGCGCAGGATGATGGCTTCTGCGCCGAGCGCACGCAGCGTCAACCCCGTGTCCTTCAGCGATTCGCCCTTCTCGATGCTCGAGCTAAGGCTCGAGACCAGCGTCGTATCCGCGCCGAGCGCCTTGCAGGCGAGCTCAAAACTGGTGCGCGTGCGCGTCGACGACTCATAGAAGAGCAGAGCAATGCGTCGCTTAGCCAGGATGTGATCGCGCAGGATGGGATTCTCGTTGTCGAGTTCGGTGGCGCGGATGAGAAGTTGACTCACCCCGTCCACAGTCAGATCGAGAACCGAAAGCAGCGATCCCGGATGGTAAGGAAATGAAGAAACTGGCGCAGGCGGAGTGCTGCGCTGGCGGCGAGTCGTGGCTATGGCCGTTTTCATGCTTTCAGACAGCTTACAGCGAACAGCTTATTGTGGACAGTTCTCAATGTCTGTGACGGGCAGTGGGTCAGTTCGAATCCGCCGTGAAAGGCGCAACTGGTAGGCCTGGGTTTTAGCCCTGACTGCCACAAAAGTCCAAAAACAGAGGCGGCCTTTAACCCCTGCGGTATGCTGCTCGCGAAAATCGCCTTCAATATTCCCTTTTCCCGCAACTTCTTTCAGCCTTCGGTTTCCGATCCCGTTTACCCGCTTTCAACTGAAAGCTTGACGCTTAGTTGGTGCGCTCCACCAGCAGTACCTGCTCCGTTTGGTCCACTTCCTGGAACTTGACCTCGATGATTTCGCGGCTGCTGGTGGGCACGTGTTTGCCCACGTAGGTGGCCTCGATGGGCAGCTCGCGATGGCCGCGGTCGATGAGCACCGCCAGTTGCACACGGCGCGGACGGCCATGGTCGAACAGCGCGTCCAGCGCGGCGCGAATTGTGCGGCCAGTGTAAAGCACGTCGTCGCAGATCACCACGTCGCGGCCTTCCACCTCGATCCCGATAGCACCCGGCGTCACCACCGGGCGCACGCCCGCGGTGGAGAGGTCATCGCGATAGAACTGGATATCGAGTACTCCCGTTTCTACGGGCCGCTTCTCGATGGTCGAAATCAGCTTGCCCAGGCGTTGCGCCAGGGGAACGCCGCGGCGCTTGATGCCCACCAGTACCAGGTCCTCGCTGCCCTCGCTCTTTTCCACGATCTCGTGGGCCAGGCGAACCAGAGTCCGCTCAATCTCTGAGGCGGACATGAGCCGCCCCTTTACTCGCAGGTCGGTCTTGCTTTCCGTTTCACTCATGATGGTTGCTCTTGCCGGATGATACGAGGGATTGGCGTTTCAGAGCAAGTTGTGAAAACGCGTGCGCCCACTTGCCGGAAATGTCCGCCTCGGCAGGGCGGGGGATCGCGTTGCGGCAGGGGCTCCGCGCGGGCCCAAATTGGTCTCATAATATAGAGGCGGGCCCGGATGGCGAAATTGGCAGACGCAGCGGACTTAAAATCCGCAGGCCTTTACCGGCCGTGGGGGTTCAAGTCCCCCTCTGGGCACCATAGAAGATATTGAAACTAATAAGCTTTAAGCGATCGAAATGGTGAACGCTTATTGTGGAGTTTGGGTCAGCGGAGCAGCCATCGTGACCGTTTCGTGACTTTGTTGGGCTTGAGTGGCTTCCGTAGTTTCCGCATCGCGTCGCCCTGCAGCTCGGGGAGCATCGCACGCCGCAGAAAATCCATGCCTTGGCTGCTCCAAGCGCCCACCAGTCCAACGGAAGAGATGCATTAATCATGACTCACTGCTGGCTATTGGACAGTGAGAGTGACAGTGCCCGAAGCTATCGTGGCGCTTGAGGTGCCGGTCACCGTCACGGTGTAAGTTCCCGCCGTAGTGCCGGCGTTTCCGCCGCCTCCGCCGCTGTTGCTGCTCACGCCGCCGCAACTTGCCAACGCGCCGAGCGCGATCATGGCGACGAGGATAGAGAGCATCGCGCGCCAGCTACGCCGCCGTGCCGGAATGCCGAAGAACACAAGCAGGGCGAGAACCGCGCCGGAGCCCGCGCCCAGCCATCCCTCGCGATTCTTGAGCTTGGGGTAAACGAGGTTGGCGGTGGCGGCCGTCGTTCCGATCGTCAGGGTAGAGGTCTGTGCAGTTGTGCCGCTAAGGGTGACCGACGTTGGAAAGAGGCTGCATGTTGCCTGATCGCTGGAAGCGGTTGGGCTGATGGAGCACGTTAGGCTCACTGTGCCTAAGAACCCGCCTGATCCGGGCGTTACTGTGATGGTAGAGGTGTTTCCTGTAGTTGCGCCTGGGGCGACAGAGACCGCCGCACCAGCAATGGTGAAGGTGGCCCCCGGCGCGTTGTTGATGTTCACCGAGAAGCCGGCTATGGCCGTGTTCGATGCCGAGTCCGTCAACTCGACGGTGAAGCTCGCGCTGCCCGCCGTCGGTGAAGAGCCGGACAGCACGCCGCCGCTGGACAGGCTTAGGCCGATCGCTGTGAGACTGCTGCCACTCGATGTAACTGTCCAGCTGTAATCCGTCCCTGAACCGCCCGAGGCCGTCAGCGTCTGCGAATAGGCCGTTCCGGAAACCCCCGAGGGAAGCGTGGTTGCGCTGGTGATGGCTAACGTTGTATTGACGGTTGCGGCCTGTGCCAGCCCATAAAAGCTGGTGAGGTTGGCTTGCACGGCGTTATCGGTCGCATCCGTAGTGGCCGAGGCCAAAATGGCTCCCTCGATGAAGTCGGTCGGCGCATTCGAGCCGTCTCCGCCCCTTCCTAAAGACAAGCCGCCCTGCAAGTTCATCGTGTATCCGGCGGGCAGAAGGCCGTTGTATAGGGTAGTCAATTGGTCTTGCGTGGCGTCCCCGGACTTCAGAGTCATGCTGTTATTCGAGGGATCGTATCTTCCAAAGATGCTCAAATACTGCTGAATCGGTGTTGGTCCATAGAGATAAACGCCGTCTTCCAAATCAATTCCCGGCCACGGTCCTGTACCAATTCCAACTGTACCTTCCCCTCCGATGCTATATGCCAAAGAAAACATCGAGCCCTTACCGGCATTCTCTGTAGGGCTTTCCGTGTCGCCATAACTTCCACAGCATCCGTCTATGTAACCGCTTTTTGAATTGTTTTCGATCGCCATGTAGGCGGTGATGGGACTGTTGCCTTGAGGCATACCAACTGTGCCTCCTCCGTTGCAGCATGTCCCTTGGAAGTAACCCTCGCCGGGAATAATTATCGCAACGGGAACCGTCACGCCGCTTGGAGGCGTCGTCCATCCCAGCGGTGCAGGGGATTTGCCGTAGGCCCCATCCACAATCAAGTTGTTGCCCGATGAAGGGGTTCCCATCTGGTCGTAAATGATGGTGATGGTGCAGGTCGTTCCCGAGCAGAAGCTATTTACCGCAGCCGCGTCGATGAGCCCCGTAGAAAGTGTGCCCACATTGAATGTGGTTTTGTCCGATGCCCTTGTAACTTGGAACAAACTTCCAGCGTAAGCAGCCAACATGCGCCGGGCTAGACTATGCGCTGCGATGCAGGGAGTTCCCGCTGCCGCCAGAATGTCGCAGGGGCCTGTGCCAGCTTGAGCCTGAACCGGCCGTGCATGTGAGAAAGCTCCGACCAGCATAAAGCCAAGGATAATGCGCAGCGTCTTTTTCATTTCATCCGGAATCCCCCTTGTTCGGAGCCGGTTCCATGGGATTGTATCGCTGCTGAGGCAGATTGCTGGGCCAAAAGCACGTTTGCCCTGAAAAAGCCAGCGTTTGCGGAAGAAAAGAGCAAGGATTAAAAACCGCAAAGGAAGGCTGTCCAAGATTCAATCGATCTGAGATAACTGATTATCATGGCCCGAGTGCGCGACCGATTCGTGACTATCAGGCCCTCACATACCGTCAGCGGACCCCACAGACCCAATCGCCCCTATTTTTAGGAAGTGTATGTAACGCTAATGAGTTGTTAAATTTCGGAAACCCAGGCAGCGGACTTAAAATCCGCAGACCTCTACCGGTCGTGGGGGTTCAAGACCCCCTCTGGGCACCATAGAGTCAGAAAGTTACATTGAATTAAGTGCGATAGAGAAACCTGAAGAAGGTCTCTTATGGGTCCAACGCCCACCTGTCACCCCAATAAGGAGGATGTTTCATGCCGTTCCGATAACACGCCGCACGAAGCGGGCGGCATCGACATGAAGCATCCTGCCAATCGTGCAAAAAGCGTAGAAGAGTATTCGAGAGGACTAAAGGAAGCAATGCCAACGGGTGCGCCTTGTGGGCACTGACGCCGAGCGCAACCCAAGCCGCAACGGGGCGTTCGGTGATGCGGCAAAGCCGCAGCCGTCACTGCAAAACTTCTTGACTCGCCGGCACTGCACTCCCCGCCGTATTGACCCTTGCAGTGGGGCCGTCACTTTCCGTTTTCAGAAATTCGTGGACCAACTCGATGTGCGCTTCCTGGGCCGTCAGTATCTCGCGAATCGAATTAGGGAGGTAGGTTTCCAAGGCTTTGCTGTAGACCTCGGTGACGGCGCCTTCCCCCTGCTCGGCAGTGACCAGCAGCGTGTGATCGCCGCCCAGGAACCTGGACTTAATGCGAGCCCACGTGCGGTGAAGCGTCGCTGCCGCCCTGGACTTCCCCCAGAATGTGCTCACGCCTCGCTGGCGGAGGGCCATCTTCAATTCGTCAATAAATTGCGCGCGCAGCAGTGACTCAGCGAAGAAATATTGCTTGAGGGATTGATTTTGAAGCCTCTCGCCCGCAGTGGCAAGTCCATCCTGGCTATCGATGAGTATTTCAATCACGCACTGCACTGCGCAATCGGACTGAAGCGCTTCTCGCATCGGTTGAAACACGATGCACCTCCCGGGGAAGAGCCACGACCCGTTATGACCCCGGCACTTAAGGCCTCTAACGATGGTCGGCAAGGTATATGTGGACGGGCTGGCACGCCCTACGTGTAGCCGCTCACTACAAATCTAGGCGACTTATATTACGTATTACGAACTTCTATTGCCACGGGTGGAAACAACAACCTACCGCCGGCGGAGGGTGAAGAAGCAAATCACAGGGGCCCCAAAGCAACCCTTGCATGCCTCTCCCGAGTGGAAACGCCGTCCCGCTTAACTGATTGGACGCGGGAAAAGAGAATCTGGTTGCCTCGTTCCATCTTCCCTTTCAAAACCTTGATGCAGGTCTGGAGTCGGGGGCCGCGGCCTGCCGGAAAAGCATGCTTCAGGGCGCTGGCTTCGCCACGCTCTGGGGATCGGTGGCGATCAGATAGAGCGCCTCGTCGCGATCCGCAGTGCCGAATTCCATGGTGGAGAAGACACCTGTACCTGAGCCTCCAGCGGTGCCGCGGACAAGATAGTAATAGGTTTTTCCCGCTTCCAATGTGAAGTGTAAAAGTTTTGCCTCTCGACGCTTCCGGTTTAGGGTAGCCGCGCAGGCATGGTGCTCTCCGGGGGCAACGGAGGCGAAGATGTAGGAACCACGCTGCAGAACTCCCAGCCAGTCGCCGTCCAGCCCAACCCTCGTGGTGAAACTCGAGCCTCCGTCTTCTTCCTGGATAAAGTACACCAGCGCCTTGCCCGGTTCCGGCGCCGTGGGCGGCTGCCCGTTGGCCTGTTCCACGACGAACTTGGCATTCAAAGGGCCGCAGGCCTGTTTATAGAGGGCGTCGGCAGTTTGGGCGGTCGCAGAAGCGGACATCGCCAAAAGCAAAACTGTGAGAGCTGCTTTCATCTCGTCTCTCCAGTGGGGTTCTTGACATATAAGCATACCGCGGGGATCTCCCGTTGCCTCGACCGCTGACGTCACGCTGTTCTCCGCGGCATTGGGGCCTGCGTTTTCAATCAGCCCTCCCACCACCGAACTCTGATAATCTGCACCCATCCGTCTGCAATTCGGTGTGGCGGCAACTGATCACTCCATGATGAGACCTGCAACTCAAGTTAGCTCCGCAGCCCGCACCGCCCAACCCGGCTCCGCCGCCGGCCCGCAGATGGTTCAGAGCCTGGGCCTGTTCAGCGCCACCACCATCGTCGTGGGCTCCATGATCGGCAGCGGCATCTTCATTGTCGACTGCGACATTGCGCGCCTCACCGATTCTCCGGCGCTTTACCTGGGCGCGTGGGTCATCACTGCCGTCATGACCATGATCTGCGCCCTGAGTTACGGCGAGTTGGCAGCCATGATGCCCAGGGCCGGCGGCCAATACGTCTACCTGCGCGAATCGCTCGGGCCTCTCTGGGGATTTCTCTACGGCTGGACGCTTTTTCTCGTCATTGAGACTGGAACCATCGCCGCCGTCTGCGTGGCGTTCGGCAAATTCCTGGGCGTATTCTTCCCCTCGGTTTCGAGCACGCACTGGCTATGGCACATCGCGCACGTGCCGGCCATTCCCGTCGGACCCATGGTGCTCGGCAATATGGATATCGGCGTCAGCACCGCGAATCTCGCCGGCATCCTCGTGGTGTGGTTCGTGGCCGCAGTAAATATCTGCGGCGTGCGCTTCGGCGCTCTGCTGCAGAATGTTTTCACCGTGGCCAAGGCCGTCTCGCTCGCGGCCCTCGTACTGCTGGGATTCACAATTGGCCGCAATAGTGCTGCGATAGCCGCCAACTTCGGCGAGCATTGGAGCCAGTTCTGGCGCAACGCGGGCTGGGCGTCGCTTCACCCCGTGCAGGTTGGCGCGCAGGGACCCACCGTCATGGTCAACCTGATCGTGATCCTTGCCGTCGTGCAGGTGGGCTCGCTCTTTGCCGCCGACGCGTGGAACAACGTCACGTTTACCGCAGGCGAAATCAAAAACCCGCGGCGCAACGTGCCGCTCTCGCTCGCGTTTGGTGTGGGCTTTGTGCTGGTGGTGTATTTCCTGGCCAGCACGGCGTACATCCTGGTGCTTCCGTTGCATGGCGATCCGCACGGCGTAACGATCTTCGCGCGCGGCGTGCAATATGCCTCCGAGGACCGCATTGGCGCAGCAGTGTTGCAGCAAATCTTTCCCCACCTTGGCGGTTATCTGATGGCCGCGGCGATTCTGATCTCAACCTTCGGCTGCGCCAACGGCATCACGCTCTCTGGCGCGCGCGCATACTACGCCATGGCGCAGGACGGTCTCTTTTTCCGCTTGGTCGGCAAGCTGCACCCGCGCTACAAAACCCCGGCCGCCGGGCTCGTAGTGCAGGCCATCTGGACTACGATCCTCTGCGTATCCGGCTCCTACAACCAGTTGCTCGATTACATCATCTTCGCGGTCCTGGTCTTTTACATCCTCACCATCCTCGGCCTCTTCGTCCTCCGCATCAAGCAGCCCGCCACGCCCCGTCCCTACAAAGCCTTCGGTTACCCGTTCCTGCCGGCTCTCTACATCGTGATGGCGACAGTAATCTGCGCCGCCCTGTTGCGCTACAAGCCGCAGTACACCTGGCCGGGCCTGATCCTGGTGCTGCTGGGGGTTCCGGTGTATCTGTTCTGGTCGCGGAAAAAAGCCGGGCCTGAGCTGGCCTGACGCCATGAAATGTTAAAGCGGCCCCGAAGGGCCGCTTCACTGACCACTGTCTTTATCGCCGGGCGCCCCAAGTCTCGCTTCTGAGACTTGGGAAAGCACGCCCGGTCGTTTACCTCAACTTACTGATCACTGACAACTGGCCACCGCCCTACTGCAGCAGCGTCCCCTGTTCGCCCTCGTGATTCCCGTTGCCGTTCAGTTCATCGGGCGGGATGATCACCGCCGCCGCGACCTTGTCATCCGGTTCCAGGCTCAGCAGCCGCACGCCCTGCGTGGCGCGGCCGGCGTTGCGGATGGTTTTGGTGTCGACGCGGATGATCTTGCCGAACTGGCTGATTACCATCAGCTCGGAACTCTCATTCACGAGGAGAATCGATGCCGATTTGCCGACTTTTGGCGTGGCTTTCAGGTTATTCACCCCTTGCGCTCCACGCGCGGTCAAACGGTATTCGTCCACGTCGGTGCGTTTCCCAAAGCCATTCTCGGTGACCGTCAGGATCATAGCTTTGGAGACCCCAAGTTTTTCGTCGAACTCTTTGATCGCACATTCGGCATTGTCGCGGCGCTTCTCGCCCTTCTTGACTGCATCCGCCAACGATGCGTCGTCTTTCGCGCCGGAGCGCTGGTTCTCTCTCGCCTTTTGCAAGTCGTCCCTGGCCTGTTCTAACGCGAAACGAAGCTTGGCGAGTTCTTTCGCGAGCCCAAGCTTAGCGGCTAGGGCGTCCCGTTCCTTGTCCCTGGTCGAGTCGGAGTCCGTGATGGCTGCGCCGATCACGTAGTCGCCCTTCTTGAGTGATATGCCCCGATTCCCAGCCGCATTACGGCCCATCGGCCTTAGGCCGACACCATTTCGCTCGGGATCGTATTCCTCGTCGAAACGGATCGCCATGCCATCTCTCGTGCCGAGGAAGATCGTTTGTTTGCCGTTAGTCAATTCCGCCGCGATCAGATCGTCGTCTTTATCGATTGCGATGGCGATGATGCCACGCGACATCACGTTCGAGAAATCTTTGAGCGGCGTCTTCTTCACGGTGCCCTTCTGCGTGGCGAAGAAAATAAACTTGCCTTCTTCTTCGAGATTGCGAACCGGCAGAATGGCACGCACCGTCTCGCCCTGTTGCAGGTCGAGCAGGCTCTGCATCGACTTGCCCTTGCCCGCCGCGCCCACGTCGGGAATCTCATAGATCTTGAGCCAGTAAACCCGTCCCGTGTTGGTGAAGCACAGCAGATAGGAGTGCGTGGAGTCGACGATGAGCTGCGAGACAAAATCTTCCTCGCGCGTCTTCATGCCCATGCGTCCCGTGCCGCCGCGGCGCTGCTGGCGGTAGATCGAGATGGGCGTGCGCTTCAGGTAGCCCTGGTGGCTCACCGTTACCGCAACCTGCTCATCGGCGATCAGGTCTTCGAGTTGCAGTTCAGCGCTCTCGTCCACAATCTCGGTGCGGCGCTTGTCGCCGTACTTCTGCAGAACTTCCTCAAGCTCCTTCACAATCACCGCGCGCAGCTTCTTCTCGCTGCCCAGGATTTCTTCGTACTCGGCGATCTTCTCGCGGATCTCACTCAATTCTTTCAGAATTTCGTCGACTGAAAGCTGCGTGAGCCGGTAGAGCTGCAATTCCAGGATGGCATCGACCTGCCGCAGGGTGAGGCCCTTTTCCTCGCGAGGTCCCGGTTCGCGGTCCAGCCGGATGACGATGTCCTTGCCCTTGCCCCATGCGTACAAATTCTCGCGAGCATCCGCGCGCGAGTTCGATGCGCGAATAATCCTGATTACCGTGTCGAGGTTGTCGAGCGCAATCTTCAGACCTTCGAGAATGTGTTCGCGTTCGCGCGCCTTGCGCAGCAGAAATACCGTGCGCCGCTGCACCACGTCGATGCGGTGGTCGATGAAAACCTGGATGGCATCGGCCAGGCCCAGTTCCTTCGGCTGGCCGTTGGTCACGGCCAGGAAGATCATGGAGAAACTCTCTTGCAGCTGCGTGTGCTTGTAGAGCTGATTCAGCACAATCTCCGGCTGCGCGCCGCGCTTGAGGCCGATCACCATCCTCATGCCGTCGCGGTCACTTTCGTCGCGCGTCCATTCGGTGTTGGTGTCGATGTCGGAGATGATCTTGTTTTCGACCAGCTCCGAGATGCGCTTGAAGAGCACGGACTTGTTGACTTGATAAGGCAGCTCGGTAACGATCAGCGCCTGCCGATCCTTGGTCACGTTCTCAATGGCCACCCGCGCCCGCATCAGGAAGCGTCCGCGGCCGGTACGGTACGCGTCCACGATTCCCGCGCGGCCGTAAAGAATTCCGGCGGTCGGGAAATCGGGCCCGTGCACGTGCTTGAGCACCTCAAGCAGCCCACCCTTGGGATTCTTCACCAGCGCGATGGTCGCGTTCAGCACCTCGGTCAAATTGTGCGGCGGAATATTGGTCGCCATGCCCACCGCGATGCCGTTTGAGCCGTTCACGATCAGCGTCGGAATCCGCGTGGGCAAAACCGACGGCTCGTCCGTGGTCTCATCGAAATTAGGAACCATATCCACGGTTTCCATTTCGATGTCGGCCATCATCTCTTCGGCGATGCGCTCCATGCGGCACTCGGTATACCGGTAAGCCGCCGGCGGATCGCCGTCGACCGAGCCGAAGTTGCCCTGGCCGTCGACCAGCGGATAGCGCAGCGACCACGGCTGCGCCATGCGCACCAACGCATCGTACACCGACGAATCTCCGTGGGGATGGTACTTCTTCAAACACTCGCCCACCACGCCGGCGCACTTGGAGTACTTTTTGTTGTGCTGCATGCCCTCGCGGTCCATCGCCGTAAGGATGCGGCGATGCACGGGCTTCAATCCGTCGCGGGCATCAGGCAGCGCGCGTCCGATAATCACCGACATCGAATAGTCGAGATAGGAGCGGCGCATCTCCTCTTCAATGTTGATGGGAATGAGGTTCGTGCCGCCGGGAGGGTTCGCCCCGTCGAGAGGAAGCTGAGGATTCTGATCGTCTGCCATAGTTTTTTGAGGGCTTGCAGGAAGGCGGCAAAAAAGTCCGGAAAAAGCGGGGCCGGGTCCGCAGCTCTTAGCTTCTATTTTAGAGGTTCGAGGGGCCTTTTAGCAAGGCTGGGAGATGTAAATAACTCCTTATTTTGCTTTGATTTATGAAGGAACCATATCCTCTCTGTTTGCACCCGGCGTTCCGCGCTCATTCTGCCCGGTTTTTGCACTGGGAAAACGCCACGCCCTAGAACAATCCCGGCAGGCTCAACACGCACAACACCGCCTGCAGCGCCACAATGGCTCCCGCCGCGCCCAGCGCCCAGCGTCCCCGCGGACCTTCGTATGCATCCGCAAACACGCCGCCCACAAACGTAAGTAGAAACGGCAGCGCCCAGAGCCACGGGCTTCCCGCGGAGCCCGTCATGACGAGCAACATCAAAACCAAAGCGCACAAAAGCGGAGCTGTGTTGCCGAAGTAGCGCGATTTGCGCGCGCCCAGGTACAACACCGCGGCAGCGCACGCGGCAATCGTGATGCCGCTATTGGCGAGCGTGCCAAAAAATCGCCGCGCCGGATCCAGAGAGACCCACAGGAATCCCGCCCCCGAGCGGAAGACGTAGCTGAAGGCATCGGGCGAAAAACCGTAACACGCAAAGACCAGCACCAGCGCGCCCACCGCGGCCACCAGCACCACCGGCAAGGTCCGGCTCCGGTGTCCCTCGGCGACCCAAAGCATGGCCGCCAGGCCGAGCAGCGCGGCAAGCGGCAACGCCACGACATGCGCAGCCGCCGCAACGCCAAAAATCGCCGTGAGCAGAACCATCCGCGGGCGCCACTTGCGTGCCGGGCCCTGCATGGCGTGAGCCACGCCTATGCAGGTATACACGCCGCCGAAGAGACCCAGCGCCGCCAGCACTTCGGGATTCGGCGTAACGCAGGCGCGCAGCACCGCGGGCGAAAAGCAATACAGCGCCAGCGCCGTATAGCCGCCCAGGTTGCCGTAAAGCCGCCGCGTGACCCACCAGATGCATCCGCCCAGCAGGAAGCCGGCAAAGAGAAACGGCAGGCGCAGCAGCAACAGGATGTGCGTCATTTGGTGGCGCAGTTCCCACGTGCTCAGTTCGCCGTTTTCCTGCACTACGCGATTCTCCGGCTTGCGCACCAGATCGATCCCGCGCTCGGCCAGAAGATTCAGCGTGAGCGGAAGCCCGGCCAGCCGGTACGCCAGAATGCCGTCGTGAATGTTGCCGCAGGAGGTGTAGTAGCCGGCCAGGGGCGACGGCTTTTCCCAGGTCTCGCGCCCGCATCGCGCGTACTGGTAATCGATGTCGGTCAGTGTCTGGCGGCTGACAATCCAGAATCCCTGGAGGAGAAAGAGAGCCAGCAGGCCCGCCGCGATGCGTTGCGGCAGATTGAATTGAAAGCGGCGGAGGGCTTGAAACCGGTGCGTCATTCTAATCGAGCAGATGTTACCAGTCTAAACGGCCCGCCCACGCTTTCCGATTTCCGATGCGACTCGCAATCATTCCACGCCCTTCCGCGCGCAAAAAAGAAAGCCGCCCTGCAGGGCGGCTTTTAGTCAAGTGAAGCAAACTTAGTTGAAGATCGCGCCAATCGTTACATTGGAATTGTCAGTTCCGTTCGGGGCATTGCCGAGCGTGATGGTGCAACTGTTTGGTCCGGCCGCAGTTGAAGGATCAGGGCTGACCGTCGTGCAGTTATAGGACCATCCACCGAAGGCGACTCCCGATTGCGCGGGCGCGGTCAGCGTGATGGTGCTGCCCGCCGGGTAGGTCGCCGTACAGACCGAGCCGCCCGTATTCCCGTTTGTGGCCCAGCCTGGACCGCAATGGATCACGTTCGGAGTATTTGTGGCGGAGGGCGCTGTCACCAGCCAGTTCGTGGTGTTCAGGCCTTCGTTATAGATCGTGAGCGTCACCAGCAATCCATTCGCCTGCGAACCCGGATAGCACGAGCCTGGCGTTGGCGGAACGGAGGTTGGGTCGGGCAGAACCAGCGGGCAGTTGAAGGTCGCTGTAGCGGTCTGGACCAACCCCTGCAAGCCCGTTGTTGGGTAAGTAGCTTCGGCGATAATCGTGGCGCTTCCAGTGCCGTAAGCGGTGACGATGCCACCGGGCGCGCCCGGATTGGGGGGCGACGAATTGGTGCTGACGGGAAAGGAATTGGGAAATGACGAGAGCCAGGTCACCGTGTTCGTCAGGTCTTCAACGTAGGGAGACGACGAGAAAGTTCCAATCGCCAGGAAGTTTCCAGTGTCCTGCAGGTTGCCGACTGTAATCGTGCTCGGAATGATGGTCAGCGACAGTAGCGGCTCGGGAGGAGCCGTCAGCGTGGCCGTCACTGAGCCATTCGCCGAAACGATGGAGCCGTTGGGATTCTTTACCTCGGCCGTGATGGTCGTGCTCCCCTGTCCCGCGCCGGTGACCACGCCGTTGCCCGTCGTGAGTCCCGAAGTGACGGTCGCGATCGATGAGATGCTCGAACTCCACGTGGTCTGCGGCGAATTGGTTACGTCAACATCAAGACCGGTGGTTCCCGATGTGGCCAGCGCGATGAATTGCCCGGTCTGGCCCGCGGCCGAAACCGACTCTGAGGCGGGCACAAGGGTTACAGCGGTATATTCGTCCGACGATCCCGCCGACACGGTAAAGCTCGCTTGGCCCGCAATCGTGCTCCCGCCGCTGGTGTAGAGAGCGATGACCGTCACCGTCCCCTGGGTCAGCGCCGTGGCCAATCCTGTAGACCCGCCGATCGTAGCAATTTGTGTGCTGCTCGTAGACCACGCAACCTGGTTGGTGAGATTCACCGTTGCGCCGGTGGACGTGGTTCCAATCGCGAGGAATTGCGTGGTATCGCTGGGTACCGCCACCGACTGCGAAGCGGGGAGTATGGCCAGCGAGGTCACTGAGCCACTGGCGGTGCCCGTGCCCGACGATGCCGACACTGTCACGGCCGAGCTCGCGCTGATGGTTCCCGTGTAGCCGTTGATGCTTGCCGTGATCGTCGAGGTCCCGGCGGTGAGCGCCGTCACCAGACCCGTGGACCCGACGCTTGCCACCGATGGAGAGCTCGAAGTCCATGTCGCCGTGTCGGTCACATCCGACGTTGTCGATGGATGATTGCTTCCATGGCCGGTCGTTCCCGTAGCCGTGAGCTGCACGGTTTGACCCACCGAAAGTGACTGCGTCGTTGGCGTAACCGCGAGCGAGTCCACCTCAGAATTCGTGCAACCGGCAATGAGCAGAGCAAGAGCAATCAGGAGGAGTGCCCGCGGTGAAATGCGATCATGCATGGTTGTTCTCCGGAGTCTGCAGCCGGTTTTGACGTCGACCTATCGGCGCCATGGCAGACTCCCGCTGGCCATTACGCCATCAAATATATGTCACGGAAACAAAACTCTTTATTGCACAAAGGTGTTACTTTCACTTTTCGCACCAAGTCAGTCAATAAGTCCTTTCACGCTGCTTCAAACCGACGTGACAAACGTAATCACTGACGAAATCGCTGACCTGTTTGCAGGCAAAAAAAACGGGCCGCATGTTGAGAGTTGTAGCCCCTCTCGGCATGCGGCCCGTCAGTCGAAATTTGTTGCTCGAGATTCGTTACCCGAAGTTTGTTGCCGTTGTTCTACCCGCGCGCGATCTTCATCGTGAGAATCATTTCACGCAAAGATGATTTGCGCGTCTCAGTTGGGAGCGCCAGATTCTCGTTGTGCGGCAAATTCCGCCTCGAACCCCAGGTCTGTAAAGCGTCCCGTGTCAGAGGATGCGAATATCCCCTTCGCCAACCTGGAGAATCACATTGTGTCCACCGCCGTTGATCTTGCCTGCGATATGACGCGGATCGGAGCCGGCGGCACCATCAATCCGCAGCTCGCTGTGCACCTGGCCGGCGCGGCTCCGGGCGTCAATCGTACAGGCAGCGTCGCCGAGCGTTAGCTCAACATCTCCCTTTTCTGTCCGCACGGACCAATCATCCCCAGGCACTCCAGAAACCTTGATGGTTCCCGCATCCGTCGCTACGCGCAGCGCGCCCTGCTGATTGCGCAACTCCAGGTTGCCCGTGCCCGTTACCGCGTTCACTTCGCCTCGTCCGCTCTGCTCCACTTCGATGTCGCCCTCTTTGGATCGGACGTCGATGCTCCCCCCGAGCCCAATGGCGTGAATGTTCCCCGAGCCGCTATCGAAACGCGCATTCTGTCCAACCCCATCGTCGAAAATATCGCCGACGCTTGAGCTGGCCTGAATCATGCTGTCGGCCGGAGCCTCGATCTCGTAATCGATGATGATGTGGGGCAATTGCTCTGCGCTGCCGATACGGATCATGTTTCCGTCCTGGTGTATCGGAGGATTCGCTGCGATATCGCGAAGCCGGTCGTCAGTCGGACGCCAGTCGTTCGCTTTCACATGGCCGGTGATGTGCACCCTGCCTGGAGGGCCCTGGCTGATCTGAATGTTGCCCGCGCCCGACACGATTGCCAGATCCAGCCGGTCCCGCAGATTGATGGTCCTGGTAAAACTCTGCGCCGCCGAGTCCGCGTAAAGCGGAGCCAGCCCAAACAAAGCCACCCCAAACAAAGCGAATTTAACGAGCACGAGCTTCGAATTACGTCGTATCATCGGCAACCTCATGGCCATTGCGCACCGCGCAGGCAGGCCGGCGTAAGGGGTTCAGAAACATTGCCTGCATTTGTCATTTTGGCCGCCCATCCCGGAGTGTTCTCTCCGCGATGGACGGCCATTCTCCGCTTATTTCGCGATGGTTAATTTGCGTTGGCTCTAGAAACGAACCATGATCGCAAGAATGGTCGACGTTTGGTTCGTGCGCAGGTCGGGCCACCAGATGTTGGCCAGGCTGGACGGTGTGAGCTGCTTCTGACCTGTACCTGGAACGTAGCCAACGGTTGAGCCTACGGTGTAGCTTCCTGTAGTGCACCACGCGACCGCCTCTGCCAGTCCAGGGCCGCCGTCGGCGCCAACGTAGCCGACGCCGGAGTCAACCAGTCCCGCCGGGCTGTTTCCGGAGCAGATATAGTCGGCCGGGTTGCCCACGTTCGCGTGGATGTCACCATTGCCCGGAGAGTATGGCGTGATGCCGCCGTGGCCGGTCCAGTACGGTACATCGGAGTAGCGATAGCTCTCCTCAAGCCGGAAGGTGATGAACTGCGCCGGCATGTAATCGAATGTGATGGTCCCGTCGTGCATCTGGGCGCGGTCGTTGGCGTTCTCCGTGAAGTACGGTGAGCCTGTGGTAGCTGTCGCGCCGTTGATGGGCGGAAGCAGCGAGAGATAACGGCCCGGGTTGTTCATCTGGCCGCCGCCAAGAGTAACGGCGTATTTATCTTTGTCGAACCAGCCGCGCAGATAGCTCATCCAGCCGGAAAACTCCTGCTTCGGCAAGCCGCCCTTCTCGTTGTGGCAGTTTACGCCGCCGTTATAAACCGATACGCCGTTGCCTTGCTCCGGCGAGAATCCCTTTTGATTCAGAGTGGGGGTGTAGCCCGCGGTCGCGTTGGTCGCGAACGACGACGGCCCGCCACCCATCTCGCAGCCAAGGTCGCCCGTAACGGTCATGGCAAGCTTGTCGAACATTTGCTTCGGCTGGTCATAGATCTTGTACTGCGCGCTATAGTCTGCGTGGATACGCGTCCGGCCGGGGAATCCAGCGTCGTCTTGACCGACGCCGTAGTCGTTCCACACGAAGTCCAGCTTCGGCGTGGGGCGATAAAGAATCTGGCCGCCCAATCCCGGCTTGCTGTTGTAGCGCCCGTAAGTCTGCCATCCGTTGATGAACCACGGCTCGATCTTCAGCTTCTCCGTGGGCCAGTACTGGACCCGAAGCCCCGTGAAGAACCACGGCGTATTGGACGAAACGTACGAGGGCTGATAGGCCCAGTTATCGAAGTTGTAGTAGCTGAACAGACCGATATAGGAGACGAAAATGCCGGCGTCGGCGTTGAGGCCGTGGCCCACATCCCAGTGGTAGCCGCCCCATGCCTCGGAGACGTACCGGTAGGCGTTATTCAACTGCCATTGGCCGCGGCTGTAACTGGAATCGTTGCGAATGGTGGTTTCCGCAAACTCGCCGAACATCGTCAGGATGCGGCCGCGCACGTTCTGTATGCGGAAGTCGCCGCCCACCGAAGCCTGCTCGATCTGCCATTCATCGGAGCGGAACATCTCTGTCGAGCCGCCCATCGAGTCGTCTTGAGGGTGGTTGTAGTCGAGAATGTAGTTGGTGTCGAAGCGGACTTCCGGTGTGAAGTACTTGGTCGACATTGGAGAGTCCGAGTTGTGACCGCCTGAGTTCAGCCATGTCCAGTCTCCGGGGAACGGGGCGGACTTGGTTGTGGTTTCCGCGCTAATCTCTGGCGGCGCGGGTGCCGCGGCAGGCGCGGCTGCCTGCCCAGTTCCCAGCATCGACGCGCTCGTTCCGACGGGATGGACGGCGCTCTTCAACGCGGCGACATCCTGCTCATACGCCTTGATCGCCTCCGACGAAAGCGCGTCCGCGTCATTGCGCGACTTCAGTTCGCCTTTCAGTTCCGTAATCTCGGCCCGCATCTCCTGCATGTCTTTCAACAGCTCGGCGTTGCTGACCTGCGATGCATCGGCGGGCTGCGCGCTGTTCGCCACGGGCATTGCCCGGCTAGTATCTGTTGAAGTCGCGGCGGAACTCGACGCGGCAGGATCTGACGTGGCAGGACCCGACGCGGGTTGAGCGCCGGCTGGAGGATTTATCCGCGCCGTAATCGCCGGCGATCCACTTCCGGTTGCTGTCCCCTGTTGCGCGGCCCCTGAAACAGACAGTAGAGCAAGACAAGCCGCTACTGTGGCGGGTATGAGCTTGCAATTTTTCTTCGTCATGTAGCCTCTCACTTTCGCATGTGGATTTTTGCGGATCAAAGTTGCACCTCGTACTCCGGGCGATTTTGGGTACACGTCTCCTGCCTGCTGTTGCGCAGTGTTTTCGCAATCAGTTGTTGTCATACCTCGGAAAGACTTGCACGTGTAGTGCACCGTTGCGCACTACCTATTCGAAGCAGTGTTTTCGTGGTGCGGAATTGTGTGCTGGTGCCAGTCCAGCGTGAATTCTTTACATGCTGGGCGAATGGCTATCAGGAAAGCATGAAGATGATCTAAAACGATGTGAAGAATTCATGAGCGGGGCGAAAACACTTACAAATTCCTATCAAAGCCTTCATTTGCGGAGTTTTTCACGCCTTCACTTTGCCGCCGCCACTGGGAACGGCTACACTTCTCGTCAGCATGGCCATCGCGCGCGACAACTCTCCCGAACGTTTGGTCAGCGCCGCGCGCGCCGACGAAGAGCAGAATTTCGAGCTCAAATTGCGTCCGCGCTGGCTGCGCGAGTTCATCGGTCAATCCAAAGCAAAAGAACAGCTCGCCATCGCTCTTGAAGCTGCCAAGTCTCGCGGCGAAGCCCTGGACCACGTTCTCCTTTTCGGTCCTCCGGGCCTGGGAAAAACCACGCTCGCCACCATCATCGCCAACGAGCTCGACGTCGGCTTCCAGCAATCCTCGGGTCCGGCCCTCGTCATCCAGGGCGACCTCACCGCCATCCTTACCAATCTGCGCGAGCGCCAGGTGCTGTTTCTCGATGAGATTCACCGCCTGCAGCCGGTGCTCGAAGAAAAGCTCTACACCGCGCTCGAGGATTACAAACTCGACATCATCATCGGCCAGGGACCAGCGGCGCGCACCCACGTGATGGAGATCAAGCCCTTCACCTTCATCGGAGCCACCACGCGTCCCGGTCTGCTTTCGTCGCCCCTGCGCTCGCGTTTCGGCATTCTGCTCCGCTTGCAGTTTTACACCGAAGAAGAACTGCAAGTCATCGTCACCCGCTCGGCAGAGGTGTTGCAAATCCCCATCGACCAGGACGGCGCGGCCGAGATTGCTTTGCGTTCCCGCGGCACACCGCGCATCGCCAACCGCCTGCTGCGCCGCGTGCGCGACTACGCCCAGGTGCGCGGCTCCGGATCGATCGACCGCCCCACCGCGAATGCAGCTCTCACTATGCTTGAAGTGGATGCCCACGGCTTCGACGAAATCGACCGCCGGCTGATGCTGACGATTATGCAGAAATATGACGGAGGCCCTGTAGGTCTCGGTACATTGGCCGCAACCCTCGCCGAAGAAGAAGACGCGCTCGAAGAAGTCTACGAGCCATTTTTGATTCAGATAGGATTTCTGGACCGCACGCCACGCGGCCGCGTAGCCACGCGTCTCGCCTACGAGCATTTCGGCATCGCAGCCCCGAGCCGCCAGCCAGGTTTGTTTTAAGAAACAGCTTCGCGAACACCGCTCAAGGAGAAGAATCATGTCCCTCACCGAATCCACCATGCTCTCGCTGGGCACCATCGCGCCCGATTTCTCGCTCACAGATGCCATCACCGGCAAAATCATTCACCGCGACGACTTCCGCGGACAAAAGGCGCTGCTCGTTCTCTTCATCTGCGCCCACTGTCCCTACGTGAAGCACATCGAGAAATCTCTGGGCCAGCTCAGCGCCGACTACGACGAAAAACCGCTCGCCATCGTAGCTATCAGTTCGAACGACGTCACCACGCATCCCGCCGACAGCCCCGCCGGCCTCAAGCAGCAAGCCGAGGCCAACGGCTTCGAATTTCCTTACCTCTACGACGAGTCGCAGGCCGTGGCTCACGCGTACAAAGCCGCCTGCACACCCGATCCTTATTTATTCGACTCCGAATTCAAGCTCGTTTATCGCGGCCAATACGATGACAGCCGTCCCGGCAACGGCATCCCCGTCACGGGAAAAGACCTCCGTGCGGCCATCGATCTGGTCCTCGCCGGCAAACCGGTGCCCGCCGACCAGAGGCCCTCAATCGGCTGCAACATTAAATGGAAGGCGTGAACAGCGAAGTAGGCGTCGCTTCTCCGCTCCGGAGGAGCGAACGATAATAGCCCAGGACAAGTCCGCGACAGCGGGCGCTGTCCTGGGAAAGCAGGCTACGACCTGCCGCGTCCCGGAGGGCCGCCCGAATTCTTGCACCTGATTCGCTCCACGAGAACTCGCAGGCTCGCCACTCTCACGCGTCCACCGGCGCCGGCGCAAGCCCCCCAAGCAATTCGCGAATCTCCAGCAGCACCTCGTCGGGCCGCGCGGCCGTCAGCGGCAACTTCAGCAATCCCTGCGGCGTAAACTGCGCGCCGCGCTTGGCGTTGCGCGCCACCAGCTTCATCAAATGCGTAGGATCGACTGTGGCATTCTCGGTAAAACGAATCTGCAGTTCGCTGCGCTTGCGATCGATTTGCGCAATGCCCAACCGCTCGCACTCCAGGCGCAACTGCGCCGCCTCGAGCAGGAACACAGTCGGGTCGGGCAGCGCGCCATAGCGGTCTTCCATCTCAGCGCGAATCTCGCTGATAGCCGCTTCACTCGTCGCGCCAGCCACTTTCTTGTAAATCCGCAGGCGCTGGTTCTCCTCCGCCACGTAGCTCTCATCGATGCGCAAGGCAATGCCCAAATTGAGCTGCGTGGCCGGCCGATCTTCCGGGCCCTCGCCTTTGAGTTCCTTCACCGCGGCCTCGAGCATCGTCGTGTAAAGTTCGAATCCCACTGCCTCGATGTGCCCGCTCTGCTCGCCGCCCAGCATGTTGCCCGCGCCGCGCAGCTCCAGATCGAGCGCCGCAATCTTGAATCCCGCGCCCAGGTCCGAAAATTCCTTGAGTGCCGCCAGCCGCCGCCGCGCAATCTCCGTCAACTGATTCTCCGGCGGGATCAGCAGGTACGCGTACGCTCTTCGATTCGACCGCCCCACGCGCCCGCGCAACTGGTAAAGCTCGCTCAGCCCATGCCGCTCCGCCCGATTGATCAGAATCGTGTTGGCCAGCGGAATGTCGAGCCCATTCTCGATGATGGTCGTGGCTACGAGCACGTCGAATTCGTGGCGCATAAAGGCGAGCATCACCTTCTCCAGCTCAGTTTCATTCATCTGCCCGTGCGCCACAGCCACGCGCGCCGCCGGCACGAGCTCCTGAATTCGCGCCGCGATTTCGTAGATCGACTCCACGCGATTGTGCACAAAGAAAACCTGCCCGCCGCGTTCCAGCTCCACTTCCACTGCCGACCGGATAATTTTCTCGTCGAATTTCGCCACCACGGTCTGAATCGCCATGCGATCTTTGGGCGGCGTTTCAATCACGCTCATGTCGCGTAGCCCCACCAGCGACATATGTAGCGTGCGCGGAATCGGCGTGGCGCTCATGGCGAGCACATCGATCTCCTTGCGTAACTGCTTCAGCCGCTCCTTGTGGCGCACGCCGAAGCGCTGCTCTTCGTCAACAACCAGCAAACCCAGATCCTGAAACTTGATGTCCTTCGAGAGCAGCCGGTGCGTGCCGATCAAAATGTCCACCTTCCCGGTCGCCACGCGCTCCACGATATCCGTCTGTTCTTTTGCTGTTCTAAAGCGC
This sequence comes from uncultured Acidobacteriota bacterium, assembly GCA_963830785.1. Lineage (GTDB taxonomy): Bacteria > Acidobacteriota > Terriglobia > Terriglobales > Acidobacteriaceae > Telmatobacter. The sequence continues at coordinate 58,016 of CAWHNV010000021.1, forward strand.
GAAATCATTTCCACGTGAATGGGAAACTGCGCGAAGCGCTTCTTGAAGGTCTCGAAATGCTGGAAGCTCAACACCGTGGTCGGCGTCAGCACCGCGACCTGCTTGCCATCCTGCACCGCCTTGAACGCCGCGCGCATGGCCACTTCGGTTTTTCCGTAACCCACGTCGCCGCACAGCAGCCGGTCCATCGGTGTCGGCGATTCCATGTCGTATTTCACCGCGCGAATCGCCGCCATCTGATCGTCAGTCTCGCTGTAATCGAACGCGTCTTCAAACTCGCGCTGGAACTCGTTGTCCTTGGAGAACGCCGTGCCCTCTGCGGTATTGCGCTCGGCGTAAAGCTTGAGCAACTCCGCGGCCATGTCCTGCATGGCCTTGCGCACGCGCGTCTTGGTCTTGGTCCATTGCTGCGAGCCCAGCCGGTTCAACACCGGCGCAGGTCCCGTGTCGGTGGACCGGTACTTTTGAATCAGATCCAGCCGCGTCAGCGGAACGTAGAGCTTTGCACCCTCGGCGAATTCCAGGATCATGAACTCTACCGAGAGCCCGTCCTGCGAGATCTCCTTCAGCCCCTGGTACTGCGCGATGCCGTGCTCCACGTGCACAACGTAGTCGCCGACGCCGAGGTCGCGAAAGTCGGAAACAAATGCCGCGGTCTTCGATCGCTTCGGCTCCGGCCGCGCCGCCACGTCGGCCTCGTCCGACAAATCATTGGCTCCGAAGACAATCAAATTTGATTCGCCGAAGACCACCCCTGCAGCCAGAGGCGAGCGCACAATCACCGGCACGCGCAAATCGCCCGCGAGGTAGCTGCCTTCGTCGAGCATGGTTTCGCCGGGCCGTGGCGCGCGGCTGCCCAGCCGGTAAGGAACGTCGTAGTCGCGCAGCACCGTCGCCAGCCGTTCCATGTCGCCCTGGTGCGGCGCGGCCAGCACAATGCGCGTCTCCGTCTTCATCAGATTTTTCAGTTGCTCGGTGAGTGCCGGAATCGATCCGTGAAAGCGCAGCGTGGGCCGCGTCGGCAACTCGATCTCGCCCAGAGTTGCGTCCTCTTCCAGCACATCCACCGCTCCCAGTTGATCCAGATCGAGACCCATGTGCGATTCGATCGCGGCCCGCAGAACTTCCGGCCGCAAATAAATGTCCTCCGGCCGCACCAGCGAGCCAATTCCCGACCGCTCGTGCCGCCGTTCCACCTTGTTCCACCAGCGATCGATCTGGTTCTGAACCATCCCCGGCTCATCCACAATCAGCACGCTGCGCGGCACGAGTTTGAGCAGCGATTGCTCCGCACCCGCGACAGGTGTGAAGAATTCCCACCCCGGAAACACGCTCACGCCTCCGGCCGCCGCAGCCTCCGCCGCCATCTCTTCATCCTCGATTTCGACGCGTTGGCGGCTCAGCCTCACATTCACCGCGGCCAGCAACGGTTCCGTCACCGGCGCCTCTGTCAACGGTTGCAATTGCGTTTCATCCAGTCCCGATTGCGAGCGCTGCGTCTCAGGATCGAATTTGCGGATAGTCTCAATCTCGTCGCCGAAAAACTCGATGCGCACCGGCCGGTCCGATTCCGGCGAGTACACGTCCAGAATTCCGCCACGCCGCGTAAACTGCCCCGGCATCTCGACGATATCCATTGGCGCATAGCCCACGCTCGCCAGGTGCGCTGTCAGCGTCTCAATGTCGACCTCTTCGCCGCGTTTGAGCGTCACCGCCAGGCCCGCATAGTATTCGAGATCGAACAGCTTCAACGCCGCCGCTTCCACCGGCGCAATCAAAATATCTACGGCCCCGGTCGACAGTTTCCACAACGCTGCCGCGCGCTGCTCCTGCACGTCCGGGTGCGGCGAAAGATTTTCAAAGGGAAGCACATCGTGTGCGGGAAAACGCACCACGCGCGCCGGATCAACGGCGCCCGTCAGCTCGCAGCCAGCCTTGAGCAGCGGCTCCAGCGCTTCGGCGGCCTTGTTGTCGGCCACCATCACGATCACCGGCCGCTTGGCCGCCTGCGCCATCAGGGGCAGGTAGAGCGCTCGCGCTGTAGAAGTCAGTCCGGACACACGCCGCCGGCCCGCACCCAGGCTCAGGTGCCTGCGAACGCGCTCAAGTCCCGGGGTATGCTCCAGCTCCGCGAAAATCTCGCGGACGAACGGGAGGATCATCTCTCTCTATTTTATCAGCGGCGGAGCGACTGAGTTTCGTGACCGAGCACGCGGCCTGCCACGCTCTGTAATCAGTCGATGCGCGGTGTGCCCCGGCGCAGCAGCAGTCCCGTCAAGCCGAAACTCGCGATCAGCACCAGCGCAATGGCGAAATAAAACGCCATGGGATGCATCCAGCCCGGCGAATAGCTCAGGTCCTGGCCCACCCACAGCAGCAGGACGGTCGCTATCACCGCAAATTGACCGGCGATCACCAGAAACGTGTGTCCCAGGGCGCGCCGCTTGTCCAGCGCCTCCACCTGGTCGGGACCCAGATTGCGCTCTTCGAGGGGAAGAAGGGAATTTGCCATGGCGTTTTCTCCTTACAGGACTTGGCCGGACTTGACTCGCTCGGGGACCTCCGCGTCCGGCGTTCCTGTCTACAATTCAACCACACACCGCCCACACCGCGCCACAAGATCCGACCTATCAATCCACCAAGAACGCCAGCGATTGCAGCGTAGTAATCTCGAATGGCTTGCGGCAGCGGACGTTGGCGCACTGCAGCTTGTCGTCGCGCCGCACCATATAGGATTGCGCCTTCGCGAAACGGGCGCGGTCGCGCTCGTCGGCGCCACGCGGAACCTGCTGCCGCTTGCGCCGCACGATCCACGTAACTTTATACTCGCCCGCCTGCCCGCACTTGGGACAGTTCAGGCTGTGCGTGCGCTGCTCGGTCGTCTCGTTGAAAAACTCGCGCTCATCCATTGCTCTTCCGTCCTCCGCTTCTTCAGCGACGAAGACCCGTCGCCGGGGACCCCGCTTCTTCACCCCAGCGACGAAAATCCGTCGCCAGGAACCCCGTTTCGCCTGCCCGCCGCCGCAGCCGGGCCTGGTACTCGAGTCAGGACTCGACTCGGGCACTTCCGCCATTCCCGAATCTATTCCATACTCGTTCTTGCCATGGCGAAACGCAAGCCAGCCCAAGCGAGAATTTGGAGTTATCGATGCAAAAGAAAACGCACTAAAAGAAAGATGAACGTTGGACTTGGATAGGATCGACGCAGACACAAAACTCGTAATCTCTATCTTGTAGGTGGTCGAGATGCAGGATGGGCGATGGAGTTCATGGAAGATTGCGCCAGCCGCATCTATGGGCGAGTCCAGGTCACGACAGACGCGCACAAGCCATACCTAAAGGCCGTGGAAGGCGCATTTGGCATAGAGTTGATTACGCAATGTTGCACAAGATTTACGGTGCACCGTCAGATGAAGAGCAACGCCGGTATTCACCGGCAACGTGCATTGGCTCTGATATGAAAATCATCTCGGTTTTCCGACCCTGACCACGTAAGCACTTCCTATGTGAAAATTACTATGATATTTTATGATTTTCCGCCGCAAAAGCCGTCAAGGCCAACGCCCGTGAGCGCGTGGGCCAGCCTAAGCCCTCGCGCGTGCTGCCCGACGCGCCGCGTACCGGCCGCCAGGCCAAACACAAGCCTAAACTGGATGATTTGCTCCGCGAAGAGGGTTAGCCCCCACCCTCACAAATCCACGCGGAACCGGTTTTTTAACAAGGGCACGGCTTTTAGCCGGGCCAACAGGGCGCAAAAACGGCGGGGTATTTAACCCCTGAGGATGCTTCGTTTTGCCGCGCGGGTCCCCGGTTCGCTTCACCAAACCCTACCTGGTACGCTTTGGCTCCTGCATGCCGCAACCGAAAATTCTTGCCATTCGCACGAAAAAGCTGAAAGCTGATAGCTGAAGGCCAGGAGCTGTCTTTATGGCCAAAGCAGTCGGCATCGGCGGCATCTTCCTCAAGGCCCGCGACCCCAAGGCGCTCGCCCAGTGGTACCGAACGCACTTCGGTATACCGGACCAGGGCGGCGGATCGCTCGGCTTCGACGGTCCCGAATCCATGGGCATGACCGTCTTCGCCCACTTTCCCCTCGATTCGGACTATTTTGGCGAAGCCGCGCAGCAGGCCATGATCAACTTCCGCGTCGACGATCTCGACGCCCTTCTCGCCCAGCTGGCCGAGGCGGGCGTCCGCATCGATCCCAAGCGCGACGACGCCCCCTACGGCAAATTCGCCTGGATCTGGGATCCCGAAGGCAACCGCGTCGAGCTCTGGCAGCCGCCGCCCGCGCAGTGAGGCCGGCGCGCCCGGCAGGACGTGCATCATAAATGGCCTCGTGAAAGAGCAGGACTTCAAAGCCTGCCCTGAGTGTTCACGCGCCTTCGTTCCCGTGGGGTCGCCCGATTTCTTGCACATGAGTTTCGAGAGAGCGAAGTCGAAGGGTGCCGAAAAGGGCAGCAAAAATTGAGGGGTTTTTAATCCCTGAGAGCTGCCTCTCCAACCACTGCGCTTCTCACGCGGTATTCTCCAATTCGCTCCGAGTCGACAGGGCCGCGGTCAACCGTAAGACGCGCCGTTCTACAATCGTCCACCGCCCCGCGCCCGTGTCTTACACGTCTTACGCCGTGCGGGGCCGGCGTCTTACATTCGTAAGACGCCGTAAGACGCCAGCCCCCTAAGCCCCGCAAACCTGTCTGAGCCTGGCTTGGCTCGGGGAACTCGCTTGTCGTCATAATCTGGCCTCCTCGGCACGCGTCCTGCCTCTCGAACTCCTGCTCGGTTGGGGAAAAAGCGGCGCGGCAAAGGCTGAGAAATTAGAAGGTAAAACCGGACGCGTGTTGGCTCGCCTTGGTGGCAGCACACAACAAGACGCACTCCGATCTCTAACTCCTGCCTAACTCCGATCTCTAACTCACTTCCCTAACTCTGGCCCATAACTGCCATATCTAACTCCGATCCATAACTCTAGTCCCTGACAACCCTCCATAACTCCGACCATAACTCCCCTCCCTAACTCCAACCCCCAACCATCACTATCCACTTACCCCGCGCCAACCAGCTTCAGGTAATCCGGCTCATCGGCAATCGTGCGATGGCGAAAGGCGCGCACAATCTTACGCCCCTTCAAAAAGAACACGCCCGGCATCTGCTCCGCATCTTCCTTGATCATGCCAATCCCATACTTGAAAAGCGCACCCTTGAACCAGCCCATCAGCACTGCCGGATGCAGCGAGTGCAGATAAGGGTTGGTGCGCGACAAGCCAAACGCAGGAACTTGGTAGAGCGTCGCCTCGGGGTTGCTCACTCTCTCAACGTCCGAAAGCTTGTAGTGTGCGCTGAGCAGCGCGCTGTTCATGAGGGTTAAAGTCCCTCCGGCGCCCGGATGAGGGGCGCTGTATCCAAAGGCGGGAGTAATGCCTCGCTGGCCGGAGAAGGGAGAAGGTATGGAGAATCCTAAACGGGCACGAAGGCGAAAGCTTGATACAGCCAAGGAGGACCTGGAGCCGCTCTCTGTATTACTCCGGAGGACAGGGTGTCCATCGTGAGGTGGAATCCGAAGGGTATGAGGAGAAGTACCGGGCCGTAATCGATGGGGGCTACCCCGACGATGAACCGGTCGGCCAAAGGTGGGGCAAGGTCGAGCCCGCACTATAGGGGCGAAGGCGTTCTCATTCACCCACCGCACCAAGGTGTTTGCGGTCGGCACGGTACGGAAGAACAATGCGTGACCTCAGGAGGACTGGCAGCGTCTCCGGGTGGCACCGGAGTAAGCGGACCTATAAGCGAGAGCGAAATGGCGAGTGATGCGCTGTCAGTAGTCGGACGGCTGAATGGTACCAGAAGCATGGTGAAAGCCATGTGACCGGGCAACCGGCGACGGAAGTGGGTCGGGGAAGGCAGCCGGCGAAGGCGGTTGGGGAGAGAGAGGAAGGCAGTGAGTAAGGACGGAAAGGTGGATCAGTTCCATGAGTGAAATACCCGTACATTTCCGCCCGAGGAGACTGTCGGACTGGATCAACCCGACGGGTGCAAAGAAGGTCCATTCATTAATGGACAAGGTATACAAGCGGAAGAACCTGGAGATGGCCTGGGAGAAGGTACGGTCTAACCGGGGTAGTGGAGGAGTCGATGGGCAGAATCTGGAGGAATTCGCGGCGCAACTGGATCAGCAGTTAGGCCGGTTGCATGGAGAACTCAAAGACGACGCCTATCAGCCACGGCCGGTGCGGCAAGTGCAGATCCCAAAAGTGGGGAAGCCGGGAGAGTATCGCATGTTGGGAGTCCCGACTATTTATGACAGGGTATGCCAGCAGGCACTGCTCAACCGAATTGAGCCAATTTTTGAACCGGTATTCGATGACGCCAACTTCGGATATCGGCGAGGGCGATCAACACAGGACGCAATGCGCAAGGTGTGGAAAGAGATACAGAGCGGACGAGAGTGGATCGTAGATGCGGACTTGAAGGACTTTTTCGGGTCCGTTGAACACGAGAAGCTGTTAACGCTGCTTGCTCAACGGATAGCTGATGGTCGAGTGCTGCGCCTGATCAAGGCAATGCTCAAGGCTGGAAGTTATGGCAAAGGGCGACTCTATCCCACCGAGCGGGGGACCCCGCAAGGCGGTGTGGTTTCACCCGTTTTGAGTAACGTACTCCTGACTCCGTTTGATCGGGAAATGCGTCGCAAGGGGTATCAGGTAACAAGGTACGCGGACGGCACGCCGGTACAGATGTCCAACTTAAGGGGTGGAAGTCCCCTGATCTCAATCGTCCGTTCGGGGATCTAGCAGGAGGTCGGGTTGGCGGCGCGAGCCGACGGCTTAAGTGACCTTGAAAGAAGATGCAAAACAGCGGGCCGTAATAACGATGAACTCGAATCAGCCTCGTCATACGAATCGTGTGAGCCGACCGTATCGTCTGCGCGGGAAGGCTGGCAACGGATGGGGATTAACGGGCATTTGAACCATTCGTTCACACCGGGGTGTTGGAGATGGCACGTTGTGAAAGTGGGATAGTCCTAGGCCGGGAGGTCTCGTGCGGTGCCGGTTGACCGCTGGCAACAGGCCGGTATAAGCAAAACGAAATCCGGTTTGGCCGCATGAGAAGTCCGCGGGGTTCACATTACTGCTTGAGGGCTGGGACAACATAACCCAGTCTGAGGGAAGGGACCCTGCTTCAGTTACAGAGGTGCAAAGCAGTTGGGGAGGATTTTATTGCCGCATGGCTACCAATGAAACAGAACCAGTTCAGCAACTGCAGCGCACCCTATATCGCACAGCCAAGCAGTCCAAGGCTGTGAAGTTCTACAGTCTGTACGACAAAGTATGGCGCAACGACGTGCTGCGAGAGGCATGGAAACAGGTACGGGCCAATCGTGGCGCGCCGGGCGTGGATAGCGAAACGATCGAGGGCATTGTGTATCGCGGAGAAGAAGAGCAGATGCTCAGCCAATTGCAGGAGCAACTGCGGCGCAAGAGCTATCGCTTTGATCCGGTGCGAAGGGTGGACATTCCCAAGCCAAAGGGAGGCACTCGGCCGCTGGGGATAGCGACGGTTCGAGACCGCATCGTGCAGACGGCGATGAAGCTGGTGCTGGAGCCGATCTTTGAAGCGGACTTTCATCCATGCTCGTATGGGTATCGCCCACGGAGAAACGCGAAGATGGCTTCCATAGCCATTCGCGAGGACCTGTATGCGAGAGCCTGGGGCGTGGTTGAGATTGATTTTCGCAGCTATTTCACGACCATACCGCATGACAAGCTACTGGTATTGATCAGGCAGCGTGTCGTGGATGGAAGCATGCTGCGCATCATCAAGCAGAGTCTGAAGGTCGAAGTCGCGTATCAGGGTGTGATGGAGCCGACGGCGGTGGGAGTCCCGCAAGGGTCTCCGATCTCACCGCTGTACAGCAACATCTATCTGAACCTGCTGGACCAGGTGTGGCACAAGCGGGGCTACCCGGAGAAACTGGGAGCTTCGCTGCACCGCTATGCCGACGACGCGATCTTGGTCTGCCGCAAGAGCGCTGAACAGGCGCTTGAGGCATTTGCCGCGATTGCCTCGCGAATGGGATTGACGATCAATCGCGAAAAGACCCGAATTACGAAGCTGACCGAAGGGTTCGACTTCATTGGGTTCCAGTTCGTGAAACGTCGTTCGCCCAAGAGTGGCAAGCCGTGCATCTACATCTTTCCCAGTAAGGTGGCGCAGCGCAATATCCGGAGGCGGATTAAGTACTTCACCAAGCGGCGGGCGGCAATTACGCCTGTGGAGTTTGTTGAGCAAGTGAATCAGACGGTGCGCGGTTGGGTAAATTACTTCCGCCACACCAACGCAAGCGAGGCATTTCGCCGCTTGCAGCGATTCATCAACATTCGCTTTCGCCGGTTCTTGAACTTTCGAAGTAAAGGTCGAGGCTTCGGGTGGAAGAAATACCCGAATGCGGCTCTGTATGCCCGAGGCATCATCTACATCGGGAGCAGAGTCGTCGAGTACCAGCGTTAGACTGTGCATGCTATGCGACGAAAACTGTCGGACCGCCGGATTCGGGAAAACTGAACGTCCGGTGGGATGGGAAGGGAATGGTGAACCGGCTATGGCGAGGATAGTGAGGCACTGTGCATGGGGAAACCCGCAGCAACAGATAGGCCCCGCCTAACGTCACTGAGCCATTCCTTTACCCTAGACTGGGTCATCACTTGCAAATCCGCTGCAGAGGCACGAGCGGCGATAGTAGCAGCGCAAAAGATACTGGAGCAGTTGGGCGTGTTACTTCATCCGCAGAAGACGCGGATCGTTCACGTTCGACATGGATTTGAATTCCTTGGCTATAAGATCAAGCGGGGTCAGCGGCCACTCAGGCTGAGGTCTCAGCAGATCCAAAGCGGGGTGCGTAGCGGTGATCTATATGCGTACCCGAAGGAAAAGTCGATCCAACGCTTCATGGACCAAGTGCGCGAGCGAACTCGGCGACGCGTGCCACTGAATACTTTGGAACTGATCGCGAACCTCAACCCTGTGATCCGGGGATGGGGCAATTACTACAAGCGCGCCCACGTCCGAAAGCTCTTCGGCCGACTCAATGGCTGGATCGTACATCGAATCCGGTCACACCGATGCAAGCGATGGCGTAACAGTGGTTGGCGACAACTTCCTGAAACCACGCTGTACGGCGAGTATGGGCTGGTGAACCTTGTACAACTAATACCTTCGATAGCATCCCGGAAGCGTGAGTCTTCGTGAAAGCCGTGTGCGGGAAAACTGCATGCACGGTTTGGGCGGCGGACGGTGGCCAGCATCGAAATCTGATGCGCCACCTCCGACCCGACAGTCGAAGTAAGGTTTTGCACGTTCCGGAGAGCCGAGGTGCACAAAGACAGGCCGCACACCCTTGGCCTCAATCTGCCGTCGCACCTGAGCCACGCGGTCCAAGGTCTGTGCACAAAAAGCGCATGCAAAGTGGCGAAGAAAGACCAGCAAAATAGGCGACTCGTCCACCAGGTCGAGCAGCGACCGGCGCGTTTCCGTATGAAATTCGCGCAATGACTCTGCGAGATTCGATCGCTCCGTGCTCCCGTGCGTCGTCGTCACCCTTCGGCCACCCCCGCGGGAAACGTCGATTATAGACGCGATGCGATGTTGGGCCAGTTTGAAATTGTTTTGAAGTGCATGGCTTCAAAGCCCGCCCAGAGCTCGAAGGGGGGCCAGAATCGCAATCCTGCGACCTCGCTCAGCACGGCTTCGGGGTGCTTCCCGCAGCGGCGAGTTCGCCCCCGGACCCTCCACCAATAGGAAAGGACACGCTTCCGCCCTTCACCTCCGAGGAGCTAGTGAAACAGACTGACTATGAACGCGAGACCCTGCCGGAACGCTTTGCCTTCAGGAAGGCTGCCAGTGCGAGACCGAGCATCCCGGTTCCAAGCAACAGCGACGACGGCGGTTCCGGGACGATTGGGGCTCCCAGGAATGTTCCTGGCGGGGCCGAAGCGCTGAAGGCGGCCAGCATTTTTCCATCGCTGAGGCAAAGTTCTGAGCTGCGCGTGTCGATTCCCAGTAACACGCTCCTGTCGGTAATTGGGTCAAAGAGGTACGAGCTGAAGGTGACCCCAGGGTCCTGAGTGTCCAACGTCAGTCCGCCATCGTTTACCAAAAGATCATCGGAAGTTGTGGTTCCGCTGAGGAGGGTGGTCGATTCGTCGGTCACGGTGGAGGGGATAGGATCGACGGTCGTGCCACTGGAGCCGAATGATTCATCGGCCGTACCCCCAATATCGGTCGTGCCCAAATCAACTGTGCCCGTCGCTGGCTCTGCGCCATCCAGATAGCTCAAATCAAGCGGGATCGCAATGCCCGTCAGAGTGGTTCCGTCGAAGCCGAGGTAAGAAGAGGAAGGCGTAGAGTTTTGGAGGAAATCATCTGCGTGCGCGACGGACGCAGACAGGGCTGCCACTGTCGCGAAGACAACGATGAGACTTTGCCTTTTCATAGATTTACCTTCCCCGCTCGAGGCCGGCGTGCGCTCTCGCTGAAGGACGTGCACGTAAGCAAATAATGTAACGGCGCATCCGGCGCCCCGCGCCTCTCCGCTGGTTCGAACCGAAATGTACTCTGAGACGAATCCCGCAGGTGCCGAAAAGGAGTTTCTCAAAGCCAACCCCAGCGGTGGTTTGCGACGGTCTACCACTCCGAGCACTTCCTCGAGGAGTGGCAGCTAACAGTCTACTCGCAAACCGAGCGCCAAACAATTGATTTTTGTTCTGAATGATTTGCGCTCACCCTGATCCCTTAATGTGCAAAATCTTGCACATTTATGTTCCTAAGAAGTTCTCTTTTCGTATCGGGCTCTGCGGATGGAGATTTTAGCGATGTTTAGGCCCGGAAGCGCACAGAATGCATGAACTTCGCAACCCAATGAATTCCGCACAACGCACCGTCCCGTCAAGTCCTCACCGCCGTCAACAGCGCCATCTTCCAAGCAAAATCAGTGGCTTACCAATTCTGCCGCCCCCTACCCCCTACCCGCTACCCCCTACCCCCTACCCCCTACCCCCTACCCCCTACCCAGGCCCTACAAGAATTAAATGAAGAAAAACGTCGAAAAAACGGGCTGTGAAACTGTGAAGCCTGCAACCGATTAAGAATCGGATATTTACAGACAAGAACGCGAAAACTCCACAGAAACCGTGAAACTCAGACATTTGCGCTCAAGAGCGCAGCCGGCCGCCCGAATTTCGCACGGACCGGTGACGCAAATCATAGTTAGCACGATTTTCAAAATGGTAATATTGCTGCATTCGTGACTTCGTCAATCCCGGACCGATGCATACCGCGAAGACCTCCCGCATTTCGCACTGGCGCGTGCTGCGGCATCTGTTCGACGATGCTCCTGCCAACCTGCGCGGCAAAATCATCGGCATCTACGGAATCCTGTTCACGTTCAACGCGGCTGCCTGGCTCTGGGCGATTTTGGCGTTTCGCCATTATCCGCTACTGCTGGGCACAGCGCTGCTCGCGTACAGCTTCGGACTGCGCCACGCTGTCGACGCCGATCATATTGCGGCCATCGACAACGTGACGCGCAAGCTGATGCAGGATGGCAAGCGTCCCGTCGGAATCGGTTTCATGTTCTCGCTGGGCCACTCCAGCGTCGTGGTGCTCGGCTCAGCGGCCATCGCCGCAACCGCTCTTGCCTTGCAGCATCGCATGGACGGAGCGCGCGTGGTGGGCGGCGTAATCGGCACATCGGTCTCCGCGCTTTTCCTGTTCGGCATCGCCGCGGTCAACATCGTGGTGCTGAGTTCCATCTATCGCGCTTTCGTGCGCGTGCGCAATGGCGCGCGCTACGTCGACGAGGACTTCGACATGCTCCTTGCCAGCCGCGGATTCCTTGCGCGACTCTTCCGGCCCATGTTCGCCATGATCCGGCGCAGTTGGCACATGTATCCGCTTGGCGTGCTCTTCGGATTGGGCTTCGACACTGCGACGGAGATCGGGCTGCTCGGCATCTCCGCGGCCGAAGCGTCGAAGGGACTGCCGCTGTGGTCGATCATGGTCTTCCCGGCGCTGTTCGCCGCCGGCATGTCGCTGATTGACACCACCGACAACATTCTCATGCTGGGAGCTTACGGCTGGGCCTTCATCAAACCGGTGCGCAAGCTCTACTACAACATGACGATCACATTTGTTTCGGTGGTGGTGGCGCTGGTGGTCGGCGGCATCGAGGCCCTGGGCCTGCTCGCCGGGCAGTTTCACTGGAACGGCATGTTCTGGGATGCAGTGCTGAAACTCAACGGCAACTTCGGCGCTCTGGGCTACTTCATCATCGGAATCTTTGCGCTGAGCTGGATCTTCTCCATCGCCATCTACAAATGGCGACGCTTCGACGAGATGGAATTTGGCGACTGAGTGCGCTCGCCTGGTTTCAATCAGAGCTTGCTGTGGCTGCCGTCGCACATGCATGGATTGGCCGTGTGCTTGCATCCGCAGAAATAGACGGTTTCAGATTCGGTGGCCTCGTATTTCATGGGCGTGAATTCGCTTCCTTTATGGCTTCCGTCGCAAAACGGTTGGTTCGCGCTGCGTCCGCAGACGCACCAGAAATAGGATTTCGCCCGCTTCCACGGCGACAGGATAAGGGCCTTTCTGGGCAATGACTGGTTCGGCCATGATGAAAGCTCCTCGCAACGAAATGAAAACGTCCTGATCAGGACTATATCCGATGGATGGTCTGCCGATTCAAGCAGCGTTGAGGCGCAAACTACGGCAGCGCCTTGGATCCCGCGATGTGAAGAGTGACTATTGGCGTGTTCGACGACGACTGGCCGCCTGCGACGGAGATCGCATAATCTCCCGGCAGAACGGCGCGATTGCCTTTTTCGTCCACCTCGCTCAACTGCCGCGGTGTGAGTGTGAATTCGACGTGCTGTGATTCGCCTGCACGTAAGTGAATCCGCTCGAAACCCTCCAGCTCCACGCGAGGCGAAACCGCGGTTTGAGGAGGCTTAATGTACAACTCGACGACTTCGTCACCATCGCGTGGGCCCGCGTTGCGCACTTCGGCGGTTACGGTGACGGAGTCTCCAGCGTGGATCGCGGTGTCGCTTGCACGCGGCGCGCTATAACTAAAGCGCGAGTAACTCAAACCGAATCCGAAGGGATACATAACATCGCCCTTGAAGTAGCGATACGTTCTATTACTCATCGAGTAATCAGTGAATGCAGGCAGATCGCTTGTGGAGCGATAGAAAGTAACCGGCAAGCGTCCCGCAGGATTGTTTTTCCCGGCCAGCGTTTCCGCAATCGCGTCGCCGCCTTCCTCGCCGGAATACCATGCCGCGAGCAGCGCATCCGCATGCTCGTTGACCCACGGCACGGCCACTGCGCTGCCGGTCGTGAGCACCACAATCAGCGGCTTGCCGGTCGCGCCCACTGCTTCCAGCAAGCGCTCCTGCGCTGCGGGAAGTTCAATGCTGGTGCGGTCGCCGCCGTCAAAGCCGTCGACGTGCACATTCATCTCTTCGCCCTCAAGATTGGGAGAGAGTCCGACGAATGCCACGATGGCGTCGGAGTTCTTTGCTGCCGCAATTGCCTCGCCCAACAAACTGTTCGCGGGCGGAATCCATTCGAGATCGACAAATCGATCGTTGGGAGAATGCACATACTCGACACGAATGTCATGCGGCCGCGTATCGGCAAAACTTAGCCGCGCGTTGGCCGGATTACTGTGGCTGTCCATCACCAGCTTGCCGTCAATGACGAGCCTGATGCGATCGGCTTGCGCCAATGACGGCGCATTCGATTCACTGGCAGCAACCGCCATGAACGGCCGCGGCCCGCGTACGCCCAACACGTAATCGCCGGCCGCAGGCGGTACCAACTCGCCGGTCCATCGCACGGAGAATGCCGTCGCAGAAAAGTCCGCAGCCGGAGCCACGCGATTCCAATCGAAATTGATTCGTGCGTCGACACGCACCATTTTCGGCGTGCCCGCAAATTGCAGATTGTCGAAGTATTCGCCCTTCAGGCCCACGGTCCTGAGTGAGGCATCGGTGCGCAGATATGCCGAAGGAACCGGGGCTGCGGTGCCGTCGGCGAGGATCGATCCCGGTGCGTAGAGGATGTTTTCGCTGCCGAATTGTTTGCGCATCCCGTCGAGAGGTGAAATAGGATGCGATGCCACTCCGTTGTAATTGCCTTCGATGGACTCAAGCAAATCCGCGGTCGGACCCACAACGGCAAGCTTGCGGATTGAGGGTTTGAACGGCAACGTGCCGTTGCGATTCTTGAGGAGCACGATCGATTCACGAGCGGCTTCGAGAGCCAATTCGCGGTGGGCTGCGGAATCGACCTCGGAGAACGGAATTCTGTTGAACGGCACGGCTTCGGGCGGATCGAACATGCCGAGCCGCATGCGTGCCGTAAACAGCCGCGTGACAGCGGTATCGATCTCGCCTTCGCTCAACAGATTTTCGGCGACGGCTTTGGTTAGCGCCTTATACGCTGAGCCGCAGTCCAAATCGGTCCCAGCCTTCACTGCGTCGGCGTCTCCCTGCTCCGGACTGCTTGCAAAATGATGGCCGCGCTCGATATCGGCAACCGCGTCGCAATCGGAAACCACGTAGCCATTGAATCCCCAATCCTGGCGCAGATGCTTCTCGAGCAACATGGAGTTTGCGCACGCAGGTGCGCCGTCGATGGCGTTGTAGGCGCACATGATCGAATCCGCGTGACCGTCCACGATAGCGGCGCGAAATGCAGGAAGATACGTGTCTTCGAGATCGTGATCTGAAACATCGATATTGATGCTATGGCGTGACGGCTCAGGCCCACTGTGCACCGCGAAGTGCTTGGGCGTCGCTACAAGCTCGATGTAATGGGGATCGTTGCCCTGCAGCCCTTTGACAAATTCCACGCCCATGCTGGCGGTGAGAAACGGATCTTCGCCAAAGGTCTCCATGCCGCGACCCCAGCGCGGATCGCGAAAGATGTTGATGTTCGGCGACCAGAAGGTGAGGCCCGCGAAGCGGCTGCGATCGTCGCTGCGAATCGCCTCGTTGAATTTGGCGCGGCCTTCGATGGCGATGACCTGTCGCGACCTTGCTCATGAGTGCTGTGTCCCAGGTGGCCGCGAGGCCGATGGATTGCGGGAAGTTCGTCGCGATGCCATTGCGCGCCACGCCGTGCAGCGCTTCGTTCCACCAGTTGTACGCAGGCACGCCAAGCCGTGGAATGGCAGGCGCGACATCCTGCATCTGGCTCACCTTTTCCTCGAGCGTCATGCGGCCGACGAGATCTTTGGCGCGGACTTCAGGCGCGATCGCGGGATTGAGATACGGGCAGGACGCAACGCCGCACGGTGGCTGCTGGTTTGCTGCTGCCTGCTGCGCCGGCGGCGAAATCCACGCCGGAATGAGTGCGGTGATTGCCGCAAGTAAGATCGCTGGTTTTTTCATGGTGGCTCTTAACTATAGTTGTTTCTGGCCGAAGAGTATCACGCTGGATACCATCGCTGCGTGGGTCTGGAGACCCCCACGACGGCCAGTCTAGAGGCCGGCGCTATTGTTCTTGCGGCGGTACATGCCGTTGCGCGCATGGGGAATTTGGGTTAGCTCTTGGCGCGCAGGCTGGATGCGCGGACGACGAGTTGTGGGGCTACCAGTGCGCTTTTGCGAGGCACTGGCGTTTTGCTCTCTGCCATTTTCAGGGCTTGCGTCGCGGCAATCTTGCCAATCATCTTGCTGTTCTGGTCCACCGAAGTCAGCGGCACGCGCAGGAAATCCGAGTAAGAAAGGTTGCCGCATCCCACAACCGCGATGTCTTCAGGAACGCGCAATCCCGCATCGAAGATGGCGCGCATCGTGCCCAGCGCGACCGGATCGTTGAAGCAGAAGATGCCATCGGGACGCGGCTTCAGCGCCAGTAGCTTTACCGTGGCCGCGTAGCCTGCCTTATCGCCCACATGATCGCCTGAAGGCCCGATGGAAACAATGTGCCCGGCCAAAGGGGCCATCTGGTGCGATGCCAAAGCCTGCTTGTAGCCATTCAAGCGACCGATGGCCGTGCTGATCTCAGGCCCGCGAATGTGCGCGATGCGCCGGCATCCCTGTTCGATCAGGTGCGTGGTGGCCAGCATGCCGACTGCGGTATCGTCGACGCCGACAAAGTTCGATTCGAAGCCGGGAAACTGCCGGTCCAGAAGGATGTAAGGAACCTTTTGCTCTTCGAATTGGCGGAAACTGTCCACGTTCCACTGCGAGGAAGCGATCAACATCACGTCCACGCGCCGCGCCAGCAATTGCGCAATCTCTTCCTGCTCCAGGGCCGGATCTTCGTCGGACGAAGAGATGAAGAGACTGTATCCCCTGCGCCGCGCCTCAACCGAGATGCCTTTCGCGATTTGCGCAAAGAAAGGATGTAGCAGGTCGGGCACTACGAGGCCGATGGTCCAGGTGCGGCCGGTGATGAGCGAGCGGGCGGCGAAGTTGGGCTGATAATTCAGCTCCTTCATCCGCTTCAGCACGCGCTTGCGCGTTTGCTCGCCGATGTCGGGATGGTTGCGCAGGACCTTGGAGATGGTGACGACCGACAGACCCAAATCCTGCGCTATGTCCTTGAGCCGCGCAACCATACCTCTGGCGCCTCCGCCGCATTCTGTTTCCAATGGAAAAGAAGATGCCGAATAAACCAAGTGTACATAACCGTCCCGGAGTGGATGGAGGCGAAGAGGAAAGCGGCCATTCCGCAGCCGCCGCAAGCAATCGGAACTTGACAGCGGCACCGCGGCACTTCTACCT
Organism: uncultured Acidobacteriota bacterium; assembly: GCA_963830785.1. Classification (GTDB taxonomy): domain Bacteria; phylum Acidobacteriota; class Terriglobia; order Terriglobales; family Acidobacteriaceae; genus Telmatobacter. Next base: position 74,812 of record CAWHNV010000021.1, read on the forward strand.
TTCCAGACTGCAATTTATTTCATTACCAAACTGCCGCACGATCTCGTGTTCCGGAGATAGTCCCATGCGAGGGAAGAGAATTCTGATTGTCGCCTCCTTGTTTTCGACTCTGAGCTTGCACGCCCAGGCGCCAGCTGCGCCAGTCGCGCAGACGCCGACGGCTCCGCCCACGCCATCAGCGCCTCCAACTCCCGGTGCGCCGGCCGCGCAACGTACGCCGCAGCCTCCGCCTTCGGTGGTGGCAGGGATTCCCGTGAACTACGACGAGGCGAAGATTGGCGAATACACGCTGATCGATCCGCTGACGCTGAACAACGGCAAGCACGTGAAGGATGCGAAGACGTGGTGGACGAAGCGGCGCCCGGAGATTGAGGCGATCTTTGAGACCGAGCAGTACGGCCACGATCCGGGACGGCCAGCGGAGGAAAGCTTCGACGTGACGGACAAAGGCACACCGGCGCTCGGCGGCAAAGCGATTCGCAAGCAGGTGACGATTTCATTTTCTCGAGATCCATCGTGGCCGAAGATTCACCTTCTGATTTATTTGCCGGCCTCGGCGACGAAGCCGGTGCCGATGTTTTTCACCATCAATTTCGGCGCGGTGCAGAAGGCGGCGGACGATCCCGGCATCACGCCAATTGAGGTGTGGAATCCGCGGAGCGGCAAGAAAATGCTGCCTCCGCCAGGACCGCGGATTCGGGCACATCAATATTGAGCCGCTGCTCGATGCGGGATTCGGCGTGGCTACTTATTATTACGGCGACGTGGATCCGGATTTTCTAGACGGATTCGCGAACGGCATTCGCGCGAAATATCTGAAGCCTGGGCAAACCGAGCGCGCGCCCGACGATTGGGGTGCGATTGCCGCGTGGGCGTGGGGCATGAGCCGCGTGCAGGATTATTTCGAGACCGACACGGCAATCGATGCTAAGCGCGTGGCCATTCACGGCGTGTCGCGGCTGGGCAAGACGGTGATGTGGGCCGGGGCGCACGATCGGCGCTTCGCATTGGTGATTGCCAGCTGCTCAGGCGAGGGCGGAGCGGCGCTGAGTCATCGCGACTATGGAGAGACCATTGCGCATCTAACGGCGCCGACGCGGTATCCGTATCAATTCGCGGTGAACTACGCGAAGTGGGGCGGCTTTCCCGACAAGGCGCCGATGGATGCGCACATGCTGATCGCACTGATTGCGCCGCGGCCGCTGCTGCTGCAAACCGGCAACACCGATTACTGGTCCGATCCCAAGGGCGAGTTTCTGGCTGCGGTTGCGGCAGGACCGGTGTATAAGCTGCTCGGAAAAGATCCGCTCGACACCGATGTGTGGCCCGCGGCAAAGACGCCGATTCTGCACGACCTGGGCTACTACATGCATGATGGCGGCCACGGAATGGTGCCCACGGACTGGGACATCTACATCGAGTTCATGAAGATGCATTTGCATTCAGAGCAGTAGTCAGAGCTTGGCGCTTGCAACCGCGGGTGCGGGCGTGGACGCCCGCACGACAGCCGGTCAAGAGACCGGCGCTACACCCAACGAGCCGGGAGGGAAGCGATGCGCGAAGTGAGAATAGCAGCATGCGCACTGTCTGCCGTCCTTGCGCTGGGATGCGCAGGCGCGATTTTTGCGCAGAGCGCGCCCGCGCAATTGGTTTCTGACGCGCTGGAGCAGGGATTTCAGACGCCGCCCGACAGCGCCAAGCCGCGCACGTGGATGCACTGGACCAATGGCAATGTGACGGAAGAGGGAATCACGAAGGATCTGGAGTGGATGAAGCGCGTGGGTATCGCGGGATTCCAGGTTTCCGATGTGGCGGCGGGCAGCGGGCAAGAGGTGGACAAGAAAATCAACTTCGGCGCGCCGCAGTGGTACCACGCGGTGCGCCATGCGGCCGAAGAAGCAAAGCGTCTGAATCTCGAGATGTCGATTTTCAGTTCGCCGGGCTGGAGCGAGGCCGGAGGGCCGTGGGTGAAGCCCGAACAGGCGATGAAAAAGCTGGTGTGGAGCGAGACGCACGTGGAGGGGCCGCAAGCGTTCGACACAAAACTGCCGGAGCCGCCCTCGAACGAGGGACCGGTGCGCGACTTGAGCGCGGGCGCCAGGCCGGATGCGCCGAAGTTTTATCGCGACAGTGCGGTGATTGCCTATCGCACACCGGCCGAGGCGCACGACATGGCCGCGTTGCATCCCAAAGCTACAACCAACAAAGGGCCAATCGATGCTGGGCCGCTTCTCGATGACAGCCTGAACACGTCCGTCAATATCGCGGCTCCTAAAGACGGCGGACCGGCCTGGCTCGAATATGAGTTCGATCAGCCGTTCACGGCACGTGCGTTGTCGCTGGGTTGCCGCAGCAGGATTCCCGTAGGCCGCGTTCTGGCGAGCAATGACGGCGAACATTTCCGCGCCATCGCGGAGATGCCGGGTCCGCAAGGTTATCACGGAGCGGCAATTCGGACGTTTGCTTTTCCGGCGGTGACGGCAAAGTTCTTTCGCATCGAGTTGGATGGCGCCGGGTTGCTGCCGGCGGCAGTGATTCATGGCGGCGTCGCGATTCCCGCCCCGCAATACACGCTGACCGAGGCGATTTTCTACTCCGACGCGCGTGTGAATCGCTGGGAAGACAAGGGAGCTTTCGGCAGCCTGATGGATCGCTACGATGTGGTGCCTACGCCAGGCGCGCCGGAATCCGCCGTCATTGACATCAAGACTGTTGTCGACCTGAGCGGCGATCTCGATCAAGACGGAACACTGCATTGGCGGGTTCCCGACGGGAACTGGACGATTTTGCGCATGGGTTATTCACTGACGGGCGCGATGAATCGGCCGGCGACCCCAGCGGGAAGCGGCTACGAAGTGGACAAGCTGAACGCGACGTACGTCGCCCAATACTTTCACGGGTACATGGACCCGATTCACCAGGCGCTGGGCGATTTGACCGGAACGGCGCTGCGCTACATGACGATGGACAGTTGGGAAGCGGGGATGCAGAACTGGACCGATCACATGATCAGTCAGTTCACGAAACGGCGCGGCTACAATCCGACGACTTGGCTTCCGGTTCTGGCAGGGCGGGTTGTGGTGGATGGGCCGGCGTCCGACCGTTTCCTCTGGGATTTTCGCCGCACGCTGGCGGACATGTTTGCCGACAACTACTACGGAACCATGGAGAGCGAACTCAAAAAACTCAACATGGGCAGTTATGCCGAGGCGTCTGGCGTAGCGCTGGAGATTCCCGAAGACACTTTGCTCAACAAGAGCTATATCGACGTGCCGATGGGCGAGTTCTGGGTGCATGCGCTGCATCCGGAGTCGATGTATCTGGTGGATGTGCGCGGCGCGGCCTCGGCGGCGCATGTGTACGGCAAGCCGATTGTGGCAACGGAGTCGTTTACAGGCGGCGGATACGAAGCACCCTATACCCTCAAAAAAATCGCCGATTTCTGGTTTACGCTGGGCGTGAACCGGCTGGTGTTTCACACCTCGGCCGAGCAACCGCTCGATACCAAGCCCGGCAACACGATGGTGGGCACGCACATCAACCGCAACATCACGTGGGCCGAGCAGGCCGCGCCGGTGATGACGTATTTCGCGCGCGTAAGCTACATGCTTCAGCAGGGAAGCCCGGTTGCTGATCTCGCGTATCTGCTGCCGGAAGGCGCGCCATCGACTATGCCTTTCTGGGGCGCTGGCCTGGTTCCCGCGTCGCCAGCGGGATACGATTACGACTACCTGAATACCGACATCCTGCTGCATCACACCAGCGTTGCCGCCGATGGGTGTATTCATATCGATGGCAGCAGCGCCATGCCGGAAGGCATGGATTACCGCGTGCTGGTGCTACCGCCCACCACGCAGATGACGGCGGAGGTTCTGGGCAAGCTGCACGAACTCGTCGAGGCGGGCGCGACGATTGTGGGTCCGCGGCCCAAGGCTTCGCCGAGCCTCATGGATGGGGCCGGAGGCGATATTCAGATGCGGCACCTGGCCACGCTTCAGTTTCAGAACCTGGCCACGCAACTCTGGGGCGACATGGATGGCGTAACCAATATCCAACATGCGTTGGGCAAGGGCATGACGTATTGGGGGCTGACGCCGGGCGAGGTGTTGAGTCGCCTGAAAGTTGCGCCCGATTTTGCGTCGAGTGGGAGTCTCGATAGTCCGCCTGCGTGGGTGCACCGGCGCACGGCAGACGCCGACATCTATTTTGTGGTGAACCAGGCGGATGCGCCCGAGCACATCGACGTGCGGCTGCGCGCCACCGGAAAAGACGTCCAGATCTGGCGGCCGATGGATGGCACCATAAACGAAATCGCGGGCGACGAGGTCGCGGGAACCGCGCCGGAAGCGACCACGCGCATGCCGGACCGAAGCGGCAATCGGCAACCGGGCATCGAGCCGGCTGCGTATATCGACGAGCCCGGCTTCACAACGGTTCCGCTCGACCTGGCCGAACGGGAATCGGTTTTTGTGGTCATTCGCAATGCGGCGTCGGCGCAGGCGCCTGCCGTTGCGCCAAAGAGCGACACCACGCTGGCGACGATCCAGGGCCCGTGGACTCTCAGCTTTCCGCCAAACTGGGGTGCGCCGGCCAGCGTCGAGATGCCCGAGCTCGTCTCCTGGACGGCGAGCTCCGATCCCGGGGTCAAGTATTTTTCGGGGACTGCGATGTATAGCAAGATGATTCGCGCGCCGCGTTCATGGTTCCGTCCGGGACAGCAGGTCTTTCTGGTTCTGGACAAGGTCCGCGATATTGCCGAGGTCAGTGTGAACGGAAAGCCGGTGGGTCTGGTGTGGGCGCCGCCGTATCGATTGAATGTTACGGCTGACTTGAAGCCCGGCGCGAACGAAATCGAGATCAAAGCAACTAATGAGTGGACCAACCGGATCGTCGGAGACCGGCTGGCGTCGCCGGAAAAGCGTGTTTTACCCCCGGCCGGACCCGCCCCGCGCGGAGGTGGCGCATTCTTCGGGCCCAGGGAGGCTGCGGAATCCGGCCTGCTGGGCGGCGTGAAACTGGTGGTCGAACGCCCGGAGCAGAACTAGGGCCCGATAGCAAGCGCGGTGGGATCTAGAATCGGGAAAAAGGGGGCGCGAAAATGAGCATGCAATCGCTATCATTCCCCAGGTTGGGAGGATGCGGCACCCCGAATTCTCCGTTGACTGAGAGAGACAGGCTGATATAGTTGAATCATCAGTTTGCCCCGAATCACGTCAAAGGAATTCCTTAAGGGTCAATGAAAGCACTTCCTTTCATGCCTGCCAGAAGCAAATCCCCCCAGGCCATTTCCCTTGCTTTCAGTTTCGAACCCCGTAGATTATGTGCTGCGCGGATTTTACCCTGATAGAATAGGCTGTGGAAAAGACCTCATCCAAGTGAGGATGGCGAAGCTATGCAGGAAACCGGACCCCCACCAGTTCAGGTCGCGCGCCACTCCATCCCGGACCTTATGCCGAGTGGAGTGCAGTTGCCGCGGTGGTTTGCCCTGTACACCGCATCGCGCCATGAAAAACGCGTTGCCCAGCATTTGAGCCAGCGAGACATCGAGTTCTACCTTCCGCTCTACAAGTCAGCACGCAAGTGGAGCGACGGATCGCGGGTGACACTGGACCTGCCGCTCTTCCCCGGTTACCTGTTCATCCATATTCAACGCAGCGAGCGTAGCCGCGTGCTCGGTGTTCCCGGCGCACTCACGGTGGTGGGCGGAACGGGCGGCGAGCCTGCCTGGTTGCCCGATGCCACGATTGATGCGCTGCGGTCGGGGCTGACGGAGCGGCCAGCGCGACCGCATCCTCTTCTGACAGTCGGCCAGCGCGCGCGCATCCGTTCCGGCGCATTAACAGGTTTCGAAGGCATCGTGGTGCGCAACAAAAACAGCTTCCGCGTGGTTCTGACCGTGGAACACATTATGCAAAGCTACGCCGTGGAAGTTGCTCTTGAAGATCTGGAGCCGCTGACACCCGCTGCACTGCATTGTGCTGGCAACCTGCAATAACCGTGCCGGGCCCCTCGCGCGCAACGTAACCCGTGAGCCGTTCTCCGCGGTCTCCATTTCCCCAGGCTTCTCCCCTTGAAAGTCAATCCTCGATGTCTGCAATCGTTCGCGCCTAGCCGCGCGACTGAGGTTCCTATGCCAAAAGCTCAAAACCCCGGAAAAGGCGAAGCCGAAGCGCGCATTCTGTCGAGCGCAGCGGGAATGTTTGCGAACTTTGGCTATAACGGTGTGAGTACGCGCGATATTGCCATTGGCGCGGGTGTCAACGAGGTGACAATTTACCGGCACTTTCCGCGCAAACGCGACCTGTATGTCGCTGTGCTCGATTCCGAACTGCAACAAGTGAAGCTGCGCGGCGATTTGCTGGCGCGCATCGCCGAAGCACAGGATGCGAGGATGGCGGTGGCGCGCACCTTTGAGTTAATTGCAGCGACGCTATCCAACCGGCAGGACCTGTTGCGACTCATGCAATATTGTTCACTTGAATTGGGCGACGATATCGATCCCCTGCTGCGCAGGCATCTGGGTGAACTGGTGGAAGTGATTGCGCGCTACCTGGATCCCTGGGTCAGCAAGGGCGAATTGCGCTGCCCGAGCGCCAAGACGCTTGTGCTTTCGCTGATTGCCATCATTCTCAGCCATCGTTCCCTGCATCGGCTTTTCTCCAGCGACGGCGAGAGCCCAGAGGCGCTCTTCAAGGCCTACGCGGAGCTTTCGGCGTTTGAATAGGCAACGCTTTTTCCTTCATGGCCGCTCATGCAAATACTGCACGTGATCGACAGTTTCTCTCCTGCGACCGGCGGCCCGCCCGAGGCGGTGCGGCAACTGATCAAGGCCACGCGCGCCACCGGCACGCATGTTGAGGTAGTTTGCCTCGATCATCCGGATGCGGAATTTCTCCTTGATCTTGACTGCCCTGTACATGCTCTCCATCAGTCCTTTCTGGGCCGATATGCTTTTTCTCCGCGACTGTGGTGCTGGCTGCGTGCGAATGCCGGACGCTTTGACGGCATGATTATGAACGGCGTGTGGACCTTTCCTGGCTTTGCTTTGCGTTCGGCAGCGCGACGCGCGCACCGGCCGTATGGAATATTCGTTCATGGTGCGCTCGATCCCTGGTTCAACCGCAGGTACCCGCTGAAGCGGCTGAAAAAGTTGTTCTACTGGCCCTTGCAGTATGCTGTTCTACGCGACGCCGCGGCGGTCTTTTTCACCACCAAAACGGAGCGCGATCTGGCCGAGACGAGTTTCCGGCCCAACCATTGGAAGAGCGTGGTCGCGGCTCTGGGAATCGTGGACGATGAACATGCCAGGCAGGATCCCGCCAGAGAGATCGAGGCATTCTATGGCGTGTTGCCAGAGCTGCGCGGGCGGCGCTTTTTGCTGTTTCTGGCGCGCATTCATGAGAAGAAGGGCTGCGACCTATTGATAGAAGCGTTTGCGCGGGTAGCCGCTCGAGCTCCCCAGGTGCACCTTGTCGTGGCCGGTCCCGACCAGGTGGGAATGCAGGCCAAGCTCCAGAGCAGAGCGGAACAGCTTGGCATCGCCGCCCGGGTGCACTGGCCCGGCATGATTGGCGGGGAAGTGAAATGGGGCGCGCTGCGGGCGTGCGAGGCTTTGGTGCTGCCCTCGCACCAGGAGAATTTCGGCGTTTCCGTGGCCGAGGCACTTTTGGCCGGGCGGCCAGTATTGCTCAGCTACCCTGTAAATATCTGGCCGGAAATCGAGAACGACGGCGTGGGTTTGGCCGAGGCCGACACGCTCGAGGGCACAGTGAGGCTGTTGCAGCGCTGGTTCAGTTTGCCCGCCGCGGAACGGGCGGCGATGGCGGCCCGTGCGCAACCGTGTTTTGCCGCGCGATTCTCCCTGGTGCGGACGGCGGCCACCATCAATGAAGTATTCAGTTCTGTGAAGGATGAAAATGCGTAGTGGCGCGCCGGCCCAGGGGCGGCCTGGTTACAGATGGCTTGAGCGGCAATCCGGCGGCAATTCATCGCCGCGTAACCTGCTATCTTAGTTTGCTGATTGATTAGGAGTTTCCATGTCTCTTGAACCTCAGGCGGGAGCCCAAACGGGCCAGCCAGTCGAAAATCCGACGCCTATCATCTCGCAAAGCGAGCGCTCTCTAATGGATTTATGGCGTGTGCTCATGAAGCGGCGCCTGACCATTGCGGCGGTAACGCTTCTCTCGGTCGCTGGGGCAGCCTGGAACGCATTTCGCACGCCGCCGGTCTACGAAACGGTTTCACGCGTCGAAATCAAGCCGAACCAGGTGACCAACGGCGAAATGGCGCTGATGGGGGAGGATGATCCTACTGCGCTGCAGACCGAGGTGCAGGTGATCCAGAGCGACACCGTACTTTTTCAAGCGGCACAGAGTATCAATCTTGTCAGCCAGCTGCGACAGAATAACGGGAAAAATGGGGCTGGACAATCGCAGTCTCCCGCGCAGTCTTCCGCGCCCATCACTCCGATGGAGCGCCGCGCGATGATCGGCATCATTAAGAGAGGGCTGTCCATCACTATCCTCCCCGGTACGCGGATCCTCGAGATTCACTATCGCGGAACAAATCCCTGGCTGGCCGCGGATATCGTGAACGGCCTCGTCGATACCTATTCCGACCAGGGCCTCCGGGTGAGTTTCGAGCGTACGGCGCACGTCTCCGACTGGCTGGAAAAACAGTTGGACACTTTAAAACAGGATGCGGCGGAATCGCAACGCCAGTTAGCCGATTACGAGAAGGCGCACAATATTGTCGGTGCGGACGAGAACTCAAATCTCACCATCGAGACCCTGGAGCATATCAGCACCAATCTGGACGACGCCGAGGCAGACCGCATCATGAAGGAATCGCGCATGCGCGACTTCAATGCCATGAATCCGGACATGGAAGCCCTGATGGGCGATGATCCGACCATCGGTGCACTTTACACACAGCTGACCACCTTGCAGACGCAGCGCGCGCAATTGGCGACAAAATATGGCCCCAGGCATCCCGCGATGCAGCAGATCGATCTTGAGATCAGCAAGGTCCAAACGCAGATCAATAAGGAAGCGGAGCTGGCGCGCAAGCAGGTGCAGGACGAATACCAGGCCGCGGTGCAACTGGAAAACGCGCTGCGCAATCGCCTTGGTGCACAGGAAGACGCGGCCTACAAACTCAACGAGGATGTGGCGCAGTACACGATGCTCCGCCATCAGGCCGAACTGACCCGTAATCTTTACGACACTTTGCAGACCAATCTCAAGGAAGCCACCATCAGCGCGGGCATGTCCGCGGCCAACATTACAGTGGTTGACCGCGCCGATATTCCCATCTCTCCGGTGGGGCCGCGTAAGACCATGATCCTGTTGCTGGGACTGGTTGGCGGCCTCGTGATTGGGGGCACGCTCGCTTTCGTGATTGATTCGATCGACGATAGGCTGCGCACATCGGAGGAAGTCGAGCGTGCGTCGATGCTGCCAAGCCTGGCGGCGATTCCGCATATGTCTTCCGGACCGTCCTGGAAGAAGGGCGAAGGCAAGGAAGAGGTGGTTCCGGGAGTCCCACTGGCACAGCAGCGGCTGGTCACGTTGTGGGACCCGAAGTCGAGCGCCGCGGAGGCCTACCGGAGCATGCGCAGCGCTTTGTTGCTCTCCTCGATTGACAACCCGCCGCGCGTCATCGTCATCACCAGTTCATTCCCTGAAGAAGGCAAGACCACCACGGCCTTGAATCTTGCTATTGTTCTTGCGCAAAGAGAAGAGCGCGTTCTGCTGGTGGACGCAGATCTGCGCAGAGGAAGCCTGTATCGCGTATTTGGGATTCCCAACCAGAGCTTCGGCCTGTCCACCGTGCTCACGCAGCCGGGATCGTACCGGGACTTGCCGGCTCCGCTGCCGGAGTTGCCCACACTGCACGTTCTGCCCACGGGTCCGCGGCCGCCGAATCCGGCAGAAATGCTTTCCTCCAATCGCATGGAGGGGCAGTTGCGGCTGTGGAAACAGCAGTTCGACAGGATCGTGATCGATACGGCGCCTTTGCTCGCGGTTTCAGATACCCAGACCCTGGCCGTGCGTGCTGACGCGGTAGTGCTGGTGGTGCGCGCCGGCCTGACGCGCAAACGCGCCCTGATCCAGGCGCGCGATTTGCTGTGGCGCGTGAACGCCCCCGTAGCCGGCGTGGTTGTTAACGATGTCGATCTCCGCCTGGAGAACTTCTACACCTATCGCTACGGCGTTTATGCCAAGGATTATTGGTACGGTTATCACCAAAGCGTAACGTCTTCGAGCCGGGCCTACGGATATGAAGATGAGGAGAAGGGGGAATAATATGGCGAAGACACTCGAGCGGTTCCAGAGTTTTCTTGCCCTGCTCACCCCAGTGAAAGGTGGCGTTTTCTTAAGGAAAACGCCACTTGGCATCAGGGTTCCTGGATACAGCAACTCTAGAACCGCTGTAGCGCGCGCGATGACGTTCTGGTTTCTGTTGTGCGCACTAACCATGGTGGGGATGGCGCAGCAGTCGGGTGCTGCAGCGGCTAACCCCGTGCCCCCCCTGATGATCGGCTCCGGAGACTTGATTGAAGTTTCCATGTTCGAGAATCCGGACATGTCTGGCCGCTACCGGGTCGATGAGATGGGCGACATCACGATTCCCTTGATCGGCCATGTCCACGTGGCCGGTATGACCGCGAACGAGGCGGCGAGGAAGATTGAACAGCTCTATGTGGAAGACCAGATCCTGCTGCCCGCCAATTCTCATGCCACGGTTTTCATCTCGGAGTATGCCACGCAGGGTATCACCATTAACGGAGAGGTGAAGTCACCCGGAGTGTATCCCGCCCTGGGCGTTCACAAGCTGAACGATCTCATCGCCGCCGCCGGCGGCGTCACGCAGCTCGCTTCGTCGCATGTCGTCATTATGCACAAGGACGATCCTGGAAATCCCCTCACGGTCGAATACAACCCCGCGGCGCTCAAGCCCATCATCCCGGACGTTCAGATGTTCCCCGGCGATTCAATACTGGTCCCCAAGGCCGGAGTTGTGTATGTCGGAGGCAATGTCGCCAGACCCGGAGTTTACGTGCTGGAAGGCCGGCGCGCTCTGACGGTCGAGGAGGTGATGGCGCTTGCCGGCAATGGCGGACATGCGTCCGCAATGAAGCGCGTGCTCCTGGTGCGAACCCTGGACGATGGCAGAAAGGAATCCATTACGATTCCCGTGAGCTTGATTTACAAAGGCAAGGCTCCGGATGTGGCCCTGAAGGATGGCGATATCGTGTTTGTTCCCACCAGCAATGGCAGGCTAGTCATGGAACAGGCCATCAATTCTGCGCTCGGCATCGGTACCAGCGTCGCGGTCTACAGGACCGCATATCAGTGATCGTCCAGCCGCGTGCACGATGCGATCGCCGGCAGACGCGTCCGACGGCGCCAATCGTTTGCCGGACTTGAAGCGAACGCAATGGAACGCGAGTTTTACTCTACGTGACCATCCAATAACCGCAGTGGGATGAAAGGCGTTGCCAGGCAGCCAGAATCTGGCGCGGTCGATCGGGTTTATGAAAGAAAAACAAGCTTCACCAGGCCGGCGCGGTATTTATCTGGTTGCCAACCGGCGGAGCGAGGCGCAGTGCAACAATCTGATTGATTCGATCCGCCGATGCGGGTGCAAACTGCCGATTCATGTGATTCCTTTTGACGAAAGCCCGGCAGTTCTCGAGCAGCGATGGGACGGAGTCAAGCAGTTGTCAATGGGCGAATTCCCCGCCGAGGGACTGGCTTTCTTCGCAGAACTGAAGGGCCGGCACCGGCAATGCCATCCTGGCCTGCTGCGCAGGTTTCTCTGCTGGTTTGGTGAGTTCGACGAGTTTCTTTATTCCGATAACGACGTGGTCGCGTTGATGAACTGGGAGGAGTTGTTTCCTTACCTGGAAGATCATGACCTGGTGCATGCCGATCGTGAATTCACGACCGGCGGCAAGTTCAATCTGCGCGAGCCGCGCCGATTTGAAGAGTTGATGGGCGCAGGGTCGCTCGAGGCCTCTCTCACCTCGGGGCATTTTCTGTGTCGCAGGAAGCCCGAACATCCTGCCGACCTGCTGGCGGGGTTGGCCTGGATGGAAGCACACCGGGACATGCTGATCTGGCAGGATCAGGTGCTTCTGCACGTCACGATTCTGGTTGCGCAATGGCGGGTGCTGAATCTTTGCCGGCCGCCGCACAATTGGGCGTCGTCGTGGGCGGGCGATTACAAGGACGTTCTCGAACTCGTGCGCACCATACAGGTGGAACGCCGGCCCATCAGTCACATGCATTATTCGGGCAAGATCGGAAACGGTACACGGCCGATCGACGAATTGCTCTGGTCGAGCCTGGCTCCGAAGCAGCGCAATCGCAGGCAGTTACAGGCGCTCTTGCGGCAGGCGCTGGGTTTGGAGGCCATCGATCGGCAGTGGGACCGGGTGCGAAGAAAGATGGACGAGCGCGCGGCGCCCGCCAAGCAGCGCGACAAGTGAAGACGAGCGAGAAAGTGATTGCGCGGGCTGCTTGCGCGCAGCAAAAGCCGCAGAATCCCCATGAACAACACACGCGATCCGCGGCGGCCGGGGCCGGAGGAGCTTTTTCGAGAGGGGATTTACCAATGCGAACGAAGCTCAAGAATTATCTTCCGGCATTGGCTTGCGCGCTCATTCCGATTCTTTGCTATCTGCTGATCCGTCCGTACGCAGAGATCGGCATCGACGACGATTGGTCGTATATCAAGACAGCGCAGATACTGGCTCAGACCGGCCACATTGCCTATAACGGCTGGGCGACTGCCATGCTCGGTTGGCAGCTCTACTTCGGGGCCTTTTTCGTCAAGCTCTTCGGCTTCTCGTTCACCGCAGTTCGATTCAGCACTGCGATAGAGGCCGTGGTCACGGCATTTTTGCTGCAGCGCACCTGTCTACTGGCCGGGCTGAACTCCTGGAATGCCGCGCTCGCGACGCTGACTTTCGTGCTTTCGCCACTCTACGTCCCCATGGTTTGCACGTTCATGACCGATGTATCGGGCGTTTTGTGCGTGGTGGTCTGCCTTTACATGTGCTTGCGGGCCGCGCAAACTCAGAATGCACGCTCGGCCGCGGTCTGGATCAGACTGGCAGCGCTCGTAAACGCGGTGGGTGGGACGGCGCGGCAAATTGCGTGGCTTGGAGTGCTGGTGATGGTTCCTTCCACACTCTGGCTGCTCAGGAGAAATCGGCGTGTGCTGGTTGTAGGGTGCATCTCCTGGATCGCAGGGGCGGTCATGGTTGCGGCATCGATGCACTGGTTTGCCAAGCAGCCGTACGCGCTTCCGGAGTCACCGGCTCTCGGCAGAATTGATCTGAGGCACCTCAGGCTTCTGGCGGGAATGGGCCTGCAATGTATTGGAGCATTAACGCTTTGGGCGCTGCCCGTGCTGCTAACATTCACCGCATTCCTCCGCACATGGAATCGCCGCACGGGTGCCGTCTTCGCAGCTGGATTTCTATTTTTTGCCGTTGCAGAAGTTGCCATGGTCCGTGCCGGGAACAAATTCATGTGGCTCAGTTCCCTTGCCAGCGACTACATGGTCCACTCCACACTTCAAAGGCTCGGCGCCATCCTGGTTCAAGGCACACATCTCAGCATGGCAGATGGTGGGTTTTGTTTGTTGCTCGTCTACGCAATGCTGCTCAGTGTTCTTGGTCTTGGAGCTTGTCTTTTCGGGAGCGCGCATGGGCATCCCGCACCCCAACCAGCGGCCATCGCGATCTCATGGCATAAACTGGGCACCATTCTCGGGCCCTTCAGTCTGGCTTACATCGCCTTATTGGTGCCGAGAGCGATGCTCGCAGAAATCTTCGGCCGGTATATGCTGCCTCTGCTCGCCTTTTCCCTGCTCGTACTCGCCCGTTGTTACCAGGAAAGGGTCAAGACAAATCTGCCGCGGGCCTGCGTCTTTCTGATTGTCCTATTCGGCGGGCTCGGTGTCGCAGGTGCACATGACGGGTTTGCGTTGTATCGCGGCTATGTGACTGCGATTGAGGAAATTCGCTCCAGCGGAGTGCCTGCTACAGCCATCGCCGGGCCGTGGGAATTTGAAGGGTGGACGCAGATTGAAAAGGCCGGACACGTCAACGACGGCCCGGTTCGTGTTGCCCAAGGGGCCTACGAGCTGCAGCCAGCGCCTGTTTTGCCTGCGAATTGCACTCCGTGGCGCTTCGGTTCGCTGGAGTCGATGCCTGCCCTTCAACCTGCTTACGCGGTCTCGTTGAATCCACGGGATTGTGGCGGCCAGGTGGCGTACCCGCCGGTAACGTATCGAACGTGGATCGCGCCGCGCGTCAATACCATTTATGCCGTTCGGCTTCCTCCGTCTTTCCCCACTGAGAGGCTTGGCAGCTTGATCGAGCCTGACCCCGAAGCAACCCAACACACGCGATCCGCGACGGCCGGGGCCGGATGATCTGTTTCGAGAGGGGATTTTCGATTCACAACCAATCAACTTTGCCCGCAGCACACGAATAGGCAACGGCGGGGCGTATTACAAAGTCAATTCTCGTTTTATCGGGAGACGGGAGAGTTATGATTTCGATGGTAGTTCCAGCATATAACGAAGAAGACGGCATCGCGGAAGTCTACCGCCGAATCACGGAGGCAGCCCCGGCGTGGGGCGAAGAATTTGAGATTCTCATCGTCGACGATGGCAGTCGCGACCAAACGCTCTCGATTTGCGAACAGATCGCATCTGCGGACCCAAGGATGAAGGTAGTCAGCCTCTCCCGCAACTTCGGCCATCAGGCCGCGGTTTCCGCCGGACTCATGCACGCCAGAGGAAACACTGTAGCCGTGATGGATGCGGATCTGCAAGACCCGCCCGAGGAGCTCTTTCGTTTTTTCGAGAAGATACGCGAAGGTTGGGACGTCGTCTACGCGATTCGCAAGAAGCGCAAAGAGGGCATTCTGAAGCGGACCTGCTACAGCGTGTACTACCGCATCCTGAGGAAGATGGCGGTCCTGGATATTCCGCTTGACGCCGGCGATTTTTGCGTGATGCGGGGAGAAGTGGTAGACGCCATCAACCAGCTACCTGAGCGTAATCGCTTTGTGAGAGGCTTGCGAAGCTGGGTAGGTTTCCGGCAGACGGGATTGGCTTATGAACGGCAGTCCAGATTTGCGGGAGAACCAAAATACAATTTCAGTAAACTGCTGAAGCTCGCTTTCGACGGCATCACCAATTTCAGTTATCGGCCACTCCAGTTCATTATGTTTATGGGCCTGGTCCTGGCCGGACTCAGCTTGCTGGGCGCTTTGTTTGTTGTTTTTCAATACCTCGCGAATTGGACAATCATTGGCTTTAACCCGCGCAACGCGCGGGGGTGGACTTCCACGATTTTTGTCATACTGTTTTTTTCCGCGGCCAACTTGATCTGCATGGGCATCCTCGGAGAGTACGTCGGCAGACTCTTTGAAGAGGTAAAGCACCGGCCGGTATGGATCGTCAGGAAACGAATCAATCTGCCCAACGAGCCTTAGGAGGTTTCTGCTCGCCGGCATGGGGCCGGTTCCGAATCACGATCAATCCGCAGTAATAACCGCCATGACCGAAACTCCTGCGAGCCGCTGGGGTAGCATTTCGCAGCGTGAGAGATGCAAAAGACCGGAGTCGATCAGTTTTCCGCCGGGATCGAATCCCGTGGCATAAGTATCCTCGCTCGTCTTTCTCATTGCGAGAAGAGCTTTTCGCATGGCCAGCACTGGTACCAATGGCGCGCCCCAGTAAGTGATCGCTTCAGCATGGAATCCGTTTCTCCTGGCTACCGCGAGCAGAGCATCGAGAGAGTATCTCCGCCGGTGCCCTTGCACTTCATCGTAGGGCGAATAGAGCCATTGCAATGCCGGGACATTGATGATGATGCAGCCGCCTTCGGCAAGGTGAAATCTCGCGGAATCAAGAAACCGGTCCTGATCGTCGATGTGTTCCAGCACATCAAACATCAACAATAAGTCGAACGCATTTCGAAATTCTGCGGCGCGGTCATGAATGTCGTAGCAATACAACTGTCCGCGACAAATGCTGCCGCGCAGAGCTTTTTCGTGCAGGTCAAAACCCACCGGCGCAACGTCGTATGCGTCTTCGATTTGCCTGATCAATAAGCCGTTCCCGCAGCCGATCTCGGCGATCTTCTGAGCGGATCGCAGTTTTCCGTCAGCAAGTTTCCGCAGCACTTCAAATCGGCGCTTGCACCAGAAGTGATCTGGAGATGCAATGTCGAAATACCGATCCGCCATAATTCCGTCAAGAGGCCTGGACAGGAAAACCACCGGTTTAGCCGATTCGATATTGGGCGTCTCATCCGTACTCGTCATTGGTGAATTATCGCATCGGGCAGCGGACGGCGAGAAGCTGCTCCGCCGGCAGCGGACATTCCGGAAACTTGCCTGAAGCGGGACTGAACAGGTGTGACTTGATGCTTCGTCGTTGCGCAAAACTGATTCCACTGCTCCAAAAATTCGGAAGGTCTGCTTCCTTCTCACAGCATTGAAAAGTCGATTCATGAGCCGCAACAGGGCAGTCGTGGCTGTGATAACCGTGCCCAGGAGGGAATTTTTCTTTGCGAACTGCGCTTAAGAGCCATCTGCCAGAAGCGATTTGCGCGATCGCCCCAATTGTCTGCTATCTCTTAATTGAGCCGTACGCGAAGATCGGCATCGACGACGATTGGTCGTATATCAAGACGGCGCAGATACTGGCTCAGACCGGCCACATTGCCTATAACGGCTGGGCGACTGCCATGCTCGGCTGGCAACTCTACTTCGGGGCCTTTTTCGTCAAGCTCTTCGGCTTCTCGTTCACCGCAGTTCGATTCAGCACTGCGCTAGAGGCCGTGGTTGCGGCATTTTTGCTGCAGCGCATCTGTATTCGAGTCGGGCTGAATTCATGGAACGCCACGCTGGCGACGCTGACTTTCGTGGTTTCGCCGGTGTTCCTTGCGCGGGCTTTTACATTCATGTCTGACATTTCGGGCACGCTGTGCATTTTGGCTTGTCTTTATATGTGTCTGCGGGCTATCCAGGCGAGAGGTGAAAACTCCGCCGCAGCCTGGATCAGCCTGGCGGCGCTCGTAAACGCGGCAGGGGGAACGGCGCGGCAAATCGCGTGGCTTGGAGTGCTGGTGATGGTTCCCGCCACGCTCTGGCTGCTCAGGAGAAACCGGCGCGCGCTCATTGCGGGTTGCATCTCCTGGATCGCAGGGGTGGGTATGGTTGCGGCGTCGATGCACTGGTTTGCCAATCAGCCCTATAGCATTCCGCCGCCGCTCCTCAGCAAGAACGTTTTTGAACTGGTCAAGAATTTTGGGCGCGCAGTTTTGGGCGGCGCAGGAGTTCTGATGCTATTCGCGCTGCCCGTGCTGTTGTTCTTCGGCGGATATCTGCGCTCATGGCGCCGCCGCGCCGCAGCCGTCGTTGCGGCAGTTGTGGCTATGGCCCCGATCCACTTGCTCAAGATCGACAAATGGCCTGCCAACGAGGCTTTTGACAGCATCACTACCCCTACCTTCGACAGACTGAACGTCCTTGCGGCGCAGGTAGTTCACCTTGACCTCGCGCATTATGCTCTTCGCATGTTGCTGACCGGCGCGACGGTGTTCGGCTTTTTGTGCCTTGGGCTTTGCTTCTTCGAGCGCAGGCAAGAGCATCCTGAGCCGCAAGTGCAGAAAGCGCCCATCTCATGGCAGAAGCTGGGCGTGATTCTGGTTCCCTTCAGCGCGGCTTATCTCGTTCTTTTGGCTTTGCAGTCCGCAATCTTCCAACGCTATTTCCTGCCCCTGCTCGCCATCCTGCTCCTGGTGCTGACTCGCTTCTACCAGGAACGAGTGCAAGAGAAGCTGCCCCTGGCGAGCATTTTTCTCATCTTCCTCTTCGGCGCATACAGTGTCGCAGCCACGCATGACAACTTCGCCTTGTATCGCGGCTATGCCAGCGCAATTGACGAACTCCGCTCAAACGGGACACCGGTGACCGCCATCCTGGGGCCGTGGGAGTTCGGAGGCTGGACCGAAGTGGAGGCGGCAGGATACGTCAATGACATCCGGATTCGCGTTCCCAAAGGGGCATACGTGCCGCAGCCTGCGCGGATTTTCCCGGAGAATTGCACGCAGTGGTTCTTCGGTTCACTGGACGAAATGCCTGTTCTCAAACCTGCTTTTGCGGTCTCGTCGAATCCACAGGAGTGCGGCGGCCAGGTAGCGTACCCGCCGGTAACGTATCGAACCTGGATCGCGCCGCGCGTCAATATGATTTATGCCGTCCGGCTTCCCGCGTCCTTTCCTCACTGGGAGGCTTGGCAGCTCGGTCGCGCCGACGGTGTCACAGTCCCTGGTCGGGATACGAAATGAATCCACGATGAACATGACAGGAAATCATCGGCTGATTCAGGTTGTTCCGCGGCTCCAGCCCACGCGCTGCGGTGTCAGCGATCATGCCATCGCGCTGGCCTCGGAACTGAGAACAGGTTACGGCATTGACTCCGCATTTGTTGTCCTGAACTCGGATGAACGCTGCGATCTTCCGTATCCCATCACTCACTGCGCGCCGCATCAGCTACTAAATGCCTGTATTGCTTTCAGCGGGACTCAACCGGCGGCGATTCTGGTTCACTTGAGCGGCTACGGTTATTCTGCCGACGGGGCGCCCACGCTTCTTGCTGAGGCGCTCGAAAGTGTGAGGGCAGATGGGCGTTTTCGCGTTGCCGTCTTCTTTCATGAACTGTTTGCGACTGGAATGCCATGGAAGTCTGCCTTCTGGTACTCGCAGCGGCAAAAGAGGGTGGTACGGAGGATCGCCGAAGCGTGCGATCTGCTGGTGACGAACACGCGAGGTTATGTGGACTGGCTAACTCGGGAAACAGTGCCGCAATCCGCTTCGCCCATTCAATATATGCCAATCTTTTCCCAGGTCGGAGAGGCGCAGCAGCATATTCCCCTGACTGACCGTGATCCGGTGATGGCGGTTTTTGGCCTCGGCGGAACCAGGCAAAACGCGTATCGCGAGTTGTCCGCGCTGGGAACCATGCTTGAGCAGTTCGGGATTCACGAGATTCTGGACATCGGCCCTGAATTTGAGGCTCCGGGCGCACTCGACGGGATTCCAGTGAGGCGCATGGGGATTCTGGCCGCGACGGAAATCGCCAGACAGTTCTCCCGGTCGACCTTCGGTTTTCTCTCGTATCCGGCGACGCACCTGGCAAAATCCGGGGTGTTCGCCGGCTATTGTGCGCATGGCGTCATCCCCGTGATTGCGCGAAGTTTTCCCGGGCAAGTCGACGGTTTGGAGGATGGAGTTCAAGTGTTGAGCCCGCGCACGGCGACAGCAGTGCAGCCATCCGGTTTGGAAGCCTGCTCCATCGCTGCCTGGCGCTGGTACTTAGGGCACCGGTTGCAGGTTCATGCAGCGGTCTACGCGCGCTGGATGGATGAATCGACGCATGGGATGGAAGCGGCGCCCGAGAGCGCAGGCCGAAGAAATGCCTAAGCCTCGCGTCCTGATCTCTCACCCGACGGGCAACCAGAACGTTCGGAACGCACTCGCAAGCCTTTCTGAACGGGGAATGCTGGCGGAGTTCTGGACGACGATTGCCTGGGATGCGCAGTCGCGCTGGAACCGGCTGCTACCTGCGGGAACGCGGACGCAGCTGGAGCGGCGCGCGTATGCGGAGACACCCAGAGAGCGCATCAAGTGCGTTCCATGGAGGGAGATGGTTCGTCTGGGCGCCAAGCCGACGTTCCTCAATGGTCTTCTGACTTCCGGAGAGCGGCCCTTTTCGATCATCGGTGTCTACCGGCACTTGGACGGCAAGGTAGCGCGGCGCGTTCCGAGCCTGCGTCCCGATGTTGTGTATGCCTATGAAGGCGGCGCGCGCGAGACCTTCCGCGAAGCCAAGCGGTTGGGCATCACGACAATTTACGAGCTGCCCAGCAGCCACTGGTATTGGGAACATCGGCTTTTGTCGGAAGAGGCGGAACGCAATCCCGCGTTCGCCGGACTTCTTCCCAAGTTGCAAGATTCGCCGAGCCACATGCAATGGAAGGACGAAGAGCTGAGTCTTGCGGATATTGTTATTGTCGCCAGCCGGCATGTTCGGCATACGTTGTCCGGGGTGGTGCCGGATGAAAAAATTCGCATGGTGAGCTACGGGGCTCCGCCGATCCATTCCCGCAAACCCATGCCACGCGAGGCCAATCGGCCATTGAAGGTTCTTTTTGCCGGCGCGCTGATCCAGCGCAAGGGAATCAGCTATCTGCTGGATGCTGTTGACCGGGTTGGAGCGGAAGTTGAATTAACGATTGTGGGCAGGCGCTTCCAGCCCAATCAACAGGTGGACGAAGCGTTGAGCCGCGTGCGCTGGTTCGAGACGCTTTCACACGGCCAGGTACTGGACTTGATGGTCGAGTCGGATGTGCTGGTGCTCCCTTCCTTGTGTGAGGCGTTTGGTCTTGTAGTCGCTGAGGCGATGGCATGCGGCTTGCCTGTCATCGTCACTCCCAACGTAGGTGCCGCCGATTTGGTCGGCGACGGACGTGAGGGCTTCATCGTCCCCATCTGTTGCAGCGAAGCCATCGCCGAGCGGTTGCATACTCTCCACCGCGACCCGGAAATGCTGGCTGCCATGTCGCGTAACGCGCAGGCGACCGCGGCAGAAAATTCATGGGAGAGTTATCGTCGCCATTTTGCAGAAACCGTGGAGGCCGTCATCGCGTGCCAGTGAGAAGGCAAATTCCCGAAAGACCGCGTAGCAAAATGCCGTTGCTGAAGAAGCTCTTCTGGCTGTATTTTCTGCTGCTGATCTTCGAAGGCGCGCTGCGCAAATGGGTGCTTCCGGAGTTTTCCGCGCCATTGTTGCTGGTTCGCGATCCGGTGGCCGTTCTCATCATCATTGAAGCGTATCGCACCAATAAATGGCCCGCACGTTGGTCTGCGGTTACAGAAATTCTGACGTGCGCGCTCCTGGGTCTTTGCATATGGCAGATGATTCTGGAAGATAACTCGTGGATCGCCGCAGTGTATGGATTGCGTTCCTATCTGCTGCCGTTCCCCGTGGCCTTCATTATGGGGGAAAACCTGGACGCAGACGACCTGCGCAAGTTTGGCACGGCCACATTGTGGCTTATGCTGCCGCTGGCGGCTCTGGAGGTGGCGCAGTACCGGGCGCCGGAAAGTTCAATTCTGAACGCAGGCGCTTATAAGGGCGCCGAGCAAATTTACTACATTGCAGAACATGTCAGAGCTTCGGGTACATTCAGCTTTGTTGCCGGACCGACTTTCTATAACGCGATTGTGGCGGCGCTGCTTTTTTATGGCCTGACGAATAAGAAATTCGCCGGGAAGTGGCTGCTGTGGGCCGCGGTTTTCGCCCTGATTCTCTCTGTTCCGGTGGTCGGGTCGCGCACCCTGGTGGCCGAATTGGCGGGTGTTGCCATTTGCGCGGGAATTGCCGCGACGTTCGGAGTCTCGCAATTCATCAAGTTGGTCAAGATTGTCATTCCGCTCCTGGCCGTCTATATCCTGGTGTCGTTCCTGCCGGTTTTTTCTTCCGCCACTGAAAGTCTCAGCCAGCGATCAACCAGTGCGTATGGCTCCGAAGGAGGTATGCAGCACGCCATGATCGAGCGAACATCGGGAAGCATTATCGGTGCGCTGGCCAAAACGGACTTTTCGAGCCATCCGCTTGGGATTGGCATGGGACGCGGCGCCGCCGCGGTTTCAAGGCTCGCGACCGGCAGGGTGCAATTCGTGGCCGGCGAATACGAATTCGTCCGGGAATTGGTCGAGCTCGGCCCCATTCCGGGCATTGCCTTCTCGCTGTTTCGATTTCTGCTGGCGCTGAGCTTAACGTTCTCTGCGATCAAGTGTGCGCAACGCCAGGAGCCACTTGCTTTTCTGCTCGCGACTCCGCTCTTCGCCACATTGTGTTTCGGTACGTTAGAGCAGCCAACGGATCAGGGATTCATGGTGATCTGCGTGGCCTTTACCATAGCCGCATTGAAACTGGGTAATCGGCAGGCGGCGTCGGCGCCTTCCCAGAATGTTCGTCGTCTGTCGGTACGTTAAAGCCTGCGATGCACAGACGCTCATTGGTCACTCCCGGAGTGGCGATGCTCCGGTCATAGCGCCCATTAACCATGCGGCGAACGCTCAATGCAGTGGCATTCAGAAACTGCTCCGGTGCACTCGATGAAGATACTGTTCTGTTCCTTTGCTTTTTCACCCGGCATTGGCGGGATTGAGACGGTTTCGAGTATTCTTGCAGACCAATTTTGTCGCCTGGGATCGATGGTTACTGTGGTGACCAGCACGCCGGGACCTCAGATTGCAGCGGCTTATGATATTGTGCGGCTCCCATCGGCGACAAAACTTTTTCACCTGGCCCGCAACGCGGATATATGTTTCCAGAATAACGTTTCATTGCGCATGATTTTTCCGTTGCTGGCATCAGGCAGGCCGGTAGTCGTTACGCATCAGACCTGGCTGGAGCGGGTCGAAGGCGGACGTGGTTGGCAGGATTATCTGAAACTCGCGACGCTTCGCGCATGCCGCAACATCGCAATCAGCCAGGCGATTGCGTCGGCTTTGCCCATGTCATCGCTTGTCATTGGGAACCCTTTTGAGCCGCGCGAATTTGCTGACCTCGGGCCGGATTACCGCACGGGAGATGTGGTTTTCATCGGAAGACTGGTATCGGACAAGGGCTGCGATGTCGTGATTCGGGCCCTGGCGCTTCTGAAGCGGGAAGGACTGACCCCCGCGTTCACGGTAGTTGGGGACGGGCCGGAGATGCCGGCGCTGAAGCAATTGACGGTGGGACTCGGCCTTTCTGATCAAGTGGATTTTCTGGGGGCAGTCCGGGAGGGCCGAGGCACGATCGCGGCCCGACACAAAATCATGGTAGTGCCGTCGATTTGGGAAGAGCCGTTTGGCGTAGTCGCGCTCGAGGGAATCGCTGCCGGCTGTGCAGTGGTCGCGACGCGAGGAGGCGGACTTTCTGAAGCCGTTGGCCCGTGCGGGATTCTTTTTCCCAACGGCGACGCCGCGGCGCTGGCTTCTGCTCTGAAGGACTTACTCACGAGTCCATCCCTGCGCAATGAGCTGATTGCGGCGAGAGACCAGCACCTCAGGAACTTTCAGCCGGAAGCGGTGGCGATGCGCTACCTGGAAGTTTTTGCGTCTGCGCTGCGCAAGTAGCGGCGCGCTCCGAAGCGGGCGACCCAGCAAAGGACCTGCTCGAGAACCGATATTCGCTCCGCGTCCAAGGCGATCGAAATCAGCCCGAAAGAGCCTGCCTGGATTTGCGTCGGCCCACTGGCAGCTTGACGATATCCGGGTGACGGAAGAGTCGCCTGAAAGATCTGCAAATGAGAGTTCTGATTTTGAGCGTTAATTACTGGCCGGAAGTTACCGGCATCGGCGCCGTGACAACTTATCGTGCGGAGTACCTTGCCGGCGTGGGACACGAGGTCGAGGTGTGCACCACATTTCCGTACTATCCGGATTGGAAAGTGCCGCCGGAGTACTCAGGAAAGCTGGGACGGAAAGAGAATCGCAATGGAGTTTCGATCGTTCGCAGTTACGCCTATGTCCCCAACCCGGTCACGCCACTCAAACGCATCCTGTTCGAGGCGAGTTTCATTATTGGCGTAACTTTGCGCGCGTTGCTGCGCAAGCGGCCGGACGTGTTGCTCGTGGTTTCGCCGCCGCTGGGCCTGGCCGCGACGGCAATTCTTTTGAGCCGGCTATGGAGTGTTCAATACGTGTTCGATGTAGAAGACCTGCAGCCCGATTCGGCTTCGGATCTGGGCATGCTCCCACGGTGGGCGGTGAAACTTCTCTATAAAGTCGAGAACGCGGCGTACCGCCATGCGCGATTGGTCACCACGCTCACGACGAGCATGAGACAGAAGATCGTAGACAAAGGCTTTCGAGAAGACAAAGTCGAGCTTTTTGAGCCGCGCATGGACGAGTCGTTCCTCGATTTGGCTGCAGAGGAGGGCAACGCGTTCCGGCGGCGGTATGATCTGGGAGAGAAGTTCCTCGTGACGCACAGCGGGAACATGGGTGTGAAGCAGGGGCTCGACGTCATTCTCGATGCGGCTGCGCTGAACCGCAACGACGACTCCATGCTGTTCCTGTGCGTGGGCAATGGCGCGGATTGCGAAAGAATCAAGCGCCGCGCCGCGCAACTGGATTTGGGCAATGTGCGGTTTGTGCCGCTGCTCGATGAGAAGGATTTTCGCGGTTTGATGGCGGCCAGTGACGTTTGTCTGGTGACGCAGCAGCAGTCGGTTTCAGAGATCGCTTTTCCGTCGAAGATCGTGACTTATCTCGCGGCGGGGCGTCCTATAATTGCATCGGTCAATCCCGAGTGCGAGGTTGCCCGCATCACGCGCGAGTCGGGAGCGGGCAGCGTAGTCGACGCGGAAAATCCACTGGCGCTTCTCGAGGCAGTTCGCGGATTGAGGAACGCCGATTTGCGCAAGGCCGGCGAGAATGCACGCGCGTACGCATGCATGCGGTGGTCGTCCGGGCGCGTTCTGGAGCACATGGAACGAAGCCTTGCGACGGCCGCGGGCTCGCAAATGAGTTCCCTGGCATGGAAAGGATTCAAACCATGAACAGCGCTAAAACCGGCGGTGCGACCTCGATCGCCATCCTTGCCGCGATAGTTTTGACCTGCGCAGGGATCGCTCCGACGCACGCGCAGATGCGGCAGACCGGAACCCCTGATAGCACCAGCACAACTTCTTCGAGCGCTGACGCAACCGCATACTCCTCGGCCGCAAACCCGGACGGGACCAGCAGCGATACGGCAAATCCGGCGGGAGTGAGCGGCGGCGCTTCGAGTTGGACGACGGGAAAGGGCAGTTTCGGAATCACCGCCATGCGGCCTGCGGGATCAAGCGCAGGAGCGAACAGCGGAAGCTGGGGGGCAGGAACCGGAAGTTTCGGGATAAAAACTCAGCCAGGCGGAATCTGGCGCGAAAGCGGCAGCAGTTCGATGGGAACACCAACCGCGACTCCCACGGAAAGTTCTGCGGCCAGGAGTTCAATTCCCGCGGCACTCGCGGGGCCAACTGTCCAGGGCACGGCAACTGCAAGTGCTCCCGGCAAAGCGCAATCTGGCATTTTGGCCTCACGTTCCCGAGTTGGCGGGCATCCCGCATATGGTGCACGCTCCGGCGTGTCGAGCGGTTTTCGTCCCGGCAGCAAATCCGTGGGCAGCAAGCAGGCCTCATTTGGCGCTCATGGCCAGCCCGGTGCGAAGAATCGCGCCGGTTCGAGCCACGGATCCAGTGCAGGTTCTTCAAGCTCGCACGCCAAGACGCACGCATCTTCCGCATTCTCGCCGTCAGGCTCCTCGACAATGGGCGGTATGGATCAACCGGGCTCAGAACGCTAAACCATCCCGTAGGGTCTGTTCACCGCAGTGAGGTGGGGGTCCCTTTTGCGCGACTATTGCGCGTTGGTTCGAGCGGGGCGCTTTGGGACAGGCGTGAAGCGTGACGCTTCTCCCAGATTTTGGCATCCACGAGAAAACGAAACCAGAAAGTTTGCAGCACCCAGAAGATGAAGCCCTCGGTTCCGTCGAGAAATCCCAGCCGGAAGATATAGCGATACACAAAAAGGGCAAACGGACGCACGAAGAGCGGCATGCGATTGTATTGTTGGCGAAGAAATCGCTTGCGCTGCGCGGGGTTGCCGCGAGCGGCGGGTTGCAGGCGGCCCATCGTTTCATTGCTGTCCAACTCGGCCACTTCGCCGTCGGCCCAGCGATTGTGCCTTGCGATCCACTCCGTCAGAGGCATGCGGATGTCGTCAATCATGGTGCCTTGCAATTGGCCGCTCGTGCCGTTGGTGAGCAGAAAATGCTGATCGTATTTGCGGTCTTCGCAGCGTCCCACTCCGCTGCGAAACAGACGCAAATGCCAGGTGGGGCTCATGCCTCCATGGCGCAGGACGCGGCCCAGAAACCGCAGATAGCGGGGCAGAAAGTATCCCGCGTGCTCGGGCTCTTCAGGCAGCGTAAGAATGGCGGCGACCAGCTTATCGTCCATCCATTCATCGGCGTCCAGATGCAATTGCCAGGGCCTCGAGATAGGCAGGTTGTCAATCGCCCAGTTGCGCTGCGCGCCATAGTGTTCAAAGGCGTGCTCGACCACAGTGGCTCCAAAACTGCGCGCCAGCTCTACGGTTCCATCCTTGCTGAAAGAGTCGACGACAAAAATTTCGTCGGAAACCCGGCGGGCGCTCAAAAGCGTGGCGCCGAGCGTATCCTCCGAGTTGAACGACAAAAGGATAACGGTTGGCCGCATAACAACGATGGTAGCGCAAGAACACGCCGGGAGCTTGATCCAACCGCAACCAGGAAGAGCTTCTTCGATGCCGGGGAGATGAAGCGCGGAGCCCGATGAAGGTTTTGTTGGTGGGGAATTACCCGTTTGACGGATCGACGAGCATGCACATCTGGTCGCAGGCGCTGCTTCGCGAACTTCGTCAGCTTCATGTCGATGCAGAGTTAATTTCTCCACAGCCGAGGTTCGGCAAAATAAAGCCTTCCGTGCACGGTGTGGGCAAGTGGCTGGGATATATTGATCGCTTCGTGATCTTCCCGCGCGCATTGGTCTCAGCCGCAGCTGAGGCCGACATCGTGCATCTATGCGATCACGGCGCGGCGATGTATGCGCCGATGATCAGGAGAAAGATCAAGGGAATGCCGGTCGTGGTCACGTGCCACGACATGATTGCAGTGCGCAGTGCGCGCGGCGAATTGCCTGGGTTGCGGTCTTCGCTCTTCGGAAAAATCCTGCAGCGCTGGATTTGCCATGGACTGAAACATGCCACACGCGTGGCCTGCGTTTCCCGGGCAACTTTCGAGGACACGCGCAGAATTTTGCAAGCGGATGAAAATCTCTGCGTCATTCTCAACGGTCTGAACTATCCATATCAGCTCCTCGCGCGGGACGAAGTTGAGTGGCGGCTCGCGGTCCTCACAACAATTCGGGCCCCATTCGTTCTCCACCTCGGCTCCAACACGGCCTACAAAAACCGCGAGGGCGTGCTGAGAGTTTTTGCGAAGGCCGCAGCGGAGACCGATCTGCAATTGGTGATGGCCGGTGAGGCGCTGAACCAGAAGCTAGTCTGTCTCGCGCGCGAATTGCAAATTGAGGGTCGCATCGTTCAGGTCGTAAAGCCGGATGTCGCCTTGATCGAGGCCCTTTACAACCACGCCGTCTGCTTGCTCTTTCCCTCGCGCTATGAAGGATTCGGGTGGCCGCCGATCGAGGCCCAGGCATGCGGGTGTCCGGTTGTCGCCAGTGATATTCCTCCACTCGTTGAAGTGCTTGGGCAATCGGCAATTCTCAAACCTGTCGAGGATGAAGCCGGCATGGCCGATGCCATCCGCAGGCTGAATTCCGACCAGGAATTCCGTGAGCAGCTGCGGCAAAGCGGCTTTGTGAATGTTCGCAAGAGATTTCAAACCGCGCGCATGATCGGCGAGTACCTGTCGCTTTATCGAGAGTGCACCGGCAAAGATTAGAAATTCACATTCGCGTCGCGTGTGGAATTGGTTGTCAACCGGCGTGTGTCGTTGAGGAGCTTCTAAGTCATGAAAGCGTATCTCGGAGCGGTCTCTGAGACCGAGCAGGTCGGTATCTTAGAGTCCCACGCCGTATATTCAAAAAGCCACCAAATCGCAACAGACCCTTCCGCGGCCGACGTCATTCTGATTCTTGGCGCCCCGCCATTCGAGCCGCAACGGCTTCTGGAATACGAACTTTATAAGGCCTTTCCCGAGCGCTGCGCCATTTATTCCGAAGATGACGATTGCCTTCCGCTGATTCCGGGCGTACACACCAACGCTCCGATCAGCAAACATACCCGGATTGGCCGCATCTTCAACTACGCGCACATTTCCCGCAACGGGAACTTACAAAATACTTTCCTGGAAGAGACTACCTCTCCCGTTCCCATCGGCATGAAGGCGGAAAAGCGCTACTTATTCACGTTTCAGGGCGGCTCGACTTCCATTGTGCGGAAACGTCTCTATAATCTGAAATTCAACCGAAGCGATGTCCTGATCGAGAACACTTCAGCATACTGGCATTGGGACAATTCCCAGCCCGACCGTCTGGAACGACAGCGCCGTTATGCGGAGACGCTTGCGGCATCGCACTTTGTGCTTTGCCCGCGCGGAGCAGGGGTGGGAAGCTACCGTTTCTTTGAGGTGATGGCGGCAGGCGTCACGCCTGTACTCTTGTCTGACCGTTTTGCCCTGCCGCCTGGGCCGGCCTGGGATGCCTTTCTCATCCAGGTGCGCGAACGGGATATCGCCAAATTACCCGAGATTCTGGAGCCATATCTCGATGGCGCCGCCGAACGCGGGCGGCTGGCTCGCCGCGCATTCGATGAATACTTCTCCATCGAGCGCGAGTTTGACCGCATCATCGAGTTAGCTGCGTCATCGTTGCGGCATGCGCCCCCGCCGGAGAAGCATTTCCGCAAACGGCAGGCCGCCATGATTCGTCGCTTTGAATGGAAGCGAAACGCTCGCGCCACGTTGCGATCAGCTGTGCTGAAAGTGATGAAAACGTTTCGCATCAAAAACCCGTACCAGATGAACCGCTGAGTGAATTCGCGCGGCGCACCAAGGATCAAGCCGCAGTTACACAGTGTCGCAAAGAGATTCTCGAGGAAGACCTTCTGTATATGCCGGCCGTATCGATCATCACCACAACATTCAATCGAACTGGATATCTCAAACAGGCGATCGAAACGGTCTTGTCCCAAACATTCAGGAATTTCGAACTTCTGGTCTGTGACGATGGCGGACGCGAAGAGACGAGGCAGCTCTGCGAGAGCTTCCACGACGAGCGCATTCTGCATACAGTAAATCCCGCAAGATTGGGCATTGCCATGAACACCTACGCCGGAATCTCGCGGGCCCGCTCCGATGTAATTGCGTTTCTAAATGACGACGATCGCTGGACAAGCAAGTTTTTGGCCAGTTGCGCGGTACCCCTTCTCGAAGATCCTGAAGTGGTCTTGACATTCAGCGACCACTGGCTCATTGACGCCGATGGGGCGCGTCTCCTGGATGACACAGATGTTAATACACGCGCGTATGGCCGCGAAGACCTTGCCGCAGGTTGCGTCGATCAACCCAAGAAACTGCTTGCCCGCCTTTCCATTCCCATTGCCATGGCCGCCGTATTTCGTAAGTCGCAAGTCGATTGGAAGTTATACTCGAAAAGCATGGAGGGCGCATACGACAGTTACATCGCATATTCCCTGCTTCGCGGTGAAGGCAAGGTTGTTTATGTGCCGGAGCGGCTCACCGAGTACAGAGTCCATTGCGGAGCAGCGAGCGCAGAGTTCCATTTGGATACGACCGAAGGTCTCGCATATGTCCACGGTCTCATTCTTGAGGACCCTGCGTTCGCATCCATTGCGAATGAAATTCGCAGCACATATCTTGGCCTTGAAAAGCACTTGACGAAGCTAAGTCTTCTTAAGTTCGATATCCCATCGACGGTGAAACATTGTGCACGCTTGGTGCGCCATGGAATTGTCGCGACCGGGCGAAGCGAGGAGAAGCGCAAGCGCCATAATCGGTGAGCGTATGGTGGGGCTCAGAATCAGGCCCTCAAGCGGGGAATCTATCTGGTTGCGAACTGGAGCGGCGGTGCGCAAAGTCGCCGCGCCGGGTAAGGAGGAAGAATTATTCGCTTCACAGGCAACATACAGGCTGCAAAAGCATTTTTTCTGCCTAAATTACATCGCATTGCGGAATTCCTGCTTTCCCAGGGCATCACGATTGCATGCAATCTTCTCTTTGGGTTGCTCTGCGTCCGGTTACTCCCTATCGGAGAGTACGCGAAGTTTGTCGTGGTATTCGCCATTCAGGGATCGCTCATGGTGCTTCTGGATGTGGGCATCTCGGGTGCCTTTGTCCCTCTGATCGGCGAGCGAATTGAAGACCGGCAATTGATCGCCGACTATTTGGCATCGTTGCGGCAAATTGCGCATTGGCTTTTTGCCATCGCTGCTCCCCTTACCGTCATTGGCTATCCGCTGCTAGTCCGCAACCGCCATTGGGGCTGGCAAACCGTAGCGGCAATGATCGTCATCGTGCTGGTGTCCGCGTGGTTCGCCCGCGTCGGAGCTTCATACGGCTCGGTGCTGATTGTGCGGCGCGATCGCTATCGCTGGTACCAGACGCAAATTATTTCCGGCCTCGGCGCTTTGGCGGCGCTCGGCGTCTTCGTGGGCGTTCACAGGTTTGGCGCATTCACGGCAATTCTCATCGGCGTAACCAAAATTATTGTGGTTGCCGTCGCTTATTACGTGCGTGCGGAGCAACTGCTCGGCGTAAAAGGCGCGCCTTCAAAAGAGAAGCGAACGGCCATCATCCAACTTACTCTGCCGACCGTTCCCGGTGTGGTCTATTACGCGTTGGGAGGCCAGATTTCGGTTTTCCTGATTACGATTTTTGGCCGTACTTCCGCAGTAGCGTCCGTCGGCGCACTTAGCCGGTTAGGTCAGATCTTTTTGCTGCTGACGCCGATCAACGGAATTCTTGTGGAGCCTTACTTCGCAAGATTGCCGAAGAAGGATCTTAAGAGCCACTACCTCATGGCGATGGCCGGAGCGAGCGTGTGCGGCGCCGGTATCGTGGCTATTTCGCGAATCTGGCCGGAGCTTTTCCTCTGGGTACTGGGCCCAAAATATGCCGGTCTGCGAACTGAAGTCGTGCTGGTTATGTTGTTAGGAGCGATTGGTCTGGTCGGCGGTGTAATGGCGTCGATCAACAATGCGCGCCGATTTATCTATTACTCCTTCGTCCTGGCTGATAACATTTTGACTCTCATCCTGCAGGTTCTATTCATCTGGAAGGTTGATTTGAGCACTGTGAAGGCTGTGCTGTGGTTCGGGGTTGCATCTTCATTACCGACCTTTGCTATAGGTATTCTTACGGCGCTCTATGGTTTTGCCAGAGGTGGGCGCAGGGTGGCGGGAATTGACTATTCCCTTGAAGAAAAGTGAGGCGCTCCAAGCCGCACCTTCCGGACCGACGATCATCATGACTGAAAAACTCATCAGCGTCATCATCCCCGCGTTCAACGCGGAGAGATATATCGGCCAGGCGCTGGAAAGCGTGGGCTCGCAGACCTACCAAAACTGGGAGATCCTTGTCACCAACGACGGAGGCACGGACGGCACCTCGCGCATCGTTGCAGAGTTTGCAACAAGGACTTCACGGCCCGTGCGCGTCTTCGAACATGAGCAGAACTCGGGCCTTTCGGCTGCCAGAAATACTGCGATGCGGGCCGCCGGAGGAGAGTACGTTGCCTTCCTCGACGCAGATGATTTTTGGCTGCCGGATCATCTTGAAAGCGCATGCGCACTATTGGCGTCGGGAAAGGTCGACCTCGCGTACTCGGAGTGCTTTGTTTTTCGGGACACACCTTCGGGAGAAATCGAACTGCTTCCAATTCATACGATTGAAGTGACGAACCCGCCGGCGGATCTTTTTCGCAGGGGTTATATCAACCCGTCGGGAGTGGCGATCACGCGGAGGCTCATGGAAAAAGTCGGAGAATTCGATCGAAGCTTACGAGGCACGCAAGACCTCGACTACTGGATTCGTGCCGCCGCGCTCGGCTTTCAGATCGCATCGACAGGCAGGCAATTGTATTATTACCGAAAGCCACCGGGCAGCCTGTCGGCTGAGTATGGGAATATGGCGGAGGGAACCGCGAGGGTTTACGAGAAGAACCGCAACTGTGGAATACTGCCGGAGCGAGAGATTGTAAACATAGCCAGAGGGTGCTATTTTGCCGCCGGCAGAATCTATTGGCGCGAAGATGCGTCCGCTGCGAGCCGCATGTTTTATAAGTCGTGGGCATTAAGCAAGGTGCATTTGCTACCGCTATTATGCGCCTTCCTCGCGGCGGGAGTGAGCTTTGTTAGACCTCAACGCTCGAGGTAATCCATCGAGTACCAGGTGGGTGGGATGTTTGTGCGAGAATTCGGGTGCGACCGCGTCGTCCACTTCGCCGAACAATAGAAAGGCTCGATCATGCAGTGCCCATCGTTAGCAGAGTTGCCCAAGGTGGCGGCAGAGAGGACTGGCTGGCCCTGGACTGAGGAGTCTACCCGTCTTCCGGATACGATGCCTGACGGCAAGCCATGGCCAAAGATAAGTATTGTTACGCCGCACCTCAATCAGCGGCCATTTATTGAGGAGACAATCCGCTCCATTTTGTTGCAGGGCTATCCGGAGATCGAACACATTATTATCGACGGCGGATCGACCGACGGCAGTCTCGAGCTGATCGCGCAATACTCTCCGTGGGTGCGATGCGTTGTTGAAAAGGGAGAGGGCCAGTCGGCGGCCGCAAATCGGGGATTCAAGCTCGTCACAGGAGACCTGATTGGCTGGCAGAATTCAGACGATTTCTATGCGCCGGATAGTTTTAGGCAGGCGGCGCTGGCCGCCGCACAGTATCCCGATCGCGACGTGTTCCACGGAATGGTGCGCGGATTTCAGGGGCAGAATAGCCAGCCGCCTTGGCTGTTTGAAAGCTGCGAGGAGTTTTCGCAGGAGAGATTGCTCAACGACGTTTGTGTCAAGAATCAGAGCATGTTCTTCCGGCGAAAGATATTTGACCGGGGCGTATTTCTCGAAGACAACTTACATTACGCGATGGACCAGGAGTTCTTCTGGCGTTTGTCACTCGAAGGATTTCGCTATCAAGTAGTCCCGTCGATGATCGGGTACTACCGGCAACACGAAAACGCAAAGAGCAACACATACCACGTGCGCAACGACCTGGAGCCCTATAAGATGCTTCGCGGCCTCTGCCGGGACAAGCGCCTCGATCGCCGCCTGCGCCTGAAAGCACGAGCGCAGCTGAGACAGAGATTTCTTAGTTCATTCTCCAGTGCACGGAAGACTATCCTGAAGAAAATTGCCCTAGAGCTTATTCTTCCCATCTGAGTGATTCTTTCAGAGGGGCCGCTGGGTTCGAGCGGTCGCACCCGCCATTGGATCGACTCGATCATCCGAGTTGGATTGACGACGCCGGATGTTATATTGTTGCCGGCAAAAAAGAGAAGGCTGACCGAGAGTGAAGCGCATATTCAGGAAGTTATCTACGAGGCCGGTCTGGTGGTGGGAGCGCAGGCGTAGTTATCCGATTCGTCGGCGCTATCAGCAATTGCCGCCCCTGCCTGTAACAGGAGGACAAGTACGATTTGTCGTGCTGACGGCGCCAGAAACGCTGAGCGATGCGCTATGGTCCGCGTGGAGCTGGTATCGCTATCTCCGCCATGAGGATTGCAAGCTGGAAATCGCAGTGGATGGAGTTGTGTCCGCTGTCCAGTCTGCAGCCGCCGCTCAGTTGTTCCCGGGTGTCGCGATTTATACAGCGGAATCGGCATGCCGCTATGTGTACGACAGAGAACCCGCGCTCGAAACCTTTCTTCATGGTCACCCGACGGGCAGAAAGTTAGCTTTGATCCTCGCGCTATCCGACCAGGGTCCAGTTCTTTACTCCGATCACGATGTGCTTGCATTTAGTCCACCTCATGAATTGCTTGCGTGCATCAGAAGGAATGTCGCTTGCTACTTTCCCGAGGAAGAAGATGGAACACGCGACCCGATTATCGTTGCAAGGGCGAAGAGCCTGGGCGTGGATTACATACCGAAGTTCAATTCCGGGTTCCTGTATATACCCAAGGGTACATTGCCGATGAAGAAGGCTGCGGAGATCCTGGCGACGTGGCGCCCGCCCGGTAACTCGTGGTTTACCGAGCAGACGGTACTGAGCGTTATGCTGCGGACTGTGAACGCCGAGGCGCTGCCGTCGAGCCGATACGTGATCAGTGTCTGCCGCCAATTTTATTGGGAACGCGATGTGGACTATAAAACAATCGCTGCGAGGCATTTTACGGGCACTGTGCGGCATGTAATGTATGGAAGTGGAATGCCTTGGGTTCTGCGGCAAAGCAGGCAGATAGTCAAGGTTTAGAGTTGCTGCGCAGATTCATGTGGAGGGGTGTGGTCATTCCTTTCCAGACCGCTTTGATTCAGAGAGTGTGTTTTAGGGACCGCGATAGCCGGGATGCGGCCAAGTTTTCAAAGGGAACGTGCGAATGACGGAACGGGACAAGACAAGCGCACAGGCTGCGAGCGATACGGCAATCTGTACGCTCTTCGAGGGGGATTACCATCTAGGGCTGGCGGCATTTCTTAATTCTCTGGTGCGCGCGGGGTACGCGGGAACGGTTTGGGCGGGATATCGCGGGGCGCTGCCTCCCTGGTTAGGCCAACTCAAGCGCGCAAACGCCGATGCGGACGAGTATTCGGATCGCGGATCAAGTTCGGCTTGTGTTCCTGAAGCTGAACACCAGTATTCATCTCACGAATTACAAGCCGAGATTCATGCTGAACCTGCTGGCAAATGAGGCCCGCGATTGCAAATATCTCTGGTATTTCGATCCGGATATCTTCGTCAGTGCCTCCTGGTCGTTCTTCGCTAACTGGCAGAGCTACGGAATTGCGTTGTGCCAGGAGGTTGTGGACAACATATTTCCCGCGGACGCTCCGCTGCGCCAACAATGGATGAAGCTCGCCGCAGGTATCGGGTTTGCCGATCCACGCCCGGTAAATCACTATTACAACGCAGGCATGGTCGGCGTTCCGTCGGCGCATGCGGAGTTTTTAGAGGAATGGGAAAGACTGATCAATCTGGCTGCATCCCTGGGTTACGACCTGAAATACCTGGGGCACGGGAGCCGGGAAATGCCCTTCAATATCTACGACCAGGACGCACTGAACATCGCCATCATGTACACGAAGTCTCCACTCACGACTCTCGGGCCGCAAGGCATGGGCTTCATTCTTGGTGCATCCATGATGATGTACCATGCCGTAGGCCAGAAGCCATGGAGGGGATCGTTTCTGCTGAGAGCACTAAGAGGCATGCCGCCTACCGGGGCGATGAAGTTCTTTTTCACGCTGGTTGATTCGCCCATTCGTGCGTATGCTCCATTGCCATTGCGGGCCAGGAGGCTGGCGTGTTCCATCGCGGCCTTCATTGGCCGCTTTTACAGCCGCCGCTAAGCAAGTCGTAGGAGCCATCGCGAATTCACGACTGGTAACCCGATGCTTGCAGCTTTTGTTCCCATTTCCAGGCGGAATCGAGAATGGTGCGCAAGTCACGCGTAGACTGCCAGCCCAGCACCTTTCCTGCCCGCGTGGGATCCGCGTATAACACCGGAGGGTCGCCGGGCCTCGGATCGGTATAAGCGTGAGGCACCTTGCGCCCCGTGACTTCCTGGGTTGCAGCCACCAGTGCGGCCACCGAGGTGCCCTCGCCGGTGCCAAGATTCAGGCGTGTTGTCTCGCCGCCCTTTGCCAGGTATTCAAGCGCCAGAACATGGGCGCGGCCGAGGTCTGAGACATGGATGTAGTCGCGGATGCATGTTCCATCGGACGTGTCCAGTTTGTTGCCGAAGATTTTCAGTGGCGGAGCGGTTCCGAGCGCGGCCCTGAGCGCAAGGGGAATCAAATGCGTTTCAGGGTCGTGGAGTTCTCCGATCGATCCATCGGCATGAGCGCCTGCTGCATTGAAGTAACGCAGAGAAACGGATCGCATTCCGTGCGAGACAGCATAGGCCGCGAGCGCGTGTTCGAAAAACAGTTTGGTCGCTCCGTAAGGATTGATGGGCGTCTGAGGGTTCGACTCGGTAATGGGCAGGGTTTGCGGAATACCGTAGGTCGCACAGGTTGACGAGAAGATAAAGAGACGGACGCCGCTGGCCAATACCGCATCGAGCAGTTTCAAAGCCGCTTCGACATTATTGCGAAAGTATTTCCGCGGATTCGCGACCGATTCGCCGACATAAGCAGAGGCGGCAAAGTGCATTACCGCCTCGACTCCGTTGAGTGCCTCTGCCATCCGAATTGGGTCGGCGATGTCGGCCTCGACAAATTCGTAGCCTCTGCTGAATCTGCGATGGCCCGTACTGAGGTTGTCATAGAGGACAACGTCGTGCCCTGAGGCTGTCAGTTCGCGCGCCGCATGGGACCCGACGTACCCGCAACCACCTGTAACTAATACGCGCATTGATCTCCTCACTTGCGTACTGAAAAATATCAGTAACGATATCCCGGTCTTTTCCTTCAGTATAGTCGGGGCTCGAACCCTGAAATACACAGCAAAATCCCCGGCTCCATGCAGGGGCGTAGGAGAACGCGTTCATGATCATTTCCAGAGCGCCGATGCGCATTAGTTTTGTCGGCGGAGGTACGGATCTTCCCGATTTCTACAAGCGCTACCCCGGCCGCGTGATTTCAACGTGCATCGATAAATTCATATTTATCGCGATCAACCATGCGCCTTTCACGAATCACGTCGCCGCGCGATACTCGGTGTCCGAGGAGGTGCAGCATCCCTCGGAGCTGAAACACTCGCGCATCCGTGAAGCGCTGCTCGACTTTGGCATCCACAGCCACATCGAGATTGCGTCGTTCGCGCCCATCCCCGCGCGCACCGGGCTGGGCTCATCTTCGAGCTTCTCGGTGGCCCTGCTGAAGGGGCTGCACGCCTATACCGGCAAGAGGCTCGACAAGCGAGGCGTCGCCGAAGCGGCGTGTCGTCTGGAGATCGATCTCGTCAAAGAACCGATCGGGAAACAGGATCAATACGCGGCAGCATTTGGCGGTTTCAATGTGCTCCAGTTCAACGCCGATGGATCGGTGGATGTGGAACCGGTGCTGCTAGACTTCAAGAAACGCCTGGACTTGGAAGAGCGCCTCATCCTGTTTTTTCTCGGAACCACCCGCGATGCCTCCTCGGTTTTGACAGAGCAGAAGGCCAATACAGAACGCAATTTCGAAGTGTTGAAGCGGATGTCGGATTCGGTCCCGGTCTTCAAGGAAGCGCTTCTTCGATCCGACTTCAAGCGTGCCGGAGAAATGCTGCTGGAGGGCTGGACGCTGAAGAAACAGCTCGCCTCTTCGATCTCGAATCCGGGCATCGACACGTTGTACGAAGTGGCGATGAGCCAGGGTGCATGGGGCGGCAAGATCCTGGGAGCCGGCGGCGGCGGCTGCATGATGATGCTTGCACCCGTGGAAAGACGGGCTGGGGTCGTGGCAGGCGTTGCAGAAAGCCGCGATGACCGAGGGATTCGAGGGCGCCGGCGAGATTCCCGTTGCCTTCGTTCAGACGGGCGGGGAAGTACTCTTCAATTCCGGCGGATTCTATGGTGCGATCAAGTCCCAAACTCCGGCAGGAGGCAGGTGAACGGCAATGGAAGAATACATCCGGCAGTTTTCAGACAAAGCGATCGCGCTGCTCCGC
This sequence comes from uncultured Acidobacteriota bacterium, assembly GCA_963830785.1. Classification (GTDB taxonomy): domain Bacteria; phylum Acidobacteriota; class Terriglobia; order Terriglobales; family Acidobacteriaceae; genus Telmatobacter. The sequence continues at coordinate 112,226 of CAWHNV010000021.1, forward strand.
AATCTTCCCACGGTGGAGATTGCCAAGGCGATGAATATTCTGCAGGCCGCGTTCGAGCGTGACGGCCGGATTTATGTCATCGGCAATGGCGGATCGCTGGCGCTGGCCACGCATTGGGTGGCCGATTTCAACAAGACCGTGTTCAGCCACAATCTGAGCGACCAGCAGCGCCGCTTTCAGGCCATCCGCCTGCCCACTACCGAGGAAGAGCTTACCGCGTGGGCCAACGATATCGGATACGACATGGTGTTTGCCGGACCTCTCGGCAACTACATTCAGGACACCGACGTGCTGATTGCGATCTCGAGTTCGGGTAATTCGGAAAGCATTATCCGTGCTGTCGATCTCGCGCGCTCGCATCAGGTGCCTGTCATCGGGCTCTCCGGCTTCGATGGCGGAAGGCTGAATCCGCTCTCGGACGCGAAGATCGTGATCGCCACAACCAAGGGTGAGTATGAGCTGGTTGAGGGGACTCACGCGGTGATTCTTCACCTGTTCACAAAATATTTCAAAGACTACTTCGGCTACATCCATCAGCGCGGAGATCATGTGACGCAGACGCCTGTGCCGGCCGTCAACGCAGTCGTTACGGAGAAATGAACGGTGCGTTGTCGGAGCATTTGAGTCGCAGTGCAATGGAGTCAGAGTGAAGCAAAGAGTGCTGGTTACCGGCGGCGCCGGTTATGTCGGCTCCGTTTGTTCCGAGGAACTGCTACGGCAGGGGTATGAGGTAACGATCGTCGATGACCTCTCCACGGGCCATCGCCGTGCGGTTCCCGAGGGCGCCGAGTTTTTCGAGATGAATATTGGCGATGCAGCGGGAATGCGCAGAGTGTTCGCCGCAAAGGCCTATGACGCGGTGTTTCACTTCGCGGCCAAGGCGCTCATTCCCGAGTCGGTGACGAACCCCGCGCTCTTTTATCACGTCAACGTGGTTGCAGCTACTACGCTGATCGATGCCGTTCGCGATGCCGGAATAAAGCGCTTCATCTTTTCGTCCACCGCCGCGGTGTACGGTGATCCGGTCGAGGTGCCGATTCCGGAAAACCACCCCAAGGCGCCTGTGAATGCATACGGCGAGACCAAGCTCGCTTATGAGCGGTTGCTGTCCTGGTATGCGAAAGCCTATGGCATCAGCGTTTGCGCGTTTCGCTACTTCAATGCCTCAGGCGCGACGCTTGCGCATGGCGAGGAGCACGAACCGGAGACGCACATCCTGCCCATCCTGTTTGAAGCGGCGGTGGGCGAGCGCGAGTTCTTCACGATCTACGGCAGCGACTATCCCACGCCCGATGGCAGTTGCCTGCGCGACTACGTCCACGTGCTCGACATCGCGCAGGCGCACATCCTGGCGCTCGGCAAAATGGATGCGCCCAGCTTTTCGGTTTATAACATCGGACTGGGCAAGAGTTACTCGGTGCGCGAGGTGCACACACGCGTCGAGAAGCTCACCGGTCGCAAGATTCCCATCCAGGAGGGCAGCCGTCGCGCAGGCGATCCCGCGGTGCTCTGCGCAAGCCCCAGACGCCTGATGTCGGAACTGGGCTGGAGACCGCAGCACTCCGATCTCGATCACATTATTGAAACTGCATGGGCGTGGAAGATGCGCGGCCTCGCGGGCGCGCCGCCTGCGGAGCCCGCGAGGAAATCGTGAAGGGCTTCCTTCTCGCGGCGGGCGTGGGGACGCGGTTGCGACCGCTTACCAACGCTATTCCCAAATGCCTGGTGCCCATTCAGGGCGCGCCGCTGCTGGCCATCTGGCTCGAATGGTGCGCGATGTACGGCATCGACGAAATTCTTTTGAACTCGCACGCGCACGGCGATCACGTGCGCGAATTCGTCGACGCCTATCGCGGGCCGGTGCGCGTGACGCTGACGCACGAGCCCGAATTATTGGGCAGCGCCGGGACATTGCACGTGAATCGGGATTTCGTCGCAGGAGAAAAGGAGTTCGCGGTATTGTACGCAGACGTTCTGACGAATTGCCGTTTTGACCGGCTTTTGGATTTTCACCAAATGCGCCACTCTCCAGTCACATTGGGAACCTACAGGGTCCCCAATCCAACGCAATGCGGAATCATCGCCACGGACGAATCGGGAAAGGTCGTGGATTTCGTGGAGAAGCCGCAGTTGCCGAAGGCCGACACGGCCTTCTCCGGAATCCTAATTGGCGGCCCGGCGCTGCTCGACCGGATTCCAAAAAAATTCCTTCTGACATCGGCTTCGATGTACTCCCAAAGTTGGTCGGAGAGATGTTTGCTTTTCCCATCACCGATTACGTATTCGATATCGGCACCATGGAAAAGTACGAACAGGCACAGCGGGAGTGGCCCGGACTCGCGAGAAATAACTGACCCCTGCGAAGCGCATTCACTAGCTCAAACATTACGTATTTCTGCAGCGCGGCGAACAGTTGGGCCCGCTTGACGAAGCGACGCGGTCTGGCTTGTGAACTCACGATAGTGCGGAACTGCCAATGCAAAGTTGAATCAAGGTGTCGAACCCCGGAGGGGATGACTCTATCGTGCGAATCAGAGAGCTGGATGGACTGAGAGGCCTTGCTGTTCTGGCGGTAATCGATTGCCACTACTTATCCTGGTTTCCGGCTTTGGGGTCGGCCTACGGCTGGCTAGGGGTCGATTTGTTTTTTGTCCTTTCGGGATTTCTCATCAGCAGCATTCTGCTCGAGTTGCGCGAAAAAGAGCACTATTTCAAGATATTTTATGCCCGGCGCGCCTTGCGCATTTTCCCGCCTTACTACCTCGGGATCGTTGTTTATCTGTCGATTTCAATTGCGCTGGGAATGCCGGGTACGCTGCGAATTTGGACGCAATACATCTTTTACTATGTGAGTTTGTTAACTCATCCGATCCCCTTAGTCGGCACGCGACGCGGAGTGCCTCTGGCCGTGAGTTTAGGCTTAATCGTGTTGTGGTCGCTGTCAGTGGAAGAAATCTA
>CAWHNV010000022.1:0-97691 GCA_963830785.1 uncultured Acidobacteriota bacterium
TCCTCTTTCATGCGTGCGTTGTGCGTGCGTGGTTCGGAAAAATGACGCCCCCTACTCGCCCGCCACTTCGCGGGCGCCCTGCGCGGCACGGCGTGGGCGCGACATCATTAGCACCAGCGGAATGCAGCCCAGCGAGAGATAGCCGAGCAGGCGGAAGTTGTCGGCATAGGCCAGGACCGCGGCTTGTTGCTGCAGGCTGCCGTACATGGCGCCCATCGCTTCGCGGTGCGCGAGAACCGCATCCGCGCCTCCCGTCTGGAAACGGGCTGCGAGTCCCTGAATGGCATTGACGGCAACCGGGTTGTTGGCGTTCAGATTGGCGCCCATGTAGCTCTGGTGCATCTGCGCGCCGCGTACCTGATTGGCGGTGAGGGCGGCGATGCCGATGCTGCCGCCGATGTTGCGGACCAGGTTGTAGATGCCGGCGGCGTTGCCCATCTCCTGCTTGCGCAGGCGGCCCATGGCGAGCGTGGTGAGAGGCACAAAGACAAAACCGCCGCCAAAGCCGTTGAAGAAATTCGGCCAGGCCACCGCGCCCATCGAGATGCCCAGGTTGATGCGGCTCAACATGAGCGTGGAGATCGCCGAAGATGAGCAGTCCCGGCCAGCAGGACGCGGCTGTCAAAGCGGTTGATGAGCGAACCCACCACCAGCATCGCCACCATGGAGCCCAGTCCGCGCGGGCTCACCGCCAGGCCGCTGTCCATGGCCGAGTAACCCAGAAGCGTTTGCAAAAACAGAGGCAGAAATGCCGTGACGCCGTAGAGCAGGACACCGAAGAGCCCGGTGATGAGCGTTCCCGTGCGGAAGTTGCTGATCGAGGAGAGCGTGCAGTTGCACGATGGGATCGCGGCACAGGAGCTCGCGGGCGACGAAACCCAGAAACGCCGCCACGGAAAGCGCGGTCACCCAGCGGATCCACGTGGCTTCGAACCAGTCCGCTTCCTGGCCCTTGTCGAGCACCAGTTGCAGAGCGCCGAGCCAGATCGCCATCAGGCCAAAGCCCATGCCGTCGATGGCCGTGCGCACGCGCGTGGCGCAGGTAAGGCGGGTCTTCAATGAACAGGTTGGCCATGAACAGCGCCAGCAGGCCGACGGGAAGATTGATGTAGAAGATCCAGCGCCATGAATAGCTGTCGGTAATCCATCCGCCCAGCGTGGGACCGATGACCGGCGCCACCACGATGCCGACTCCGTACGCGGCCATGGCCTTGCCGTGTTGTTCCGGCGGAAAACTCTCGAGCAGGATGGATTGCGCCAGCGGCTGCATGCCGCCGCCGCCCGCGCCCTGCAGGATGCGCGCCACGATCAGCATGGGCATGTTGAGCGCCATGCCGCAGAGCATGGATGCGCCGGTGAACGCGAGGATCGAGAGCATCAGCAGCCGCTTGCGGCCGATGCGCCGCGCGATCCAGCCGGAGGCGGGCAGCATGATGGCGTTCGAGACCAGGTAGCTGGTCAGCACCCATGTGGATTCGTCGGTGGATGCGGACAGGCTGCCGGCGATATGCGGCAGGGCGACGTTGGCGATGGAGGAATCGAGCACCACCATGAAGGTGGCCAGCATCACGCTGAGCGCCACCATCCATGGATTGACCGAGGGGCGCCAATCGACACTCGCGGCGCGCGAGGCGCGCGGGACGCCGAGGCTGTGCGCTGGATTGGTGGCTGTGCTCATTGGTCAGTTTACTTGAATGACTTTGATTGTCGTCCGCGGAGCTGGTTTTGCAAACGAAATTGCAGGCCCGGCTTGGGGAAAAGACTGTCTGCAGCAGTCGCCGATAACACTTTCCTGCAGGAATTGCAAGATCGAAGTTGACACTTGTTATGGGAAAAGGTATTCTCCGTGGAGTTAGCGATAACTTTGATTCCTGCAAGGTAGATCAGGCATGGCACATCCAGCCCCAGCCGCCTCCCCATTGGCTTCTGCGTCCGCTTCCCTACCGGCTGCGCCGCCCGCTCGTATCGATCCGGCGGCGATTCCACAACGCAAACTCTACTACCGGGGCAACCATGCCGGCTATCGGGCTGGGCACATTCGGCTCCGACCATGTTTCTGCCGAGCGAGATTGCCGCGGCGGTTGAGCGGCGCGGCGGCGGTCGGCTACCGGCATTTCGATTGTGCTTCGGTCTACGGCAACGAGGCCGAAATCGGCGCTGCATTCGAGGCGATTCTGCGCAGCGGAATCAAGCGCGAGGAACTCTGGATCACCTCGAAGCTGTGGAATGACAAGCACGGCGAAGACGATGTGATCGCCTCCTGCCGCAAGTCGCTCGCCGATCTGCGCCTTGAATATCTCGATCTCTACCTGGTGCATTGGCCGTTTCCCAACTTTCATCCGCCGGGCTGCGACGTCAGCTCGCGCTCGCCCGACGCCAAGCCCTACATCCACGAGAACTACATGAAGACGTGGCGCAAGATGGAAGAGCTGGTGGAGATGGGCCTGGTGCGGCACATCGGCACGTCGAACATGACCATGCCAAAGTTGAAGTTGCTATTGCGCGACGCGCGCATCAAGCCGGCGGTGAATGAGATGGAGCTGCATCCGCATTTCCAGCAGCCGGAGCTGTTCCAGTTTGTGGTGGAGAACGGCATGCAACCCATCGGCTATTGCCCCATCGGTTCGCCGGGACGCCCGGAGCGCGACCGCACGCCCGAAGACACCGCGCCCACCGAGGATCCGGTAATTCTGGAGATCGCACGCCGGCACGGAACTCATCCCGCGGCGGTTTGCATCAAGTGGGCGGTGCAGCGCGGGCAAACGCCGATTCCCTTTTCGGTGAATCACTATCGCGAAAATCTTGCAGCGCAGCGGCGGCCGATCCATTGACCGACGAAGAGATGCGCGCGATCGCCGCCATCGACCGCAACTGCCGCTTGATCAAAGGCCAGGTCTTTCTGTGGAAGGACGGCCAGACCTGGGAGGATCTCTGGGATCTGAACGGGGAGATCACGCCGCCGTGAAGAAGTCTAGCTGCTAGCCACTAGCTTCAGCTTTTCAGCGCAGCAAGCGCTTCGTCTCGCAACATGAGGGACTAGCAGGCTAGGAATGCTAGAAGCTGGAGAGTTGCAACGCTGGAGAACGAATGCAGAAGAAACAATGACCGCTGCGTTTCTGCCGGGCAACTCCACCGTCGAGATGCGCACGGTGCCGGTGCCCGCGCCGGGTCACGGGGAAGTTCTTTTGCGCGTGAAGGCCTCGACCATCTGCGGGTCCGACATTCGCTGCATTTATCACGAGCATCTTGGCAAGGGGCCGGAGGGCTACCAGGGCGTGATCGCCGGGCACGAGCCTTGCGGCCAGATTGTGACCGCCGGCGAGGGCTGCCGCCGCTTCAAGGCGGGCGATCGCGTGATCGTCTATCACATCTCCGGTTGCGGCGTGTGCAACGATTGCCGGCGCGGCTACATGATCTCCTGCACCAGCGAGAAGTATCGCCGCGCCTACGGCTGGCAGCGCGACGGCGGCATGGCCGAGTACATGATCGCCGAGGAGAAGGATCTGATCGCGCTGCCCGATGAGCTTTCCTATGCCGATGGCGCGCAGGTGGCCTGCGGATTCGGCACCGTGTACGAGGGCCTGGAGAAGATCGGCATCAACGGCAATCATGCGGTGCTGATTACCGGCCTGGGCCCGGTGGGCCTGGCCACGGGCGCGCTCTGCCGCAAGCTCGGCGCGAAGAAGATCATCGGCATCGATGTGGTGCCGGAGCGGATGAAGATCGCGATGGATCTCGGCCTGTGCGACGAGGTTCTGATGTCGGGCCCGGACAATGTGGCCGAGGTGAAGCGGCTGACGGCGGGCATGGGCGTGGAGCGCGCCGTCGATTGCTCGGCGAACGATGCCGCGCGCGCCACGGCGATTCGCGCCACGCGCAAGTGGGGCAAGATTGTTTTCCTCGGCGAAGGCGGGCGCGTCGAGTTCAATCCCTCGCCCGACATGATTCACGATCAGAAGACTCTGTATGGCTCGTGGGTCACGTCGACGTGGCTGATGGAAGAACTGGTGGAGCGGCTGGTACGCTGGAACCTGCATCCGGCCGACATCATTACGCATCGCTTTCCGCTCTGGAGCGCGCCGGCGATGCCTATGCGCTGATGGCTTCAGGCAAATGCGGCAAAGTGGCCGTCTGCGCGGATGAAGAATTGAAATAGCTTTTTTGCAAGCGAGGACACCATGGCCGATGCGTCGAGACTGACGAGACCTGATTGGGAACGCGAACTGCACGCCCTGCTGCCGCTCTACGGGCATCGCAACTGGATCGTGGTGGCGGATTCCGCTTATCCTGCGCAATCGAAGCCCGGCATTGAAACCATCGTCTCCGGCGCAGATCAGATTGAAGTGGTGCGGAAGGTGCTCGACGCGATCAACGCCAGCCGGCACGTCCGCGCCAATGTCTATCTCGACAAGGAACTTGGCTTTGTCCCCGAGACCGATGCGCCGGGCGTCACTGCGTATCGCAAGCAGCTCGACGCCATGCTTTGGCGGCTCGAGCAAAGGCACGCTGCCACACGAGCAGATCATCGCCAAGCTCGACCAGGTTTCACAGGTCTTTCGCGTGCTCATCATCAAGACGGAACTGACGATTCCTTACACCTCCGTCTTCTTCGAACTCGGCTGCGCGCTACTGGCCCGCCGATGCGGAAGAGCGCATGCGCAAGGCGATGGCGGCTTCGGGCGCAAGAGTAGAACCCACGATTCCAAACCAGCGAGTGTGCGCCGCCGCTCGGCGAAATGACCGTGCGGCAAAAGGACTTCGGATGAAGATTGAACCGGCGAAAATTGCTGAAGGCCATGGGCGGCGCATGTTCCGCTCTTGCTCTTCCGGATTTGCAGCGGCGCACAGTCGACTGCGCAGTCTGCGCCATTTGCGCCCACGCAGGGAGTCACTGCAGGCCTACCAGATTCCCGACTGGTTTCGCGATGCGAAGTTCGGCATCTGGTCGCACTGGGGTCCGCAGTCGGCCATCGAAGATGGCGACTGGTACGCCCGCAACATGTACATCCAGGGACTCGGCATCAGTACCTCTACCACTGCGAAACTTACGGCCATCCCTCCAAGGTCGGTTACAAGGACCTGGTCAATAACTGGAAGGCCGCCAAGTGGGATCCGGATCATCTGATGGGCCTCTACAAGAAGGCGGGCGCAAAGTATTTCTTCTCGCATGGGCGTCCACCACGATAACTTCGATCTTTGGAATTCGAAGTACACGCGCTGGAATGCGGTGAACATGGGCCCGAAGAAAGATGTTGTCGGCATGTGGCAGAAGGCGGCGCAGAAGCATGGACTTGCGTTTCGGAGTCAGCGAGCACCTATGGATCAGTTACAAGTGGTTTTCCGTGAGCCACAGCGCCGACAAGACCGGACCGCTGGCCGGCGTTTCTTATGACGGCGTCGATCCGCAATATCGCCGATCTGTATCACGATGCGGATTGCGCGCAGTTCGCCGGCCCCAAGGTCGATTGGAACGACACTGGCATTCCCGATTCGTGGCGGCGAGCACTATCTCGATCGCATGACCGACCTGATCGACAAGTATCAGCCGGACCTGCTTTACACCGACGGCCATCTTCCGTTTCGAGGAATACGGGCTGAAGATGGTCGCGCATCTTTACAACGTGAGCGCGCAACTGCACGGCGGGGCGACGGAAGCAGTTTACACCAGCAAGCTGGCTTCGGATTGCGCCATCGGCACGTGCGTGCTCGATCACGAACGCGGCGTCTCCGATCGGATCGCGGCGAACCCGTGGCAAACCGACACCTGCATCGGCGGCTGGCACTACAAGCGCGGCGAGAAGTACAAGACGCCGAAGAAGGTCATCGATCTGCTCACCGACATCGTGAGCAAGAACGGCAACCTGCTGCTGAACTTCCCGCTGCCCAACTCCGGCGAGCTGGACTTCGAGGAGATGGAGGTGCTGGAAGGCATCACCGCGTGGATGCAGGTCAACAGCGAAGGCATCTACGCGACGCGCCCCTGGAAGATTTACGGCGAGGGCCCCTCCACAAAAGTCAAAATCGCTGGCGGCAACTTCAACGAAGACAAGCAGAGCGATCTGACGGCCAGCGATGTGCGCTTCACCACCAAGGGCAGCACGCTCTACGCGTTCGTGCATGGGCTGGCCGGAAAAGGAAGCCGTGGTCGAGGCACTCGGCCTGGCGAGCCCGCAGCAGCCCGGCAAGATTCTGAAAGTGGAACTGCTCGGACACAAGGGCGCGCTCAATTGGAAGCAGGACGATGCTGCTTTGAAGGTGCAGATGCCGGCGGAGAAGCTCTCCGATATCGGCATCACGCTGAAGGTGGAGTTGGCGTAAACGGAAACGAGCGGAGCTAGCGGGGCCAGCAAACACTGCGCTTCCGGGTAGGGCTGCGTGCGATCCCACCCTTTCGCCCAAAAACCGTGCGAAAGGATGGGGCACGGAAAGATCGCTCCTCAAGCCGTCAGAAACCAACCCCAACGCCTGCTTTTTTGCTCCTTTGCTCCCCTGCACCCTTTATTACGGCGCCTTTGATAGCACTACGTCGAGATCGGTGTCGAAGGAGAGCTTCGAGATTACGATGTCGAGATGCGCCTGGGCCTGGTCGCGCTGCTTTTCGAGATCGGTCTGATCTTTGCGCGCCGCCTCGATTGCGTCCTCGGCTTGGTTCAGTTCGTCGACAAAACGCTTCGCTGTAGTGTTGTCTTTCAGCGCCTTCAAGTTTTCGCGATAGCGATTTTCGTCGTCGGCCAATGTCTTCTGCTGATTCGCGTTCTCGTCGATCCTGCGATTCACATCAACGAGCGCGGTCTCGGCATCGATCGCCGGTTTCAGAGCCTGCTCCAGCGCCGGCGTGTATTGGCTCACGGTGATCAGCTCGCCCACGTTCTCTTGTTGCGTCCCGATCTGCGCCTTTTCCGTAAGGTCGGCGCGCTCCTTCACACGCAGATCGACGGTCTTGTGCGGCTCAACGTCCATACGAAAACGATATGCAGTCGCTGTGGTCTCGACCGGCTTCTCATCGGAAACGAGCTCGGCGCGCGGTTGGCGCGAGTGTTCCACCATTACGGCGCGCGCTTCGTCGCCGGCATTGGTCACGGTATAGATGGTATCCGTGACGGAGCTTGTGGTCTCAACCAGCACGCCCTCGTGCACGGCCACGTGATGCAGCGTTCGGGTCTGGGAAAAGTCGCCGCGGCGCACCTTTACAGCCTGATCGACGGCGTAGGAAAGCAAACGTTTTTCTCCGGGATGGATGGGATCGAGCAGGCCTTCGCCGGCGAACTCGCCGTTCTCGAAAATCGAAAAGCTGCCGGAATCGAGTGTGAGCTTGGAGGTGTTGACGAGCCAGATGGCGCGCAGTGGCGTGGGATGGCTGTCGCTCCACACGGTGATGTGGGTTGCGGGGAGCTCCTGCTGCAGGATGGGCACCATGGCCGATTCGTTCTTGTGGATCGTAACCGGCTGGGTGAGAGCATATTCGAAGAAATCGTCGAAGGCGTTGGTGGAGACGTCGCCCGCCTGGATTGCGTCGGACGCGCGGTACACGCCGCCGCCGTAGCCCGCACCATAGCCTGCCCCTGCGACGCTGGCGCCGTTCGCGATCATGCCGCTGTAGACACCTCCGCCGCCCATGCCTTGCATGCCTGCTACGCCAAAGCTGGCTGGCGGAGCAGAGGACGGCATAGGCCCATTGCCGCGATATTGAGTAAGCCCTGCGCCGGAGCTTTGTAGCCGCGCTTGCTGCTCGATGCGATCGAGCTCTTTGTCCTCCGCGGCTTCGTGCGTGATGGGCGCATTTTGCGCGGCGGTGGCTATGGGAATTGTGGGTCGCTGTGTGTAGAGCGGCTGCGAGAGCGGCTGGATGAAGCTCTGCGGCGCGCCTGCGACGAGCGATAACTCGACATTGTTCCAGTCGACGCCGACGGTGTTATCGACTACGGCCCATCCCTGCACGGTGGCGTTGCCGTTGGGATCGCGCGGAAAGACGATGCGATAAGTGGACTTCCAGACCGGCACTTCGCTGATATAACTCACCTGTAACTGGCGCTCGCCCTGACCGCGGTCTTCGAGTGTTAGATGGCGTAACTGCTGGTCCTGCGCAGAGGCGATGATTTCGAGATAGGACGCGAACTGTTTCTGCAGGGAGGGATCGATCATGCGCACGGAAACCGCGTCGGTAAGTTCGGCGGTGCGCAGTGCGCCGGTGTCGGTTTCGACGATGAGGAAGTAATGGTCCTCTGAAGTTTCGCCGTTCTTGTCGGTCTGCTTGCGGTATTCGATGTTAACGAGACGGCCGGAGAGTGCGGCGCCAGCGCCTGTGACTTCCACGCGCTGCCCGCGGATGGCGTGATAGACCTCGAGCGTGGCGGGGTAATCCTTGAGACCGAGCGCGAGCGTGGTTAACTGCTGCGCGATGGGCATGGTGGAGTTATAGCCGACGGCGCCGATCATGCCGCCTTTGCTGTCGAGCGCGGTGAGCGATTGCAGCACATCGTTCAACTGCGCGGAGGTGAAGTCGACGGTGACGCGCTGGTTGCCGCTGACCGTGCCGGCGTGCTCGAAGTAGCCTACGCCGTTTTTGTAGAGGACGACTTTGCGGACGGGAAGGTCGATAGCGGCGTTGGCGGCGGCCGGCGCGGTGGGCGCGGCTGAGGTTTTCGTGGTGGGAGTGTTGGGGGCTTGGGCGGGTACCGCGAGCGGGAGAAACAAAGACAGAACAGCAAGAAGGGAACGGCGCATAACTCCTCCTGGAGGGCGACAGCCCTCGACTGTGGAACGGGAGTGCCTGCGATTCTTGCATGAAGAATCCTGGGCATGGGCGTGGAAGCAGGCGCTATTCTCTTTGACCGCGGGATTGCGGAAAAGGTTCCCGGAGGGACTGCGATTTTGAAGATTGTTCTTCGGCCGAGACGACGTGGCGGCGTGGGTTTTGGTTCGTGCTATCCCACATCTCAGAGTCGAGATGTGGGGCACCCATTTTCGTGCTGGGTTGGGGGAGGTGGGTTGGGGGTTGTTTTTTTTACATCGCGACCGCGCGGTCTGATAACTGTCCGTCAGGTGGTCAGCTCGGCGATGTGGCGCAACTGCGCGAGGTGATTCAGGTCGTGGCCGGCCATGGTTTCTACTACGGTCTGGAAGGTCATTGTGCCGCGCTCGGGATGTGTCATGGCTCTGCCGGCGGCGGCGGGCAGTGCGGATTGAATCAGACACAGGTTCCAATTCCGCAGGGCGCTGAAGGCTTCAAGCGCCAAGGCAGCCGGAATACCGGGATATTGCGCTGCCCATTTGTCCTGATCGAAGGGCTGAATGGTCGGGTTATCTTCAGCGAGCGTCTGGCGCAGACGGAAGGCGAAGACAATTTCGCAATCGGCGAGATGGCTGACGATTTCGGCCGCGCTCCATTTGCCGAGAGCCGGCGGCACGATCGCCCGCTCGGCGCCAATTACCTCTAAATATGTGGCGATGGCTTTCGGTGTTACGGGCAGGATGGCTTCGGGTGGCTGGCCGCCGAGAAATTTTTCGTATGGGTTGATCTGGCTCATGGTGAGGCCTCGTGGTTAGTGGTTAGCGGTGATCGGTTAGCGCGTTCGCAGGATTCGGTCGCTGTGGCAGCTCCATCTTGGGCTATTATGCGTTCCGCCCACCGGGAGGAGAAAGAGCGATTTGCTTCGAAGGCCCGGTTTCGGCGATACTTAGGTGTTGTGATGTGTGCGGCCGGGCGCATCTGTCCGGCCCTTGTTGTGCCGGGGACCTGCCGCCGTTTGCCTGGCGGACTCCAAGTGTGGGTGAGGATCCGGCGGGGAATTCCCCGAAAAGGCACGAAAAGCTCTTGAAACTTGAAAGGAAATGTATCCATCGTGGTTATGATTCGTTTGGCGCGTGTCGGCGCCCCCAAGCAGCCCTATTACCGCATCGTTGTGATCGAGAAGGACCGCGCGCGTAACGGCCGTTCGATTGAGGTGGTCGGCACCTACAATCCGCGCACCAACCCGGCCACGGTCAACCTGAAGCACGACCGGATCGCCTACTGGCGCAGCGTGGGCGCCACGCTTTCGCCCATCATGCAAAAGCTGGTGGCGAAGAACCCGGCGGTCGCGGCGGCGGTTGCAGACGCACCCGCGCCGGTGGTCACTGACCCGACGCCCGCGCCGGCGGTTTCTGATCCGGCCGTAGCCTAAGTCTCCAGCCTTGTGCCGCATGCGCTGGGGCCAAAAAGGCTTGGGCGGCGCACAAGTCTTTGCTTCAAAGGGGAATGCGTGTTATTCTTCGCGCACAGTTTCAGAGTACCAATTTTCGATCGTAGATGGTCAGGGGCAAGATCATGACCCAAGCTGAAATGGTGCAAGTAGACGAATTGGTTCGCGAAATCGCGCGAGCCCTGGTGGATGAACCGCAAGCCGTTGAAGTGGAGTCCGTGAACCGGGAAGAGAATACGGTGCTCCGGCTCCGCGTGGCGGCGCAGGACGTGGGCAAGGTCATCGGCAAACAAGGGCGCACCGCGCGCTCGGTGCGCACCATCCTGGGCGCGGTCAGCATGAAGCTGCACCACCGCTACACGCTCGACATCCTGGAAGAGGACGACGAGATCTAGCGTGGCAGGCGCTCGCGCCTGTCGCGTCTTCCGGAGGCGGAGGTCGCCGTGCCTGCAGCGCCTGAAAACTGGGTTTGGCTGGCGCGGATTCGTCGCCCGCAGGGTCGCAAAGGCGAGGTCCTCGCCGAGATTCTCACTGATTTCCCTGAAAAATTTGCTGAACGACCGCAGGTGTGGCTGCTGCCGGGTGCTACGGTGAGTGCGAGCGCGCCGGTGGGCGCAGCATCTACGGCTCCGCGCGAGGTCGAGCTTACCAACCACTGGCTGCACAAGGGCGGCATTGTGCTGCATTTTCGGGGCGTGGATTCGATTTCAGCGGCAGAAGAGTTGAAGGGGATGGCTGTGGCTGTTCCGCAAACGGCGCGAGCGCCGCTCGATACGGATGAAGTCTACATTGGCGACCTGATCGGCTGCGTGCTGGTGGATGTGGCCGGCCCGGAAACGGTGACGGTGGGCGAGATTGAGAATGTGGACCGCTCGGGCGGGGCCGCACCGCTGCTCGTGGTGCGCAGCGCGCGCGGCGAGGTGCTGATTCCATTTGCAAAAAGCTATCTGCGCAAAATCGATCTTGAAGGCAAGCGCGTGGAAATGGCGCTGCCGGAGGGATTGGTGGATTTGAATGCGGCGGGAGCCTGACGGTACGTCATCTTCATGCGCCGCGCGATGAGTTTGCAGTGTGGGGCCTGTAGATGCGTACATCCTTGGTTCCCACGCCTCAAAAACGAGACGTGGGGCACCCGATTTCATTGTAAGTTCGCTTTCCGGGGGAGCACCCGATTTCGCTGTGAGTTGGCTTTCCGGAGCTCGGCCGGCCATTGGAATTTTCAGGGGCCGAAAAGCAGCGCGAGCTTCCCGAGAGAGCCCTGCCACAGGGCGTCGTGCCAGGCGTGCTCGTCCGCGGAAGCGAGTGTGGTGTGGCGCAGTTCGACGACACTGCTGCCGAAGTTGCCTCGAAGACGGAAGTCGACAATGCTATCTACGCACGCGGCATTTGAGGTCTTGCGCCAGAACATGCGCATCTTGCGGAGATGGCAAAAAAGAAAAGACCCCGTAATGGTGAAGTCGGAGCGCTGGGCAGAAAAGTGGTCCAGACGGTAGCCGTTGTCCTCAGATGAGGCGAGAGTGAACGAACCGGGTAATGCGCCGGGAATCGAAATCCACGCTTCAAGATACTCGGGCACTGTGAGCGCCCGGGAGATACGGTGTGCGTCGGCATTGACGCTCACGGCCTTGAAAATGGCTGAGCGGGATTGCGGGACTGGAGCCAGGAACAGGGCTGGGTGTGACAGCGCCGGCTGCTGGGCGTGCGTCGGCATTTCGATCATGGGGAAGCCTCTGGGGAGGTTAATTTGCATGTGGCAGTCCAACCGGCACGCCGCGAGGGAAAGTGTGACGGAAACATGAGTTGCGGGGACGAGCTGTCGCTTTGGGGGGAGCAACAGCATTTGCGCAGGAGGCCGTTCGGTTAGCCAGCCTCAGACATTCTACGCGATTGCGAAGGTTTCAATTTTTATCTCCAAATCTCTGGATTGTGGGACCTAACGCTGGGATCTGTGATGAACTGCGGCGATTCGGATGTGAACCGCATTTTCTAGCGGCGAAAATTCCAGACGGGCCTTATGGCTTCTTCAATAATTGGAGTTTTGAGCGTTTCTCGCGAACTCCAGTTTGGCCGCTCCGGTTTTGCGTCACGCGCGATGGAGCTGCTGGTTAAGAGACGCGCGATAGCTGCGGCCCAAGGCAACTTTGTGGCCGCTATCCATGATTACGACGGAGTCGCCATTGGTTTCGCGGCGCACTTCCTTCACGTACTTCAAATTCACAATGAACGAGCGATGCACGCGGAGGAAGCCGCGCGGGTCGAGGCGCTCCTCGAGGTGAGCCATGGTTTCGCGCAGAAGGTGGGTCTCGGTGGCGGTCGAAAGCCGCACATAATTGCCCTCGGCGCCAATCCAGCGAATATCTGAGACGGGCAGAAACAAAATGCGGCCGCGCGACTTGAAGATGATGCGGTTGGTATAAAAATTGACGCCCTTGCTGCTGCCGTTCGCGGCGGCGGTTGCCGGCTGCTTGACCTGGGGCTGCTCGCGGACGCGCTCGACGGCAGCGCGCAGCCGCTCGAGTGTGAACGGCTTCAACAAATAGTCGACGGCATTGACTTCGAACGCACGCAGGGCATATTGGTCATAGGCGGTGGTGAAAATGATGCGCGGAAGCGTAACATCCGCACGGTTAGTGAGGGCATCGACTACATCGAATCCATCCATGCCGGGCATGCGAATGTCGAGGAAGAGCAACTCCGGGTTCGTGGCTTTTACAAGCTCGATGGTTTCAAGGGCTGTTGCCGACTCGCCGACGATTTCAATGTCGCGGTCGTCGCGAAGCAATTGGCGCAACTTCTGCCTTGCCAGGACTTCATCGTCTGCTACCACTGCGTGAATCATCATTCACCGTACCTTGTGAGACTTTGGGCGGGGTTTGTCGAGAGTTGCAAAGGAAAAGAGATGGAAACCTCAACTCGATTCAGATCGAGCTCACGCATGGTGAACGACGCCTCGTTACCATAATGCAGGCGCAGGCGATCTTTCACATTGGTCAAACCTACGCCGTATCCGACACGGCCGTCTCCGCCCACGCTATATCCGTTCGCAACCCGGTTCACGCCGGGCCTCAGGCCAACGCCATTGTTCGTGATGAGGGCTCTTATCTGTTGGCCATTCCTGCGCACGTCGATGAAAAGCTCCCCGCCGCGGTCAAGTTTTGATAGGCCGTGGGCGTAAGCATTCTCAACGATGGGCTGCAGGATCATGGCCGGCACCAGTGCATCGTGAAGTTCGGGGTCGACTGAAACTGTCCGTGTGACGCGTCCCGCATATCTGCGATCCTGCATGGCAAGATAGGTCTCCGTGAATTCGATTTCGTCGTGCAGCGGAATGAGCTGGACATTGCCGCGTTCCAGAGTCATACGCAGCAAGCTGCTCAGATGTTCCAGCATGGCGTCGGCGGCGTCCACATCGCTGCGCATCAGGCTGGAGATGCTGTTCATGGTGTTGAAAAGAAAGTGAGGGTTAAGCTGCATGCGCAATGCGGCCATTTTTGCGTTTGCCAGTTGCGCTTCAAGATGCACAGCTGCGGTTTCTTTCTCCCGGAACTGCTGGTAATAGCCGATGCCGCGGAAGAAGAAAAATGCGCACCAGAAAATGGCCATGCTTTCCATCAGATCACCGCGGTAATTGAACGCGACCCGCTGCCAGTAGCCCATGACCGGATGATTCCTTGAGTAATGCGGGAAGAAGATAACCCAGATCATGGTCTCGATCAAATAGGTCGCCAGGCTCACGGGGAGAACGATCAGCAGAATCTGAACGATGCTGGCCGTTTGAATGAACTGCCGGAAGAGCCGCCAAAGAACCCAGCCGATGATTCCCCATAAGAAATATTGCAGGCACCACGGTACGATTGCGGCCCACAGCCCGATTGGGTAGCCCTCCAGGTTCATGTGCTCCCACCCCTGCAGGGCGAAGAGCAGTCCCACGAAAGTGGAAGCGGAGATGAAGAACGCGGGGTGCATCAGGATCGACCATTTGGGCGATTCCGGCGCACCCGTGCGTGGTTCGGATTCAGGGTCTGGATTTTTCAGGTCGTGCACGAGACTCCGTTCTGGAACTCATCAAAGTTGCCGGCAGAAACAGGTCGCAAGGTTCACGTTGAATCCGTGCTGTCGGCGCCTTATCGTTGGGCATAGGTCAGATCGATTCCCGCCTCTGCAGGAAGCAATATCGCCGTGTGCCCGCCGCTTTCGGGAACCGCCAATGCGTAGGCGGGGAAGGCAGTTTCATTCTCTCCCTGTTTATAGACGAATTCAAGAACAGCATGGTGGCGCGCGTGCCATTCTTCGGCTTGAGTGTCGATCTTGGCCGTGCGTTCACGGCCCAGTTCGGTGGCGAGCAGTTGCAAGTCGTTCTTGAGGCGTTTTTGCGCATCGTCTCCGCCTTCGAGAACGGCAACACGGAATTGAAAGTACGCTGTGGATGGATCGCGCGGCGCGTCCTTGCCGTCGCGCGCGAGCACGCCGAGAAGCATCGACGAAGTCCACGAGCCGGCATTGGCTGCGTCGTTCAAGAAGCCCGCGGCCTCGCCGGGATGTGTTGCAAGCTGCGGATTCTGCTCGAGCAAGAGGCCAAGCTGATACATCGCCGGAACATAGCCGGCCTCGGCGGAATCCCGCAGCAGGGTAGCGGCTGTAGTCAGGTTGCGCTGGTGATTCTTTTCCGCGAAATAGAGCGATCCCATCACGTACTGCGCCTGGGGATTGTGCAGTTCCGCACCCTTCGCGTACCAGCGTTCGGCCTCGGCGTCATTCTGCACCACGCCATTTCCGGAATGATAGATTTCGCCTAGAAAGCAAGCCGCGAGCCCGCTGCCTTTTTGTGCGGCTTCATGAAAGAGCGCGAAGGCTGCCGGCTGATTTTTCTCGACACCATCGCCAAAAAGATAGGCAATGCCAAGGTTCACTTTGGCGTCGATCAATCCACCAGCGGCGGCAAGCTGATACCAGTGGAAGGCGCGGACCGGATCTTTGGGAACGCCGATGCCTGCCTCATAGAGATAGCCAATCTGGAGCTGCGCACGGGGATCGCCGGCTCCAGCGGCCTTCTCGTACCAAAATGCCGCCTGCTTCGAGTCCTGCTGAACGCCGTGCCCGGCAAGGTAGTTGGCGGCGAGCTGGATCTGCTCCTGAATGGTGCGCGGCGCGAACCCTGCTGGCGTTGCCGGCACGTCGGGATCTTTGATCGGGCTGGCGAGCATGCTCGACGCTGTGAGAAGAAGCAGCGAGAATGCTGCGAGTGAAAGGACAGATTGCCAGCGGGGATTGTTGTGCGTCAGCGTCATGATTTTTCTCCTTTGGTTGTGCGGTTCCGGGGAATTGCGCAGATTTCAGGAACCTGCCCAACAGATGCAGTGTAGACTGCATGGATTCAAGAACGTTTTTGGATTCAATGGTTTACGGGCATGCTTCGTCCAGCTCAAGCGGCTACACAAAGCGCTTCAGATGCTGTTGGTCACAGGCGGCGTGCGATTAGTCACAATGTGAAAAAACCCACGCGTGGGGGATGATGCGGTTCATAGCAACCTCCTGTGAGGGATGTTTCGATCGCTTCATATCGAGAGTCTGGCGCAGGTTTAAGTATCTGTCCAATAGATTGACGTGATATATTGCATCTGTATTGGAGATGTATATGGAAGTCCGGCAGCTACAGATCTTTCGCACGCTCACTGAAGAGTTGAGCTTCACGCGCACAGCGGAAAAGGTGCACACTGTGCAGTCCAACGTGACCGCGCAGATCAAGGCGCTCGAAGAAGAACTTGGCATGCCACTCTTTGACCGCCTCGGCCGTCGCGTGACACTCACTGACGCGGGCCGCAATTTTCTGCCATTCGCCTTGCAGGCGCTCGCGGCCATGGACCACGGTCAACGCGCTGTGCAAACCGGCGCTGAGCCGAGCGGGCCGCTGCGCATCGGCGCCGCGGAGAGTCTGCTCACGTATCGGTTGCCGGAGGTGTTGCGCGCTTTCCGCCGGCATTTTCCGCACGTCGAACTGATCTTTCGTCCCTACTCTAATGCGACGATTGCGCTCGAGCTCGAAGCGGGAAGGTTCGACATGGTGATTCACGGGGACGACCTGCAGGCCTCTTCGAGCCTCAAGTCCGTCCGCTTGCGCAGGGAGCAAGTCCTTCTGCTTTCCGACGCCAGCCACCCGCTTGCCAGCCAACCCACGGTAAAGCCTGGCGATCTGGCCACACAGAATCTTCTGCTTACTGAAGCGGGATGCAGTTACCGGGAAAAACTCAACCGGGCACTGGCGCTAACAAATATTCGCCCTGCCCACGTGACAGAGTTCTCGAGCGTTGAGGCAATCAAGCAGTGCGTTGCCCTCGGCATGGGAGTTGGGCTGCTGCCGGCCATGGTAGTTGCCCGCGAACTTCGCCAGAACCAACTCAAGGCCCTGCGCTGGGCCGGCCCTTCCCTCGACATTGTCACGCATATCTTGTGGCACAAGGACAAATGGATTTCTCCGGCGATGGCCGCCTTCATGGAGTTGGTCAAGGAAAAACTGCAGGAGTCCGAACCTCGCCGAATGGGCAGAGTATCGCCTTGACAGAAATAGCCAGCGTCACGGAACAACGTCTCCCGTGCTTCCGGATGGTCGTGCTGGCGGATGCAGCGTGTCCGTTTGCCAGGGGCTATCCATGCAAGATCGACGGCAAGCGTGTAGAAATGGCGCCGCGGGAGGGGTTAGTTATATAGCTTGCGCCTGAATGAAACACGAATCGCGTAATGCGCCGATCCGAACCCACGCCCACTTGGAATCGCCGGACGCAAACAATGTCGCACCCACATCTCCGCGATGATTCCTCACTTTAAGTTGTGTTGCGGACCTTGGAAACGGTCCCAGCCTGACGGCGACATTGTCCACCGGCTTGTCCACGGATAGCTTACAGTCGCATCTGTTGCAGTCTTTATCGCGCGTAAGCTCCATGGCTAACATCACCATCTGCGATTTGCCGGAGGAAAGGACTTGTACAGGCCACTTATGAACTCTAACCCCGGTCCAGCCGATGGGCAGGCGCGGCATCAGCTTAAGGGTGTTCGCATCATAGTCGTCGATGCCGAGTAGAATTTGGCAGGCGATAAGAACCTCGCCCGCTTGAAAACCGTTGCCCAGATCGCCGCGTCTGGCCCACATGGATCCATCGGACTTCATCATCACGCACTCCGGAACCCTGTAAGGATGCGGCTGCCGGGGAGCGAAACAGAGCCGGGCTATCCACTCGGTCATCTGTGTCGCATCGTCCATCCGATCCAACAGAAGCGCGGACTGAGTCATGAAGCCCTGGCCATATCCCAGCGTCGCGGGCTCGCAGTAACGAGGGCTGCGTTTGGCGGATAACATGTCATAAGTGCGCCTGGTGCGTTCGGCCCAACCAGCCGGCATACGAGGGGCCGGATCATAGCCGTAAAGCTCCGTGGCTTCGAGAATTGGAACCATGGCCGCAGAAGGTCCCCATCCCTTTTCGTTGCCGGTGGCCTTCTCCCGATCCCACACATCTCCCCAGGGTTCGAGCGTGATTGGAAAGTAAGCATTCATGGCTTCGAGCAGCCGTTGCGCTTGCGCGCGCCAGCGGCCCGCGAAATCCGCCATTCCCGCCGCCTCGGCCATTTCGGCGTATGCCAGCAAGCCAAAGTAGCAGGGCACGTTGCAGTAGAGACTCTCCATTTCCATTCCGGCCTCGCTCTCGGAGTACAACAGGCCATGGTCGGAGAGCGATAACTGGGGATTGTCCAGGCACCATGGAATCCACTCGGCAGCTTCATGAATCGCTTCCCAGCGCAATTCAATCCACTCCTTCGTCCGCCCCGCTTTCGCCCAGGCGCGCCACCGGGATAACATCAGAAGCCCGTGACCGTCCGTCTCAGGGTTGCCGTAGTCGCGGGTCTTGAACTTTGTAGGCCAGCCATGCTTGCTGAAGTCGTCAAAATACGAGTGCGGCTTGTTTGCAAGCACAGTTGCGTGACCCGGAACAGGCTTGCCTCCCATTTGGATTGCCGGCCAGGCCTTTGGAAAATACATCATCCATCGGTCGAAGTAGTCGATTGCCTTATCCGCCCTGGCGAGAAAGCCCATGTTACTCAGCAGCGCGATAACATGCGTCCTCGTAAATGAGTCGTTGTAATAAGTCTGCGCATCTGGCAGATAACCCACCCATTCCTGGTAGTTCTCGGCATGGAGCAACGACTCATGAACCATCCCTGTGTCTCTATCGACCCGACTTAGAAGCCCAATGGAATTTTCAAGGAAGACGTTCGTGAGGATAGCGGCTTCGGGCGGGCCAACGAACCTGACTTCGGGCCCCGCAAAGGTATGTTCCGGGTCAACGGGCTCTGTTCGGCCGATGGCGCGCGTATCGATATCCTCGGCGAAGGTATATACGACCCGGCTTAAATCGTCCAAGGCCTCCTGGCGGCTGCGCGGGGTGGGGTAAACAGCCGCGACAGTATGACTCACCAGCCACGCCGACAGGCCTTCCGGCGTGGGGCCGCCATCGGCTGTGAGGAAACGCGTGGAGTCCAGCGGCGGCGCGTTCAAGACATCCGCGAACGTGATGCCATCGACCACCGGTTGACCGCGATGGCTGGCATTGTCTCTTAACTCGATCCCCAGCACGGCTTCGCTGCGCAAGCCGACGCGCAAGTAATAGGGTGTGTCTCCGTTACGGATGCCATTGGCAACATACAACGCGCTATCCAGAATTGCCTGCTTGCCCGGATCGCTCTTGAAAGGCTCGGGAGGCGCGTCATGCTCGTCATGCCACCAAAGCGTGTAACCGAAGAGCAAGGGAATCTCATCCACGGTTCCCGACTGGTATTGGATACGCAGGTCTCCACCCTTGTCGCCGACAAAAAGATTCCTGAAATCGTCTGCCCCTCCCTGATAGGGCGGCCTATCGACTGAATTGCGACAGCCAAAAAGGAAAAGATGTTTTGCCCTGATATTCAGATCGCGCAGGCTCGCGCTGCCGCCTTCAGGGAGCGACGCAAAGATGCTGTCCTTCAGGAAGGGAATGCCGTCGACGAGAGCGGGATTCGGTTCACCGTCGGCAGAGGCAGGTTTCAAGACGGCATATTTGACGGCCGCGCTGCTCGTTGCCTCCCGCGGTACGTCCCACTCTCCCAAAGCTGAACCGGAAAGCATCACCGGCGCGGCCACGGCGGCTCCGATAGTGGAAGAGGTCTGCCGCAGAAAACTGCGGCGGCTGAGGCTTATTTTGGCCGCTTTCATGCTGCTCCTTATAGCGCGTCTCACTTCAACCGGGAGCCGCTCCATGGGCAGTCTCACTTCGAGTTTACAACCGGCCCCGCAACCTGGCGCGAGTGCTGTAGTGCCTCACGCGGCTATTTCAAGTCCAAAGGCCTCCACGCTCCGTTGTCTTTGAGGGCCAACTGGGTCGGCCGCGGCGGCCCTTTGGGTGGAACCGTGATTTCGATCCAGAGTTCCTGGCTGGGCTTGAGAGGCAACGGGCTTTGCGCCGTGTCGGAGATGAAGAACTCGGTGGATGATGCGAGCTGCATCTGATTGCAGGGCGATCCGGCTGTACCAACCACTTCTTCTCCCGCAGTCGCGTCTTCCGTGCCCTCATTTCGGACTGCGACGAGCGTGTTATTCACCACTTTCAGATTGGCGCGGAAGTCGACGGCATTGGGGCGCAGAACGTACGGCCCGGGTTTGGCGGCGCCATTCACGTCGCGCGGGAAGGTGGCGTCCTTGGCTGAGGGCAGCGTGCTTTGGCAGCCATCGACGGTGAGTTGGAGCGCGAGGTAGCGGCCGCGCATGGGCAATTGAGGATCGATGGCAGAGGCGCGGGTCCAGACGCGCGGGCAGGTCCAGCGTTGGTACAAATACTTGGCGGCGATGGTGGAGACGAGGAGCAACTGCACGATGAGGAGCGCGAGCGAGGCGGCGGAGAGAGTGACGCGGCCGATTTTCATTGCGCGCCTCGATTCTCGGCCGCGGCGGTCCCGGCCGCCGCAGCTACGGTGGCGGGTTGCGACAGCGAAGTCATGCGCGCGAGAATGCGGCGTCGCATTTTTTCGAGTGCCCATCCGCCGGCCAGGAAGAGAACACCAAGGCCGATGAGTCCGAGGGCGCGCTCGTGGTCGTTGTAAATGTTGCTGAAGTAGAACCAGAGCACGGCGGCGGCGAAGCCTACGATGCCGAGATTGACCAGGGCACGCGAAAGCAGGCGCACGCCCCAGGAGCAGAGAAAGACGGCAAAGGCAGCCACCAATGCGTGGGCGAGCAGGTTGGGCTCTGCGCGGGTGTAGGTCATTTTCGGTCCGCCGCCGTAGCCATAGGACTCGGTCATGTTGGAGTAGCACCACGGCAGTGCAATCACGAATCCGATTGCGACGGCGATGGGAATGAGACCCTTGTGGCCGTGGAATGCGGCAACGATGAGCGGCACAGCGGCGATTGCGATCCAGGCCCAGACGCGCGTGCCGAAAGGGATGAAGGCTTGTCCGGAGGGGTACGAGGACGAGTCGAAGATCATGTAAAGGATGCCGTCGATTGCGCCAGTGGCGCTAACGATGAAGAGAATTCTCTGCACCGCTCTGCGCCGCGAACCGGCAAAAAAAGTGAGATAGAGAATGGCCCAGACGAAGCAGAGTCGGCCCATGTAGACGTCCTCGCCGACGTGGCCTTGCATGCGGAAGGCGAGTTCGGAGAAAATCCATGCGGGAAGCAGCAGGAGCGCGAGGGTTTGCTGCGCCTGATCGCGCAGCAACGCCCAGCCGGCGAAGGCAGCAACGGCCCAGAGCAGCACTGCTGCCGGCCAGTGGTCCTGAATGTTGAAGATCTGGCCGACGAGCGCGATGGCCGCGCCGGTGGAGATGGTTCCCACGGCGTGAAGCGCGGTGGAGAAGCCTGCGAAGCTCGACCGCGTGAGGCCGCCGGCGATGTGGAAGACGGCGACCATGGCGATGACAAGCAGGTAGCGCTCGCTGGGGCCGAGCTGGTCCCAATGCGCGGAGACAAAGAGCACCACGCCGCAGGCGAGCAAAATGGCGCCGAGAATGAGGCCGGTGACCACGAGCCATTTGAGGCCCGCGGGGCTGGACTGGAGCTCTTGCTTTCCCACGTCCCCAAGTCCGAGGGACGAGGGGCACCCAATCTCTTGGTGGATTGAGAGGGCGGGTTGCTGGTCGATTAAAAGGGCAGGCTGCGCCGGGCGTTCTTTTTCGTACGCGCGGATGCGGGCGGCTGTGTCCGCGTCGAGGACGCCGGCCGATTGCCAGCGTGTCAGAAGCGATTCGATGTCGTTCATTACGGTTGCGCACCATAATAGGCGCTCCGGAGTGGGCAGTAAAGAGTGAAGAAGGGAACGAGTGCGGCGCGGGAACTGACGACAGCGGCCGCTGATTGCGGATGCTCAGGTCAGCCGTTGGCCATGGCGGCAAAGGTGAGCCGCCGTGCTTTTATATCGCGCATGGGCGGCTGGCCGAAGAAGCGGCTGTACTCGCGATTGAACTGGCTGGCGCTTTCATAGCCCACTTCGAAGGCCGCACTCGCGGCATCGAGGCCGTCATTGAGCATGCGCTCGCGGGCCACATGCAGGCGCAACTGCTTCTGGTACTGAATGGGGCTCATGGCGGTAAGCGAGCGGAAGTGGTGATGCAGCGTGGAGACGCCCATTTGCGCCATGGCCGCGAGTTCTTCCACACGAAGGGGCTGGGCATAATTCGTGCGCAGCCAGGTGACGGCCTTGGCGGTGCGATGGCTCTGCTCGCCCAGCGTGGCGATGGCGTGCAGATGTTTTCCTTGTGGGCTGCGCAACAGACGGTAGATGATTTCGCGATGGATGAGACCGCTGAGGAAGGCGATGTCCTGGGGCGCGTCGAGAAGATCGATGAGCCGCGCACAGGCGTTCAACATACCGAGAGAAGTAACGCCGACGGCCATGCCGCGCGCGCCGATCGGCTGGGGAGTTGAGGGCAACATGAACTCTTCCTGACTCAGGATGCTGCGCACGGCGGGCATGTCCAGGCTGATCAGCAAGCCGAGCATCGGCTTCTCCGGCGTTGCCGCCACCACCTGACTCACCACTGGCAGATCGATGGTAGAGAGCAGGAACGACGATGCACCGCAGAGATACGATGTAGCGCCGACGTTGATGCGCTTCTGACCCTGGACAAAGACAACCAGCCGGGGATCGTAGGCGGCCGAAGTGCAGGCGGTGGGCGTGGATTGGCGGTAAAGGCTCAAACCGGGCACGCCTGTCGTCAACACGCCTTCGCCGCAATGTGCCGCAATTTTGCGGGCCAGCAAGGCACGCGCTTCAATCACGCGTGGGTCTTCGATGCATTTGTCCATGCCGTCATGCTTCTGTTTCGCCATCTGCAACCCTTGTTCCCTGGTTTCCAGCCTACGCTGGAAATCGCACGATTGTGCATAAAAATCTGTGCAGCTACAGAAATAGGCAATAAAAAAGCAGGATCAGGATACCGCCGGAAGGCTCTCGTTCCGTAGTCTTGGGATGGAGAATTCGATGCGACTACCGGCTCTGCTGCGCATCTGAGTCTCAACGGCATTTATTCAAAGATCTGAGGTGATTTCATGTATAACTCCAAAGCGTATTCCGCGGCCAGCGCCACATCGCCGCTTGCCTCCTCCACGATCGCGCGGCGCGATCCAACGGCAGACGACGTCCAAATCGAGATTCTCTTCTGCGGCATCTGCCACTCCGATCTTCACCAGGTGCGCAACGAGTGGAAGGACGTGATGCCAACTGTTTATCCCTGCGTGCCAGGCCACGAGATTGTGGGCCGCGTGACGAAAGTGGGTCCGGCGGTGAAGAAGTTCAAAGTGGGCGACCTGGCCGCGGTAGGCTGCATGGTCGACTCCGACGGCACTTGCCCCGAATGCAAGGCGGGCATGGAACAGTTCTGCCCGAATTTCACGCTTACTTACAACTTCCCCGACAAGCACCTGGGCGGCGTTACCTACGGCGGCTACTCCGACAGCATCGTGGTCAAGGAGCATTTTGTGCTGCGGGTTCCGGCGAATCTGGACCTGGCGGGTGCGGCGCCGCTGCTATGCGCGGGCATTACCACCTACTCGCCGCTGCGCCACTGGGGCGTGACCAAGGGGAAGAAGGTGGGCGTGGTGGGACTGGGCGGACTGGGCCACATGGGCGTGAAGTTTGCGCACGCGCTGGGCGCGCACACGGTGGTCTTTACCACTTCGCCCAGCAAGAAAGACGACGCGCTGCGGCTGGGCGCCGATGAAGTGGTGCTCTCAAAAGACGCGAACGAGATGGCGAAGCACGCGGGGAGTTTTGATTTCATTTTGGACGCTGTGGCTGCGCAGCACGACATCAACGCGTACATCAACATGCTGGCCCGCGACGGCAACATCACCATGGTGGGCGCCCCGGATAAGCCGCTGCCCGTGGGGGTCTTCGGGCTCATCATGCGGAGGCGGAGTTTCTCGGGTTCGTGCATTGGCGGCATTGCGGAGACCCAGGAGATGCTGGATTTCTGCTCGGAGCACAATCTTGTTGCGGACGTCGAGGTGATTCCGATTCAGAAGGTGAACGAAGCTTACGAGCGGCTGGTGAAGTCGGACGTGAAGTACCGCTTCTCGATCGACATGGCGTCGCTCAAATCCGAATAATGTCCCGGCTGCGGCTCTCTACTTCAACGAGCCGCCGCGGCCCCGAACCGGCACTCGAAATAGAAAAGGATTCTTATGCAAAAACGCACATTGGGGAAAAGCGGACTTGAAGTTTCGGCGCTCGGCCTGGGCTGCATGGGCATGAGCTTTTCGTATGGCGCGCCGAAGGACGAAAATGAGATGATCGCGCTGATCCGCGCAGCCGTGGATCGCGGCATCACATTTTTCGACACCGCGGAAGTCTACGGCCCATACACGAATGAGGTGCTTGTGGGTAAGGCGCTCAAGCCCGTGCGCGACAAAGTGGTGATCGCCACCAAGTTCGGCTTCAATACGGGTGGCGACAGCAAGCCTGGGGCGCAGAGCTTGAACAGCCGGCCCGAGCACATCAAGCAGGTGGCTGACGCGTCGCTGAAGCGGCTGCAGACTGATGTGATCGACCTCTACTATCAGCATCGCGTGGATCCGGATGTGCCGATTGAAGATGTGGCTGGCGCGGTGAGGGATTTGATCGCGGCCGGGAAGGTGAAGCATTTTGGTCTTTCGGAGCCGGGCGTCGGAACCATTCGCCGTGCGTATGCCGTGCAGTCCGTGACGGCGGTGCAAAACGAATATTCGCTGTGGTGGCGCAAGCCAGAGGCGGAAGTGATCCCGACGCTCGAGGAACTCGGCATCGGACTGGTTCCTTACAGCCCGCTGGGCAAGGGATTTTTGACGGGAAAGATCGATGAGAACACGAAGCTGGGGAGCAATGATTTCCGCAGCACGCTACCGCGCTTTCAGCCGGAGGCGATGAAGGCGAATCAGGCTGTCGTCGACCTGCTAAGCGCGATGGGGAAAAAGAAGAACGCGACACCGGCGCAGATTGCGCTGGCGTGGCTGCTGGCGCAAAAACTGTGGATCGTTCCCATTCCGGGCACAACGAAGCTGTCGCGCCTTGAGGAGAACATTAGAGCGGCGGCCGTGGAGTTGACGGCGGAGGACCTCAGTGAGATCAACGAGGCTGCGGCGAAGATTACCGTCGAGGGCGCGCGCTACCCTGAAAAGTTGGAGCAGATGACGGGGCGGTAAGTGACGCAGATCGGATCCCTGGCTTCGTGATCATGATCTGAAGACCGGCGCTACAAAAGACGCGATGGCGGCAGCAGGGGCTGTTTCTGAGGCATACAGGAGAGAAAAAACATGGAAATCAGACGAGCGGGGACGCAGCCTTCGGGCAAGGGGCCGGCGGATTGGTTTACGGGGACGGTGCGCATCGATCCGCTGTTTGCGGCTGCGGAACCGGCGCGGGTGCAGGGCGCGAGCGTGACCTTTGAGCCGGGGGCGCGGACGGCCTGGCATACGCATCCGCTGGGGCAGACGCTGATTGTGACTACCGGTTGCGGCCGGGCGCAGCGCTGGGGCGGGCCGGTGGAGGAGATCCGTCCGGGCGACGTCGTGTGGTTCGCTCCCCAGGAAAAGCACTGGCACGGCGCTGCGCCTTCGACGGCTATGACGCACATCGCGATCCAGGAAAAGCTCGACGGCAAGGTGGTTGATTGGATGGAGCATGTGAGCGACGAACAATACGGGAGCTGATCTGCGCGGGGAACGGGTAGACTACGGACAAGCCGATTCGGAGCCCCTATTCCGTTTCCCGACGGATTGCGTTCGACGCCGGAATGTGCGGCTGGGGCAACTTCCCAAGTCCCGATGCGGCAATCCAGAAAAGGAGATCGAAAATGAGTGACAATTCCATCGTGACCATGGAGAAACATTCGATAGCCTGGTCGAGGGCTTTGAGCGTTCTGATCATTGTGGCGGGAATTCTGGCCATCGCGGTACCGCCGGCAGGGGGAATTGCGGCAACCATTTTGATCGGCTGGCTGCTGGTGTTCGCCGGTGCGGCGCACTTTGCGTTCGGCTGGCATACCCGCAAAATGGGCGGATTGGTGTGGGGAATTCTTCTGGGGCTTGCCTATCTGCTCGCGGGGATCTACATGCTGCTTCACCCCGTGGCCGGATTGGCCGTGCTGACGCTTGCGCTGGGAGCATACCTCTTTGCAGAAGCGATTGTGGAATTTGCACTGGCGTGGAAGTTGCGTCCGGTTGGGGGATCGGGGTGGCTGTTTTTCGATGGCGTGGTGACACTGATTTTTTCCATTCTGATCTGGTCGACCTGGCCGTCGAATAGCGCGTGGGTCATCGGTACTGTGGTTGGAGTGAGCATGATCTTCAGCGGTGTGTCGCGGCTCGGGGTGCTGGCGGCAGCGCGGCGCGCTCACCCACAGCTGGCCTGAAAATATAGCGGCGCGGGCAAGCACAGCATGAAGCGCCGGCGCGGCGAACTAAGGCCGCTAGCGCTTGCGGTGTTTTGTGCTTTGTGGCCCTGAAATTCTCGAGGAACGCGAACGTGGCAACTTTGATCCCGCTCGGAGACGCGTCGCGACGGCCGCGGCGCTTTGCCGTGGTGACGTTGCTGATCATTCTGACCAACGCATATGTGTTTCTGCGCGAGTTGACAGAGGGTGACGCTTTTGTCGCGCGCTGGGCGCTGATTCCGGCTCATATTATGCAAGGCCGTAATCTGATCACGCTCGTGACCGGCATATTTTTGCACGCGGGATGGTTGCACATTATCGGCAACATGGTTTTTCTGTGGGCGTTTGGGCCCGGCATTGAAGACGCCATGGGGCGAATGCGCTACCTTGTGTTCTACCTGATCGGCGGCGTGGTGGCGATGCTGGCGCAGGTGGCAGGAAGTCCCAGCTCGACTGTTCCCTGCCTGGGCGCGAGCGGCGCCATTGCGGCGGTGATGGGCGCGTTTATCGTGATGTTTCCTCGCGATCGCATCCGGTCGCTGGTCTGGATCCTGATTTTCATTCGCGTCACCTACATACCCGCAGTGTGGCTGATTGGCGTGTGGTTCCTGATCCAACTGTGGAACGCAGGCGCAGTGGCGGATGTGCAAACGGGCGGCGTGGCGTATCTCGCGCACGTGGGAGGATTTTTGTTTGGAGTGGTGACGGCGCGGCTGTGGAGGCGAAAGGCGGCTGTTCGCTATTAGGCTTTGAGGCCGCGGTGTGAGGGATAGAGGGTTGTATCATCTTCGCGAGGCGCGAAGAAAGATGATCATGCTGCGAAAGTTCAGTGGTCCGTTGTTCGTCTCAGTGCTCGCCCTGCTCATGGCGCGGGGGAGTGCGCAGAGCCCGTCGAACCGGGCTACGGCTGCTGCGCCGCAGGAGTTCGACGTGGCGAGCATACGGCTGACGCCAGATCGGACGGGGCAGCAGGGCAACTGGATGGGTATTCGGATCACTGGCGACATGTTTGAGGCGCGCAGCATGTCGCTAAGAGCGCTGGTTTGGTATGCCTATACCGACGAAAAGGCTCAGCGTCAGTTGGTATCCGGCGGCGGAGGCTGGATCGAGTCGCAACAGTGGGACATCATGGCAAAGATCGACGATGCCTCGTTCGATGGGCTATCCAACGCAGAGCGAAACAATCGCATGCGCCCCATGGTGCAGGCGCTGCTGCAAGAGCGATTCCACCTGAAGCTCCATACCGAGCTGCGGCCGACGCCGGTATATGCACTGGTGCAGGCCAAAGGTGGAGCGAAGGTGAAGGAAGCGCCTGCGCCGCCTGAAGTGAATGGCGATTGGATGGAGGCGATGAAGCATTATCGCGAAGAGAATCCTGGCAGGCCTTACCCGGGCGGAATCATGTGCAGCGGCGACAGCTGCACCGCGACTGCGATGACCATAAGCGGGGCGCTGGGGCAAATACAGTACAGTAGCCACGTGGATCGCCAAGTGATCGACGAGACCGGGCTGAAGGGCTATTACGATTTCTCGTTTCGGAGTCCGCACAGCGACGATGACGATGCGATGGCGGAGGTTGAGGAGGACTTGGGTATGAAGTTCGAAGCGCGGAAGGTGGATTTGACGACCTATGTGATCGACTCCGCCGAAAAACCTTCGGAGAATTAGGATCGGGTTCAGAATCGTCGCGCCTTTGGAAGTTGGTGCGATGCTTCCGCGATCGTTCAACTATGAATTGAGGCCGACCTGCTGCCGGCGTTTCCTCGCCGGACGAGGAGCGGGGCTTCTATCATCAGGGAGTATGCGCTTCGATATCGTGACCATCTTTCCGGGGTTCTTTGAGAGCGTCTTTGCGCAGGGGATCGTGCGCCGGGCGCAGACTGAGGGATTGGTCGAGATCCGGCTGCACGATCTGCGCGATTTCGCGCACGACCGGCATCGCACGGTGGACGACCGTCCGTTTGGCGGCGGCGAGGGGATGGTGCTGAAGCCGGAGCCGCTGGCGGAGGCGCTCGCTTCTCTGGGTGTCGGGCCGAAGGCGGAGCGGGAGGAAGTGCGGGTCCATTCGACAGAACGCAGGCGCGATCTCAGCTCAGGATGTCCATTGTGCGAACGGACGCGGGTGATTCTGCTGTCGGCGCAGGGGCGGGTCTTTACGCAGGCCGTGGCGCGGGAGCTGGCCGGACTGGAGCGCGTGGTGCTGATCTGCGGGCGGTACGAGGGCGTGGACGAGCGCATCAACGAACTCTACTGCGACATGGAGCTGTCGATTGGGGACTATGTGTTGAGCGGCGGCGAGCCGGCGGCGGCGGTGGTGGTGGACGCGACGATGCGGCTGATTCCGGGCGTGCTGGGCAATGAGGCTTCGGGCGAGTTTGAGAGCTTTGGCGCGGCGGACGCGGAGATCGACGTGGACGTGGAGGGGGTTCCGCGGTCGCAGCATGGAGCGGGAGGGCTGCTCGACTATCCGCATTACACGCGGCCGGCGGAGTTTGGCGGATTGCGCGCGCCCGAGGTGCTGATGAACGGGGATCATGCCGAGATCCGGCGCTGGCGGCGCGAACAGCAACTGAAGAAGACGCTCAAGAACCGGCCGGATCTGCTGGAGCGGGCGGCGCTGAGCGCCGAGGACCGCGGATGCTGGAAGCGCTGCGAGACGCGAAGGACTCCCATTGAGAGCATGAAATCGCGGCGGAATTCGGGGTTGCCCATCCTTTTCCGCGAATGCGCGGAATAGGATGGGCACGGACGCGGTGTATGGTTACCGAATGATGGAGCGCAAGATTCCCTGCTTGCGGGGAGGGCAGCGGAGCGGGTTAGCGGGCGACGTTGACGGTGAGGTTCAGATCGACGGCGGTGGGTTGGTTGTCGATGGTGCCGGGACGGAAGTGGAACTGGCTGACGGTCTCGATCACGCGTGCGTCAACGAACGGGCTGAATGACTTGACGACCTGAATGTTCTGGGGCTGGCCCTTTGCGTCGACGGTGAGGGAGAGCTGGACCTGGGCGTCTGCGGGAACGAGGTCGAAGGAGAAGCCCATGGGGAGAGAGAGTACGGGAGAACCGAGGAGAACGGGGGCGGTGACGCCGGTGCTGACGCGCACCGGGGTTGGGGCAGTAGCGTCGTCCACGGGCGTGCTGGCTTTTGCCACTGCGGGGAGGAACAGTGAGGGGAGCAGAAGACTGGCTGCGAGTATACGGCGCATATGAATACCTCCATGGCGACGATAGTCACCGTCATTATTGTTATCCACAAAATATACGATTGTCAAGATAAAAATTTAATGCCATTATTTTTAAAGACTTACACTCTCGCTAACTCTTAAATTCTAGGGAAGTGTAAATTTCCTATGAACCTTCTTGGACGCGAGGGAGGAATCGCGCGCGGGAGGGGGCTCGGCGAGAAACAGGATGGAAATTGGCGGTTGACGGGAGGGACAGGACGCAGGAAGGATTATTTGAAGGGCTGAACGGGAGCGGGCTGCGTGGCGTCGATCTGGCCTGCGGCGATGGCGGCAAGGTAGTAATTTTCGCCGCGGATGGGCGCGCCGGCCAGACGGCGAAGCATGGCAAGTTGGCCGGCGTGGGTGAGGGCGTCGGCGACGGGTCCCTGAAAAAGGCGATCGAGGGGCGCGTGGGCGGGTTCATCGGAAGCCAGATTTTGATCGAAGGCGGTGAGCGCGGCGAAAAACTGTTGCTGCTCTTCGGCCCAGGCGAGAGGCTGGGAGTTGTGCCACGCGGGTTTGCCTTGCGCCATGGAAAGCGCCCAGTCGAAGAGATCGCCCATGTGGGCGAGGATCTGGATCGGGCGGCGACCGGCACCGTCGAATTCGGCGAAGGACACGGGGGCGTTTTCGAGGGCTCGCGCGGTGCGATAGGCGAGCGTGGCCAGGGTGTGGCGGAAGAGGTCGGATTGCGGGTCCATGAGGGAAATATAGCGCAGGTGGAGGCCGGCGAGTGGATCAAAGCAGCAGGCCGCTGCCGGACGGAGATGGGCACAACGGCGGAGGCTGGGTTTGGGCGAGCGCTATTCGCCTCAACCGGGAATCTTTGATAAACTGAATATTCTGCGTTTCTTCGCAGGAATCACTCAAGACGAGCCCATCTCAGGAAGAACCCATGTCTATTCATCCCGTAATGCAGCGCCTGGCTGACAAGCTGAAGCGCACCGATTTGCCGGCGTTTGTGCCCGGCGACCAAGTTCGCGTGCAAGTAAAGATCAAGGAAGGCGATAAAGAGAGGTTGCAGGCCTATGAGGGCCTGGTGATCGCCGTCAACAAGGGCGCCCAGGGTACGTTTACCGTGCGCAAGATGAGCTTCGGGCAGGGGGTGGAACGCATTTTCCCCTTCGGCTCCAAGGTCGTGGATAAGGTGGAGTTGGTACGCAGCTACAAAGTGCGGCGCGCCAAGCTGTTTTACCTGCGCGGATTGCGCGGCAAGGCTGCGCGCCTGAGAGAAGTGGATCGCGCGACCGGGAAGGTGCGGGCGTAGGTCAGCCAGCGAAGATATTTGAGGGAAAGATAAAACCCCGGCTTCGGCCGGGGTTTTTGCTGCGCGCAACGCGCCGTGGAGCGTGCACTGATTCCGGGTTGCTGCCGGAGCTGCGCCGGAGATTTTCGCTGTCCTATTCGCTGGTTGTGGGATCGATGACGGAGCGAACGCGGGCAATGGAGTTGGCCGGGAATCCACCCTGCTGGGCGTGGCGGCGAACGGTTTCCTCATCCGGGGCGATGTAGATGCAGTAAATCTTGTTGTCAGTGACAAAGCTCTGCAGCCACTGAATTTGAGGGCCCATGGATTGCAAGACGCCGCAGGACTTTTGAGAGATGGCTTGCAGTTGTTCCGGGGTCAACTTTCCGGCATCGGGAATTTCGCGCTCGATTACGAACTTTGGCATGGTGAATGACCTCCTGTGTCGATGGTCAGGCCGCTTCTTTCGCCGTCCTTGTTATCCCTATACTGTACGCATGGCAATTGCGGCAACCCCTTCCCCGCCCTATTACGCCGTGATCTTCACTTCCCTGCGCACTGACGGCGATCGCGGCTACGGGAAGACGGCAGAGGCGATGGAGAAACTTGCGGCGATGCAGCCGGGATTTCTCGGCATCGAGTCCGCGCGGGACGGACTGGGAATTACGGTTTCCTATTGGGAGAGCCTGGACGCGATTGCGGCGTGGAAAGCGAACGCGAGGCACCTACTGGCGCAGCAGCACGGACGCGACACGTGGTACGAGGAGTTCAAGGTGCGCGTCTGCCGGGTGGAGCGCGATTACGCATTCGCGCGCTAATGAGGTGTCTCGGAAGTTCGTGCCATAAGTCCAGGCGCAGAAATGCAGGTTCTTCGACTCCGTTTGGCCGAGAAATCAGCCAAACCTCGCTCAGGATGACAGATCATTTTAAGGCGAGCTTCAGTCTCGGGACACTAGTGAGCGATTGCGGCCGGCTTTTCCACGCGATAATCTGCGGCAGATTTTTTATACTTTGAGCATGGCTACGGCTCCGATTTGCGGATGGAGGTTGGAGAACGCTGCGCGGCGCGGCGGAGCCACGCGCATTGCCGGACTGGACGAGGTGGGACGCGGTCCGATGTTCGGGCCGGTGGTGGCGGCGGCGGTCATTCTTCCTGAAGGGTGGCGCCTGCGCGGCTTGACAGATTCAAAGCAGCTGAGCGCAGAAGACCGCATGCGATTTGCTGAAGCTATTCGCGGCAAAGCCGTTGGCGTGGGCGGTTGCGGCAGTGGATGCGGAGACGATCGACCGCATCAATATTCGCCGCGCATCGCTGCTGGCCATGCGCATGGCGGTGGAACAATTGGCTGCGCCGATTTCTGCGCCGGATTATTTGCTGATTGACGGGTGCGACACCATCGAGTGGCCGTGCCCGCAGCAGGCGGTGGTTCGAGGGCGACGGTCGCAGCGTTTCGATTGCGGCGGCGAGCGTGCTGGCCAAGGTGTTTCGCGACCACCTGCTGGTCGAGCTCGACGCAATCTATCCTGGTTATGGATTGGCGCGGCACAAGGGCTATTGCGTGGCAGAGCACCTGGAAGCGCTGCGGCGGCTGGGGCCGACACCGCTGCACCGGAAGAGCTTTAGTCCGGTGGCGCAGAGGATGCTGTTTGAATAAAGCAGCGGAGTTGGCGGGTTAGCGGAGTTAGGCCTTGGATGCTGTGCTGAGGGCGACCGCGGCGCGGGCTTTGCGACGCTGCAGCCAACTCGTTACAGGGCGCGCCAGGAAAAGCACGGCGAGGACCAGGGTGATGGTGAGCGGCGTGATGACGCCGGTCTTTACCTGCCACCAGTAGTGAATCACTCCGCAAATTGCCGCGGCGTAGACGAGCTTGTGCAGGCGATTCCAGTTCTTGCCGCCGAGCTTGCGAATGGCCCACGTGGTGGAGGTGAGCGCGAGCGGCACGAGAAGCAGATAGGCGGTGACGCCCATGGTGATGAAGCGGCGCTTGGCAATGTCGGATTCCATGGCGGACAGACTGAAGCCGGAATAGAGCGCCACGTAGGTGAGCATGTGCAGCGTGGCGTAGAAAAAGGCGAAGAGGCCGAAGAGACGGCGGAACTTGATGAGCCAGTTGAGGCGCGGCGACAGGCGGCGCAGGGGCGTGATGGCGAGGGTGATGGCGAGCAGCCAGATCGTGGTCTTGCCCGTGGCGAAGGCGATGGCGGCGGAGGGGTCGGGTCCGAGGTTGTTGGTGACCATGCCCCATGCGAGCCGGGCTGCGACCGCGAGGCAGCGCGATCCAGGTGAGCGTTTTGAGCGTGATGAGAGTTGAGCGTTTCATGATCGTCCTGGGAGCGGAGTGAGCGGGGCTGGCGGTGTTAGCGGAGTTAGGGCGACTCCGCAGCGAGTTATCGCTACGTGCAGCGTGCCCATAGTTACCTCACTGTTGTGGTAAATCCGAAGTTCGACGAAAAGCAACCGCAGATCCTTCGACTCGTCCCGGCGCGCCGGGACTCGCTCAGGATGACACATTCACTCTGACGCGATCGTCTGGCTCTCGCAATTGGCCCAGCTAACTCCACTAACTCGGCTGACTCCGCTAACTCCGCTTCAAAAGTTCTTGCGCAGGTCCATTCCGTTATACAGAGAGGCGACCTGGTCTGTATAGCCGTTGAACATGAGGGTGGTGCGGCGCTGCTGCGTAGAAAGGCAGGCCGATGCGGCGCTCGGTTTTCTGGCTCCAGCGCGGGTGATCGACGTTGGGGTTGACGTTGGAGTAGAAGCCGTACTCGCTTGGGCGCCTGATCGTTCCAGGTGGTGGGCGGCTGCTTGTCAACAAAGCGCACGGTGACGATGGACTTGGCGGACTTGAAGCCGTACTTCCAGGGCAAGACCACGCGCACGGGCGCGCCATCCTGGTTGGGCAGGGTTTCGCCGTAGAGGCCGAAGGTGAGCAGGGTGAGCGGATTCATGGCCTCGTCCATGCGCAGGCCCTCGGAGTAGGGCCAGTAAATGGTGGCGATCTTCGTAGCCCCATTTCTCGACTTTGGTGTTGTAGTAGGAGAGGAACTGCACGTACTTGGCGCTGGGCAGCGGGTTGCACTGCTTGATGAATTCAGAGAGCGAGTAGCCGACCCAGGGAATGACCATGCTCCAGGCCTCGACGCAGCGATGGCGGTAGACGCGGTCTTCAAGCGGGCGCAGCTTGAGCAGGTCGTCGATGTCGAAGGTGAGGGGCTTGGCGACTTTGCCCTCGACTTTGACGGTCCAGGGACGCGTGGGCAGGCCGCCGGCGTTCTTGGCGGGATCGCCCTTGTCCACGCCGAACTCGTAGAAGTTGTTGTAGTGGGTGATGTCGTCGAAGCTGGTGAGCTGCTCGCCGGTGGTGGTGAGCGGGCTTTTCACGGTCTGCAGCTTGGTGTCCGCGCGACGCGCTGCGCGGCGCGAATAATTGATTGGCGCCGAGGGCGGCGACGCCTGCGGTTGCGGCCGCGCCTTTCAGAAAGCGGCGGCGCGAGAGATAGCGGAAATAATCGTCGCGGGAAGTGATTTCCGACGAGGGAATATCGGACGGCTTGCCGATGAGCATGGATGACCTCGCTTGGGGAAGGCCTGATTTCATCTATTAGACACTGCGTAGGAGCAAAGGGTACAGAAAAACAGGGAAAAAGCGGCCAAGGGAACAAGGGACGAGGCACCGAGAAGGCCAGCCGTCGCCCGCAGAGGCGGAGTTTGATAGATTGGGCCGGCCAGAGTCATGGGGCGCACATCTCGAGTACGCGCGATGGAGAGGATTTGGATTGGGGAACGATGCCCAGCTGGCGATATAATTGCGGGCACGGCGGGGAAAAATCGGACCGTTTGACATTAGATTATTCGATTTGCACTGAGGAGAGCGTCGTGAATCAATCTTCGACTGCCTTTTGCCCGCACTGTGGGGCAGCGGTAAACTTCCCGTCCAGCTTTTGCGGTGCTTGCGGGCAACCGCTCGAGAATCCGGCCCCGCCAGCGCCCGCGGCACAACCACAGTATCCTCCGCCCCCGAGTCCTCAGCCGATTTATGGATCGGTTCCGCAAGGGCCGGCTACGCAGTGTCCGTTTTGCCATTCCACTCAGGTGCAAGCGGGAAAGAGGGGCTGGAAATGGTATGCCGGATATGTGGGAAGCGGCAATGTGGTGTGGACTTGCCAGAGCTGCGGGAAGACGTTTTAAGGCATTTCTCCTTCAAGCGTAGCCTTTTCACGGGGCATGCAAGGTTGCGATTTCTTGAGGAAATCGCAACTCAAGAGTCTATGCTTCGGGACATATCTGAAGGAGAAATGCTTTAGCGGCGATTGGAGACGGGCGCTACTGCGGCTTGGTCCACGCGAAGACGGCAATGGGATAGGTGATGCGAACTTTGCCTAATTCTCGCCGGGCGGCGACGCCGAGGGTGTCGGCGTGGGCGCGAATGTCGGCGTCGAAGAGGGCGCGAATGCGTTCGGCGTCGCCGGGTTTCGGAAAAGAGCCGCCGAGGATCTCTTCGAGGTCGCGATCCATGTGGTAGTAGGCGCGGCGCTCGAGAATAAGGCCCGCTTGTTCTCCCAGCAATTCAAATTCAGCTTCGGTGAGGGCGTGTGTGTGCGAGGGATCGCGCAGAATCTCCCAGTGGTTGAACGATGATTGAGTTTCCGGCGCAGGCACGACATCGCAGACGAGGACGACGCCGTTGGGTTTCGCGACGCGCTTCATCTCGCGCAGCGCGGCTGCGGGCTGCAAAAAATGATGGAACGAGAAGCGCGTGATGACGCAGTCGAAGACGCTGTCGGGAAACGGAAGATCGGTCGAGGAGCCGAGTTGCCAGGCGAGATTCTTGAGCCGCTGCTCGGCCTGGTAGCGACGAGCGCGCTCCAGCATGGCGGGAACGAAGTCGACGCCGGTGACGTGGCGAGTGCGCCGAGCAAAGAAACAGGAGATGATACCGGGACCGCAGGCCACGTCGAGCACGGTGTCGCTGGATTTGACCTGGGCGCAATCGGCCATGAGATCGAGGAGCGGGTCGTACTGGTAGCCGTGGCGTTGCGCGAAGGGTTCGGCTTGGCGCGTGAACTGGTCTAGAATTTCGGCGTCGTGTTGAGAAGGATTCATGGGCGGAGGGCGGCTCATTGATTTAGACGCGGAGATCAGGGCTGAGGATTCGCGGCCTGCGCGGCTGCGAATGGCCATTGGCGCAGGCGATGGGCGCGGAGGAGATAGAGGAGCGTTCCGGAGAGCGGCGATGGCGGCGGCGACGGCGAGCTCTTTGACGGCGTGGACGCGGTAGACGAGGAGAAATCCGAAGCCGGCCATGGCGAAGAGCGGCGGCAGCGGGTAGAGCGGCATGCGGAAGGGACGCGGGAGATCGGGTTTGCGCATGCGCAGATAGATGACGCCGAATTGCTGCAGGAAAAATTGCAGCAGGATGCGCGTGATGACGAGCAGGGTGATGACCTGCGGTGAGCGAGAAGAAGCAGAAGAAGGCTCCCACGAGGCCCAGAGCAACGAGCGAGCGGTGGGGAATGCCGTGCTTCGGATGCACGCGCGGCGAGAAAGCGGAAGTAGTTGCCGTCGCGGGCGGCGGCGTAGGGCACGCGCGAGTAGCCGAGTTGCAGCGAGAAGACGCTGGCGAAGGCGGTCCACACGATGAGCGCGGCGATGGTGTAGCCGGCCCAGGGACCGAAGGCGGAGCGGGCGATGTCGGCGACGAGTTGGAAGCGCAGGACGGCGGACTGGCCGCGTGCGATGCGGCGTCGCCCAGCGATGGCAGCGCGGCCAGGTTCATCACAATATAAAACGCGGAGACAAAGAGCACCGAGAGCAGGATGGCGCGGGGGATGGTGCGCTCGGGCTGGCGCACTTCGCCGGCGAGAAAGCAGATGTTGTAGTAGCCCCAGTAGCAGTAGGTGGCGAGAAGCGTGGCCTGGGCGAGGCCGCCGAGAGCAGCGGAGGCCGAGATGCGGCCCGAGCGCAGCGGAGAGCGCGGCGCGGTAGGCATGTGCCAGCCGCCGGTGGCCGCGGCGTGGGCGAATCCGGAGACGATGACGCCGGTGAGCGCGGCGATGACGCCGGCAAAGAGCACCCAGGCCATGCGCGCGACGGAGCTGATGTTGCGATAGAGGAGCACGGTGACGAGAAGGCAGGCGGCGGCGGCGGCGAAGTTGGCGTAGTGGAGTGCGGGCAGCGCGGCGATGGGCGCGGAGTCGAGGCCGGGCCAGAAGACGGCGAGAAATCCGGAGAGACCGATGCAGCCCGAGGCGATCGACAGCGGCGCGGTGAAGCCGACCTGCCAGACATAGAGAAAGCTCAGCCAGTTGCCCGCGCCCCTCGGGGCCGTAGATTTCCCGGAGAAATGCGTACGAACCGCCGGCACGCGGGAAGGCTGCGCCCAGCTCGGCCCAGACCAGGCCGTCGGCGACAGCGATGGCAGCGCCGAGCACCCACGCCCACACGGACAGACGAAATCCCGCAGCGGCGATGACCAGCGGCAGCGTGATGAAGGGACCGACGCCGATCATCTCCAGCATGTTGAAGAGCACGGCGGAGCGGAGACCGATGCGACGCTGCAACCCGCCAGAATCGCCCGCGCCGGAATCGCCGGATCGTTGCGGCGCGTGCCCGATGGGGTGGTCGGCGGAAGTTGAGGTGGATGGGAGCATCATGCGGTCGGTATCCAGATTACTAGGGCGCAGCGAAAGGCCCCGGAAAGTCATTGATATGTGATTGACGAGGACGCCTGCGTTCTAGGAGACTGAGGGCTATCGTACACGTGTGCATTAGGAGTTTCTGGCCATGGTGGAGAAGGACGGAGGCAAGTCGGCAGGAGTTCCGCATGCGGGCATGAAGCGCGTGCCACGGCAACCTTCGCGGCAGCCTTCCATCAAGGACATTGCGCGGCTGGCGCGGGTTTCGCACCCTACGGTTTCGCGCGCCCTGCAGAACAGTCCCCTGGTGAATGCGGCAGACGGCGGCCAAGATCCGCAAGATCGCCGAAGACGCCGGCTATCGCGCCAGCGCGGTGGCGCGCGGCCTGGTGACGCGGCGGACGCGGACCATCGGCCTCGTGGTGACCACGGTCGACGATCCGTTTGCCAGCGAGGTGGCTTGCGGCATTGAGGAGATTGCCAACGATCACAACTACGCGGTGTTCCTGGCCAACTCGCACGCCGATCCGGAGCGCGAGCGCAAAGTGGTGCAGGAGTTTGCCGAGCGGCGCGTGGACGGAATCGTTGTCACGTCGTCGCGCGTGGGCGCGTTGTATATGCCGCTGCTCAAGGAGCTGCAGGTTCCCATCGTGCTGGTGAACGACCAGGCTTCCGGCGAGTTTGTGCACTCGGTCATGATCGCGAACCAGGAAGGAACGCGCGCGGCAACGGAGCATCTGATCGAGCTGGGACATCGGCGGATTGCGTATCTCGGCGATCGCGGCGGATACCAATCCGATGCGGAGCGGCTCGCGGGATACAAAGAGGCACTCGACGAAAGCGGGGATCGACTTTGCGCCGGAGCTGGCAGTCGAGGGCGACAGCCGGCCGGAAGCGGCGGGCAAGGCGACGGATGCGCTGCTGCAGTTGAAGCATCCGCCGACCGCGATCGTGCTGCTACAACGACATGACGGCGCTGGGCGCGATGCGGGCGATCCGCGCGCGCGGGCTCAGGGTGCCTGAGGATGTTTCGGTGACGGGATTCGACGATTTGTTTTTTGCCGCGTATCTCACGCCCACGCTGACCACGGTGCGGCAGCCCATGCGGCGCATGGGACAGTTGGCGATGGAGAATTTGTTCAAGCTGATGTCGGGCCAGGAGATCGGTGGTGCCAGGTGAAAGTGGAGGCGGAATTGATGGTAAGAGGATCGACGGGAAAAGCGCAGAAGCGGGACGGACATCATGCCCCACTCGGAGGGACGCATGTCTGACGCCGTTGTAAGAAACGGAACACCGCCGCCGCTGACTCCGCTGCGCGTCTTCTGCGCGGAGACGCCGATTCTCCCCGCCATTCGCAAGCCGGATCTTGTGGAGCTTGCCATCGCGTCGCGCAGCCGGCTGATTTATCTGCTCACCGGCGATCCGGATACTGTCGAGCCGATGATCCAGAAGATCACCGCCGCGGGCAAGGTGCCGATTGTCAATCTCGATCTGCTCAACGGCTTCTCGCGCGACAAGTACGCGGTCAATTACCTCAAGCGCGTGGGCGCGGGCGGCATCATCTCCACGCATCTCGACCCGCTGCGCCATGCGCTGGCCATCGGGCTCTACGGCATCCAGCGCACCTTTCTGCTCGATAGCGGCGCCATGGATACCATCTCGAATCAGTTGCGCAATACGCCGGTGCACGCGCTGGAGATTCTGCCCGCGCTGGTCGCGCCCAAGATGCTGGACCGAGTGCGCGCCATCAATCCCGATCTGCCGGTCGTTGGCGGCGGGCTGATCTCGAACATGAAGGAAGTGGAAGCGCTGCTCGAACAGGGACTGAGCGCCGTGTCGACCAGCCATCCGGAGATGTGGATCAAGTAGAGCGGAGCCTAGCCTTGGCGGGCGATTGGAACCAGTTGCGCTCGCGTCATTAGAAGCTCTTACTTAGACTGCTATTCGGGGACCGTGACGTAGAGTGCGATGCACGGAATTCTGCAAGCGTTGCCTGCGGGACCGCGTCTTTTTGAGACGGAACTGCAATTCCCCGTTATTCCGTGTCGGGATTGGGCAGGATCACGTCACGGACAATGGCGTTCATTTCGGCGACGGCGGCGATGAATTGGCGGAGAGTGCGGCGCGTGGAGCCGAAGGTGTCGAACTCGGCGGGCGTGAGGCCGTTCTCGTTGTAGGCGCGGGCGAAGTCAGGGAACTTGTCGAGGAGGGTTTCGACAATGCGGGGTTCGACGGGGGTTGAGATGCGGTTGACGATTTCGATGTCG
This sequence comes from uncultured Acidobacteriota bacterium, assembly GCA_963830785.1. Classification (GTDB taxonomy): domain Bacteria; phylum Acidobacteriota; class Terriglobia; order Terriglobales; family Acidobacteriaceae; genus Telmatobacter. Next base: position 39,490 of record CAWHNV010000022.1, read on the forward strand.
CTCTCGTTGTAGCGCTTTTGCCAGACGCAGGGCGGGGAGATCACGACGTCGCCACCGATGAATTCGCTCCAGTGCATGTGATTGCGGAAGGCTGCACTGAGTAGGCGCAGGCGATAGCCGCGGTCTTGATAAATTCGGTAGGCCTTCTTGAAAACGGCGACGCCTGCCCACTCGAGATAGCCGGGATCGACGGAGAGATTGTGTTTGTCGTGGAGGACTTTGAGCCAGTCATCGAGGCGGCCGACCATGAGCGTGCAGACGGGGCCCATGGTGGAGATGTCGAGGCCTTCGGCTTCGCGGCGCTTGAGGCCGCGCTCGACCGCTTCGGCGACGGCGATGGCCTGCGGGAGTGTGAAGCTGACAGTGGCATTGATGCTGATGCCGCGGTAGGTGGCTTCCTCCATCGCGGGGATGCCGGCCTCGGTGGCGGCGATTTTGACGATCATGTTGGGGGCGAGCTGGCTGAAGCGGATGGCCTGCTCGAGCATGGCTTTCGTATTTCGATAATTGCGCGGGTCGGTCTGGATGGAGAGGCGGCCGTTGCGGCCTTTCTCGCGCTCGAAGATGGGCAGGAGCAGGCGGGCGGCGTTGGCCGAGATCTCCTCGACAATGCGCCAGGCGAGGCCGTCCTCGGTGAGTGTGGGCTCGGCGGCGGCGAGCTCGAGGATGCGCGGTTTCCAGACGGCGAGTTCTTTTTTGAGCACACTGACGGCGATGGAGGGATTGCAGGTGGCGCCGACCGCGCCGTGCTCGATGGAATAAGTGAGCTCTGCGATGGAGGCTGAGTCGTTCCAGAGGCAGGTGGGGGTGGTTTGGGCCATTTTGTGGAGCGGGCTTTTGTAGGCGAGCGAAGAAGCGACGGGAGCCATGAGTCCTCCGGGCTGGTGCAAACGTGTGCAATTCAAACCCTAGCACTGGGAATTGCCGGGGTCAAGATGGGAAAGACAGGGGGCGGAACGAGTTGGGTTGAGGTTTTTCGAGGGGGTTGTGGGAACGGAGTGAAGAGTTTTGCGATCCCACCCTTTTCCGCCGCGGCGGACGAAAGGACGGGGCACGGGACAATTTGCTGGGTCAAGGGGGAGTCAGAGGTCGTGCTTTCACCCATCTCAAAGACGAGGTGTGGGGCACTCATGATTCGTTGAGAGTCTGCGCTAATTCGGCGATTCGGGCTGGGCTGGGGCAGTTGGCATGGCGACGGGAGGGCCTGAATAATGAACGTGCACGATGCGCCAGGTTCCCTGCTCCTTGTGGTACACCTGGGTTTCTCTTCCTTCGGTGGTGATCGCGGAGCCGTCCTTCTTCGTCGCGTGGAACGTCCATGTCATTTCGGACCAGGCGGCGTCTGCGTAAACGTGGATGACCGGCTGATGAAGGATGAGCTCGCGTTTTGAAAAAATGGTACGCATGGCGCCGATGTAGACCTGGTCCGCAATCTGCTGAAAACCATGCGCTGTGCCGAGCGGAAAAATGAAGCTGACGCTAGGATCGTGCGACCAAATCTCGGACGCCAGGGAGACGTCGGCGTTGTCGACGGAAGTTGCGTACTTTTGCAAAATCCCTCTGATCTGTTCTTCGTCGCCAGCGGTTCCCTGGGCAACGGCGGATCCGTATAAGACGATCGGAGCCAGGATGGCCAAGAAAGCCAGTTTGGGCGTGGATCGGGAGCGCAAGATTCTGGGTCGCATCGTGACCAGATATATCACCGATATCGAGTCAAGAACAGCATCAGGCACTTGGAGAGACCGGTATTTTATTAGGTTGACAGGATTGGCGACGATGTAGATGATAGTTGTGTGCACACGTGTGCAGCTCTGCTTCAATTGGTCTCCGGCACGGGCAGGGCGTGGTAGATGTGCCGGAGATTTCTAAGTTAACTCCCCCTGGGACAGATTTGGAGAGATGATGAGTGATTTGCTTGTCCGGCCGGAGAAGTTTCGCGACCGGGTTGAAAATTTTGGATACGAATACCTTTCGTTCGAGACACGGAGACTGGAAGCCGGCGAAAAATATAGCGGCGAGACGGCTGGCCGCGAACTGGCGATTGTGGTGCTGGGCGGGATTTGCTCGGTAACGAGTTCGCGAGGCGAGTGGTTGCGGTTTGGACAACGCGCCACGGTCTTTGACGGACTGCCTTACACGCTTTACCTGCCGGTGCGCACGCGTTTCACGGTCAGCGCAGATACGGCCTGCGACCTGGCATTTTGTTACGCGAAGGCTGAAGAGGAATACCCGGCGCGGCTGGTGACGCCGGCACATGTGGGCATTGAGATTCGCGGCGGCGGGAACGCGACGCGGCAGATCAATTCCATGCTGCCACCGGATTTCTTGGCGCAGCGGTTGATGGTGGTGGAGGTGTTTACGCCGGCAGGAAACTGGTCGAGCTTTCCGCCGCATAAGCACGATGTGCACAACCCGCCGGGCGAAGTGGATCTCGAGGAGATTTACTATTACCGGATCGATCGGCCGGAGGGTTTCGCGGTGCAGAAGGTGTATACCGCGGATCGGCGCCTTGACGAAACCATGACGGTGCGCGATGGCGAACTGGTGCTGGTGCCGGAGGGTTATCATCCGGTGGTGGCAGAGCACGGATACAACGTTTACTATTTGAACGCGCTGGCGGGTTCGGCGCGCTCGCTGGCTGCTTCGGACGATCCGAACTACGCGTGGGTGAAGAGCGGCTGGAAGGAAAAGGATCCGCGGTTGCCGATGGTGAAGAGGTAGGGACTGAGGAACTGCGATGCCGTGGTTCGTGGTTCGTGGGCGAGTGAAAAGTGAATGAAGTGAAGTAGTGATTGAAGTGAAAGCGTAGTCGCGGGGTCGGGGAGAACGAGCATGAAGACGCGGCGCATGACGATGGCCCAGGCGCTCATCCTGTTTCTGAAGCAGCAGTATGTGGAGCGGGATGGGCGCGAGCATGCTTTTTTCGCGGGCATGCTGGGGATTTTTGGGCACGGCAACGTGGCGGGGATCGGGCAGGCGTTGCAGCAGAATCCCGATTTTCCGTACATCCTGGTGCGCAACGAGCAGTCGGGCGTGCACATGGCCGCGGGATTCGCCAAGGCTAGCAACCGGCTGCGGACTTTTGCGTGCACATCGTCGATTGGGCCGGGCGCGACGAATATGATCACGGGCGCGGCTCTGGCGACCATCAACCGGCTGCCGGTGCTGCTGCTGCCGGGCGACATTTTTGCGCGGCGTAACGTGGCGCCGGTGTTGCAACAGATTGAATCGCCGACGTCACAGGACACGGGCGTCAACGACTGCTTCAAGCCGGTGTCGCGCTACTGGGACCGCATTTACAGACCTGAACAACTGATTACGGCGCTGCCTGAGGCGATGCGTGTGCTGACCTCGCCATCGGATTGCGGCGCGGTGACGCTGGCGCTGCCGCAGGATGTGCAGACCGAAGCGTACGACTATCCAGAAGAGCTATTTCAAAAGCGGGTGTGGCTGATCCGGCGCGGGCAGCCGGATCGGGTTTCGCTGGAACGTGCGGTTGCGGCGATTCGTGGCGCGGAGCGGCCGCTGATTGTGGCTGGAGGCGGCGTGCTGATGAGCGAGGCTTCGGCGGCGCTGAGTGAATTTGTGACCAAGACCGGCGTTCCTGTGGCGGAGACACAGGCGGGCAAAGGGTCGCTCGCGTGGGATCATGCGCAGGAAGTGGGCGCGATTGGGGCCACGGGCACGCTGGCGGCGAACCGCCTGGCGAATGCGGCCGATCTTGTGATCGGCATTGGCACGCGCTATTCCGATTTCACTTCGGCGTCAATGACGGCGTTTCAGAATCCGGCCGTGAAGTTTGTGAACATCAACACTGCGGAGTTCGACGCGTACAAGGTGGGCGCGATTCCCGTGGTTGCCGATGCGCGCGTGGCGCTGGAACAGTTGAGCGCGGCGCTGGCGGGTCACGCGGTGAGCGCGCGTTACGCGGCGGAGATTGCCCGGCTGCGCGTCGAGTGGGATTCGGAAGTCGATCGGCTGTTCCATTTGAAGAATGCCGGCAAGCCTGCACAGAGCGAAGTAATTGGCGCGATGTGGGAGGCGGCGGGCGAGCGCGACGTGCTGCTCTCGGCTGCGGGCAGCCATCCCGGCGACCTGCACAAGCTGTGGCGCACGCGCACGCCCAACGGCTATCACATGGAATACGGCTACTCGTGCATGGGCTACGAGATACCCGGCGCCATGGGCGCGAAGTTGGCGGATCCCGCTCGCGAGGTGTTCGTTTTTCTCGGTGACGGCACGTACCTGATGATGCCTTCGGAGATCGTGACGTCGGTGCAGGAGGGGATTAAGATCATCATCGTGCTGGTGGACAATCACGGGTTCGCCAGCATCGGCGCCCTGAGCCGTTCGCTGGGTCAGGGTGGGTTTGGAACGCGGTATCGCGCGCGCAATGAAGCTACCCGGCAACTGGACGGCGAGGTGCTTAGAGTCGACTTTGCGGCCAACGCACGCAGCCTGGGCGCACATGCGCTGACTGCTGGTACACTCGACGAATTGAAACAGGCCCTTGATAAGGCTAAGACACTGGATCGCACCACGGTGATCGTGGTGGAAACGGATGTTTCGGTGGGCGTGCCGGGATATGAATCCTGGTGGGATGTTGCGGTGGCGGAAGTTTCGGAATTGGAAAGCGTGCGCGAGGCGAGGGCACGCTATGAAGAAGCGCGCAAGAGAGAACGTCATCACTTGTGAAGGTAGCGGAGTTGGCGGGAGTTAGAAATACGGATCTAAGTAGAAAACGGCTGGTTAGAACAAAAGCGGCGAGTTGGCGTCGCTCACGCGACGTGGCGGGTTGGCAAGTCGGCATTTGATCTGCGGCGAACTGGAGACGCTGACTGAGAAACTTTGAGGAGAAGACACTATGGAGCGGTTGCAGAATTTTGTTGATGGAGGTTGGCGGGCGTCGAGCGCAAACGATGCGCTGAACGTGATTGATCCCGCGTCGGCCAAGGTGCTGGCAGAGGTTCCGCTTTCGCCAGCGACGGATGTGAATGCCGCGGTGGAAGTGGCGGAGCGGGCGTTTATCGACTGGCGGAGAACGCCGGTGGTGGATCGCATTCAGCCGTTGTTTCGGCTGAAGACGCTGCTGGAGCAGCATCGCGAAGAGCTGGCGCTTTCTATTACGAATGAAAGCGGCAAGACGCTGACGGAGAGCCGGGCGGAGATTCTGCGCGCCGTGGAGAACGTAGAGACGGCGTGCGCGATGCCGATCATGATCCAGGGGACGAATTGCGAAGATATTGCGCGGGGCATCGACGAGCACATGATTCGGCAGCCGCTGGGTGTGGTGGCGGCGATTGTGCCGTTCAATTTTCCGGGCATGATCGCGTTCTGGTTTTTCCCTTACGCGGTGGCGGCCGGCAACTGCTTTTTGCTCAAGCCGTCGGAGCGCGTGCCGATTACGTCTCAGAAGTTGTTCGAACTGATTCAGGCGGCGGGCTTCCCGCCGGGCGTGATGCAACTGGTGAACGGCGGACGCGATACGGTGAACGCGATTCTGGACCATCCGGGCATCAAGGCGGTGAGCTTTGTGGGATCGACGCCGACGGCGAAGTACATTTACAGCCGGGCGGCGGCGAATGGGAAACGCGCGCAGTGCCAGGGCGGCGCGAAGAATCCCGTGGTGGTGATGCCGGATGCGGACATGGAGATGACGACGCGGATTCTCGCCGATTCCGCATTTGGTTGCGCGGGGCAGCGGTGCCTGGCGGCATCGGTGGCGATTACCGTAGGCGATGCGCGCACTTTCACGGACCGGATTGTGGCCGCGGCCAAGAGCCGCAAGACGGGTTACGGCGCACTGCCGGATGTGGAGATGGGGCCGGTGATTTCCGCCGAGAGCAAGACGCGGATTGAAGGGCTGATCGCCAAGGGTGAGCAGGCCGGCGCGCGCGTGGTGGTGGATGGGCGCGGGAAAAAAGTGGAAGGCTACGAGGATGGATATTTCGTGCTGCCCACGGTGCTGGACGATGTGCCGCCGGATTCTGAGACGGCGCGGACGGAGATCTTTGGGCCGGTGCTGAGCCTGATCCACGCGCAGACCATTGAAGAGGCGATTGCGCTGGTGAATGGACGCAGTTACGGCAACATGGCCTGCATCTTCACCACTGACGGCGCGAATGCAAGGCGTTTCCGCTACGAGGTGCAGGCGGGCAATGTGGGCATCAACGTGGGCGTGGCCGCGCCGATGTCGACCTTCCCGTTCAGTGGATGGGGCGAAAGCTTCTTCGGCGATCTGCATGCGCAGGCGCACCATGCGGTGGAGTTCTTTACACAGACCAAGGTGGTTGTGGAGCGGTGGCCGAAGGAGTGGAGCCGGAAGTTCTAAAAAGCAGCTAGGAGCTATCAGCTTCTAGCTGCTAGCTTTTTTGGGTGTGGTGCACACGTGTAAAACGTCAATAGCAAGGCAACGGAACAAGACTGAAACCTGCGGGAAGCAAGGAGAAGGTATGAACGAGCTGTTGGTTGGGAATGCACCCTGTTCGTGGGGCACGCTGGAGCACCAGGACCAGAGTCAGGGGATTCCGTCGACTCAAATGCTCGACGAGCTGGTGGAGACGGGCTACACCGGAACGGAATTGGGCGACTGGGGCTACATGCCCACTGACCCGGTGCGGCTGAGCGAGGAGTTGGCGAAGCGAAACAACGTGGTGATGCTTGGCGCGTTTGTGCCGGTGGAGCTGAAGAATCCGATGGCGCATGCGGAAGGCACGGCAAGGGCCGTGAAGACGGCGCGGCTGATTGCGGCGGTGGCCACCACGCAGGCGCCGTTCCTGGTGCTGGCCGACGACAACGGGACCGATGCGCGACGCACCAAGCTGGCCGGACGCGTGCCGGCTAGCGCGGGACTGAACAAGGACGAGTGGAAGACCTTCGCCGGCGGCGCCGACCGGATTGCGCGCGCGGTGTTCGACGAGACGGGGCTGCGCACCGTGTTTCATCATCACTGCGCGGGCTACGTGGAGACGCCGGACGAAATCGAAACGCTGCTCGAGCATGACCAATCCGGAGCGATTGGGACTGGTGTTCGACGCCGGCCACTACGTGCATGGAACGGGCGGCGAGGAGATCGACCTGGTGGCCGCGCTCAACCGCTTCAAGGAGCGCATCTGGTACATCCATCTGAAGGATCTCGAGCCCAAGGTGGCGCGCCGCAGCCGCGAGGAGGAGTGGGACTACTTTACGGCAATGCGGAATGGCCTGTATCCGGAACTGGGCAAAGGGTGCGTGGACTTCCCTGCCCTGCTGCGCTGGCTGGCGAGCTCGCGACTACAAGGGGTACATGTTGGTGGAGCAGGATATTCTGCCCGGGATGGGCACGCCGAAGGAGAGCGCCAGGCGCAACCGGGAGTATATTCGTTCGATTGCGGCGAATTTTACGGAAAACAGCTCGCAGCTTTCGGCTGTCAGCTCTTAGCTTTTTTCGAGCGGAAGCGAGAGGCATCGCAAGTCTCAACAACGTTTCAACGGACTTGGATTCAATTTCGGGGGCTATTGATAATTGCAGAAGAAATCGTTGCACCGTCCCTGCGGGACTCCGGAGCGATTGGATCGACACGCTTTCCCCACGCTAAAGCGCGAGGCTAACAATCGCTGCGCCTGCGGCGCGGCATCCGGGACGCTTTTTAGGCGGTTGGCGGCACGGTGAAGCTTGTGCCCTTTCCCGGCGGAATTCTTGAAACCGATGAATGCTGGCCGTTGCAAATGCTAGCGGCTGAGAGCTGAAGAGCTAGAAGTTGCTTTCGAGGGAGAACGTATGAGCGGGAAGAAACTCCATTTCGGAATTATTGGCGCGGGACGGATCGGGAAGGTTCACGCGGAGACGCTGGCCTTCCGGCTGCCTGAGGCGGAAGTGATGGCGGTTGCCGACGTGAACGGCGAGGCGGCGGCGGCGTTGGCGAAGCGGTGCAATATTCCCAAAGTGGCGGCTTCTGCCGAGGAAATCATTGGCGACAAAAGCATCGATGCGGTGCTGATCTGCTCGCCGACAGGCACGCACGCGGACCTGATCGTACAAGCGGCGCAGGCGGGCAAGCATATTTTTTGCGAGAAGCCGATCGCGTTTAGTCTCAAAAAGATTGACGTGGCTCTCGAAGCTGTGAAGCGGGCGGGCGTGCAATTGCAGATCGGATTCAACCGGCGCTTCGACTCGAACTTCGCGCGCGTGCGCAAGGCCGTGGCGAGTGGCGAGATTGGAACGCCGCTGATGATGCACATCATCAGCCGCGATCCCGCTCCGCCGCCGATCGAGTACGTGCGCGCTTCGGGCGGCATTTTTCTCGACATGACGATTCACGACTTCGACATGGCACGCTTTCTGATCGGCGATGAGGTTGAGGAGATTTACACTTCGGCGGGCGTCAGGGTCGATCCCGCGATCGGCGAGGCCGGCGACCTGGATACGGCTCTGGTGCTGATGCTCTTCAGAAACGGCGTGATCGGAACCATCGACAACTGCCGCAAGGCGCCGTACGGATACGACCAGCGCGTGGAGATCCTGGGCAGCGGAGGCAAGATCGCAACCGAGAACCGCTATGCCAACGAGGCGGTGGTCAGCACCGGAAAATCTGTTTACAATGATCTGCCGCTGAACTTCTTCATGGATCGTTACACGGAAAGTTTTGCGCTGGAGCTGGGGGCGTTCACCGAAGCTGTGCTTGCAGGCAAGCCCACGCCCGTGACTGGAATCGACGGCCGCATTCCTGTGGCGATGGCACTGGCGGCGCGTAAATCGTACGACGAGCACCGGCCGGTGAAATTGACGGAGGTGGAAGGTTGAAGAGATCGTGCTGGATGGCTATCCTGACCGACGTGCATCTGTGGGTGCCGGTGGTCGTGCTGATTCTGGGAACCGCACTGTTGATGACGCTGAGGTGACAGGATGAGCCAGAGTACTGTAGTGGCAGCGCGGTCGACGATTTCGTTGCACAAGCTGGGCGTGTTTTGCGGACTGTCGGCCGCAGTGTGGCTGGGTAGCGCGGAAGCGCCGACCAAGCTGGTGAACGCGGGATTCTCGCCCTTCATTATTTCCATGGGGATGGTGATGGGCGCGTTCGTGGCGCGCTGGACTGTGCCGACGATGCTGAAGGGCACGGGATTTCTGTTCAACGACCTGCGCGAGAAGCCGCACCTGATTGTGTGGGCGCTGCTGGCTGGGATGCTGTGGGCCGTGGCTAATACGCTCACCATCTTCGGCGTGCGCAACGTGGGTTTGGCGATCGCGTTTCCGCTGTGGAACACCAATAGTTTGGTGGGGCTGTTCTGGGGTTGCCTGCTGTTCAAGGAACTGCGCGGATCAAAGGCGAAGAACTGGGCCAAGGTGGTGGGTGGCGCGGCGGCGATTGTATTCGGCGCCGCTGTGCTGGCGTTGGCTACAGCACAGCAGAATGCGGGGACGCCGGGCAAGGCGGCTACCGGCATCATCGCTGCGCTGGGCGCGGGCGTATTGCTGGGCACGATGTACATTCCCTACCGCAAGGCCTACATCAGCGGTATGAATCCGCTTTCGTTCGTGACTATTTTCACGTTCGGGGAATTGGGAACCGTCAGTCTGCTCACGGCCATCAACTGCGGCGGCGCGTCCCAGGTGTTGGTGCAACTGCACCTGGCGCGCACTATGCTGTTCTGGCCGTTTGTGGGCGGATTTTGCTGGGTGATTGGCGACTTGTTTCAGCAGTACGCGGCCAAGTACATCGGAATCGGGCGCGGCATTCCGCTCTCGAACACGAACCAGCTTTGGGGATTGGCGTGGGGCGCGCTCGTGTTTGGGGAGTTCGTAGGATTGGCCATGGGCGCACGGCTGCTGATTCTCGCCGGGTCGACCATCATGATCGCGGGCGCGTTGTCGATCAGCATGGCCGAGCCGCCGCCCTCCGAGTTGGAGAACTGGGACGCAGCGATGCATCGCGAGTGCGATCGTTACGAACTGGACAGGGAAAACGTGGCCGCGGTGGTGGGCGGCAACGATCCACTCGCAGACCACAAGCATCCGCGACGCTGGTGGGAGGTTTTGATCATGCTCGTCGCCACGGGGATTTTTGTGTGGCTGGCGGTGGGCACGCGCACGCAACATCTTCAATTGAACTTCCCATGGATGATGGTGCTGATCGTGGGCACGATTATTCCGTTGGGGTTGTGCGGAACGTTGCTGTGGAGAAGGACACGGTTTTCTTAGAGCGCGCGTTTCAGGCCGCGCTGAACCGCGAGCTTCGTCAATACTGGGCGTGATGGGCTTTCGATAGCCGCATCGCGCCCTTTCTGTATGCAACTGAAAAAGCGAAGGTTCTGAGCGATTCCCGGGCTGCAGACCCGGCCGCGCATCTGACGCGGCCGACGGGAGTTTTCCGGCCAAAGGAAAGCCTCGCCGGAAGACGTTCCCCTGGCTGGTAACCCATGTTCTTACTTCGGTTTGTAGAGAGTGAACCGCGTCACATCCCGACGCTCTTGCAGGGGCATAGAATGACGGCGGTGCGAGAAGAGTGAATGCGCTCTATAGGCGCAGAAAGTGGAAGTTTGCCCAATTTTCCCCAGGTGAATAGATGCTGACTCAGGAAGAAATCACGCAAAAGAAAAGCATGGACGACAAGATTGCGGAGCTGGCGGCGAGACGCGCGGAATTGGAGCTAGGCGGCGGGCAGGAGCGGATCGACAGACAGCACAAGTCAGGCAAGCTTTCGGCGCGCGAGCGTGTGGACCGGCTGGTGGACAAGGGCAGCTTCGAAGAGATCGGATTGTTTTCGCAGCACCGGGCCACATACTTCGGCATGGCGGAAAAGGAGTTGCCCGCCGACGGCGTGGTGACGGGATGCGCGACTATCGACGGACGGCTGGTGCACCTGGCGAGCCAGGATTTCACGGTGGCAGGCGGCGCCGCAGGCGAAACGCATTGCAAAAAAGTGGCCGACATGATGGCCATGAGCCTGAAGACGGGCAGCCCGTTTTTGTTTATCAACGACTCGGGCGGAGCGCGCGTGCAGGAGGGAATCGACAGCCTGGCCGGATACGCGAGCGTCTTTTACAACAACGTGATGCTCTCGGGAACGGTGCCGCAGATTGCGCTGATCTGCGGACCGTGCGCCGGCGGCGCGGCGTACAGCCCGGCGCTGACGGACTTCGTGATCCAGACCGAGCAGGCGCGCATGTTCATCACCGGGCCGCAGGTGATCAAGCAGGTGACCGGCGAAGACGTGAGCGCCGAGGAGTTGGGTGGACCGCAGTCGCAGATGCGCTACTCCGGCGTAGTGCACCTGATTGCGCGCGACGATCAGGAGGCGATCGAACTCTGCAAGCGGCTGTTGAGTTTTCTGCCGTCGAACAATCTTGAGGATCCGCCGCGGCTGAATTTTGGCGGACGGCTCAAGGCCGACACGGAGATGAACAAAACCGTTCCCGCGGATCCGAAGGTGGCCTACGATGTGCGCGACGTGATTGTGCGCGTGGTGGACAATGAGGATTTTCTGGAGATTCAGCCAGGGTTCGCCGCGAATATTTTTATTGGTTTTGGACGAGTTCAAGGGCGGACAGTAGGGATTGTGGCCAACCAGCCGTGCGTATTGGCAGGGGCGCTGGACATCGATGCGTCGGACAAGTCGGCGCGCTTTGTGCGCTTCTGCAATGCGTTCAACATTCCTCTGCTCACGTTTGTGGATGTGCCTGGATTTTTGCCCGGGGTGGAGCAGGAGCGCGGCGGAATTATCCGCCACGGCGCCAAGCTGCTGTTTGCATATTCGGCGGCGACGGTGCCGAAGATTACGGTGGTGCTGCGCAAGGCTTATGGCGGCGCGTACATTGCCATGTGCTCGCGAGGACTGGGCGCGGATCGCGTGCTGGCGTGGCCTACGGCAGAGATTGCGGTGATGGGCGCCGAGGGCGCGGCGGAGATCGTATTTCGCAGAGAGATTGACGCAGCCGAGGACCAGGCAGGGCGGCGCAAGGAGCTGGTGGACGAGTACCGCGACACGTTCTCGAATCCGTATGTGGCGGCGGGACGAAGACTGGTGGACGACATCATTGAGCCGGCGGATACACGGAGAGTGGTGGCGCGGGCGCTGGAATCGCTGCACGGAAAGCGCGAATTGCGGCCGCAGAAGAAACATGGATTGATTCCGCTTTAAGCAGGATGAAGCGGAGCTAGCGTAGTTAGCGGTGTTAGCGGTGCTGGATCGGCGCAGAAGAGCGGTTAGCTTCAGCCTAAACGGTGGGGAAAACGCGGATTGAGTCGATAATTCCACCTCGGCGGTGAAGTTTTTCGTCGGGAACTAAGCAGGAGGCACGCATGAAGTTGCATGGGACGGATTGGTTGGCGGTGACGGTGATTGCCGGCGCGGGTTGCGCGGCGATCTATGGCGGCCTTCACGCCGGGCTGATGCGCGCGATGCGGCGTGCGGTGCGAGAACGGGAGTGCGACATGGAGCGCCAATTGAATGCCATGGCGACCGCGGTGAAGGCTTTGCAGGCGCGCGTTGCGGAACTGAGCAGGCTGCAGGCAACGCGAGTGCAGGAGGCTGAGGTGGCCGTGATCGCCACGCCGGCAGAAGCCTTGGGCCACGCGAAGCAGGCACAGACCAAGCCGGAGATTGTGGCCGTGCTGACCGCGGCGGCGACGGCATTCCTGGGCAAGAAGGCGCGCGTGCGGTCGGCGCAGTTGCAGCTCAACACGCAGCAGGATAGCGCGGGCGCGTGGGCGCAGCAGGGGCGGGTGATTGTGCAGACCTCGCACAACCTGCGGCAATGAGGATGAGTGTGCGGAAAGATGTGGCGAGAAAGGAAGCAGCACGTTGAAGCTTCAGATCACGATCGATGGCAGAGCTTACGAGGTTGACGTAGAGATTCTCGATGATGAGGAGAACTCGCCAAGCTACTCGCCGTCCCCCGCAGCGCATGGCGCGGGCGGACATGAACAGGGCGGCCATACACAGAACTCGGGCGGCGTGTGGGATGAGGACGAGAAGGTGTGCCACAGCCCGGTGATGGGGCTAGTGATCAAGGTCGACGTCGAGGCGGGACAAACTGTGGAGGCGGGCGCACTGATGCTGGTTCTGGAAGCGATGAAGATGGAGACCAAAGTGACGGCGCCGCGCGCAGCCACGGTGACGTGTGTGCATGTGAAGCAGGGCGATCCTGTGAAAGTGAACCAGTTGCTGGTGGAGTTTGAGTAAGCGAGGCCTGAGATCGGCCCCAGAGGTGAGTGAACGACGTGCAGGAAGAGCTGAAGAATGTTCCCGGGATCCGATTTGTGGATCATGTAGCGATCGCGGTCCGGCAGGGCGAGCTTGAGAGCCAGGTGAAGGCGTACGAGACCCTGGGCTTCAAGGAGATTCATCGCGAAGAGGTGCGCGGCAAGGATCAGGTGCGCGAGGCGTTGTTGCAGATCGGCGAGGGACCGAATTTGATCCAACTGCTGGAACCTCTGACAGCGGATTCGCCGGTGCAGAAGTTGATCGATAAAAACGGCGGCCGCGGCGGATTGGCGCATGTGGCGTTCCGCGTGGAGAATGCGCAGCGCGCATTCAATGCCATGAGCGCCGAAGGATTTCAACTTATTGGCAAGGCTCCGCGCAAGGGCTCGCGGGGAACGACGGTATTTTTTGTTCATCCCGAATCGAAGGCAGTGAGCGCGTTCGGAATTTTGATCGAAATGGTGGAAGACCCGGCGGACAAATGAAAACCACAACCACTGAACGCCTGCTTGAGGAGTTTCCGCCGGTCAGCACAACGGAGTGGCAGGCGGCGATTGCGCGCGACCTCAAGGGCGCCGATCCCGAGAAGAAACCGACTTGGCAGACGGAAGAAGGACTGGCATTCAACCCCTTTTACCGCGCCGAGGATTTGGTGGGGCTGGCATGTGTCGACACGACGCCCGGGGATTTTCCCTACCGGCGCGGCGGCCGCAGCACCGGCGACTGGCGGATTTGCGAGGCGATTGACGCTGAGAATGCGGAAGAAGCGAATCGCATGGCGCATGCGGCGGTGGCGGCGGGCGCCGAGGGAATTGCGTTCAGCGGCTTCCTGGTCGAGAGTGCGGGCGAACTGGAGGCTCTGCTCAGAGGGCTCGACGCGATTCCAGTACATTTTGAAAGTGCCGGCGAGTTATTGATTCAGAAGCTGATCGAGCGGCTGAATGGAACGCCGCGCGCCGCGGAGATTTCGACGGGGTACGAAGCCTTAGCCAGCGTGGAGTTTGCCGCGGAGATCATCAGGATCGCGCCGACCGGCCTCGTGCCGTTCACTATTGAGAGCGCGGCGTTTGCCGAAGCGGGAGCGACGGCCGTCGAGGAAATTGGATTCGCACTGGCTGCGGGAGTGGATTTTCTGGCAGCACTCGCCGAACGCGGAGTGAATGAAAACCGCGCAGCGGCCGCGCTCGAATTCAGCTTTGCCGTGGGCTCAAATTATTTTGTTGAGATTGCCAAGTTCCGCGCGTTTCGTATGCTGTGGGCACGGGCGGTCGAGAGCTTTGGCGGCACGCATGAGGCCGCGAAAGCGCGCATTGCGGCGCGCACCTCGAAATGGAACAAAACCGTCTACGATCCCCACGTAAATATCTTGCGTGCCACCACCGAGACCATGGCCGCTGTGCTGGGTGGAGCGGACACAGTGACGGTGACGCCGTTCGATGCGTGCTACAAAGCGCCGGATGAGGCGAGCCGGCGGCTAGCGCGGAATACGCAACTGCTGCTGAAGCACGAGACGTGGCTGGGACGCGTGGCCGATGCCGGCGGAGGGTCGTACGCTCTCGAGACGATCACGGATTTTCTGGCGTGTGAGGGTTGGAGGGTTTTTCAGGATATTGAAGCGCGCGGCGGATTCCGGAAGGCGCGAGCGGAGGGCGTGATTGCGCAGGCGCTGGAACGGGGTTTGGCGGCACGGGAGAAGGCGATTGCGCTGCGGAAGCGCGTGCTGGTGGGCACGAACCAGTATGCGAATCCGGCGGAACGGGCGCTGGACCGCATCGACGAAGAGCGAATGTATGCCGATTTGCGTGGAGCTCGGGCGTACGAGGAGTTGCGGCTGCGTACGGAGCGCTATGCAGCGGTCGGAGGCAAAACACCGCGAGTGCTGCTGGCGGAGATTGGCGACGTAAAGATGCGCGCGGCGCGGTCAACCTTTGTGACGAATCTCTTCGCCTGTGCGGGGCTCGAGATGGAAACGCGACGCTTCAAGAAAGTTGATGAGATTGCCGCGGCGGATGCGGATTTGATTGTGCTGTGCAGCGCGGACGCGGAGTATGCGGCGCTGGCGGCGTCGTTGCTGGCGCAGCTCAGGGCGCAGGGTCGCGAGACGCCGGTGATTATTGCGGGAAATCCTGAGAACGCGACGCAATTGAGGGATGCGGGGATTGCGGATTTCGTGCACGTGCGCAGTCAGCCGTTGGAGTTTTTGACGAAGTGGCAGGAAAAGCTTGGTGTGAAATCGCAAGGTTGAGGTTCGAGGTATCCCAGATCTCAACATCGAGACCTGGGGCGTCCAGGTTTCGTGCGGGGTTGAACAAGGCGGGTTGAGCTGAGAAAGATGCGTCCGGACTTTACAAAGATCGATTGGAAGACTGCGGGGGCGGAGACGGCTGCGCACGAAGCCGAGGAGTGGCTTTCGCCCGAGCACATCGCGCTGAAGAGTTTTTATGCGCACGCGGATCTGGAGGGGCTCGAACATCTGGAGTACGCGGCGGGCATTGCGCCGTATCTGCGCGGGCCGCACACGACGATGTATGCGACGCGGCCGTGGACCGTCCGGCAGTATGCAGGGTTTTCGACGGCGGAAGAGTCGAACGCGTTTTACCGGCGTAACCTGGCGGCGGGGCAACGCGGGCTCTCGGTAGCGTTCGACTTGGCGACGCACCGCGGTTACGACTCCGACCACGAGCGTGTGATGGGCGACGTGGGCAAGGCGGGTGCGGCGATCGATTCGATTCTCGATATGAAGATTCTCTTCCATCGCATTCCGCTGGAGCAGATGTCGGTGTCGATGACGATGAACGGCGCGGTACTGCCGATCATGGCGTTCTATATCGTAGCTGCCGAGGAACAGGGCGTACGGCCAGAGCTGTTGAGCGGGACCATCCAGAATGACATTCTGAAAGAGTTCATGGTCCGTAACACCTACATCTATCCGCCCGAGGGATCGATGCGCATCATCGGCGACATTTTCCGCTACTGCGCGGAGAAGATGCCGAAGTTCAACTGCATCAGCGTGAGCGGATACCACATGCAGGAGGCGGGCGCGACGGCGGATCTGGAATTGGCTTACACGCTGGCTGACGGTCTGGAATATCTGCGCACCGGCGTGAAGGCGGGCCTCAATGTGGACGAGTTCGCACCGCGGATTTCGTTTTTCTGGGGCGTGGGCATGAACCATTTTATGGAGATTGCCAAGATGCGCGCGGCACGCTTGTTGTGGGCCAAGATCGTGAAAGGTTTCGGCGCGAAAAACCCCAAATCGCTGGCGTTGCGCGCGCACTCGCAGACTTCCGGATGGAGCTTGACGGCACAGGATCCGTATAACAACGTGGTGCGCACGTGCGTCGAGGCTCTGACCGCGGCCTTCGGCGGGACGCAGTCGCTGCACACGAACGCGCTCGACGAGGCGCTGGCGCTGCCCACGGATTTTTCAGCGCGGATCGCGCGCAATACGCAGATTCATTTGCAAGAGGAGACGGGCATCACGCGCATGGTCGATCCGTGGGCGGGATCGTATTACGTGGAACGGCTGACACACGATTTGATGCACGCGGCTTGGAAACTGATCGAAGAGATTGAAAGATTGGGCGGCATGGCGAAGGCGATCGAGACGGGCTTGCCCAAGATGCGGATTGAAGAGGCGGCGGCACGGAGGCAGGCGGGGATCGATGCGGGCAGCGACGCGATTGTGGGCGTGAATGCGTACGCCGCGCCCGAGGAGCCGGAGATTCCTGTGCTTGCTATCGACAACGACGCGGTGCGCGAGGCGCAGGTAAAGCGGCTGGAGAAGTTAAAGCGCGAACGCGATGGCAGCGCGGTGTACGGGGCGCTTGCAAAGCTCGAAGAGTGCGCGGCGAGGGGCGACGGGAACCTGCTGGAGTGCGCGGTGGAAGCTGCACGCAAGCGCGCCACGCTGGGCGAGATTTCGCAGGCGCTGGAAAACGTTTGGGGACGGTACGAAGCCACGACGCGGACCATCGCGGGCGTATATTCGGCGGCCAGCGCAGGCGGTGAGGAGTTCCTCAAAGCGCGGCGGATGGTGGAGGAATTTGAGCGCGAGGAGGGACGGCGACCGCGAATCTTGGTGGCGAAGATGGGCCAGGACGGGCACGACCGCGGCGCCAAGGTGATTGCGACCGCATTTGCCGACATCGGATTCGACGTGGACATCGGGCCGCTGTTTCAGACGCCGCACGAAGTGGCGCGCTTCGCTCTCGACAGCGACGTGCACGTGGTGGGCGTATCGAGCTTGGCGGCTGGACACAGGACGCTGGTGCCGCAATTGATCGCAGAGCTGCGGGCGTTGAGCAGGGACGACATCCTGGTGGTGGTGGGCGGCGTGATTCCGCCGCAGGATTACGATTTTCTTTACAGGGCCGGGGTGGCGGGGATTTACGGGCCGGGAACGGTGATTCCCGTGGCGGCACAGAAGATCGTGGAGATGCTATGCGCGAGCGTGATCGGTTAGGCCTCTCGCCGCGTAAATTCGCACTCCCGCATCCCGGTTTCCCAGGTCTCAAAATCGAGATCTGGGGCACCCCATGACGGTGCAGGATCGATCGCTAAGAGACCGAGCGAAACGGATGGGTGCTTGCCATGAAGAGCGCATTGCGTGAGATTGCCGGATGCGGGACGGCACCAGCGCCGCGCGTCGCGCAAAAGCGCAGGTCGCTCTCGCGCGAGGAGTATGTTGAAGGCATTTTGCGCGGTGATCGGACGGTGCTGGCGCGCGCGGTTACGCTGATTGAGAGCGCACGCGAGGCGGATCGCGATTTGGCCGAACAGATCGTCGAGGATTGCCTGCCGCACAGTGGCAACTCGATCCGCGTGGGCATCACCGGCGTGCCGGGCGCGGGCAAAAGCAGCTTGATTGAAGAGCTGGGCAGGTATTTGATCGCGGAGCAGAATCAGAAGGTGGCGGTGCTGGCGATCGACCCCAGCAGCCAGATCTCCGGCGGAAGCATTCTGGGCGACAAGACACGCATGACGACGCTCTCTGCGAGTGAGATGGCATTTGTGAGGCCGTCGCCCTCACGCGGCATGGCGGGCGGCGTGGCACAGCGGACGCGCGAGGCAATGCTGCTGTGCGAAGCGGCGGGCTACGGGAACATTCTGGTAGAAACCATCGGCGTGGGGCAGTCGGAGACCGCAGTGCATGAGATGGTGGATTTTTTTCTGCTGATCACGTTGGCGGGAGCGGGTGATGAGTTGCAGGGGATCAAGCGTGGGGTGATGGAACTGGCGGACCTGGTGGCTGTGAACAAGGCCGATGGGGCGAATGTGTCCGCGGCAGAGCGGGCGCGGGCCGAGGCGCAAAACGCGTTGCACTTTTTTCCGAGGGCAGGATCAAGTTGGACGCCGCGCGCGGTGACTTGCTCGGCACTGACGGGTGCGGGGATTCGCGAACTGTGGCAGTGCGTGCTGGAGTATACGGCACTGACGCGGGCAAACGGGTGGTTTGCGCAAGCGCGGCGCGAGCAGCAGCGGCGATGGATGCACGAGATGATTGATCAGGCGCTGCGGCAGCAGTTCGACGCACATGCCGCTGTGCGCAGCCGCGTGGCGGCGCTGGAGCGGGATGTGGCGGAGGGTCGCACCACTTCGTTCCGCGCGGCGCGTGTGCTGCTGGATGCGTATACGCGCGGATCGTGAAACTGGAGTCGAAAGAGTTGAGTTTAGGTTCGCGCTTCCCACATCTCATCCGCCGCGGCAGACGAGATGTGGGGCACCCATCTGTTGTGCTGTCTGATCGAATCCAAAACATGATTTACGGAATGCGACCGGCTAGTGCTGCGGCCAGCGTTGCGGCCTGCTGCGGTGTAGGCAGATTGACGTAGCCCGCCAATACGCGGCCCTTGCGGAAGATGCAGAGGCCGCCGAGGTATTGCGCGCTGGACATCCATGCCTCGTCGCCTACCTGCACCGGGACCGCGCCGGGAAAGTGTTCGCGAAGCGCCTTGAGAACGATGGATGCGGATTCAGGCGTGGACTCCAGGACGATAAAGGCCTGACCGGCCTGGTACTTGGCGATGTAGCCGCGCTTGAGTTCGCGCAGTCCCAACACACTTTCCGGGACCATGCGGATGGGCGCAACATTGTCTGGAGGAAACCAGCGCAACTGCGCGGGCGGCGTTACACGGCCGGAGAGACGCACTTCGAGGTGGATGCGATGTTGCGCATCATGGAGGAGTCGTCGGCGCCGGCATCCGCGGCAACTTCGACGATTTCAACGTAGAAGTTGCCTTTAGCAAAGGTTGCGCTTTGTGCCTCGACCTGGCCGCCCATGCCGACCTGCGAGAGGGGCGACGTGGGATCGAGGTTGGCGGCGAAGAGTCCATAAGCGGCGTCGGGATCGGTCATTTCAGAGAGATCGATGGCGAGAGTGTTGGCGCCGAATTTGCAGTCGACTGTACTCATGCGTACGAAGCCGAAGATGAGGTAGCCCTCCGCGCCGCCGTCTTTGTATTCGAAGAGATTGCTGGAGTCGTATTGGCGGACGACGCCGGACTGTTCCCAGCCGGGGGCGATGTGGCAATCGAGAACGCTTTGCGCGGCTGCGGAGCCGGAGGCAAGCAGGGCCGAGAGCAGCAGCGCGGAAACCCTCATGCAAAAAGCTCCTGCGCGCGGCGCATGCGTCGGGCGACATCGACGCCGTGCGGACAATCGACGGTGCATCCGGCGCAATCGGCGCAGCGAATTGTGGATGGCTGGGCGAGCTCGAGATAACGCTCGCGGCCTAGAGCGAACTGGCCGTAGCCCTCGGCATAAGTGAGGCAGCGCAGCACGTCGGCCACGGGAAGTCCTTGGCGGCAGGCGCTCTGGCACGCGCCGCACATGCGGCAATAGAGCGGGCGAATCCGCTCAAGGTGCGCGGTGAGAATCGTGGCGTCGGTGGAGCTGTAGGCGCGATCCATGGCCTTAAGATTTTCGTCGAGCTGATCCATGTCGGTGATGCTGGGAACTGTGGTAGCGACGTTGGGATTCTTGACTACCCATTTGAGCGCGGAGAGCATGGCGCCGGGTTGCGCAAGCCTGCCCGAAATGGGATCGCCGGGTCGATGGCCGCGCGATCCGCCGGCCATGACCTTCATGGCCACGACGCCGAGTCCGGCCCTGGCTGCGGTTTCAACGGCCTGGTCCATGGCCTGCTCCATGGTGAAGTTGTAGGCCGCAAGAACCACGTCGAAAACTTTTTTCTGGATCATCCAGGGAATGAGCTGCGGCTGGCCGCTGTGAGTGCTGACGCCGATGAAGCGAACTTTGCCCTGCTGTTTGGCGAGTTGCTGGGCCTCGATGTGATCGTCGCGAATGTCGGCGGGATCGCTGCGCGCGTGCAGATACCAGATGTCGATGTAATCGGTGTTGAGCTCGCGCAGGCTCTGATCGAGATGCTGCATCATGCCGGCTTTGTCGGGCGCGTGAGTTTTGGTGGAAAGAACGATCTGCTTGCGCCTGGCGCCGAGCGCTGCGCCCACCATGCGCTCGTTGTTGCCGCGCGAATAGCTGCGCGCGGTGTCGAAGTAGTTGATGCCAAGGTCGGCGGCGCGCTCAATGACGCTGGGGTCAGAGGTGATCATGCAGCCGAATCCGACGGAGGTGACGCGGAGACCGGTGCGGCCGAGCGTTTTGTAGCTGAGCTTGACGGCGGAGCTGGAGAGCGCGTCGCCGGATTGCGGATCGAGGATGCCGATGGCGGGCGTTGCCCCGGCCAGCGGGGCGAGTAAACCGGCGGAAACACTGACGGCGAGGAAATCGCGACGGGAGGTTTTGGAAGGCATGAGGACACCTCGACTTTTGAGAACGCCAACAGTGTAGAAACTCGCGCGCGGGCGTGGATAGGACGGGCGTCACAATGTAGTGGTTAGTGGTTAACCAAAAACCATTTGGTGTCTGCTCATCCGGCGTTGCGGAGAGCCTGGAGGGTTTCTTCGAGGGCTGATTGCCACTGCAAAAGCTCGACACCGAAGCGGGCTTGCAGTTTAGCGTTCGAAAGTACGGAATTGCGGGGGCGCGCGGCGCGGGTGGGATAGTCCTTGGTGGCGATGGGGGAGACGGCGGGCGGTTTTGTGGCGAGGATGTCGGCGGCGCGGGCGAAGATGGCCTGAGCAAAGCCGAACCAGGAGACGCAACCGCTGCAGGTCATGTGGTAGAGGCCGGCCCATTGCTGGGCAGTGCCGAAACGGCCGGCAAGGATGCCGGTGACGATCGAATGCGTGGCGTGGGCGAGTTCGATGGAGGTGGTGGGACCGCCGATCTGGTCGTCGACGATGGTGAGAGTGTCGCGTTCGCGCGCAAGGCGAAGCATGGTGAGCAAGAAATTGTTACCGTGAGGGCCGTAGACCCAGCTGGTGCGGAAAATGAGGAATTTACCGCCGACACCCTCGACAGCCTGCTCGCCGGCAAGCTTGCTGGCGCCATAAACATTGAGCGGATTGGGCGCGTCCGTCTCGACCCACGGCGAGGATTTGCCGCCGTCAAAAACGTAATCAGTCGAGTAATGGACGAAAAGGGCGTTGCGGCTAAGGGCTTCTTCGGCGAGGACGCGCGGCGCCTGATCGTTGATGGCGTAGGCGAGATCGTGCTCGGACTCGGCGCGGTCGACAGCGGTGTAGGCGGCGGCGTTGAGAATGATGTCGGGAGCAGCGCGGCGAACCAGCTCACGGGTTTGCGCGGCATCGGCGAGATCGACGGATTCGCGATCGACACCGATGACAGGTCCGACGCCGGCAAAGATTTTTTCTAACTCGCGGCCGAGTTGGCCCGCGTTGCCGACGATGAGGATGTGAGGACTGGTAGTCGGTGATTCGCTCATGCGGGCGGGCTCCGTAGATCGTGGAAGTGTGCTGCAGGCATTCTAAATGGCTACCGCAGGAAGGCCGGTTCGCCTGGAATCGCGATTCCCCGTACAATTTAGATGTGGAGTCTTCCCCGATGCGCCGTGTGTATTGCGATGCCAATGCCACCACGCCTCTGTTGCCAGAGGTGATGGAGGCGATGCGCCCGTACATGATGGAGGATTTCGGGAACGCGTCGTCGATCCATTTGCAGGGACAGCGGGCGCGGAAGGCGGTGGACGGGGCGCGCGAGACGCTCGCGACGTTTTTCCATTGCCGCGAAGCGGAGGTGGTGTTCAACTCCGGCGGCACGGAGGGGGACAATACAGCGATTTTCGGGCTGGTGCGCGCGGGCGATCACCTGATTGCGACGGCGATTGAACACTCGGCGGTGTTGCGCGCGGCAGAGCGCCTGGCAGAGCGCGGAGCGGAAGTGACATTCGTTGCACCGCGCGCAAATGGACTGATCGATCCTGAAGAGATTCGGCGGGCGTTGCGGCCGCAGACGCGGCTGATCAGCGTGATGCTGGCGAACAACGAGACGGGCGTACTGCAGCCGGTGGAAGAGATCGGCAAGATCGCGGCGGAGGCGGGCGCATTCTTCCACATTGATGCCGTGCAGGGTGCGGGGAAGGTCGAGTTCGACGCGCGCCGATTCGAGTGCCATCTGTGCTCGATCAGCGCACACAAGATGCACGGGCCGAAGGGCATGGGCGCGATGTATGTGCGGCGCGGGACGCCGTTGGAACCGCTGATTGTGGGAGGAAGCCACGAGCGCAGACAGCGCGCGGGCACGGAGAATGTGCCCGGCATCGTGGGACTGGGCAAGGCTACGGAGTTGGCGATGGAAAGCCTGGCGGATGGAACGATTGGGCGCGTCGCAGGGTTGCGCGACCGGCTCGAAGCGGGCGTTTTGCGGATTGCGGGCACGGGCGTGAATGGCGCGGGCGCGCCGCGCGTCGCCAATACTACGAACATCCGTTTTGAGCAGGTGGAGGGCGAGGCGCTGGTGATCGCGCTCGATCTGAAGGGCGTGGCGGTGAGTGGAGGATCGGCGTGCCACTCTGGCTCGACCGAGCCCAGCCATGTGTTGATGGCAATGGGGCTGGATAAAAATGCGGCGCGGGCGAGTTTGCGCTTCAGTTTGTTGAGGACGGCGACGGAAGAGGATGTGGACCAGGTGTTGCGCGTGGTGCCGCAGGCGGTGGAACACTTGCGGGCGTTGGCGCCGGAAGTTGCGGGAACGTTGGGATGAACGAGCACACGACGATTGCGGTGGCCATGTCCGGAGGAGTTGACTCCTCGACGGTGGCGGCGATCCTCGCGCATTCGGGCGGCTCCGCCGTTTCGCGAAATGAGGTCGTCGGACTCACTCTGCATCTTTGGGATCAGACGCGGCTGGCGGGCAAGCACGGTATCCCCGATGCGCCGAAGGCAGGCCGCTGCTGTTCTATCGATGATGTGTACGACGCGCGGCGCGTGGCCGAGGACCTGGGGATTCCGTATTATGTGGTCAACCAGGAAGACCGGTTCGAGCGCGACGTGGTACGGCCGTTTGTTGACGAGTATCTCGCGGGACGCACGCCGATTCCCTGCTCTCTCTGCAACAACCATTTGAAATTCGATCAACTGCTGAAGACAGCGCGGAGCATTGGCGCGGAGTACATTGCCACTGGTCACTACGCGGTGAATGAGTACGATGAGAAGCGCGGGCGCTGGATTTTGAAGCGGCCGGCGGACCGGGCCAAGGATCAAACTTATTTTCTTTTCGGGCTTACGCAGGAGCAGCTATCGCGGACGCTGTTTCCGCTGGGTCATATGACCAAGCCGGAGGTGCGTGAGGCGGCGCGGCAGCATGGATTGCGGCTGGCCGAGAAGCCTGATTCGCAGGAGATCTGTTTCATTCCCGGCGGCGATTACAAGCAGTTTTTGACGGCGTATCTTGAGGAGCAGGGCGAGCGCATGCCGGAGACGGCGGGCGAGTTGGTGGCTGCGAACGGCGAAGTGATCGGGCGGCACGAGGGAATTTCGAACTTCACCGTGGGCCAGCGCAAGGGTCTGGGTGTGGCGTCGCCGTCGCCCCTTTACGTGCTGCAGATCGATCCGGCGAGCCACCGCGTAACGGTGGGCGCGGATGCCGAACTTGCGACGCGGACGTTGCGCGCGCGGCAACTGAACTGGATCAGCATTGCCGAGTTGAGGGGACCGATGCGGGTGCGGGCCAAGATCCGGCATCGCCACGAGCCAGCGTGGGCTACGCTCGAAGCTGCGGGGCCAGACGAGATTCTGGCCACCTTCGACGAGCCTCAACGCGCGGTGACGCCGGGACAGTCCGCCGTGTTCTATGACGGCGATGAGGTGGTGGGCGGCGGCTGGATCTTCTGACGCGCTGGCCTCGGATGCTTCCTCTATTTCGGCCGCTGCATCTCGAAACGGTCGCGTGTGCGTGTGTATACGGGGCCGCCCATGCGGCCAATGGCGTTGAGTTTATCGGGGTCGATTTTGTAGCCATCCAGAAGCGAATCGAGCACGTGGATGCGCAGAACGTCGCCGAGCACGAGGCTGCCGCCGCCGGGTTTCTCGCTGACCACTATGATCTGACGCAGGCGACACTCCAGATGTATCCTGCTTTCGGCTACACGCGGCGGCTTCACCAAGTCGCTCGCGAGCGGCGTGAGCCCTGAAAGCTCGAACTCGTCGATTTCAGGTGGCACCTCGGCCGAGCACGCATTCATTTGCTCCGCAAACTCCTCGGAGACGATGTTCACGACAAATTCGCCCGTCGCGCGGATGTTCTCGAGGGTGTCCTTGTGTGGCCGAGGGCCGGAGCGTGCGGCCGCGCAAAAACATACCACGGGAGGGTTGGTGCTGCACCCGGTGAAGTAACTGAAGGGGGCGAGGTTCCGGATACCGGCCAAGTCGACGCTGGAGACGAAGGCGATGGGGCGCGGCACGATCATGCCGATCATGAGCTTGTAGATGTCGCTGGGTGCGATTTGGGCGGGATCGAGGGTGCGCATGCCGAGTTTCTTTGCTGAAAAAAGTGCGGGCGTGGACGCCCGCACAACAGCCGGTCAGACCGGCGATACTCGAAGCTACACAAACAGATCGTTATCGCCAGATGCGCGATTCGAGTCCGCGCGCGACGCGCCTTGCGTACTGCGCAGCGATTCGATGACAGCCTTTGCAGACGCGAGGAACGCGGATAGCTGACGCATGGGCTTGGTCACGGTGTCGGCCACAAAGGAGCCGGCGCGGTCCACGGCGTCGAGCACGCTCGACATCATGGAGTCGACGCGGCGAGCCTGACGCTGCGCGCGCCCAATGATTTCATCGGCGGCTGCTTGCACGTCGGCAGTCTGATCGCGCAGTGCGCGCGTAAGCACGGCGAGGTCAGAGGTGGTTTGTTCAATCTTCGGCGCGACGCGGACAAGGAGGTTGCGAGTGTTTTCGATGACCGGCATGACCGAGGAGCGCAGCCCTTCCATCTCTTCGCGGATGGACTTGGCCAGTTTGCGCAGCGCGATGAGTGCCGCCAGGAGAACGATGGCCTGAATCAACATGGCCAGCGCCACTGCGGCGACCAGGGCGAGCTGAATGTTCTGATTATCGAGATTTGACATGGCGTTGCCCTCGCGCAGGAGTTCTGCGGGCTTGAAGTCGATACCGGTGGGGCACGCTTCAGGAGGAAGAAGCGGCGTTACGGCATTTCTCCTTCGATCATAGTCTTCCCGGATGAGGCGCAAGCTTCAAGAGCTCTTGAGGAAGTCGTAGCTTGAAGTTCGAGGCTTGGGCACATATCCGAATTTGGCACACATCCGAAGGAGAAATGCTTTGCCGGGAGTCAAAACGGGAGCTGGTCAGTTTTTTCAATCCTGCTCACGCGCGGCACCGGAAGGGAAGATGCAACTGCATGAGGCCTGAGCGCTGGCTCTCAGACCTCGTGGCTCTCGGGCTCGTTGCTGGATGCCTCCTGATACGCCTGGCGGCCCGCATCGACGGCGGCGCTCACCCGCGTAGTCTGGTCGGCGACCAGGTTCTTGCCGCGCTCCACAAACTCTTCCCACTGGGCGCGTCCGCGATCGATGGCGTCACGGCCGCGATCGACGTATTCACCCACTTGGTCCTTGCTTTTGTCGACAAATGCGCTCACATGCTCCTTGCCCTTGTCGACCAATGCGGAGACATTCTCCGCGGCCTCGCGAGTGCGCGCGCGTAGATACTCTTTGCCCTCACGAGCGCCTTGCGCGATGTCCTCGCGGGTTTCACGGCCGCTCTTGGGGGCGTAAAGAATACCCACTAGAGCGCCAACGCCCAATCCAGCCAAGAACCACGCCAATCCGTAGGATTTGCTTTCCTCTGACATAACGAAATTTCTCCTTTCGCTGCTTTAAAGCCGTTCTCCAATTGTTGCAGAGCAGAACCGCTGCCCCCTGAGCGGCGTTTTCCTCAAAAAAAGGGAAAACGTCACTTGCACGTCCGTTGGCGACCCCTAAGAAATTGGAGAACCGCCGTACAAAGGATGCCTGAGGGTACCAAACAGTCCAAGTTTACAGCAAGCCACCGGCGACGTGCCGAACTGTACTGTGAAGAACGCTAACGCACCGTGCTCCTTGACATAGGATGCGCGGAAGGGGCGCGGGGTTGGGATATGAGGGGGACTTGCCCGCGAAGATGGAGCAACGCGTTCACCCGCCACAACGGCAGGTGTGCGCGAGAACCTCGGCGAAATGGAGCGCTTTGGTGTGGGCGAGCTGGTCGATCTGCTCGCGACAACTGAAGCCGTCGGCAACCACAATCGTGGATGGCCCCGCGGATTGCACGGCCGGGATCAGGCCCTGGTTGGCGATGGTCTTCGACACTTCGAATTTGTCGGCTTCGAAGCCGAAGGGGCCGGCCATGCCGCAGCACCCGGCCTGGATCAGTTCGACTGCGGCGCCAGCCTGGCGCAGAAGCGCGATTTCGCTGCCCGGACCGCCAAAGACTGCCTTGTGATGGCAGTGGCCGTGGAGGAGAATATGCGTGCCCCCGAGCGCGTTCTTGAAACGGCCGGAGACGAAGCTGGCGGGTGCGCGGGCGGCGAGAAAATCGGCAAGCAGCCAGACCTGCTCGCTCATACGTTTGGCGCGAGAGTCGTTGGGGAAAAGTTCGAGGAGCTCGTCCTTGAAGACGCTGGCGCAACTGGGCTCGAGAAAAACAAGGGGCAGGCCGGCATCGATTTGCGGGGCCATGCGCCGGAGCACTTGCGCGAGATAGGAGCGGGCGGCGGAAAGCAGGCCGAAATCGTAGAGGGGGCGGCCGCAACAGATGTGCCCGTAAGGTGTTTCCACGATGAAGCCGGCAAGAGTGAGGACGGTTTCAGCGGCCTGCAAGGATTGCGGGTGGTAATAGTTGTTCCAGGTGTCGGGCCAGAGGAGCACCGACTGCGGGAGACCGTTTGTTTTCCCTTCCCGGGTCCCCAGGTGCGCCACCTGCGGTGGGGCAGGCACCTGCGGTGGGGCAGGCACCTGCGGTGCGGCAGCCCTTTGGTTGAGAGTTGCGAATGAGCTTCGCGATTGTTGGTAGGTCTTCGGCGCGAGACTCGGCAATTGCCGCTCGCGGGCAACTCCGGCGATGCGCTTGATGAGAGGGCTGGTGAGAGGGCCGGTGAGGACGGCGTTGGTGAGGGCCGGCGCCAGCGAACCATAGCGGGCGAGGCGGTCGGCAAAGCCAAAGATGTAGTGATGGAGCGGGTGCAGGCGGCCCTTGTAGCGCTGGGCGAGAAACTCGGACTTGTAGGCGGCCATGTCTACCTGCACTGGGCACTCGGATTTGCAGGCCTTGCAACTGAGGCAGAGGTCAAGGGCTTCGTGGACGGCACGGCTCTGGAAGCCTTCTTCGCGCAGGGCGCCGGAGAGCATTTCCCAGAGCAGGTGCGCGCGGCCGCGGGTGGAGTGCTGCTCCTCGCCGGTGGCGCGGTAGCTTGGACACATTACGCCGCCTACGGTGTTGCGGCAGGAGCCGACGCCGACGCAGCGCTCGGTGGCGCGCGAGAGAGAGCCATTGTCTTTGGCAAAAGCGAAGTGAGTTTCCCACCCAACGACTCCGTCGCTGGACGCGACGGAATCGTTGGATGGGGCACCCATTGTTTCGGATAGAGCAACCGTGGAATGGCGGAGATTTTCTGTGGGGTCGTATACGCGCACGGCGTCAGAGAGTTTGCCGGGATTCATGCGGTTGTCCGGGTCCCAGAGCCTTTTGAACTCACGGAAGGCTTCCATGAGCTCGGGACCGAACATTTTGGGCAGCAGCGCCGCGCGAGCCTG
This sequence comes from uncultured Acidobacteriota bacterium, assembly GCA_963830785.1. Taxonomy (GTDB): domain Bacteria; phylum Acidobacteriota; class Terriglobia; order Terriglobales; family Acidobacteriaceae; genus Telmatobacter. Next base: position 67,807 of record CAWHNV010000022.1, read on the forward strand.
GCCGTCGCCGTGCTCGCCGGAGAGCGATCCGCCGAAGGAGATTACGACATCTGCGGCGCGATCGATGAATTCTCTGAAAGTTGCGACTCCTTTGGGGGTAGAGAAATCGAAATTGATTCGAGTGTGCACGCAGCCTTGGCCGTAATGGCCGTAGAGCGGGCTGCGGAATCCGTACTCGGCCATGAGCTTGGTGATGGCGCGCAAATAGTTGCCGAGTTGTGCGGGCGGAACGGCGGCGTCTTCCCAGCCCTCCCAGCGATCGGGCTCGCCGGGCACAAAAACCATGGCGCCGAGGGCGGACTCGCGCACGCGCCACACCGAAGCCGCTTCCTCGGGCGTGCAGATGTGCGCCGTCGGCGGGGAGGGCCAGGACTGCGCGGCGCGGGCGACGGACTCGGCCTTGGCCTGCGCTTCTTCCTGGGACCACGCGCCCATCTCGACGAGGAGAAAACCGACTCCGTCGGGCAGCCGATCGAGATCGCGTAACGCGAGACCTTTGCGGCGCATGAAATCGACGAGCAAAAAATCGAAACCTTCGAGGCCGATGGGCTTGTGTTCGAGGGCAAGGGGAACGGCATCGGCGGCGATGAACGCATCGCTGAAGCCGAGCACCGTGAGCACGCGGAAGGGCGGACTGGCGGTGAGGTTGAGCGTGGCGGAGACGATGTTAGCGCAGGTGCCTTCAGAACCCACCAGCGCGCGGGCGACGTGGAAATTGTTTTCGGGCAGCAATTCGTCGAGGTTATAGCCGGAGACGCGGCGGGGAATGCGGGGAAACTTTTCGCGTACCAGGGCAGCGTAGCGGTCGCGGATTTGCGCGAGGCCAGAGTAGATTTGGCCTACGCGGCCGCTGGAGCGAATGAGCGCGTCCAATTGTTCTTGCGGGGTGGCGCCGACTGTCATCCTCGTGCCGTCGTAGAGAACGATGTCGAGCGATTGCACGTTGTCGACGGCTTTGCCGCCGAGCAGGCCGTGGACGCCGCAACTGTTGTTGCCGATGATTCCGCCGAGGGTGCAGCGCGAATGCGTGGCGGGGTCGGGGGCGTAGGTGAGGTGATGGAGTTCGGCGGCGTCGCGCAAGCGATCGAGTACGATGCCGGGCTGGACGCGCGCCGTCTTCGCGTGGGGATCGATTTCATCGAGCGCGTTCATGTAGCGCGAGTAATCGAAGACGACGGCTACGTTGACGCACTGACCGGCGAGGCTGGTGCCGGCGCCGCGAGGCAAGACAGCAGCGCCGGTGGCGCGGCAGGCGGCCAGTGCGGCCTCGACGTCGGCGGCGTGGCGCGGGAAGACCACACCGATGGGAAGCTGGCGGTAATTCGAGGCATCGGCGGCGTAGAGAGCGCGCGAGCCGAGATCGAAGCGGACAAGACTGGAGGAATCCGGGCCGCGCAGGGATTTTTTCAGGAGGCTTTCGAGCTCGCGATGCGCCGAGAAACGCTCATGATCGAGCGGAGCGGGATTGGAGAGGATGGAAAATGAAGATGTGCTCACACTGAAATGGTAGCGCGTCGCAGAGCGAGAGGTTACTCGTCATTCCGCAGGAGTGTTGCAGCTCCGCGCTGGATGGAACGAGTCGTTCGTTTTTTAGCAGGTTGGCGTCGCTACGCGACATCGCAAGTTCGCGAGTTGGCCCGATGTATCTCTTATCGCGAAGGCCACTCTTCGACAACCACGCCGAGATCGTTGAGCTGCTTGATGGCGGCTTCAAGGTTGCGGCGGACCTTGGGGCGATCCTTGGGCGCGGCGGAAGGCGATTCTGAGATCGCGATCACGCGACCGTATGGCCACGCGCCGGCCGGGATGGCGGCTACCGCCTCATCGAGATCGGAGGGCCGCAGATCGAGTTGCTGGCGGCGGGCGGCCTCGGGGCGAAGCATGCTTCCCTGCCCTGCCGGGCTGGGATTGGCGTCGGGCAACAGGATGCGGAGCGAGATGGTGTCCGGGCCTACCGAGAGAAACGGATTCTCCCACGCGGCCGGGTCGTGGATGTCGATGTAAAGGCTCTTGGTGGGCAGAGGAATCTGCTCCAGTTCGGCGCGTTCCTTTTCCATCTCAGTTTCGCTGGCCTGAACCTTTTTCTCTTCCGATTCTGCTTTTTTGGCTACGCCTTGGATGGCCTGCTCTTCTTTGTGGCAGGCAGCCAGCAGAAAGGCCAGCAGCGCGGCCATGACGAAGATTTTCTTGAGGGTGCGGCGAACAATCACAGGATCAAGGATAGCAGGGAGGCGCATGCGCTGCGGGGTTGAGGGGCTGCAGTGTGGGACCGCGAGGAGCGAGTTTACTTTCCAATCAGGCTGCGGGCGATAGAGTCGAGCACACCGTTGAGGAAGTTGCTGGACTCAGGCGCGCAGTAGCGGCGGCCGATCTCTAGCGCCTCGTTGATGACAACCGGAAAGGGTGTGGACTTGACGCCAAGCAGTTCCGCGACGGCCATGCGCAGCAGGTTGCGGTCGACGGCGGGCATGCGGTCTACACGCCAGTGCGTGGAGTGGCTGGCAATGAGCGCGTCAATCTCTTCCTGGCGCGCCTGGGCGACGCGGAAAAGGTCCTCGGCGAAACCCCGGACTTCGGGCTCGACGGGATCGCCGGCCATCCAGAACGTGGCTTGGACCTGGTCGGCGGTCTGGTGGCCCACGTCGGCCTGAAAAAGCATTTGCATGGCAAGTTCGCGGGACTTGCGGCGATGGCGGCTGGTCAAGCGGGACCGCCTTGCTCGACCTTGCGGCGCAGATTCACCATTTCAATCGCGGCGGCGGCGGCCTCAAAACCCTTGTTGCCGGCCTTGATGCCGGCGCGGTTCAGCGCCTGCTCCAGGGTTTCGCAGGTAAGCACGCCGAAGCTGTGGGGAATGCCCGTTTCTTGCTGCGACTGGCCGATGCCGCGTGCGACTTCGTTGTAGATGGCCTCGTAGTGAGCGGTTTCGCCGCGCAGCAGGCAGCCCAGCGTGACAATGGCGTCCACGCGGCCGGTGTTGGCCGAGGTGCGAGCGGCGGCTGGGATCTCCCACGCGCCGGGAACGCGGATGATTTGAATGTCGCTGCGATCGGCGCCGCTGCGCAGGAGCGCGTCGAGTGCGCCATCGAGCAGACGATCGGTGACCACGGCGTTCCAGCGCGAGACGATGATGGCGAACTTCATTCCGGCGGCAGAAAGATCGCCTTCGAGCGCGACGGGCCTGCCTTTTATCGGGTCGGACCATGCCCAGAAACTGAAGCGGAATCCGGGTTCGGGCTCGACGGTGAAGATACGCGATTTCCAGTGGGTCTCGGCGATGGGCGAGAGGCGGCTGACCGGAGCGTCGCCGAACTGGTCTGGAACTGCATGGGCGCGCAGCCACGCCTCAGCCGCTTGATGGATGGAATCGAGCGAAGTGACTTCGATGAGGAGGTCTGCCAGCGACGAATCGGCTACCTGAGGAAAACGGCCATCGACGAATTCGAGATTGGCCAGCGGGGCGAGGAACGAAGCGCCGCGCGAGCCTTCTTCCTGCCATCCTTTGCCGGGGCCAAAGCCGAGCGCGCTGAAGAAGTTGCTCAGCCGTTCGTAAGCCGCTGTGTTGCCGGCTGGACGCAGAATCGAAATGCCCTTGATCATGAGTTGATTTTAGCTTGCGAGAGCGGGAAGTCGGGCACAGAGGGACTACGGGACTGGGGGAATGAGGGACCAAAAACCTTGTGCCTGGTTGAGTGCTTATAAGAAGGGTAGGCACCGGAGACTGGGTTCTTGCGATCCCAGGTCTCAAAATCGAGACCTGGGGCACCCAGATCGTGGTTGGGTGAGGTGTGAGAGGCAACTGCAAACAAGGCCGCAGATCCTTCGACTCGTTTGGCGTGCAATCGTACCGATTGCACGCCAAACTTCACTCAGGATGTCAGCGATGTTTATGCTGCGAACTTTAGAGAAGGCGGTCTATGTGACGGAGCGCGGCTTGACGGTGATGACGGTTGCGGGAACGACGGTGGTGGCACCGGGGGTCGTGGGATAGAGGCAGCCGGCATCGTTGCCGCCGTCGGCAACTGGCGTGCAGGCCGGCAGATTCGGGCTGTACTGCTGCGAATCGGTGGGCGGCACGGATGTGCTGACGTTGGGAGGAATGCTGATGAAGTGAATCTCGTTGTCGCCCCGCAGTGGAGACGAAGAAGATGGAGTTATCGGGCGAAAACACGCCAGTGAGCGGAGCCGTAGGAGGTGTGGCCGAGGAAGCGTTGGCAAATTTCACGTAGCCCACGGGGCCGATGGGGGCGACTCCACTCGACAGGGGCTGGGGCAGGTAGTAAGGGAGCTGGGCTGCCGTGGTGGATGCGTTGGGCGTGTCGTAGGTGATGAAGGCGATGGGCGCGGCCGTACTTGTCGAGGCTGTGGTGGGAGCCGTGCCGGTGACAACCTGATTGACGGCGGTGGCGTTGTTGACGCCGCCCAGATTTACTTGAGCGGGCGACGTGGGGTTGGTGGAGAGAGGCGTCATTGTTTCCACCTGGCTGGGTGGCGTGCCGGTGGTCTTTTCAGGACAAAGGGCGGACGGATAAGTTGCATTCGGCGGAATGTTGAGGCCGATGTCGTTGAGCGTGATGCTGCTGCTTAGGAGCGAGGCACCGATTATGTGCGCGCCGTCGGAAGTGGCTCCGAGGACATTGGTGACTACGGGCTCGGAATCGCTTTGTGGATAGAACTGAATGCTGGCGTTGTTGCCGACGGTTCCGGAAGGGCACCAGGTGTGGGCGACAGTAGGAGTGCCGGCAATATATGCGCCAATGCCCGGGACGGTGATGGCCAGGGTTTGCATGTTGGTCGAGATGGGCGCATCGGGCTGCGTGGTGCAGGTCGGCATTGCGGCGGGCGGAAGTGGATTGGGCGGCAGCGAATAGGTAGACCAACCGACATTGATGTTGTAGACGTAGAGCGTATCCGTGTGCCCTGTGATGGGTTGAGTCGGGCAAGTGGTCGGGGTGTTGGCCTGTGCGTTATCGACGATGTAGAGAGTATTGGAATCGGGCGTCCAGGCGGCAGCGACTCCCATTCCGCCGAAGGAAGAGGTTGGGCCGGAAGAGGTGTTGTAGAGGTAGAACAACCCGCGGATCTGATCGTTGATGACCAACTCATTGTTGTTGGGCGAGACGGCGAGCACGACACCAGGCGACGCCGTGTTCTGCGTGGTGAGAGAGTTGCTTGCCGTGGAGTAGATCATCAGCTCGCGCGCCGAACCGAAGTAGAGGTTGTTGCCGCCCTGGTCCATGACCATGGAGTTGGGCACGAAGGGCAGGCGCACGGTGGAACCGGGGTTGCCCGGTGAGCAGTTCCATCGAAGCGAAATACTGCGACTGGCCGGGCGCCGCGAACCAGACGAAGTCGCTGGTGGTGCCGGGGACGGTGATGCTGACGGGATTGGAAGAGAGGGACAGGCCGGTGCCATTGAGGCCGAATTCATTGATGGGGGCGGGATTGCAGCTGGACGGCTCGCACACCGCATAGATTGACGCGACACCGGGGAAAGCGGCGGTGATGGCGCCTCCGCCGGAGACCCCGATGTCAACGGGGTTGGTGGACTCGTAAGAGAGGTTCAAGCCATTGATGGGGTTGCCCATGCGTGTCGAACGACCGTGGTAGTGAGGTTTTGCGTGACGCCCTGGGTGACGACACCCTTGGTGCCTCCGCCAGCCAGCGTGACGCTGATGGACGCGGCCGGGCAGGTGGAGAAATAGCCGGCCGACGATGCCGATTGCGCGATGGTTGCCGTGATGGAGGTGGTACCGGGCTGCTGCGCGGTGAGGACGTTGGTGGTGGAGTTGAAGGTGGCGACATTAGAGTTGCTGACCGAGTAATTGAGCGTGCCGATGGACGCTGAGCAAAGCGGGACCGAAGTAACGCCCGGGGCCAGACCGCCTGCGCACGCATAATTGGCTGCAGTCACCGAAGATGGGGCGCAAAACTCGTATTGCGTCTGGACGCCGCTGCTGTTGGGGGCCACGTAGCAGGCCTGGGCGTCGAGCGCGGCCTGCTGGTTCTGCGAGAAGCATTGCTGCGGCGAAGAGCTGGAAAGAGACGTTGTGACCAGACTGATCGCGGTGACCGGCGCGTGAATGTATACGGCGACAGGGTTCGAGGTCACGGAATCGGCAGTGGCCGTGATATAGGCAACAGCGTAAGGCAAGCCGCCCGTGGACGGCAAAGGACTGGGATAGTAGCAGTAAGTGTAGTCGGCGATGCCGCCGCCGGTGTTGCGGTTCCATGTGCCGGCGCAGAGTTGGCCGGCGGGCGAGATGTCGACCAGCTGATTGTTGGTGGTGCCGTAGCTAATCGCGTTGGAGCCAACCGAGGCCGCATTACCCTTGCAGGTGAAAGCAGAGGGAGACTGAATCTGGGTGGTCTGCCCGTAGGCCAGCGAGATGCCCGCGATCTGCGGCTGCAGGGTGATGGAATAGCATGTCGGTGTCCTTCAGGCCGTAGCCGAGGCCATTGCAGTAGTTCCCTGCCGGATTGCGCGTGCAACCGGAGATGGAAATTCCAGCCGGAAGGGCCAGGCCAAGCAAACAAACAAGCGTCAAGAACCGCCGCATGAATCCTCCCCGCTCCGCGCCGTCGAACCGCGGAACGGTCGCAACGAACACGTAAAGAAAAATGAGTTATTGCCTTCCCACATCGAGCTTCGGGTCGGCCCGCAACAGGTGGATCGCACCCAGGCTCGAGATCCCCGGCGGCACACTGCCGCACGCGGCCGAAGAGGCGAGACGCACACTGAATACTCCAAGAAAAAAGTGTATCAGGGCGGGCCTACCTCTGGCATCGAACCAGAGTGTTCACCGGGTTCCGATCATTCTGGTCATCTGATTAATAGACTGGCGCGCGGGCGGATGGGGAGCGAGAAAACAGGACCAAGGAAACAAGGGACCGAGGGAAAAAACAGATACACGGCGTCAGGGGGTGGGGGGCATGTACTTCGCGAACCACTCGACGGCGCGTTGCTGGACATCGCGGTGGTGGGCGGGATCGGAAAAACTGTGGCCCTCGTTGGGGTAAACGACCAGTTGCGCGGGAACGTGAAGGTCGCGCAGGGCGTGCCAGAATTCAAAGGATTGGGGCGCGGGACACTCGCCGTCGCGGTCGCCGACGACCGTGAGGGTGGGGGTGGTGACGTTCTTGATGTAGGTGATGGCAGAGCTTTTGGCGTAGACCTCGGGGTCGTCGTAGACCGAGGCGCCGAAGTAGGGAATCATCCACTGGTCGATGGAGTTTTCGCCGTAGTACGAGAGCCAGTCTGAAATGCCGGCTCCGGCCACGGCGGCCCTGAAGCGATGGGTCTGGGTGACGGCGAACATGGTCATGAAACCGCCGTAGCTCCAGCCGGTGAGGCCCACGCGATTGGGGTCGACGGGATATTTGGCCAGGACCGCGTCGACGCCGGCCAGGATGTCGCGAAGGTCACCGTAGCCGAAGTCCTTGCGGTTGGCCTGGGTAAAGGCCTCGCCCTGGCCGAAGCTGCCGCGCGGGTTGGGCATGAGGACGAAGTAGCCAAGGGCGGAATAGCCGGTGGCGCTGAAACCGCCACCACCGCCATTCCAGCGGGATTGGACATCGGCGGCGGGACCGCCGTGGACCTCGACAATGAGCGGGTATTTCTTGCTCGGATCGTAGTGCACGGGCAGGAGGAGCCAGCCCTGAATGTGGAAATTGTCGTTGGTCCAGGTGAGCGAGGCGGAATCTCCCCAGGTGGGCATGAGGCCGTCGTTGAGATGGGAGAGCTGGACGAGACCGGAGGGGACACTGGATTCGCCCGAGGCGACCCCGGTCCCCAAATGCGAGGGACCGGGGGCACCCACATTTGGCATAGAGAGCGCGACGGCGGGACCAGCAGCGTAGATTTCCGGTGGCTGGTTGAATGTGCTGGCCTGAAAGACGAAGAGGGAGCGATCGGCAGTGACGGTGAGATTGACATCGAAATTGTTGGTGCCGACCGTGCCGGGATAGGAGAAGACAGGTGAGGCAAAGCTGGTTGCGACGCTCGAGCTGGTGCGGTCGCCCTGCAGGCGGAAACGGACGAGGCGGTTGACGCCGTCCGCGAGCTCAAGCGTAAAGATATGCTCGTCATCGCCCCAGGCGATCCACTGCGAAGAGGCGGGGCGGTTGGGAGTGAGATTGCGGGGCTCGCCACCGATGGCATCGACAATCCAGACGTCGCCGCCTGTGACGCCTTGATCGCTCATGAGGCCACCGATGAATGCGATGGCTTTGCCGTCGGGCGACCAGCGGGGAAGGGCGATCTGCAGGCCGTGGAGGGGGCCGGGAACGGTGGAGGGGGATAGAATCGCGCGCGGAGGATCGCAGCCGCCGTTACCCGCTCCGGAACAAGCCTCATCTTCCGTTCCCGACTCGATTCTGACAGGTTGCGTGTAGAGCTTGGCGACCCACCAGTTGTTTTCGCCGGGCGGATCGGCGGCGACGTAGGCGAGAGATTTGGAGTCGGGAGACCAGTCGAATTCAAAGACGTGAAGGTTGGCGGGCGTGAGGTAAATGGGGGCCGCGGGCTGGGCCGCGTCGGCAGCGACGGCGGCGACGCGCTGGACCTCGATGCCGTCTTCGCCGATGACGCCGGAGGGTGCGTCCATGGCGGCGAGGGCGCCGGCGGGACGGGTGGCGCCTTCAACATAGAGGAAGGCGATGCGTTTGCCGTCGGGTGAGAAGGCGGGCGCGTCGACATCGCCGTGGAGATTAGAGAGGCGCCGGGGCGGTTTGCCGTCGAGATGTGAGAGATAGAGGTCGGATTGGCCGCCGAGGTCCGCACAATCGGAGAGGAAGGCGAGGGCGGCGGAGTCGGGCGACCATGCGAGGTCGGATTCGGTGCAGGAGTTGTCGAGCGAAGGGGCGGCGGTGATGCGCTGGATCTGGCCGAGGTTGCCGAAAGAGGTGAAGAGAATTGCGTCACTATCCACCCAGGCGAGGCGCTTGCCGTCGGGGGAAACGGCAATTTGGCTAATGTTGTGGACGCGCTGTTGGCTGGAGGGAGCCTGTTCGGGGCTGGCCGAGTCAGGTGCGGGTGGGGAGGTTTGGGCGAAAATGGGCAGGAGGCTGGTTGCACTGAGGATGAGCACCAGGGTGGCGTAGCGACGCAATCCCAGGTTAGGCAGAATGAAACTGCGCCTAACCTGGGACACCCTGCCGAAGCTACGAGGCAAGAAATGCATAGCAGAGATGCTAACAGGGAAAATGGGACTTACGCGGTAGCAAAGAATTGCGAGAAAAATATTGCGGAACAAACTGCAAATGGAGAGAGAATCTTCTACGGAGAAAGCCCTGGCTAATCGACAGGGTGTGCCCAAAGTTTTCCGTCGCTTAGACCTTGCCAAAACTCAGGAGAAAAACATGATACCTCGTGGATACGATGATCCCCTCTATGTCCTTCCTTTCGACCACCGCGGATCGTTTGAAACAGGAATGTTTGGATGGAAAGGCGCGCTCACGCCAGAGCAAACCGCGCAGATTAGTGTCGCGAAACAGGTGATTTATGACGGATTCAAGTCTGCGCTTGGGGCTGGAGTGGATCAGCACAAAGCCGCCATCCTCGTGGACGAGCAATTTGGCGCGGCAATTCTTCGAGATGCGCTGGCTCGGGGTTACAACACCGCCTGCCCTGCCGAAAAAAGCGGGCAGGAGGAATTCGACTTCGAATATGGAGAGGACTTCGAAGCGCACATCGAAGCGATGCGTCCGACCTTTTGCAAAGTGCTGGTGCGCTATAACCCCGAAGGCGACCGCGCATTGAACCTCCGGCAATCTGCGCGCTTGCGGCGCTTGTCCGACTATCTGCAGAGTGCGAATCGCAGCCGGTTCATGTTTGAGCTGCTGGTGCCCGCGGAGCAGGCTCAACTTGACAAAGTGAAGGGCGACAAGAAGGCGTACGATCTGGAAATCCGCCCGCGACTTATGGTCGAAACCATCCGCGAACTCCAGGATGCCGGCGTCGAGCCGGATATCTGGAAGATTGAAGGGCTCGATCGTCGCGAGGACTGTGAGACGATGGTGGCGACGGCGCGGCGCGATGGTCGCGATAAAGTGGAATGCATCATCCTGGGGCGCGGTGAAGACGATCAAAAAGTGCGAGAGTGGTTGACGGTGGCGGCGAGCGTACCGGGGTTCATTGGATTCGCGGTGGGGCGTACGGACTTTTGGCAGCCGCTCGTTGACTGGCGCGATCACAAGGCTTCCCGTGAGATCGCAGTGCAAGAGATTGCGGATCACTATCGGGAGTTTGTGAAGATCTTTGAAGACGGCGTCCACAACCGAACTCTAGCTTAACCGCAGTTGCGAGGGAACGAGATGAACAGATGGGAATGGGCAGGGACGACGACGCGCGTTGCGCTTCTCGGTGCATTGTGCGCAAGCGTGCAGGCGCAGACGGTGGCGGCGACTCCGCCGATGGGTTGGAGTACGTGGAACCACTTTCACCACGACATTTCCGATGCGCTGGTGCGGGCACAGGCGGATGCGCTGGTATCAAGCGGCATGCGCGACGCGGGATATGTTTACGTAAATATCGACGGCGGCTGGGAGGGAACACGCGATGCCGCGGGCGTGCTGCATGCGAACAGCAATTTCCCCGACATGAAAGCGTTGGGCGATTACATCCACGCGAAGGGGTTGAAATTCGGGTTGTACACCGGGCCCGGACCAAAGACCTGCGGTGGTGCGGTAGCAAGCTACGGCTACGAGGCGCAAGATGCGCAGATGTTTGCCTCGTGGGGCGTGGACTTTCTGAAGTACGACTTATGTACGTTTCGCGACATCATGAAGCAGGAGTCAGGCGGCGACGTGGAGAAGTCGAATGCGCTGATGCAGGCTGCATACCAGAAGATGCACCAGGACTTGCTGGCGACGGGGCGGCCGATTTTGTTCAGCCTGTGTCAGTACGGATGGGACGCGGTGTGGACGTGGGGTCCGGAGGTGGGCGCGAGCATGTGGCGGACCAGCGGAGACATCAACGATACCTACGACCGCATGGCACTGAACGGATTTGGCGAGGCGGGGTTGGCAAAGTATGCCGGGCCGGGACATTGGAACGATCCAGATTTTTTGGAGGTGGGCAACAGCGGCATGACGGCCGACGAGCAGAAGACGCACTTCAGTCTATGGGCCATGCTGGCCGCGCCGTTGATCGCGGGTAACGACCTGGCGGCGATGACGGAGGAGACCAAGAGCATTCTGATGAACCGGGAGGTGATTGCGGTGAATCAGGATGCGCTGGGCCGCGAGGGAGAGCGCGCGTACGCGGAGGGTCCGCTGGAGGTGTGGTCCAAGCCCCTTGAAGGCGGGGCGATGGCGGTCGCGTTGTTCAACCGGACGACGGGCGCGGCCCGCATGACACTGCGGCTGAAAGACGCGGGATGGCAGGGACGAGCGACGGCGCGGGATTTGTGGCGTCACGAGGATGCAGGCGAGCTGAAGGATGATTCCACCTGGACGGTGCCGGGGCATGGCGTGGTGTTGCTGCGACTGACGCATCCCGGAATGTAATGGCGGGCGGGCTGCGGCGGCGACGGAGGGCGGAGCTTGTCAAAGATTGGCGAGGGCGGGATGAGGCGTAAGTTGCTGAAAAGCTAGATTGATGCAAGGGAAAAAACATTTGCAGATCATTGTTGTCGAATTGGGTAAGCTTAAGGCATTCGTACCGAAATCGAACTTACGAGCTTGAGCGCGGAAGGAGCTTTCCCGGACCTTCTCAATCCGCGGGCGGAGGATGGAACTCGCACTAAACGCAGATCGGCGTTCAGGATGGGCAACGGCGTAAGGACGAAAACAGAGACCGCAGGGGCAACTTGGAGAGAGTTGCCCCTTTTCTTTTCCGCGTAAAGTCGGCGAGGCGCGGATGGGGCGCCGGGAAGCTGGGCAATCATGAAGGACAGTGGGCAGAAGTTGGCCATGGTGAATGAGCAGTGATGAACGACAGCGACTGACGGATTAAGGTACGAGTTAGCCTGTTAGTTGAGTTAGTGACATTAGGTGAGGCATCTGGCTAGCGAGTGGGTTAGTTGACGAGTTATGGAGTTAGCGGGATCGCGAGGGTAGTTAGAAGAACTGAAGGACCAAGGGGTTTGGAAGCCTCGCGCGGTGCGGGGAAATGCGGCAGGAAGAAGGACGCGATGGGAATGAAGCTCATGAAGAACGAAGGATTGCGGACGCCGAGGCGGCGAGTCAGCAAATCAATGGGTCAGTACTTTAGCCACGTTCCCACCCTTTTCGCAAAGAGTGCGAAAAGGATGGGGCAGCGAGTTGCATTGGGAGTGCTGGCCATGGTGCTGGCGGCGATGGCGTGGGCGCAGGGCGTGAGCACGACAACCGTGCAGGGGACGGTGTATCTGGCGAATGGACAGCCGGGCGCGGGAACACTGGTGATCAGCTGGCCGGGGTTTACGACCGCGGCGGGCCAGGCTGTAGCCGCGGACTCGATGACGCTAACGATCGCGCCGGACGGCTTTGTGAGCGTGAACCTTGCGCCGAACCTGGGTGCGACACCCGCAGGAGAGTACTACACGGCCGTTTATTACATGAGCGACGGGACGGTGAACACGCAGTACTGGGTGATTCCTGCGGCGGCAAATGCAACGCTGGCGCAAGTGCAAGCGCAGGTGATGCCGGCGGCGCAGGCGATACAGGCGGTGAGCAAGGCATACGTGGACGAGGCGATTACGGAGTTGTCGCAGAGCCTGCTGACGGCGTCGGGCGGGACCCTGAGCGGGCCGCTCTACCTGAACGCCGACCCGACGCAACCGTTGCAGGCGGCGACCAAGCACTACGTGGATGCGCAGGTAGCGACAGCGGTCCCACTGGCGGGCGGTAACATGACGGGCACACTAACGACGCCGGCGGTGAACGGCGTGGAGGCGCCCACGGCGGCAAGCGGGCAAACGACACTGCAGACGGCGATGACCGCGGCGGGGACGAACGGTGCGATGGAAATTCCGCCGAACTACGCGGGGACGGACACATTTACGAACGCGAACGGCGTCAAGGTAGTGGATTGGCGGACCAGTGGGTCGCAGCAGACGGAGCGCAGCGTGAAGGAGTTTGGCGCGGTGTGCGACGGCGTGACGGACGATACGACCGCAATGCAGGCCGCACTGAATTATGCAAACGCGCACGGCGTGGCGCTGCTGCTTCCCGAAGGCACGTGCAAGACGCGGACGCTGAGCTGGCACGGGGAATCGATTGGGGGATTGGGGAAACAGGTTTCGGCGTTGATGGGATTTCCGGGCGAGGATGTGCTGGCGAGCGGACCTGACGCGCTGAACATGCTGAGTTACACGCGGCTGCATGACCTGACGATTTATGTAGATCAGAGCGTGGACGCGTCGTGTTCGCCAGCAGAGGGCCGCGCGGCGGCAGGAGATTGCCAACTGAGTCGTGCGATTGAAGGGAATTCGATTTTCTCGCCGGGCGGCAATGGACTCACCGGGACCGCGGGCACGGGTGCTGCATGGTGGGTGGGCAATTGCGCGATTGCGATACAGGCGACGACGGGCGCGGGAGGCAACGGGCTGCGTGTGGCGGAGATGGAGAACGTGGAAATTGCGACCACGGGTGTGGACCCGATGGCGGCGCAATATCCGGGAGCGCATTCGACACATACCTGCGGACTGTACCTGGCGCAGTGGCCGCAGTGGAGTGATTTCCGGAACATCGACATGCGCGGCGTGAATACCGGAGTGGCGATTCCAGCGCTGCCGGTAACGGCGCCGGCAACATTGAATGCCGACTCGAATCGCTGGCAGAACGTGACGATTCAGGCGACGCACGCGTTCACGGCAGCGGCGGGATCCAATAACGTGCTGGACAACTTAGTGATGCTCGCGGGAAATTCCGCGGCGACGGGCGAATCGCCGACGGGACTGGTGCTGGACCTGAGCGGCAATGCTCAAGGATGGACAGTGCGCAACGCGGTGGTGATGCCGACGTGGAACGCAGTGCAGCCGGCGTTGGCGGTGACGACAGCGGGGGGTGCGGTGACCGCGGTGGCACTGGGCAGCGAACACGGACTGGGATGGGATCCGTATGGGACGAGCGTGCCGGTCGCGTTCAGCGGGAGTTGCTCGGCGCAGGCAACGGCAGCAGTGAATGCGAACGGATCGATGGCCGGCGTGACGGTGACGCAGGGCGGAGTGGGCTGTTCATCGACTACGACGGCGACCATCAACGAGCCGGGGACGTCGGACACGGCGGCGGCGGTGAACCTGATCGGCGGGCAGGACATGACGTTCTTCGCGGGAAATCTGCTGAAGGGCAGCGGCGGATACACAGTGTGGAATGCGGGAAGCTCGGCGAGCTACGGGACGCAAGTGGATGGCGGAGGCGGCGCCTTGCCCGGCGGCGGCACTTACGCCGCGTTGGTGGGGAGCAGCAGGGTAGGGGCAGCGTATCAAGTGGATCAGTTTCCCGGTGCGGACATAGGAGCGAAGATCCATGCGTGCGTGAGCGCGTTGAACGCAAGTTATGGCGGCACGTGCGACGCGCGGAATTTTGCGGGTAACTTATCGATGGCTTCGAACCTTACAATTGCCACGCCAAATACCGCGGTGCTGCTGCCGTGCGCGACGATTGCGACTGCGAACCAGATCGTGGTGACGGCCGGGACGAGGAACGTGTCGCTGCGGGGATGCGCACTGCGCGGCGGAACGCAGGTGAGCGGGAGCCAGGGCGGGACAGTGTTTGCCTATTCCGGCGTCGGCGCGATGGTGACTGTGGGCGATCCAACATATGTCGTGGATACACCGGGCTTCCACTTGGACGACGTAGTTATCAATACAACCGCAGCGACGAGCGCGACGGCGCAGGGACTGGCGGCCTACAGGACGCAGGAGATGGATCTAGAGAGCCTGTACTTCCTGGGCAACCCCAACCAGACGGGCATGACGCTGGATGGAACCGGGAATTACACGGGCGGGACATTTTTGGACGATGAATTTAGCGGGTTCGGAACTGCAGTGAATGCGATCGGGCACCAGTTGGCGAATCCAGCGACGACAGATTGGATGAATGCGAGCACATTTGTGCGGCTGCACATCGATTGCCCGACGACGAGCGGGAATCCGATGAGCGGGACGTATGGGATTAACTTGCAGCAGGGTGATGGAAACACATTTACGGGCGGAGATGTAGAAGGATGCGCGACAGCACTGCATTTGGGAGCGAATGCGCAGGACAACACGATCGTGGGACTGCGCAACGAGAACTCAACGAATCAAATCGTGGCGGACGCGGGCAGCCAGTACAACAACTGGATGACCGGCGGTACGATGTTCACTGGAAAACTAACCGACAACGGCACGCGCAACAGCTTCCTAGATACATTTCACCGGAGTTTCAACGCATTGAATGGTGACTGGTACGGAAGCCAGCAGGACGCGACGCTGACCAATCATTTCCGGCTGGGAATAGGTACGGGGAATGAGCGCGGATTGCTGAACGAGATTCAAACGGACTACGGGTACCGGTGGATCTATGGCTTCAGCGACGGCACGAGCGGGCAGCAGCTTTACCAGATTCAGGATCTGCTGAACAACGTGTACCGGCTGCAGATCGAGCAATGGAATCCCGGACAGAGCAGCACCAACAACCAGACGTCGCTGAACGCGGCGGGTACGGGGAATGTGTGCTTCAACTGCTCGACCAATTCCGGAACGGGCGGTGTGAGCTTCTCAAGCGGCGGGGCGACACCGACGACGGTGGCGACGGTGGACAACGGCGGCGACGCACAGTTCAACGGAACTTTGCAGGTGGCCGGGACGTCGCAATCGACGGGAACCATGACGGTGCGCAACAACGCCGACGCAGAGGTGGATTACTATCTGTGGCCAGGACTTACGACGAGCCAGAAAGGTTCCTACACTTACAAGGACTGGAACGGTAACAGCCAGTGGTACATGGTGAAGGATGCGAGTAATAACTGGGCGCTTAACTCGGCGGTAGGCGGCCTGGACAGCTTCAAAGCATACCAGAGCACGAATAGCGGCGACATTTATATCGATGCAAGCAACACGACGGGACATATCCGGCTGAATTACGAAACCGGATCGGGCGCGGAGACGGATATCTACTCGGGATCGACCGCTAACTTAGTCGCGGCATTTCTGGGGCCGACCAGCATCAAGTTCCCGGGACTGGCCGCATCCTCGGGACACTTCTGCCTGCAGGTGGATACGTCCGGATATCTCACGAACACGGGCGCGGCATGCGGATCCGGATCGGGAGGGACGAGCGGCACGATTGATTCCGGGAGCACGGGACAGATTGCGTATTACACCGCCAGCGGCACGACGATCAGCGGCGTGAATGCAGTTCCAGTGACGTCGGGTGGAACCGGAGCGACAAGCGCCAGCGGAGCCGTTGCCAACCTTCTGCCGGGAGTAGCATCGGATGGAAACGACGGAGTAACCGTGACGGGCAAGGTGAAGGAAGCAGAGTCGATTCCAGCCCTCTCGCCGTGGTGCGACATCCGCTCGCAGGGCGCCGTGATTGACGGCGCGACGCCAATTGATAGTGCCGTGCAGGCGTGCATCAACATCGTGGACTCAGCTTATGGTGCGACGGGCACGGTCTTTCTGCCCTGCGTTAAGCAGGGCGGCGGTGCTGGGTGCTACTTGCAAAACTCCTCGCTTCTCACCGGTCCATCGGCAGGGATGGTGAAGTTTGAATTGCAGGGCGGTTTGCAGGTTGGCTCGACCCTTGTGGGTTACGGTTGGGGAAGTTGGTTTGGAGTAGGCGGCGGCGTCCCTGGACAATTTCAGGTGGGTACAGTACCCGCGAGTATTTTTGGTCCCCTATGCCTCGGCACTCTGGGTACGGCGATCTCGTCCCCAAATACAGCGACAAACATCACCATTGGAATATCCGGGAACGTGTATGGCGGTGGCCCATCATGTGCGGTCTCCAACCTTCCGGTAGGCTCCGCCATCACGATTGCTGGCACTCGCTCCTCGACAGCCACAGCTACAAGAACCACCGCAGTGGGATTCAGCAAAGTGGTGATGACACTTTCCAGTTCCCATCCCCGCGTGCCGCCGGGAGAGAATATCACTGTCACTGGCTGTTCAGAATCGTCGCTCGACGTGGCAAACATTCCCATCAGCGCCTCAGACTACACCGCCCAGACAATCACTTACTTCGTCACCACAACCTCAAACACGACGGCTACGGGCTGCACGGTTACGGGCTTTGATGAGGATGAGTTTGAATCGGCTCGCATCTTGGCTTCAGGAACCGCAAGCGGAACCTACAACGGCGTTACATATCCGGCCCCAGGCGCCGGTCAGGTCACGATCATGACCAAATATGCCCACCTCTCTACCGATGCATGGGGCGAGGTTGCGGCCGGTCCTGCCTTCAACAACTATGGCCCTCAAACATGGTCTGATCTAAGCTTCCCCTCATGCCAGGGCGCGTGCTTCTGGGCAGAAGGAAGCACGAACCTAACCCTGAATAACATCGACGCGCAGGCCAACGCATCGATCACATCGGTTGCGGCGGAACTTTCTGCGAACTACTTCTCCACAATTCGGAACGGTTTTTTCCAAGCTAACCTGTTCGGCATCACCGGCACCGGGGGCAGCAACCAGCCGAGTTACCCGAGTGCGCTCTTGTGCGACACGGATGCGTCTGTTGGCAACTACTATTCACACCTCACGGGCGGATGCGACCGGACCACAATGGAATATCTGTGGCTTTACGGAAACATCAAGCTCACCGGCAACGGCGTCACGCCTCTGAGTGGAATGCCGTTGATTACCTATCCGCACTTCGAGGAGGCCTGGGGAAACACCGTATCTATTGACAACCGACTTGGCATTCAGGCACCGAATTGTCTATCGCTTCTGAACCCCAACACGCAGGACAACATCTCACTCTTTGGTCAGCCCATCATCGGATACACAGACGGCAACCTGGCCCCTTCTGGATGCGCACAGACGAGCTTTGCAACGCTCTACGGAAACCCGCTTACGAATGCCTATTTCAACGGCAATATCACGGACACGGAGACCGCGCAGGCAACACGCAGCTTCCCACCAAACAACACTGCGTCAAGCGGCGTTTACAACGAGGGTAATTTACTGACAGGCGAGATTGAGAACGAAGGCGCGAGTTTCCCGCCGTCCCTCATTCCTTATGCCTCACTGCCGATGACCACCTACACCATCTCTGGGCTACAAGCTCTCTGCGCCACCGCCGGTAATTGCACAATCTCGCAGGTTGTCGGCCCGGACGGTCCGAACGGAAACATGCTCGCCTTTGAGATGCGGACAAGCTCGTCGGGTGCGACCATCGCCATCACCACCGACACCCGCGCTACCTATGCCGGGGATCATTACATCATCGGGTCGTGGGTACGTCCCGGCTTGAATCAGACTGTCACTCAGGGCGAGATTCCCCCCGACAATATCGGCGCGAACAATAGCTTCTACATTTACGAAGGAACTTCGGTCGATTATGCGCCGACATCTGGAACCGGAGGGAATAACAACTACTGCACTCCTGGCGCGTTCGGGACGCAGCTTTCCGGCAACGGATGGGCACCGGAAGTCGCCATTTGTACGATCACCACGGGATACTCTACTTCCTATCCCACGACCTTCTACCTGACCACATCGGCGGGAACGAGCGGAGTAACTACCGGGAACCAGTACGCCGAACCGTTCATGGTGTTCATCCCCGGCCCGAATAATCCTGCCTGCACTGCCGCTGGAACGTGCAATCTGACCAATGACCAGATCGAGGAGGCGCGGCGGGATCAGTACCACGGGTTTGTACCTCCAGGCATGAGCGCGGGTGCGGCGGCGACGGGAGAGACCGTGTCGGCGAGTGGTTACAAAGTGAACGGTACGCCGCTTAATGCTCCCAGCGAGACTTATAATGTCTCCGCCAGTGGATCGATCACGCTGCCTTCGGCGGACCGCGCAGAGGCGACTTATATGTTGACCGGCAACGTGACGACATCGATCGCCGCAGGCACGGTCGGCGGTAAGGTGACAATCTTCATTTGCCAGCCAGCGAGCGGAGGCCCGTACACGTGGACGTGGCCCGCGAGTTGGAAGGGAGGCGTGACCGTGGGCACCGCGGCAAGCACCTGTTCTGAGCAAACGGGAACTTACATCTCCGGGCTGGGCGACTGGCACGGAGATGCCGGCTCAACCAACGTGCCGCAGTGAGAAAAGCAGGGACTCGGGACTTAGGGACTTAGGGACTTATAAACTTCGGCACTCGAAGACAGGACCGAGGGATCCAGAGGACAACAGAGCGAGGGTCGGAGCGGGATCGCAGCGGGGCGCGCATAACGCCATCTGCGCCGCCGGGCGCAGTGGTGTGTGCGGGCTACGAGGGATTACGGGCGAGCAGAGGAAAGTCGAGGAGAAGAAAGATGAAGGGTTGGATGCGGGTTTGGATTTTAGCGGCAGCGCCAGCAGTCGCGTGGGGCCAAGCGTCGACGGGATTGCCGGCGCCAAGCGCCAACGGAATCGGCGGAGTGCCGGTTCCGACACTGGCCGCTGGCTACCTCTACTACAACAGCGGCACGAACAGTTTCGTGTTTCAATCGCCGAGCGGATCGGGCACGGTGAATAACTGCGCGTCGGCCTACGCTGTGGCATTCTTCGCCGGAAGCGGGACGACGGTGAGTTGCTCGGCGGCCTTCACGGGCGTGGGCTATTTCTCGACGGGGTCGGCACCGGTAGCGGCGACAGGAGCGCAGATTGTGAGCGCGATTGGGTCGGCGTCGGTTGCGAACGCGACCAATTTCACGGGCAGCTTGAGCGGGGACGTAACAGGGACACAGAGCGCGACGACGGTGAGCAAGATCAACGGCAGCGCGGTGCCGGCGAGCGCGAGCCTGCTGAGCAGCAATGCTTCGTCACAATTGACGGCTGCAACTAACATCACAACCACCACCTCATCGACCATGGGAGGCAGTGCGAACCTCTTCAACAACGCGGCGACGACGACGAATGTTGTCGAGATCCAGGCGGGAACCAGCGCGGCGCAGACCGAAGAGTTGCAGTGGCAAAACTACAGCGGGACGGCAGAGTGGGATAACACGGTAGATTCGAGCTACACGTATCACATTCAGGATGCCGCCCACAGTAGTCTCGACCGCGTCACGATCTACCAGGGCGGCGGCAATACCAACATTAACGCCGGCAGCGGTGCATACGAAGTGTGCCTGAACTGCGCGGCTAACAGCGGCACCGCAGGACTGGTGGTGCAAAATGGGGCGTCGTCCCCGTCGACGGTGCTGACGGTGACGGGAAGCGGTAATACGACGGCGACGGGATTTGTCTCGGGCAAGTTCTTTATGGGCAGCAGCACGATGACGTTCGCGACAGGTGCGGCGGCGGGATCGAGCCCGTCGATTGCGTGCGCGACGAGCCACGTGTGCGACGGCGTGAGCGGCACGGTGACATTGACGACGGGAACCAGTCCGACAACGGGGACGCTGGCCACGATCTCGTTCCCCAACACGCATTCGAATTACGCCAACTGCATGATAACGACAGAGAGCGCGACTGCGGTGATCACGACCAACACATGGACGGAGAGCACAACCGCGATCACGATCTCGGCGAATGCGGCGCTAACGGCTTCGACAGGGTACACGGTGAAGTATTGGTGCGGCGGAAACTGAAGAATGGCAGCGGAGCTTGCGGGGTTAGCGGAATTAGCTCGGGGAGCTAGTGAGGGGTCCAGTGGAAGCGAGAGGAGATTGCGGCTCGAAGGTTGAAGTATGGGGATCACGACTGGAGGAGTTGCGGGTTGACGAAATTGACGGGAGCGACCT
This sequence comes from uncultured Acidobacteriota bacterium, assembly GCA_963830785.1. GTDB lineage: Bacteria > Acidobacteriota > Terriglobia > Terriglobales > Acidobacteriaceae > Telmatobacter. The sequence goes on from CAWHNV010000022.1 coordinate 88,619, forward strand.
GGAGTGCCTTGGGAAGGCTCTGGACCATCATCCCACAAGCCTGCGCGGACCCACAGTGGGCATGGTGCTGGCAGAGAGATTGCTGGTGGTGCGGACGTCGCGAGGGGCGGCCGAGCAAGTTGAAAGCGAATCGCGTGCAACGCGCCTTTGAGAATAAGCGCGGGCAACGGAACATTGTGCTGAAGGCGCGGCAGATGGGGCTGACGACGTGGGTGGCGGCGCGGTTCTTTTTGAAGACGATTACGCAGCCGGGTACGCTGACGCTGGAGGTGGCGCACACGCAGGAGGCGGCGGAGGAGATCTTCCGCATTGTGCACCGGTTTCTGGACTGGCTGCCGGATAGGCTGCGCGAGGGTCCGCTGAAGACGTCGCGGGCGAACGTGCGGCAGATTGTGTTTCCGGAGATGGACGCGCAGTACCGGGTGGTGAGCGCGGCGGACCGGAACGCGGGGCGGGGATTGACGGTGCAGAACCTGCACTGCAGCGAACTGGCACGGTGGCCGGGCGACGCAGCGGAGACCTGGCGGGGTTGCGCGCGGCGATGGCGCCGGGCGGGGAGCTGATTCTGGAGTCGACGCCGCAGGGAGTGGGCGGCTGCTTTCACGAGGAGTGGCGCAAGGCCGATGAGACGGGAATGGTGCGGCACTTTTTTCCGTGGTGGATGGAGCCGCGCTACCACTCGGAAGCGGTGGATGCGGCGAGCCTGACGGATGAAGAACGCGGCTGATGGAGACGCGCGGGCTGAAGCTGACACAGATCGCGTACCGGCGGCGGATCCGGGCGGATTTTCGCGGGCTGACGGCGCAGGAGTATGCCGAAGACGAAGAGAGCTGCTTTTTGGCCAGCGGCGAGAGCGTGTTTGAGCTGGCGGCGGTGGAGGCGCGGCTGAAGACGGCGCCGGAGCCGGTGGAGCGGCGGAAGAATGGAGAGCTGGAGATCTGGCTGCCGCCGGTGAAGGGCAAAGAGTACCTGGTGGCGGTGGATCCGGCGGGCGGCGGAAGCGAGGGCGACTACTCTGCTGCCGCAGGTGCTGGAGATGGAGACGGGCTTGCAATGCGCGGAGTTTGCCGGGCACGTGGGCGGACTGGAGCTGGCGCGGCTGGTGACCGGGCTGGCGGCGGAGTACAACGGGGCGTGGCTGGTGGTGGAGCGGAACAACCACGGCAGCGGAGTGCTGGCGCTGGCGGAGACGGCGTGCAAGTACGAGCGGATTTACCGGCAGGGGGCGGGCAGGCGGGTTGGCTGACGACCAGCGTGAGCCGGCCGGCGGTGCTGGGGCGGCTGGATGCGGCGCTGGTGGAGGAGCCGGAGCGGTTCCAGAGCCGGCGGCTGCTGGGCGAGTGCCGGAGCTTTGTGCGGCAGCCGAATGGAAGCTCGGGCGCGCAGGCCGGGACGCACGACGACCGCGTGATGGCCATGGCGATCGGGCTGGCGGCACGGGCGGAGCTGGCGGGGAAAAGACGCAGCTCAAGCTACTAGCTTCTAGCTGCTAGCTTCAGCGTGCCCGGTAGATCTTCTTGTATATCAGGCAGTTCTCGCGGCACGAACGGCTAGGAGCTAGAAGCTAGCGGCTAGTAGCTCCTTCATCCGGCTTCCCTTCCCGGCGATTGCGCAAGCGGGCGAATCCCCCTACAATATTGATAGCGAAGAATTAGAGGAAAGGTCTGTCTGTCGATGCCGAAGGAAAAGATTCATCCCAATTACGCCGCGGTGCGGGTGATGTGCGCCTGCGGAAACAATTTTGAGACGCGGTCGACCCACAAGGGCGACATTCACGTGGAAATTTGCTCGGTTTGCCATCCGTTCTTTACGGGCAAGCAGCGGTTGGTGGATACGGCGGGACGCGTGGAGCGGTTCCGGCGGAAGTACGCCAAGAGCGACACGGCGAAAGCCACCGCGGCGAAGTAAGCCGAGGCGCGAGTTGGACGAGTGGGCCTCCGCCGCGGCGGAGGCTCACGTTTGTTTGGAGGAAGACGGCTTTTAGCACCAGCTGTTCGTCTGCGCATTTACCTGCGGACTCTTGCCTCAGATCGGGGTTCCCGCATGAACGGGCTTCGGGCGAGAAATCGGCAGCTGGAGGTTCAAAGGAATTTATGGCAGGACGCGGTTTCACCGTGAAGAAGGACTGGGACAATCCGGTGGAGCACGCCATGCCCGCGGAGGCGCGGGTGCCGGCGGAGGTGCGGCTGGGCGCGGTGGTGGTGAGGCCGGCGACGGTGCTGGCGCCGATGGCCGGAGTGACGGACACGGTGTTTCGGAGATTTATCCGTCACGCGAGCCTGTTCACTCACGCAGAATCCGATGCAAATGCCGACCTCACTTCCCAGATCTCAGAATCGAGATGTGGGGTGCCCAGTTCTGTGGGTGAAACGCAAATTGATGCTGCGATCAGCAATGCGCAGTCGGGTTGCGGGCTGATCATGACGGAGTTCACGTCTGCGGACGGGTTGAGCCGGATGCGCGAGACCAAGCGGCGGCGCTATCTGACGTTCTACGACGACGAGCATCCCATCGGAGCGCAACTTTTCGGATCGAACCCCGAGACTCTGGCCGATGCGGCGCGGATCGTGGAGGAGACGGGCTTCGATACCGTCGATTTGAACCTGGGCTGCCCGGCGAAGCGCGTGGTGGGGTCGAATGGAGGGTCGGGCCTGCTGCGCGATCTGCCGAAGATCGGAGAAATTTTTCGCGCCATCCGCAAGGCGGTGACGATTCCCTTCACCGTGAAGTTCCGCATGGGCTGGAACGAGAACCAGATTGTGTGCGTGGAGCTGGCGCGCATGGCGGAGGCCGAGGGGCTAAACGGGCTGGCGCTGCATGCGCGCACGCGCGAGCAGGGTTACAGCGGCCAGGCGCAGTGGAACTGGATTGGCGCAGTGAAAGAAGCCGTGCGGTTGCCGGTAATCGGCAATGGCGACGTGCGCACGCCGGAGGATGCGGCGGCAATGGTGGCCGAAACGGGCTGCGACGCGGTAATGATCGGCCGCGCGGCGCCGGCGAATCCGTGGATCTTCCGGCAGATTGCCGCAGTACACGGCGACGGGCAGCTACGCGCGGCCATCGACCGAGGATCGCTACCGGATGATTCGCGCGTACTTCGAGATGCTGATGGCGGAAGCCGAGGCAACTAAGGATTTGCCACGCGACGCGCGAATGGGCGATCCGGTGGGAAAGATGAAGCAGTTCGCCACGTGGTTTACGCACGGCGTGCCGGGCGGCGCGAAGCTGCGCGCGGCCATTTACCACGCGCACAACGGCGTCGATGTGCTGAGCGAGGTCGAGCGGTTCTTTTTGGCGCGCATGGAAGCGGGCGAGAGTCTCGATTCGGAGATCGGCGCGGAGAGCGAAGACGCGGCACAACCTTTCCCTGATGCGGCCCTGGTTTGCGATTGATTTATTGCGCGTGCGCCCCGAACTTCAGCCATGCCGCGGGCCGAAAGCCGTTCCTCCAGTGCTTCTCTGGCTGGCGCGCTGAACGGCGAGCAGCATGTGCGTGACGGCACACGTCAATTCAGCAAAATCCCTTGACACCGCCTGCGCTCTGCAGGTATCAGGGGAGTTGTGCAAGAAACTATCTCGAATCTGTGGATAATTGTTCTCTGGCTCGCATCAAATGTTGTGTGGGGAGGGTTCCATGGAACTGGGCATGATCGGCTTGGGCAGGATGGGAAACAATATGGTGCGGCGTCTTATGCGCGCCGGCCACCAATGCGTTGTGTACGATATTCACCCGGAAGCCGTGCAATCGCTTGTTAAAGAAGGCGCGGTGGGCTCCGATTCGCTTGAGGACTTCGTCAAAAAATTAAAGACACCTCGCGCGATCTGGATGATGGTGCCAGCCGGCGTGACCGATGCGACGCTCAAAGGCCTGGCCCCGCTGCTCGAACCCGACGATGTGGTCATCGATGGCGGAAACTCTTATTATCGCGACGACATTCGCCGCGCTGCCGAACTGAAGCCTAAAAGCATCCACTATGTGGACGTCGGGACGAGCGGCGGAGTGTGGGGTGCCGAACGCGGCTATTGCCTGATGATCGGCGGCGAAAAGGATGTTGTGCAGCGGCTCGACCCCATTTTTTCTGCATTGGCGCCAAGCATCGATTCTGCGCCGCGCACGCCCGGCAGGGAAAAAGTGGGCGGCACCGCTGAGCATGGCTATCTGCACTGTGGCCCTAGCGGCGCCGGCCATTTTGTGAAGATGGTGCACAACGGAATCGAATACGGAATCATGGCCGCGTACGCGGAGGGGCTGAATATTCTTCACCATGCCGATGTTGGCAAGCAGCACCAAACTGTAGACGCCGAAACCACCCCTCTGCGCAACCCCGAGGTGTACCAATACGACCTTAACCTTGCGGACATTGCCGAAGTCTGGCGCCGCGGCAGCGTAATCGCTTCATGGCTCCTTGATCTCGCCGCCATCTCGCTACTTGACAGCCCGGATCTGGCAAAATTCACTGGCCACGTGTCGGACTCCGGGGAGGGCCGATGGACGATCACCGCTGCGATCGACGAGTCGGTTCCGGCTCCCGTGCTGAGTGCTGCGTTGTATGAGCGCTTCAGTTCGCGCGGCGAAGACACTTTCGCCGACAAACTGTTGTCCGCGCTGCGATTTCAATTTGGCGGCCACGAGGAGAAAACCGCTGGCCAGAAGGAAGGCGCCTGATGGCCAAGCCGCAGTCGGACGCTCTGGTGGTCTTTGGCGCGACGGGCGATCTGGCCCACAAAATGATCATCCCGGCGCTCTACGCGATGGTGAAGTGCGGCACGCTCAAGGTTCCGGTGATCGGCGTTGCTTTTCCAAAATGGAGCGAGGAACGGCTGCACCGGCGTGTAGTGGACAGCATCAAGCGGGCCGGTGGAATCGACGACAAACGCGCGCTCGAACGCCTTCTATCACTCTTCAAGTACGTGAGCGGAGATTATGCAGACAGCAATACGTTCACGGCGATCAAAGAAGCGCTAGGTAGCGCACGGCGGCCTGCGTACTATCTGGCAATTCCGCCGGCGCTTTTCGAGACGGTCATTAAAGGACTGGGAGCCGCGGATCTGGCCAGGAATGCGCGCGTGATTGTGGAAAAGCCGTTTGGACGCGATCTGGCTTCCGCGCGTGAATTAAACCAAGTTGCGCACGCGGTGTTTCCCGAAGACTCGATATTCCGCATCGATCACTTCCTTGGCAAGGAAGCGATTATGAACATTCTTTATTTTCGCTTCGCCAATTCATTTCTGGAACCGATCTGGAATCGTAATTACGTGGCTAACGTCCAGATCACCATGGCGGAGGATTTTGGCGTGGGTAAGCGCGGCGCATTTTACGAAACAGCTGGCTGTTTGCGCGACGTGATCCAGAATCATCTTTTTCAGATCGTCGCGCTGCTTGCCATGGAACCGCCCGCAGGCCGGGACTTTGGAGAAGTGCAAACCGAGAAGGCCAAAGTCTTTAAAGCCATGCGCCCTTTGATACCCGACGATATGGTGCGTGGCCAGTATGCCGGCTATCGAGAGGAACCGGATGTAGCGCGGAACTCCGACGTCGAAACTTATTGCGCCGTGCGGCTTTTCGTTGACTCATGGCGCTGGGATGGGGTGCCATGGTATTTGCGCTCGGGCAAATATCTCCCAACCACCGCGACCGAAATCCTTGTGGAGCTCAAGCAGCCTCCGCAGAAACTCTTCGCCGATGCAGTGCGACCGCATAGCAGGTCGAATTACCTGCGTTTCCGGCTCTCCCCCAACTCGGCCATCGCATTGGCTGCCCGTGTGAAGCTTGCCGGAGAGGAATTCATCGGAGAAGAGCGGGAACTTTTTCTGTCCGACGAACAGCCCGGCGAGGAAACGCCGTACCAGCGACTTCTGAGTGATGCTATGAAGGGCGACGGGGCGCTCTTCACACGCGAGGACGCGGTTGAAGCCGCCTGGGAGGTAGTCAATAGGGTTCTGAAGAAGCATCATCGGGTTCGCCGTTACAAACGCGGAACCTGGGGACCGAAAGAAGCGGACGCGCTTATCGCCGCAGACGGCGGCTGGCATAACCCAAGCCCCGATGGAACATCTTGACGAAGCAACCGAGGCACGCGCGGCTCCCGTGGTCGCGTAGTCTTTCGGTTTACACAACAAACATTGCAATGCCCGCGACGAACATTGCTGCGGTTGTGATTGCCACAACAATCCATCCCAGGCGGGAGCTCGGCTGGCCCTGCATCAGCTTCTTGTCCGCTGCCACAATCAGGATTGCGACCATGAGGAACGGCGCCAGCAATCCATTGATCACTGCTGTCCAGTAGAGCGCCTTTACTGGGTTGATCCCGATAAAGTCCAGCGCAACGCCCGCCGCGGTAGAGATTAGAATCAGAACGTAAAACCAGCGCGCTTGTCTTAGTTTCCTGTTCAGTCCCTGCCGCCATCCCAGCGTCTCTGCGAAGCCGTATGCCGCCGATCCGGCCAGCGTTGGGATGGCAAGAAACCCGACTCCAACAATACCAAGCGTAAATACGGTTGTAGCGAAATTGCCCGCAAACGGCCGCAGAGCCTCAGCCGCTTGCTGGGAAGTTTCAATGTTCGTGATGCCGTGCCGGTTGAGGGTGATGGCGGTGGTCAGGATGATGAAGAACATGACGCTGTTCGAGAAAAATGCTCCTACACCCACATCGATGTTTCTTAGTTCAAGCTCTTCGGGCGTAGCTCCTCTGCGCTTAGCGAGTGAGCTTTGGCCTGCTGACTTCTCTTCTTCCACTTCTTCGCTTGCCTGCCAGAAAAAAAGATACGGACTGATTGTGGTGCCGAGGATCGCCACCAGAGTCTCCCATGCAACTCTGCTGTGCGGCATGGAAGGAATCAGGGTATTGCGCATCACCTGGCCCCAGTCCGCTCCCACCACAAATGCGGTGATTGGATACGCGAACAGAACCAGAACCAGCCATTTGAGCACGTTAGCGATCTGGACATACTGAAGGCGGATGGTCGCCCACGAGATTAGAAGTGCGAACGTCACGACAAACCAGCGGGAATTGATGCCGGAAAGCATCGAAGCCGCATCTGCCATGCCCGCCAGGTCCGCGGCAATGTTAATTGTGTTGGCGATCAAGAGGGCTATCACAACTGTGAGCAACAGCCATTTGGGAAATCGCTGCTTGAAATTCGCGGCCAGACCCTGTCCGGTTACCTTACCGATGCGGGCACACATCATTTGCACCGCGGCCATCAATGGCCACGTGAGCAGCGCAGTCCATAGCAACTGGGTTCCGAGTTGGGCGCCGGCAATGGAATAAGTGGCAATGCCCGACGGGTCGTCGTCGGCAGCGCCGGTGATGATCCCAGGCCCAAGCGACTTCAGTAGCGTTCGAATCCAGCGAGATGGGGCAGACGTCGGCAAAGGAAAGTTGGAGTATCGCCGCTTTCTTGGAATTGGGGCACGACGCGACTCAACCTCATCACCGCCCTGGCGCCGGGACGGTGAAAAGGTGCAACCGGTGAAATCTCCCGAAGCTATCGACTAGGATTCACGCCGGCCTCATTTTGTTGCATTAAGAGCAGTTTTTGTGGACCTTTAGTCGCCAACATCGGATGCGCTCTGCGCCGAGATTTCTGTACCGACTATTCCGTGGAAACTCCCCAGAGGCATTTGATTGAGGGGTTCGACGATAGAGTACTGAATCGAACTGCCGCAATAAATACAGTTAGTTGTCCGCTCGCGACTGGCAGAGCCCTGGAGTGGCAGGGGAAATGTCCGCAGGCACTCGCAGCAGGCAATCGTAACGTCGGCCGCTCCGAAAGTGTTGCTCTCGTTTCGTTGAATCAGGAGAGGCGCCGCGATGCGGACCGGGAGCGGATCTCGCCGCTCCATCAGCCGCAAGGATTCGATGATGCGCAATAAAGCACCCAAGCTGCTGCCTTTTTGATAGAAAGCGTCGGCGGCCACGCTGGAAGGCACTTCGCTGCCTGAGAACGCGCCGCTCATGGCAATCACCTGGATAGATGGAAACCGGCGGCGGACCACCCGCAGGAGCTCGTATCCGCACATGCCAGGCATGTTGAGATCGGAGAGGATGACGTCGGGAACTTCCTCCCGCAACTCACGGAGTGCGGAAAATCCATCGTGGGCGCCTCGCACGGAATACCCAATCTCAGAAAGCAGGTGCGAGATTGAAATTCGAATCGACTGCTTATCGTCTACGATGAGCAGTCTTGCTTTTTCACAGAGCATCGACGGCCTCACCGGAGCGATGAAGGATGGGTACCGTGAGAGTTTCCCACGTAAAGGATCGAAAAACTGTTCAATTTTGTACAGGAATTGCGAGCAAGTCTTTCGCTCGCTTGGCGTTACACTTCCTGGATGCCGGGGAAGGCCGGCCCTTTCGAGTTGTCGTCGCGCAGTTGATCGGGCAAGGGCACGTTCCGCATTGGCTTGTCGCGGCCGTTGCCGGCTTCGTATAAGTGTCGTATACCTCTCGTCGAATGCGCACTGCGCGCCTGAAAGCACTTTCCCGTCAGAGGTAGAACGGGTCTCATTCTCCCTTTGAGCCGAATAGCTCAGACACCGGTGCGCAACACCGGTAGAGTGTGAGTTACCTAGTGCGCCTCAGTGCGCGGGAATCGGATGACACTGCGCATGGGTAGAAAAGGTGAAATAAGTGAAAAAATTCATGACGTTAGTGGCATTGGTCGGTCTGGCTGTGGCAAGCACCGCATGGTCGGAAACTCGCGAAGATGTGCAGAACCGGCTGGAAAATGCCACGCTGGTGCTGCACCAGATCATGTCCGCGCCGGATAAAGGCATTCCGGAAGAAGTGCTGGACCACGCGCAGTGCATCGCCGTGGTGCCCCACATGATCAAGGGCGGCTTCGTGTTTGGCGGGGAAAACGGCAAGGGCATCGCCACCTGCCGGACGCCAAACGGATGGAGCGCGCCGGCGTTCTTTGTGATCACCGGCGGAAGCTGGGGATTGCAGATCGGCGTCGAAGGCGTGGACCTGGTCATGATTTTCCAGGGCGACAAAGGCATGATGCGCCTGGAAGACGCCAAGTTCCAGCTCGGAGCTGACGCCTCTGCGGCCGCCGGGCCGGTAGGGCG
>CAWHNV010000023.1:0-21742 GCA_963830785.1 uncultured Acidobacteriota bacterium
ATCGTCGTATCGTCACGAAACGTGTCGAAGTTTTTGTAGCTATCCAGTAGCCGCAGACTATTCACCGTCGTCGCGTCGCGGTAGCCGCTGTTGTAGGCCAGTTCGAGTTCCTGATACGGTTCCTCCTGCTGGCCGAAGCGCATCAAGTCGATGCCCAGCGCTGAATGCGCAGCCCAGAGTTGGGGATCAGCCGCGATCGCCTTGCGATAGTAGATCACTGCATCTTCGTAGCGATATGCAGCTCAAGCTGGTGTGCGACGCGCGCGTACGCTTCACCGTACGCGGGATTCACCGCGCGAATCTTCGCCAACCATGCATCGGGCGAGCGGTCGGCGATCAGTTCCACGGCCGCATGAATTGCCATCGCATCCAATGCATCATCTTCCAGCGCGATCGCCTTATCCGCCTCTGCCGTTGCCGTCTGCGGATCGTCATTGGCCAACGCCAGGTCGGCCATCACTTCATGCGCCTCCGCCAGCTTCGGATCAAGCGCAATCGCCTTCGCCGCGTATTCTTCAGCGTGGCCGTCAAATCCATTCGCTGAAATCAACGCCAGACCGAGGTACGCTTCGGCAAGTGAAGGATCTTTGTTGAGTGCTTCGTGAAAAAGAGCGGCTGCGTCAGAATCGTTGAAGCGCTCATGCAGCAGCAATCCCCAGCGCACTTTGTAAATCGCCTTGCTGTCCTCCGGCGTCGTGGCCAGCCGGAACTGCGCATTTGCCTGCTCCCACTGTTCCAGCCCCCAGAAGCCTTCAGCGCGCTCGTAAGTGTCTGTGCTACGCGTCAGCGCCGCGAAGCAACTTTGCGCCTGCGCGTTATTCCCATGCTTCCGCTGCGCCCAACAATCGGCAGGCGCCGCACTTCTGACGGTGGCGCAGGCGAGCAGAAGCATGACGATGACGGCGGAACGCCTCATTTGTCCAGTGCCTCCTCGACCTTCGCGAGTTTGACGAGAGCATCCGTCAACTCTGATTTGTACACTTCTGGATCGAGCGCAGCTTTCTGATACTTCAACATGTCGATCTTCTGCTCGAGCTCATCTTTTTGTTCGAGTAACGCGCGCTTCGCCGGATCGTTGGCGTCCTGCGCGGTTTGACCGGAGCGCAGCAGCGTAAAGCTGGCCAGCAGATTGCCCTGTCCATTGCCGGCGTCGCGAACAGGTTCGCCGGAACCCGTGTCGTTGAAGACGGCGTGCTCGGTCGCCAGCCGCTTCTGCGAGTCGTAGAATTCCGCAGTTTTGTGCGTGGCGTAAGCAAACGCTTTCAGCGCGGTTACGGAGCCGCTGTGATCCGTATCTGCCGACGGGTCCTGAAACGCCTCAACCCAATAGCGCGCAAAGACCGTGGCATTTTTTTCCGTGCCCGATTTGGTCGCAGCGATCACGGCGCGGCCCGGCCGCTCGAAAGCCGGAATCGCGCCGCCGCTTGCGCTTGTGGTGTCAACAATGAGTTGTCGCCGCGCGGGAATCTTGTCGCAGAGCTCCGCAATTTGCGCGGCCGTCATGTCCGGCCCCACGAGATTGAATTTGTACTCCACACCATCGAACGAACCGTGCCCGATAAGAATGAGCGCAAAGTCGTCTTCCGGTTTGGCTTCGCGGGCAACCGTTTCCAGCGCATCATGCAGTTGGGCAGCCGTGGCATTGTCGCCCGTCAGCGTCGTGACATGAGCCGCCGGTCCTTCCATCTGATAAATCCGGTCCAATTCGTTCGCTGCGGCTGTGAAACGTTGCACATAATCGGGCTCGCCGCCCAGCCCGCTCACGATCACGAACCATGTGGAGGCATGCGCCTGGACCGCGAACGCCGCGCAGACCACCGCCGCAATCGCCGCCTCGCGCAACCACCTTTGGGATGCGCGGCTCATACCACACCCCACTTGCGGCGCAGCAGCCACTCCGTGATCGGCAAGCCAAGCAGTAGGAAAAAGACAGTCGGCATATTCCACAGTTCCTTCGTGCTGCGCACGGAAATTCCTGCTTCCGAATACGAAATATCGCGGGGCAGATTCTTCAGGTTGCCGCTCTTCCAGTAGCTTCCACCCGTTTCGGCAGAAAGCTGCTCCAGCAGATGCCGATTCTGCGCAGTATGAAAGTTTTCGGCAATGCCATCCTCGCGCTCAAACGTCACCACATCGTCGCCTAGATGCTCGTGGTCTTGAGAGTCGGCTGTAACCTCGGCCAAATACGGGCCGGTTTTCTCGGCCGTCCATTCGGCTGTGAAGAGACCTGGCGTGTCCTGTGATGGCGTCAGATCGATGGTCTCGTTCAGATCTCCCGGACCCGTGATCTGCGCGGTTACATGCGCATCCGGCGCCGGCTGGAACTGCCGGTCCCGCACTTCTGCACTCAGTTCAACGTGTCCCTGGTCCATCAACACGCGCACCGGCATTTGAGCAGTGACCGGCCCTGGCGACTCTGCCACCAGCCAACGCAGAAGCTGCTGCCAGAACAAATCGTGCGATGGATCGCCGAGCGCTTCACTCATCTGCCAACGCCACGTGCCGCCGGTAGCCAGAATCGCGGTGCGCCCATGCCCGTAGTTCTCGACCACCAGCAAAGGCAGCTTGCGATGCTCCGCATTCATCGAGACCAGCACCACCGCTCCAGGTTTTGGCGTTCCCGGATCTTCGTAATCCGCAAGATAGGTGAGCTTTTTCCAGCGTGCTGCATTATTTTCGGGATCGTCGAGCAAGCGAGTCACCGGCGAATCGACACCTTCGGCCGTCAGTTCGACCGTCGCTCGATTGCGATGAAAATTGTGATTTCCGGCGGGCAGGAAGGTGGGCAACAGATCATTCAAGCTCGATGTCGCCCAGCCGCCATCGCTCAACGACGCTTGACCGCCGAGGAAAAGAATCCCGCCGCCGCGCCGATCCACATATTCGCGCAGCAGCTCCTGTTGCAGCGGCGTGAAGTAATCGGCGGCAACGGATCCAATAATGATGCCTGAGTAACCGAACAAATCTTCGGGCCGAATGGGAAAGCCGCCAGCAAGCTCGCTCGGATCGTTGATACCCTGCCGGTAAATCTTGTTTTCGCTGGTGCGTAGCATCGACACAATCTGCACGGTGGGATCGTCATCTTCAGCGCGCCGGATAAACTTGAACTCCCATCGCGGCTCGCCCTCCACATAAAGAATCCGGCGCTTCGCATCGCTCACCAGCATCGGCCGCGTCACCGCATTGTTGGCCACATTCTCTTCGCCGGGCAGCGGATCGATGCTGAAAGTCAATTCCTTTGCACCCGCAACGCCCGCCTCCAGAAAGAGCGGTTCTGTCTGGATGCGCCCCTCGGGCCCGAGCACGATCTCGCGCTGCGCAATAATTTTGGAGCCATCGCGGACCGTGAGCGTCACCTTCTGGCCAGAGTAACCTCGTTGCGTCAGGCTCACCGTTGTAGCCACGCGCGCATTCACTTGAGCTCTAGCTGGCGCGCTCACGTCTTCAATCTCCACATCGTGTGCGCTCTGTTCTTTTCCAAAGCCGATGGTGTGCACCGGCAGGCGGCGATTCGCAGAGCCTCGAGCGCGTCCAGCCCAATGCCCGATCCGCCCAGCCCAACGTTATTCTCGTCTCCGTCACTCAGCAGCAGCACTGCGCCATGGGCAAATCCGTCGTGTCCGCAGCAAGCTGTTTCAGCCCGTCGCTCAGGTGCGTAGCCGGTTCTGTTGGCGTAACCGACTGCAGTTGATCGCTGCGGCTGAGCGAATTCCCAAGCTTATAAATGCGCGTCTGAAATCGCCTCTGCAAACCGCTCAGGACGCCGTGATTCAGTGCTGCCAGCGCTGCCTCTTCGCGGGTTTGGCCGTCAACGTCGGCAATGCTCATGCTGTGCGAGTCGTCGATCACAATTGCGATCACATTCTGCTGCGAGCTGAGCTCGCTCACCACCATCGCCGGCCGCCACAACAGCGCAAGAAGCAGCGCAAGCAGTGCGGATTGCGCGCCCCAGATCGCCCATGCACGCCCACGGCGCAGGTTGGGCACCGCGTTGCGCAGACTGCGATACACCAGTAGCGCAAGCCCCCCGCAGGCAAACAGAATGAACAGCGGCAATAACCACGCAGGCCACGAGCCGAGAAACACAAAGTGTCCCTTGATGAATACCGGGCTCGGGTACTTGAAAAGGAATTGAAACATGCGTGCATCCAGTCCAGCGTGGAGTGGCGGATCGACTTAGTTTGTGGTTGTGCCTCTTTCCCACCGTTCTGCCTCAGGAAGGTCGCCTTTGCGAGACCTCAATGCGTCATGCCGTAAACGATGTAATCGAGCCCGACGCGAAACGCCATCGACGCGAAGGGCTCGGGATAATTCGGATCATCGGCCCACTCCCACGCATCGCCCAGGTGCATGTTGTGGCAGATGGCCACAATGATGCGGCCCTTGTCATCGCGGATGGCGCGCCACTTCGGCTGATAGCCGTCTTTTTCATACGTGCGGCCGCTCCACACATACTGCTCACCAGGAATTTGCATTTTGTCGTCGACGTCGTAGAGCGTGTGAAAGTATCTCGTCACCGCTTTGCAAGTCCTCGATGGGCCGGTCCGGCAGCACCTGCCGCACGGCCGTTTTCATAGAAGTTTTCACGGCACTGAGGACTGGGAAAACTTTATGAACGGCATGCGGCAGGTGCTGCCGGACCGGCCCATCGAGGACTTGCAAAGCGGTGACGAGATCTTTCACACGCTCTACGACGTCGACGACAAAATGCAAATTCCTGGCGAGCAGTATGTGTGGACGCGGCCGCACGTATGAAAAAGACGGCTATCAGCCGAAGTGGCGCGCCATCCGCGATGACAAGGGCCGCATCATTGTGGCCATCTGCCACAACATGCACCTGGGCGATGCGTGGGAGTGGGCCGATGATCCGAATTATCCCGAGCCCTTCGCGTCGATGGCGTTTCGCGTCGGGCTCGATTACATCGTTTACGGCATGACGCATTGAGGTCTCGCAAAGGCGACCTTCCTGAGGCAGAACGGTGGGAAAGAGGCACAACCACAAACTAAGTCGATCCGCCACTCCACGCTGGACTGGATGCACGCATGTTTCAATTCCTTTTCAAGTACCCGAGCCCGGTATTCATCAAGGGACACTTTGTGTTTCTCGGCTCGTGGCCTGCGTGGTTATTGCCGCTGTTCATTCTGTTTGCCTGCGGGGGGCTTGCGCTACTGGTGTATCGCAGTCTGCGCAACGCGGTGCCCAACCTGCGCCGTGGGCGTGCATGGGCGATCTGGGGCGCGCAATCCGCACTGCTTGCGCTGCTTCTTGCGCTGTTGTGGCGGCCGGCGATGGTGGTGAGCGAGCTCAGCTCGCAGCAGAATGTGATCGCAATTGTGATCGACGACTCGCGAGAGCATGCGTATCGCGGACGTGGACGGCCAAACCCGCGAAGCAGTCGGCGCTCGCAGCACTCAACACGGCGTGCTGCGGGGCTTGAGAGGCGATTCCAGACGCGCATTTACAAGATTGGCGCCGGGCTGAGCCGCGCCGATCAGCCGCGGTCGGTTACTCCAGTGGAAACCGGCAACGCACCTTAGCGACGGGCTGAAGCAACTGGCGGCCGAAACCACCGATCTGCCCGTTGGCGCCGTGCTGCTGCTGAGCGACGGAGACGAGAGATAGCGCCGGGCTGGGCGGATCGACCATCGGCCCGGACGCTCTCGAGGCGTTGCGCAATCGCCGCCTGCCGGTGCGACACCATCGGCTTCGGCAAGGAACAGATCGCGCACGACGTGGAGATTGAAGACGTGAGCGCTTCCGGCCAGAGCGGCCGCGATGCGCGCGTGGACGACGGTGAGCCTTACGCAATACGGATACTCGGGCCAGAAGGCAACGCTCACGGTTCGCGACGGCTCAAAGACAATCGCTCGCGCGAGATCGTGCTGGGCCCGAAGGCCGCATCCAGACCGAGCCGCTCTTTCTGGACGCCGGCGTCGCGGGGCAAAGGAATCGACCTTCAGCATCGATCCGCTGCGCGGGCGAAGAGAACGTCGCCAACAACGCGGTGACGCGGCCCATGCTGGTGAGCGATGCGAAAGCGCCGCATTCTTTACGTCGAAGGAGAGCCGCGATGGGAGTTCAAGTTTATTCGCCGCGCTGAAGACGACGACCCCACGGTGAGATTGTGTCGATGCTGCGAACGAGCGAGAACAAGATTTACCGGCAGGGTATCAACGATCCGAGCGAGCCTGCCTGGCGGCTTTCCCATCGGCCCGAAGATTTGTTCGGTTACTCAGGCATCATTATTGGATCCGTTGCCGCCGATTACTTCACGCCGCTGCAACAGGAGCTGCTGCGCGAATATGTGGATCGGCGCGGCGGCGGGATTCTTTTCCTCGGCGGTCAAGCGTCGTTGTAGCGATGGTGGCTGGGCGACATCGAGCTTGAATGATCTGTTGCCGACCTTCCTGCCCGCCGGAAATCACAATTTTCATCGCAATCGAGCGACGGTCGAACTGACGGCCGAAGGCGTCGATCGCCGCGGGACCGCTTGCGTCCGACGATCCTGAAAATGATGTAGTACGCTGGAGAAAGTCACCTGACCTCTGGCGGATTACGAAGATCGGGAACGCGAAAACCTGGAGCGGTGGTGCTGGTCTCGACGAAATGCGGAGCATCGCAAGCGGCCTTTGCTGGTGGTCGAGAACTACGGGCATGGGCGCACCGCGATTCGGCTACGGCGGCACGTGGCGTTGGCAGATGAGTGAAGCGCTCGGCGATCGATCGCACGATTTGTTTGGCAGCAGCTTCTCGTTGGCTGGTGGTAGAGTCGCCAGGGCCGGTCACGCTCGAAATGCTCGGTGCGCGCGTTGATGGACCAGGGACACGTCGGCTGAGCGGCAGAAGCGCGGGACGGTAGTTCCAGCCGGCGCCGGACGCGCATGTAACCGTGCAGATCGACGGGGTCCGGGGAGATCTGAACGAGACCATCTAATCTGACGCCATCACAGGACACGCCAGGGTCTCTTCACAGCCGAATGGACGGCCGAGAAAACCGGCCCGTATTTGGCCGAGGTTACAGCCGACTCTCAAGACCACGAGCATCTAGGCGACGATGTGGTTACGTTTGAGCGAGGATGGCATTGCCGAAAACTTCATACCGCCAAGAATCCGGCATCTGCTGTAGGCAGCTTTCTGCCGAAACGGTGGAAGCTACTGGAAGAGCGGCAACCTGAAGAATCTGCGCCGCTATATTTCGTATTCGGAAGCAGGAACTTCCGTGCGCAGAACGAAGGAACTGTGGAGCAACCGCCGACTGTCCTTTTTCCTACCGCTTGGCTTGCCGATCACGGAGTGGCTGCTGCGCCGCAAGTGGGGTGTGGTATGAGCCGCGCATCCCAAAGGTGGTTGCGCGAGGCGGCGATTGCGGCGGTGGTCTGCGCGGCGTTCGCGGTCCAGGCGCATGCCTCCACATGGTTCGTGATCGTGAGCGGGCTGGGCGGCGAGCCCGATTATGTGCAACGTTTCACAGCCGCAGCGAACGAATTGGACCGGATTTATCAGATGGAAGGACCGGCGGCTCATGTCACGACGCTGACGGGCGACAATGCCACGGCTGCCCAACTGCATGATGCGCTGGAAACGGTTGCCCGCGAAGCCAAACCGGAAGACGACTTTGCGCTCATTCTTATCGGGCACGGTTCGTTCGATGGTGTGGAGTACAAATTCAATCTCGTGGGGCCGGACATGACGGCCGCGCAAATTGCGGAGCTCTGCGACAAGATTCCCGCGCGGCGACAACTCATTGTTGACACCACAAGCGCAAGCGGCGGCGCGATTCCGGCTTTCGAGCGGCCGGGCCGCGCCGTGATCGCTGCGACCAAATCGGGCACGGAAAAAAATGCCACGGTCTTTGCGCGCTATTGGGTTGAGGCGTTTCAGGACCCGTCGGCAGATACGGATCACAGCGGCTCCGTAACCGCGCTGAAAGCGTTTGCTTACGCCACGCACAAAACTGCGGAATTCTACGACTCGCAGAAGCGGCTGGCGACCGAGCACGCCGTCTTCAACGACACGGGTTCCGGCGAACCTGTTCGCGACGCCGGCAATGGACAGGGCAATCTGCTGGCCAGCTTTACGCTGCTGCGCTCCGGTCAAACCGCGCAGGACGCCAACGATCCGGCGAAGCGCGCGTTACTCGAACAAAAAGATGAGCTCGAGCAGAAGATCGACATGTTGAAGTATCAGAAAGCTGCGCTCGATCCAGAAGTGTACAAATCAGAGTTGACGGATGCTCTCGTCAAACTCGCGAAGGTCGAGGAGGCACTGGACAAATGAGGCGTTCCGCCGTCATCGTCATGCTTCTGCTCGCCTGCGCCACCGTCAGAAGTGCGGCGCCTGCCGATTGTTGGGCGCAGCGGAAGCATGGGAATAACGCGCAGGCGCAAAGTTGCTTCGCGGCGCTGACGCGTAGCACAGACACTTACGAGCGCGCTGAAGGCTTCTGGGGGCTGGAACAGTGGGAGCAGGCAAATGCGCAGTTCCGGCTGGCCACGACGCCGGAGGACAGCAAGGCGATTTACAAAGTGCGCTGGGGATTGCTGCTGCATGAGCGCTTCAACGATTCTGACGCAGCCGCTCTTTTTCACGAAGCACTCAACAAAGATCCTTCACTTGCCGAAGCGTACCTCGGTCTGGCGTTGATTTCAGCGAATGGATTTGACGGCCACGCTGAAGAATACGCGGCGAAGGCGATTGCGCTTGATCCGAAGCTGGCGGAGGCGCATGAAGTGATGGCCGACCTGGCGTTGGCCAATGACGATCCGCAGACGGCAACGGCAGAGGCGGATAAGGCGATCGCGCTGGAAGATGATGCATTGGATGCGATGGCAATTCATGCGGCCGTGGAACTGATCGCCGACCGCTCGCCCGATGCATGGTTGGCGAAGATTCGCGCCGTGAATCCCGCGTACGGTGAAGCGTACGCGCGCGTCGCACACCAGCTTGAGCTGCATTATCGCTACGAAGATGCAGTGATCTACTATCGCAAGGCGATCGCGGCTGATCCCCAACTCTGGGCTGCGCATTCAGCGCTGGGCATCGACTTGATGCGCTTCGGCCAGCAGGAGGAACCGTATCAGGAACTCGAACTGGCCTACAACAGCGGCTACCGCGACGCGACGACGGTGAATAGTCTGCGGCTACTGGATAGCTACAAAAACTTCGACACGTTTCGTGACGATACGACGATTATCAAACTGAATAAAAGCGAATCGGCGCTGCTGTTGCCTTACATCCGCACGGAGTTGCACACCATCCTCGCCACATACTCGAAGAAATACCAGATGACGCTGCCCGGCCCCGTGCAGGTAGAGGTCTATCCCGACCACGAGGATTTCGCGGTGCGCACACTGGGCATGCCCGGACTGGGCGCGCTTGGCGTCACCTTTGGCGAGGTCGTCGCAATGGACAGCCCCTCCGGCCGCAAGCCCGGCGATTTCAACTGGGGCTCGACTCTGTGGCACGAGATGAGTCATGTCTTCATCCTCACCGCAACCAATCACCGCGTGCCGCGCTGGTTTACTGAAGGGCTGGCGGTGCATGAAGAGGGGCAGCGCTCGGAGGAATGGAAAAATCGCGTCACGCCGGATGTGCTGGTGGCGATTCGTGACAAGAGATTGCTGCCGGTGGAGAAGCTCGATCGCGGGTTTGTTTATCCGGATTATCCGGCGCAGGTGGTCGTTTCGTATTTCCAGGCCGGCAGCATCTGCGACTTTATCAGCGAGAAGTGGGGCGAAAGCAAGCTGCTCGATATGGTTCATTCTTATGCTAAGCTGGCA
Organism: uncultured Acidobacteriota bacterium; assembly: GCA_963830785.1. GTDB lineage: Bacteria > Acidobacteriota > Terriglobia > Terriglobales > Acidobacteriaceae > Telmatobacter. The sequence continues at coordinate 9,781 of CAWHNV010000023.1, forward strand.
ACCACGACGCAAGCCATCCAGCAGGATCTCGGGCTCACCCCACAGGAATTCGATAAGCAGTATCAGACGTGGATCGATAAACAGTATGGCGCAGAAGCCGCACACTTCGACGAATGGCGCGACGAACTGCGCGATTTGGTGAAGGCTGAAGAAGCGAAGGATTATCAGGCCGTGGAGCAGCTGGGGCCGGCGGTAATTTCGCTTTATCCGCAGTATGTGGATGATGCTAACGCCTACGGGCTGATAGCCGCGAGCTACGCCCTGGGTGGCGACACGAAATCCGAGACCGCAATCCTGTTGAAATATGAGAGTGCAGGCGGTCAGTCACCGGACCTTCTCAAGCAGCTTGCCCAACTTGAACAGGACGCCGGCGAGCTGACCGCAGCCATTGCAACCCTCAGGCGGATCAACTACATCTACCCGGTGAAGGACGAGGAACTGCATCATCGCCTAGGTGATCTGCTCTACGCGCAGAAAGATTACGAGGGATCTATCCGGGAATTCAATGCGCTGGCTGCGTCGAACCCCGTGGACAAAGCGGGGGCGGAGTTCGAACTCGCGCAGGCGTATTACGCCGCCGGACAGAAGGACAAAGCACAGGAGAGCGTTCTGGCCGCGCTCGAAATCGCGCCGGATTACAGGCCCGCGCAGAAATTGTTGCTCGAACTTCAGGCATCGACGGCGAAATCAAATTGAGAGAGGGGAAACGGTGACACTTGCCGGATTGAATCAGGACAAATTAAACCAGGAAACAGCATTGCTGCAGGAGCGCGTGGAGCGCTTTCACGCCGTGCGCCAGGAGATCCTCAACCAGGTGCACGAGGTCATCGTCGGGCAAGAAGAAGTGCTCGACCAGATCCTGATCGCGATTTTTGTCGGCGGCCATTGCCTGATGACCGGCATGCCAGGCACGGCGAAAACTCTGATGGTGCGCACGCTCGCCGACGCGCTCGGTCTGGAGTTTCGCCGCATTCAATTCACGCCCGACTTGATGCCGTCCGACATTACGGGCACTGACATTATCGACGAAGACATCGAAACCGGCCATCGCAAGTGGACGTTCGTGCACGGGCCGATCTTCGGCAACATTCTGCTTGCCGATGAGATCAACCGTACGCCGCCCAAGACGCAGTCGGCGCTGCTGGAGGCCATGCAGGAGCGCTCGTGCACAGTGCGCGGCCATCTTTACCACCTGCCGTCTCCGTTCTTTGTGCTGGCAACGCAAAACCCAATCGAGTTGGAGGGCACGTATCCGCTGCCCGAGGCGCAGCTTGATCGCTTCCTCTTCAACGCGTTCATGGGCGATTTGAGTGCCGAGGACGAGTTGCAGGTGATCGATCGCACCACGATCAACCGCGTAACCGAGGTGAAGCCGGTGACGAACGCAGAGGATCTGCTGGATTTTCAGCAGCTGGTGCGCATGGTGCCGATTGCGGAGACGCTCTCGCGTTACGTTATCAGCCTGGTGCGCGCTACGCGGCCCAAAAGCGAGGGCGCGCCGGATTTCATTCGTAAATATGTCAACTACGGCGCCAGTGTGCGCGCGGCGCAGTTTATTGTGCTGGCGGCGAAGGCACGCGCTCTTTCGCACAAACGTTACCACGTGACGTACGAGGATATTACGTCAATTGCTACGCCGGTTTTGCGGCATCGCGTACTGCTCAATTTTCATGCCGAGTCCGATCGCGTGAATACCGACGAAATTCTGCGGCAATTGATCGCGTATGTGCCGCGGCCGAGGGAAAGCTGATGCTGCAGCGCTTTCTCGATCCCGAGGTTCTGGCCGGCATCTCCTCGCTCGACCTGCTGGCGAAGACGGTCGTGGACGGTTTTGTGGCCGGCCTGCACCGTTCGCCGGATTTTGGGTTCAGCCAGGAGTTCGCGGAGTACCGCGCCTACACGCCAGGCGACGATTTGCGCCATGTGGACTGGAACTTGTTTGCACGAACGGAACGCACTTATCTGAAAAGGTATCGCGGAGAAACTAACAGCCAGCTCACAATTCTGCTGGATGCGAGCAAGTCGATGCAGTACTCGTCAGGGCCAGTGAAAAAGATGGACTACGCGCGTTTTATCGCGGCATCGCTTTTCTATCTTGCCATTCACAATCAACGGGACGCGGCCGGACTGATTGTTTTCGACGATGAAGTGCGGGAATACATAAGGCCCGCAACGCGGCAAGGGCAACTGGGGCGGCTTTTCGCCGGTCTCGATCGGGCCGAGCCGCGGGCGCGTACGGACTACTCGAAACCGCTCAGGCATTTTCAGAATTTTCTGCATCGCCGCGGCATTGTCCTCGTTATCTCCGATTTTTATGAGGAACCGGAGACCATCATTCATGCCATTGCGCCGCTGCGCTTCCACGGCAACGAAGTCATTCTGTTTCACGTGCTCGATCGCGAGGAGATCCGACCGGTGCTGAAGGGGTCGATGGTGCTGGTCGATCTGGAGACGGATCGCAAGATGGAAGTGATTCCGGAATACGTGAAGACGGAGTATCGCGCGAGGATGGATGCGCACCTCGAGGCCCTGCGCACACAGGCGCATGCGGCGGGATTGGATTATCAGCTTCTGGTTACGGATCGATCTCTGGATACGGCGCTGCGCGAATATCTGGCGCTGCGCCAGGCAGGTAATTGATGGGATTCCTGGCTCCATGGTTTCTCGCGGGCTTGGCTGCACTGGGCGTGCCGGTTTTTGTGCACCTGCTGCGCAAGCATGTCACTGTGCCGCGGCAGGTCAGCTCGCTGATGTTTTTCGAGCGCGGCATCCAGAGCTCCACGCGCCACCGTAAGCTGAAACACCTGATGCTGTTTGCGTTGCGGTTTGCGCTGGTTCTACTGGTCGTGCTGGCTTTCGCCAATCCGTTTGTGCGACGTGCTTCGGCGGATGCAAACAGCCGATTGCTGCTGATCGTTCTCGATCGGTCGTTCAGTATGAGGGCCGGTGCGGGTAGCATGAGGGCCGGAACGCGGTTCGCAGACGCAAAACAGCAGGCACTGGCAACGCTCGCAGTCAAGCCGCGTGGCGAGAAGGCGCAGATTGTGGCGCTGGGCGGAGAGGTGGAATTGCTGACGCAGCCGATTGCCGATGATGCGCAATTGCGCGCTGCTCTCGAGAGTATCGAGCCCGGCGACGGACACGCGAATTTTGGTGAACTGGGACGTGCTGTGCGCGCCATGACGGAGACGGTGCACGGCCCCGTAGATCTGCATTTGTTCAGCGATATGCAGCACTCGGCAATGCCAGCCAACTTTGGGGATATGGTCTTTCCGCCCTCAGTGAAAGTGACTTTGCACAACGTGGCGAAAGGCGCTGCGCCGCCCAACTGGACGGTCGAGAGCGTGAATGCTCCGGCAGAACTGGCGGACCCCAAAGACCCGAAGCTGTCGCGCGTCGAGGCGGTGGTTGTGGGATTCAACACACCGGCGGCGACCAAGACGGTATCGCTCGTGATCGGTGGAAGAATCGTAGCTACCAGCAAGGTCAACATTCCCGCGAATGGGCGCGCGACAGTCGAATTTAAACCGCTGAATGTGGCTTATGGCTTCAATCGATGCGCGGTACGGATCGACGGTGTCGATGCGTTTCCGGCCGATGATGAGTCGGTGTTTGCGGTGCGGCGCTCCGATCCGGAACGCGTGTTGTTTGTGCACGCGGCCGGGGATAAGCGTTCGCCGCTCTATTTCGGCGCGGCATTGAGCGCGGTTGCGCAGTCGAGTTATGTGTTGCAGTCGGTGGTTGCTGAACAGGCTACCGATCTCGATCCATCGAAGTTCGCTTTCGTGGTGCTCTCGGATTCTCTGACGCTGCCGTCGATTTTCGAGCATGCTCTCGACGCATATGTCGCAAAAGGCGGCAATGTGCTCGTGGCGCTGGGGACGTCCGCTGCGCGCGGCGCGCACATCCCGCTGTGGGGCGGCGAAGTGCAGGATGCACGCGACTATGCTCGCGACTATACACGCAACGGGGACGGCATCGGCGTGGGCCAGGTGGACTTCAGCTATCCGGCGCTTGCGCAGGAACAGCCGGAGCACGATAACGGAGGCTGGCCGGAGGTGAAGATTGATTATGCGGCCGTTGTAAATGCCGCGGGCGCTCGCGTGGCCGCACGGTTGACCGATGGAACACCATTTGTGCTAGATAAGCAAATTGGCGAGGGACATATTCTTTTGCTCGCGTCGGGTCTGGATAATTTGACCAACGATCTGCCGCTGCACCCGGTTTTTGTGGTATTTGTGGATCACGCGGCGCGGTATCTTTCTGGCACCGACCGGCTGAGTGGATCGCGCCTGGTGGATGCATATGTGCAGTTGCGCTCCGGCACGGAACCCGCTGCTGCGCCGGGCAGCGTGGAGGTTATCGATCCGGAGGGGCGGCGGCCGCTCTCGCTGAGTGAGGCGCGCACCGCGCAGTCGCTGCGGTTGGAGCACGCGGGTTTCTATCAGATTCATTTCGCCAATGGACAAGACGCGGTGATTGGCGTCAATCCGGACCGCCGAGAGTCGGACCTGGCTACGATTCCTGACAATGTGCTCGAACTTTGGAGTGGAAGCTCATCCAATGCTGCGAGCGGCACAGCAAGCGCGACAGCTCCGCAAGAAACGAAGCAGCCAGTAAGCCTCTGGTGGTACGTGATGCTCGTGGGGCTTTTGACGGCAATGGCAGAGACGGCGTTCGCCAGCCGCTACCTGGGCACGCAGAGGGAGGAAGCATGAGTCACGCGAGCGAACTCCACACTTATATTGCGCGGCTGCAGCAACGGATGCGCACCAGTGCATGGTTGCGCGGCACGGCAATCTTTTTCGGAACTGCCCTCGGCGTCACGGTGGTCCTGGTGCTGGTGTTGAACCATTTGGCGTTTCCGGCGCGGGGCGTGGTGTTGGGAAGGCTGGCGATCGTGCTGGCGCTGGCGTCGGCGGCGGTGTTTGGACTGGTGACGCCGCTGAAACGGTTGACGCGCGGCCGCGCGGTGGCACGTGCTGAGGCAGCCAATCCTGAACTCAGCCAGCGGCTCACGACGTTTGCAGAACGGAGCGGTGAGGGCGGCGACAATCCCTTTCTTGAGTTGCTTGCAGCTGACACGCTGCGGCATACAGAAGAGGCTGCGCCCGCGGTGCTGGTTCCGGATAACCGGCTGTTCGCTTTGAGCGGTGCGGCTGCGGCTTGCCTCGGCATGCTCGTGTGGATCATCGCGGCGGGCCCGGGCTATCTGGGTTACGGTGCTTCCCTGCTGTGGACGGGAGCCAGGAAAGACGCTGCGCCGTATTACGTCATCACGGTGACGCCCGGGAACGTGACGGTGCGCCGCAATAGCGATCAGCTTATCGTTGCGCGCGTGACGGGCATGCAGCCGGCAAGGGCGCAACTGTTCGCACACTTCCAGAGCACCGCGGGCTGGGAACCTGTGACCATGCAGTCGTCGCCGGATGCGGGAGGCGGCGCGAGTTATCAATTCGTTCTGGCTGGGCTGCCCGAGAATGTTGAATATTACGTCGCGGCGGGACCGCTGATTTCCGCGCATTACAAAGTGCGAGTTGTCGATCTGCCGGGTGTCAAGCAGATCAATGTGAGCTATCACTATCCGCAGTGGACGGGATTGAAGGCGGTAACAGAAGAACACTCCGGCGATCTTCGAGCGATTGAAGGCACGGATGCGCAGATAGAGATTCAAACAGATCGGCCGCTGAAAGATGGGAGCCTGACGCTGGACAGCGGGCAGACCATTGCGCTGACGGGCGGCGCGAACAATGTCTATCGGGGCACGATTCACATGGAGAAAGATGGCGCATACCATGTTGCCGCGACGGATGAAGGGCAGGCGGTGCGGCTTTCGGAGGACTATTTTATCGCAACCGACAAGGCGCAGCCGCCGCAGGTGGCCATTGACCGGCCTGCGGGCGATTATCGTGCCAGCCCCATTGAGGAAGTTACGGTGGGCGTGAAGGCCACGGACGATTATGGCCTGAAAGATGTTCACCTGCATTACGCCGTGAACGGCGGGGCCGATCACGATATCAGTCTTCTGAACTCGCCTGGCGCGAAGGACGCCGATGGCAAACACATGATCTCGCTCGAGGAACTGAAGCTCGCGCCAGGCGACGTGATTGCAATCTATGCGACGGCGCGCGACGGCCACAGCCAGGCACAGACCGACATCAGCTTTATTCAAGTAGATCCGTTTGAACGGGAGTTTTCGCAATCGCAGCAGGCGGGCGGTGGAAGCGGAGGCGGAGGAGGCGGAGGCGGAGGGGATCAGACCGAAATTTCAAAGCGCGAGAAAGAACTGATCGCGGCCACGTGGAAACAGGAGAATGACAAAGACGCAACAGCGAAAGACAACACGGTTCAAGGACAATTTTTATCCGACGCGCAACAAAAACTGCGTGACCAGGTGAACGCTTTGTCGATCCGGATGCAAAGCCGTGATATTTCGCAGGCGAACCAGGAATTTACGGACTTCGATCGCGATATGCAGGCAGCGGCGGCAGCGATGGGGCCTTCGGCGGAGAAGCTGAAAGCCACGCAGTGGAAGGATGCGCTGCCCGAGGAGCAAAAAGCCCTACAGGCACTGCTGCGCGCTGAGGCAACCTTCCGGAAGATTGAGGTTGCATTTGGGCAGCGCGGCGGCGGAGGCGGCGGAGGCGGAGGTAGTACCGGACGCGATCTGGCGAGTCTGTTCGATCTTGAACTGGACACAGAGAAGAATCAGTATGAGACGGCGCAAACGGCTTCGCCGGCTGAGCAGCATGAAAAAGAGGTCGAAGACGCGCTGGAAAAGTTGGATGCACTCGCGCGCCGGCAGGAGGATCTGGCAAATCAGCCGCATGATCCGCAGCAGAGCTTCCAGCAGCGCTGGCAGCAGGAGATGCTGCGGCGCGAGGCAGAGCAGTTGCAGCGCCAGATGGAACAGTTGGCAAAGAACAACCAACAACAGCAGGGCGCGAACGGATCGCAAGCGCAGCCCTCGCAGCGAGATTCGCAGGAGCAGAGCTCGCAGCCACAGGGCGAGGCGCAGGGGCAGAGTGAATCGACGGGCGCTGCGGGGCAGTCACAGCAACAAAGCGCGTCGGCCGGGAGCGGCGGACAAGGACAAAGCCAATCGCAGGCGCCGCGAAATCAATCAGGCGGGCAGTCTTCGCAAGATCAGCACGTTGAAGAAGCGCTGCGTCGCTTAAACCAGGCGACCGGGATGATGAATCGTAACGGTAGTCAGCAGCAGAGCGCTGAAGACGAGCGCGCGGTTGCCGAGCGGCTGAGGGAAGCACAGGACCTGCTGGCTGGCTCGCAGCAGCAGATGGCGGGAAACAAAGTGGATTCGATGGCGCATGAGGCGGGCGAACTTTCTCAGGAAGAGCGCTCGCAGGCGGCGCGGATCGACAAACTGGTTCAGGACGCGCAGCAAATGAGTAGCAGCAGCGATGCCAGCTCACCCGATCTCGACAAGCTGCATTCGCTAATGCAGGAACGCGACGCGCTGGCGAGCGAGCGCCAGCAGCTTTCCGATGAACTGTCAAAGCTCCAGGCGAACATGCGCAATGCCGCTCGCGGTTTGGCGGCGAACCAGCCGGAGACGGCGAAGAGGCTGCGCGATGCGCTCACGGAGATGGATGACACGGACCTCGACAACCATGTGCAGCGCACGGCTGACTGGCTGCGCAGCGGCATTAATCCCAATTCCAATGGAACGGAGAACGAGATTGCGCACGGACTATCGAAGCTTAGCCAGCAATTGCAGCAGGCTCAGACGACGATGGCGCAGGAGAAGCCGGGAGGGGGCAAGGGACAGGGTCGTTTGGGCCAGGGGGATCCGAGTGAGGCGCTCGACAAAGTGGAGCGGCTGCGCAGCGAGTTGGAAGCGACGGCGGGCACGCAGGGCGGACGCGGCGGACAGGCCAGACAGAATGGGACCGGAGCGGGCGGACAGCAATACAGCGATGGACAGTTAAGTCGCAACGGACGGGCTGGTGGCGGTCAGCAACAGGCCGGCGGTAATGGGGATGCTAGTGGTCAGGGGGCTGATCGCAACGGTTTCGGTGGTGACACGCGAGCGGGCGGTGGTGGCGGGGATGGCGCTGTGTGGGGTAATTTCGATACTGGCAACAATACGCCGCATGCGCGGGGCCAGCAGCAAGCCGCGCCGCGAGATGCCGCCGGCAATCCCGCCGATACTGAACGCAGCATCGGCCAGGAGATGCGGCAGCTACAGCAGCTTCGGCAGATGATCGGTAACGATCCGCAGGCGGCAAAAGAGATCGAAGCGCTGACGCGGCAGATGCAGAATCTCGATCCAAGCCGGTTCCCCGGAAATCCTGCCATGGTGGAACAGATGCACCGCGAGGTGTTGAGCTCAGTGGATCGGCTGGAGCTTGAGTTGCAGCGCGCGAATGCCGAGACCGATGCGCGCACGGGCAAGCCGGATACGGTTCCGGCAGGTTACCAGGAACAAGTGGCCGACTACTACCGGCGCTTGAGCAAGAAGTAGCGCCGGATGCTGCCGCAATCGCCGCTGCTGTGACCGTGTCGATTTTGAACGACGGCAGTTGCTTACTTGCCGGGCTCGGGTAAAACTTCAATGGCGTTAATAAGTGGATAGTTAACGACGGGCGAGAAAATGAGTTCTATTTTCCCTTGCGCTGTGGCTTGAATATCGTCAAAGGTCTTCACCACTGGCCCTGAGCCGCCTTCGCTGAGGATGTCGAAATCTTTAAGCAAAACAGCTCCGTTACACCAAACGTCGAAGACCCGGCTTCCAGGGCCGCCGATGCCGACGTTCTCTTTGCCAAACCATGGTTCCTGGAAATAGAGCCGTACGCGGTATTTTTCGTGGGGAACAACCGGGAGGATATAGCGGAAGTTCCCAACGCGATGGGCAGCGTATAGGCCTGTTTGCGCGCTTTTGACCACCTTTGGGCTTTGCCCAGGGCGGCCACCGAGGACGTAGCGATCAGGAAGCCAGAGGTTCCCTTCCGAATCTTTGTAGGGGCTCGATGCAGCGACAATTCTTATGGGCAACAACGCTTCTGAAGCCGCGGGAAGGATCTCTACGGCTTTCATTGCGGAGATTTCGCTGACGAAGTCGATATGGATGGAGCCATCGTTTTCGGGGCGAACTCCTCGAAAGACCTTGGTGTCCGCGACGTAATCGCCACCGGCATCGTCGACAACATCGAGGGAGATGTTTTCGCCTCCATTCAGAGAAAACACGGCCCGGTTTGTGGCCTCTGGCAAGTCGGAAGCCTCTGCAAAAAGCAGATGCACTTCATAGATTCCGGGATCGACGGGAAAGACGCAGTGAGCATGGCCGCGAACCCCGCCGAGAAAAATAGGCGGGTCCGCGGTGCCCGCGATGCGTTGGCTCGATTCGGAAAGGTTGTCGCCGCCTGTACAGTAGTTCCCCGGCGTCCAGGTGTTTCCCGCTTGATCGATGTATGACACGCGGCCTTTGCCCAATAAGGCTCGAACGGGATGTCCCTTTGCGACACCGCTCGGCTTGAAGTCTGGAACAGCGGCCGAAGTGAAATGGGCTCTTGAATGGATCACCTCAAACAGAGCACCTGCGAAGAGGACACAGCACACCAGCGCAAGCCCGGCAAATTGCCATCTGCGGCGCACGGCGCCAGCCCTGGCGGCGGCTTCTGTCTGGGATGGGGAAACTGGAGTCGTGATTGCAGCACTGGAGGGGGACGCCTCGTCCTGTTTGTGGACAAAGGAGGGTGCATATTGCCCGGCTGGGATGCTGATTTCAACGGGGCGTGAGGCGCCGGCGTCCGAATAGATTTCCTGGAGGCGTTTTCGCAATTGATGGACAGTCACACGGACGATGGTGTCGGTTTGGGGATTGAAATCGTCCCTGCGTCCGAGAGCTTCAACGGCGAGCGCGGTCTCTGTGATCTGGCCAGCGTTGCCTTCGAAATGTTTCTCACAGATGAACTTGAGCATTCGGGCAAGATTTTGGGAGCGGCCCAATGCTCCGGAATTCAATAGCCAATCGAGTTCTTCGTGCTCTTTCTCACTGGCGATCAAATCAGCTGCCATTGCTCAGGCGACTCCGCGCTGGCGTCAAGGTCACTGTACATGAATGTCTCGGAGCGCTGACTGTGGGAGCAGTTGCCCGCTCCGTCATTCACTGTCCTTAATCCTTCCCCAATATACATTTAACGAGAATTCTTAACAACATTAACATCGCGAGCAGACGCGCTTGGCGCGATGCGTTACCCCCGCTCTTCAAACGGTTTATTGCCGGATCGTGCTTCGTCGCGTGCCGTTGGCATTATTCACAAATTCGATCACACAAGTTTCACTCAGAAATCACAAGACGGCGATCGAAGTGAATCGCTAGGCTCTCTCGCGTCGGTCAAGCCACGTTTTTGCAGTTCATCTGGAATTCGGATCATCGTGCTTGATGGCGGCGGCGATTTCGACGTGGGAAAAGCGAAAGGATCGGTCTTCAGATGAATGACGACATGACCGCATGGTCCCCTTTATGGCGTTCATTCCGGCCGCGAGGCAAGTGCTCGAAACGTGCTGGATCTCATTTCATCGCGGGATGAAGGCAAAACAGAGGCCGCTCACGCAGCAATAAAGAGCGTTCCCCTAATCAAAAGGCTAGTCAACCTTCAGGAGGGCAGTATGGATTTAAGGAAAAAGGCAAAAAGCTTGTTTTCAGGCGCTGGCGCGCGGTTTCTGGCGCTGATGGTTCTCGTTCTCGGTGGCACGTTCGCCGCATTTGGACAGCAGATTACCGGAACCATCGTAGGCACGGTAAAAGATCAACAAGGCGCGGTGGTCAATACGGCCACCGTGAAGGCAACCAACGTCGATACCGGCTTCTCCCGTTCGGCGCCCACCAACAGCCTCGGCGAATACCGCATCGATTACCTGCCCGTGGGGAAGTACACGGTCGAGGCGAAGGCTCCCAGTTTTGAGCGCTATGTGCAGCAGAATGTCGCGCTCGACGTGGACCAGGAGTTGACGGTTGACATCGCACTGGCCGTGGGCGCGGCGACTCAGACCGTCACGGTCACTACCGCTCCCCCGACGGTCAATACGTCGGACCCGGTGCTCGGCAGGACCATCGAGCCGGACGAGATCATCGGGCTCCCTCTGGTCAATCGCAATATATACACCGAACTTTCCCTCACGCCGGGCGTGATGGCCAATAACCAAAGCTCCTTCGGGAACCCCACCGGCTCGCCCAATATGACCGTTGGAATTGCGTCCACCGATGTCCAGGTCAACGGCGGGCTCGACGCCGGCAACGGAACCGTCGGATTTTATCTGGATGGCGGCAACAACATCACCGGCATGCGCAACTACGGCAACCCGGCGCCCAACCCCGACGCAGTGGAGGAGTTCCGCGTAGAGACCAGCGCATTCTCGGCGCAATACGGACAATTCTCCGCCGCTGTGGTCTCGGTGATCACCAAGTCGGGAACAAATAAGTTCCACGGCTCGTTGTTTGAGTTCAACCGCAACACCGACTTCAATGCCTGGCAGTGGGGTGCGCCGAACCTTGCTGCGGGCAAGGCGCCTTACCACCGCAACCAATTTGGCGGAACCGTCGGCGGCCCCATCAAGCGCGACAAGGCCTTCTTCTTCTTCAGCTATGCCGGTCTGCGCCAGGTCGCCGGAGCAGCGGTGACTGGTGCTATCGTGCCCACGGCTGCCGAGCGTCTGGGCGACTTTACCGCGGACACCAAGCTCACGGTTTACAACCCGAAACCGGCCGGCGTGACCGCGGCCGTCTGGGACGTCCCCGCGAATCAGGTAAAGGGAACAAACAGTAGCCCCAATTGCCTGGTTGCCACTTTGAATTGCATGTACACCACCGCAATCCCAAACCCCGCTAACCCGGGCTTCGATTACGCTTACCTGGACCCGACCGCTCAAACTATCTTGAACACAGCCAACACAGTCGGTGTTTCCGTCCCGTTGCCCAACAACGGCACCCTTTTAACCG
>CAWHNV010000024.1:0-7509 GCA_963830785.1 uncultured Acidobacteriota bacterium
CGAAGGTATTGTGCGCATGCATATCGCTGGCTGTCAAAGCATTTCCGGAAGCCCGGGCAATCGTTACACCGTGTACCGCAACCTGCGAATCGGAAGCGCTCGAAAGATTCGGATTCACGGCCGTCAAAGTCACAACGTTGCCCTTAAGCGACGCCGATCCGTTGAGACCCCAGAAGCTTGCCGGCGCGCAACTTTCGCCGCATCGCATCGGCCAATCACGAAGCCGAAGGCTACAACCCCCTGTGCGGCGACCGCTGCTCGGTCTACATCGATATGGAAGGCGACAAGATTAACGAGATCGGCTTCCAGGGGTCCGGCTGCGCCATCTCGCGCGCTTCGGCGTCCATGATGACGCAGATGGTCAAGGGCAAAACCAAAACTGAAGCCGTAAAGCTCTTCGAGCAATTTCACAACCTGGTCACCGGGAACGAAGAAGCACCCCAAGCCGCCGACCTCGGCAAGATGGCCGTCTTCAGTGGCGTCTCCAAGTTCCCCGCGCGCGTCAAGTGCGCCACGCTCGCCTGGCACACCCTGCAATCCGCCCTCGATGACGAAAAAAAGCCCGAACTCATCTCAACCGAATAAATGTAGCGCCCATTTAGAGTAGCGCCGGCCTCCTGGCCGGGTCGCCGCGGCGACTGCGGGCCGCCCGGCTCGCATAAGGAATTACGATGACGCCCATCGAAAACAACCCGAGCCCCGCCCCCGAACCCTTCCGCGAAGAAATGATCTGGAAGCAGCTCAAGACCGTCCGCGACCCTGAGATCCCCGTCAACATCGTTGACCTTGGCCTCATCTACGCCGCCGCGTCCACCGATCTCGAAGGCGGCAAGCGCATCGAAGTCCGCATGACCCTCACCGCTCCCGGCTGCAGCATGTCCGACGTCATCAAGGCCGAGGTAGAGCGCAAGCTCGCCGCACTCCCCGAAGTGCGCGAAGTCAAAGTCGAAATCGTCTTCGATCCCCCCTGGGACAAAACCCGCATGTCCGAAGCTGCCAAACTGCACCTCGGCTTCGACTCCGATTTCGCCGCGCCCACGCCGCCTCCCGGCTCCTTCAAGATCCTGCGCTAAACTGCCGATTCTTTTAGTCCTCGAATCAAACTCAAGCCCCATAAGTCCCTTGAAACGTACGTTTGTCACAGGAACTAATCTGCGCTCTAAATAGCTATATCCCCAATAGATAACTCCATTGATGACGGGTGCAAACGGTGAGTCACTTGTCAACCCCCTCTCAACCTAGGTAGAACGTCCGGGTTGCAGGGAAGCTCTGCCCAGTGCGCTGGATTTCAGGCAACAAGCTGACTCGTCGCGCATGGAAATCGATTCACAACCGACGTAATTCAAGCTGCGTCCACCCGCGATGAGCAAGTGAACAAGGGTTCGATGGAATCATGGGTCCGGTTCCAGGCCGCACCAGGGGAGTTTCTCACCAATAGGCAGTTGCAGTGGCCCTGAAGCACGAGAAAACCTATGCCGCACTCATTCAATTTTTCACGCCGGCGCTTTCTAAAATCGATGGCCGCGGTCGCGGCAGTCGCTCAGGCAAAACGGGCCCTGCCGGCATCCCTCGTGCGTCCAGTACTCGCCAACGCCGAGGCCTGCTCGGCCTCCCAATGTCTCGATTCCGGGTGGGAGTATTATCGCGGCGCGCTCGATGGACCCTGGGAGGTCTGGCGCGGCGACGAGATCGCAGTCTGGGAAGAAGTTTCGCTGCCCCACTGTTTCAATGAGTATGACGCCTGCGATCCGGATACGCCCTACTATCGCGGTCACGGCTGGTATCGCACCCACCTCTCCATCGCCAACCCCATCGAAAATGGCCGCACCCTGCTTTACTTCGAGGGCGCCGGGCAAACTTCGCATGTGTACGTCGGCGGCGTCATGGTCGGCTCGCACGTCGGCGGTTACGACGAATTCGTCTTCGACATCACCGGCGCAGTTGCCGCCACGCCTGCAAATAAAACCGGCGTTCCTCTCGCCGTCCTCTGCGACAACTCCGAAAATCTCGAGCGCTCTCCCTCCGACTTGAGCGACTTCAGTCTCTACGGCGGCCTCTATCGTCACGTCCATCTCGCCTATGTGCCCGCCGTCTCTCTTGAATCGGTTCACATCGCGCCTGCCTTCCTGCCCGGCTCCGCGGCCACGGTCAAAGTGAACGCCCGCCTCTATAATCCCGCAAAATTTTCCGGCAGCGCCGCGCTCACTGTCGAATTTGCCGACCCCGCCGGCAAAACCATCACGCACATCGAGAAATCGCTAGCCGCATGGGACGCCGAAACAGAAATCGCATCCACCGCCATAGCCTCGCCCGCGCTCTGGTCGCCCGCGCATCCCAGCCTCTACACCTGCAGCGTCACCCTCACCACTCCTTACGGCAAAAGCGCCGTCAAGGAGCGCTTCGGCATCCGCCACACGGAATTTGTTGACCACGGACCCTTCAAGCTGAATGGCGAGCGGCTGCTGCTCCGCGGCACGCAGCGCCATATGGACCACGCCGGCTTCGCAGCCGCCCAGCCCGACGCCCTTATCCGCACCGAAATGGAGCTAGTCAAGGCCATGGGCGCCAACTTCATCCGCCTCGGCCACTACCAACAGGCGAAACTAGTACTCGATCTCTGCGACGAGCTCGGCCTGCTGGTTTGGGAAGAAGCGCCGTGGTGCCGCTCCGGCGTAGGCGATGAAAAATGGCAGGACCAGACGCGCCGCATGCTCGCCAACATGATCGACCAGCACTTCAACCATCCCAGCGTAATCATGTGGGGCCTGGGCAACGAAGATGATTGGCCCAACGAGTATCCGGCGCTGGATCAGGCGGCTATTTGCGCCTTCATGCAGCAAATGAATTCGCTCGCCCACGAGATGGATCCATCGCGCTTCACCTCGCTCCGCCGCTGCGACTTTGCGCGCGACATTCCCGATGTCTACTCGCCGTCCATCTGGGCCGGCTGGTACAGCGGCGTCTACACCGAGTATCAAAGCGCCCTCGAAAAGTATCGCGCCGAGATCAAGCGCTTCGTGCACATTGAGTGGGGCGCCGACAGCCATGCTCGCCGCCATGCTGAAATGCCAGAAACGTCGGTGAACGCTCCGTTTGGCGCGGATCTTTCGGAGAACACTCCGGACTCGCTCGAGAAGGGAGCCAGGGCCGCCGAGTCGCACGACGGTGATTGGTCCGAAACTTACGCCTGCGACCTCTTCGATTGGTATTTGAAAGTACAGGAAACGCTGCCCTGGCTCGCTGGGTCGGCGCAGTGGTCCTTCAAGGATTTCACCACGCCCCTGCGCGTCGAGAATCCCGTGCCGCGCGTGAACCAGAAGGGCGTCATCGAGCGCGACATGACGAAGAAAGAAGGGTACTTCGTCTTCCAATCGTATTGGGCCGAGCAGCCCATGGCGCACATCTACGGCCACACCTGGCCCGTGCGCTGGGGTGCGGAGGGCCAGCGGCGCATGGTGAAGGTTTATTCCAACTGCCCCACGGCCGAACTCTTCTTGAACGGCGCATCCGCCGGCACACGGCAGCGCAACAGCCAGGATTTCCCCGCCGCCGGCCTGCGCTGGATGGTCAAATTCGCTCCCGGCAAAAACCATCTCCGCGTTGTCGCCAGCAAAAATGGCGTCACGGTCAGCGATGAGGTCGAATTCGAATACCAGACCGCTAAGTGGAGCAAGCCGGCGCGCTTTACCCTCGCGCAGCTGGCTCGCGAAAAAAACATCGTCACCATTGAAGCCACGGCCTTCGATGCCAAAGGCGTGCTCTGTCTCGACGCCAAAAATGTCGTACGCTTTTCCCTCGCCGGCAGCGGCTCACTGATCGATAACCAGGGCACCTCCACCGGCTCGCGCGTCGTGCAGCTCTACAATGGCCGCGCGCGAATCTCCATTCGCTGCCACGACGCCGCATGTACCGCCTGCGTCACCAGCGAAGGCCTTGCGCCCGCGTTTGTAACCGTTTCCGCGTGAAATAAGTCGCGGATGGATCGCATTGCGATCGATCCGCTCGCACGCACTGCCGCGAACCGTCCCCGGAGGTTGAATCCACGCTATGCTTCCTATCTCAAGTTCGAGAGCGAACTTCGTCGTCTCGCTGTCGTTGCTCGCCACAGCTCTCCTCGCACCCGCGCAGAAGCCCACGCCGCCAAACGCCAGCCCCTCGCCGCCCCGCGTCTTTCTTCTGAATGCACAGGAGCTGGCAACTCTTCGTTCCGCCAATGTCAACGATCCACGCCGCCACGAAGTCGTTCGTGCCGTCGTGTCCGCGGCGGACCACGCCATGACCGAAGGTCCTTTCTCGGTGATGGATAAGCCGGTCACGCCGCCCAGCGGCGATAAGCACGACTACATGAGCCGCGCCACGTACTGGTGGCCCGATCCCTCCAAGCCCGGCGGCCTGCCCTACATCCGTCACGATGGCCAGACCAATCCCGAGAATCGCAAAATCACAGATCACGAAGAATTCGGCCGCATGAGCGAAGCGGCGCGCGCCCTCGCGCTGGCCTGGTATTTCACCGGCAAAACGGACTACGCCAACCGCGCCGCCCTGCTGCTGCGCACGTGGTTTCTCGATCCCGCCACCAGGATGAATCCCAACCTCGAATTCGCCCAGGGCATTCCCGGCGTCAACACCGGTCGCGGAATTGGCATCATTGACACGCGCCCGCTGGTCGACGCCATCGACGCCGCCGGATTGCTTTCCGGCTCGCCCACATGGACCGCGGCCGACCAACAAGGCCTCCGCGATTGGTTCACGCAATATCTGCACTGGATGCGCACCAGCAAGAATGGACTGGATGAAGACGCGGCCAGGAACAATCACGGCAACTGGTACGACGTGCAGGTTACCGACATGGCACTCTTCCTCGGCGATCGCGCGCTGGCCGCGGACACGCTCGAGCACGTGAAGACCCGCCGCATCGCCGTGCAGATCGAGCCCGACGGCAGTCAGCCACTCGAGCTGGCGCGTACCAACGCCTGGGGCTACAGCAACTTCAGTCTTGAAGCGCTTACGGAACTGGCCACACTCGGCGATGAAGTGGGCGTCGATCTTTGGAATTTTAAAACCGCCGACGGCCGTTCCATTCGTGCCGCCATCGACTTTCTCGAGCCCTACGCGGCCGGCGAAAAGAAATGGGACTATCAGCAGATCGGCGGCTTCCACGCGAGCGCCATGGTGGCCACGCTCTTGCGCGCTGCGGCGGCCTATCACGATCCGAACTACGCCGCCCTGGCGCAAAAGATTGGCTCAGACAGTGACAACGTCGAGACCCTGTTACTGCGCGACGCGCTCCCGAATCCGCGTTAGGTCTCTCACGGCTTGATTTTGCACAAACTGTGGGTGCCCCCGGTCTCGATTCTGAGACCGGGGAAAGCATAGAGCTGAAGGCAGGAATCGTAGTTTTCAGAGATCTAGGATTCTTCCTCGCTGTCCTGTGTTTCCCCCAGCCGCTCCAACTGATTCCGCCAGTCCAGCGACTCCACAAAAGCCCTCGACTCGCGCCAGCCCGGCTCCACAATCACGTAAAGCTCCAGGTACACCCGGGTCCCCAGCAGCGACTCGATCTTGCGCCGCGCGCTGGTCCCAATCGCCGTCAGTTTCGATCCACCTTTACCGATCAAAATCGCTTTCTGCCCCGTGCGCTCGCAATAAATCGCCGCGTTGATCCTAGTCAGCGGCTTCTTGCCCGGCCTCGGTTGCCCTTCCGGCTCTTCAAAGCGCTCAATCACCACCGCCGCCGCATAAGGAACCTCTTCGCCGGTCTCGATCAAGATACTTTCGCGGATCAATTCCGCCACCATAAAGCGCACCGGCTGGTCCGTGTACTGATCTTTCGGAAAGTAGCGCTCGCCCGTAGGCAGCACATCCACAATCTTGCGCACCAGCACATCCAGGCCGTCGTTCTTCCGCGCACTCACCGGAATCACCTGCGCAAATTTATGCTGCTTCGAGAGCGCATCGATTATCGGCAGCAGTTCATCTTTGCGGATGAGATCGATCTTCGTCAGCACCAAAAACACCGGGCAATCGAGCTTCCGGATTAGCGAGAAAAGAAACTCATCCTCATTCGCCGCGTCGAAGCGGCCGGCTGTGGGTGCCCCCGGTCCCTCGCCCTTGGGGACCGGGGAGGGATCTTCGTTTAACCGCATCCTTCGCGTCACATCCATCAGCACCAGCACCAGGTCCCGCGACTCCAGCGCCTCGTGCACCTCCTGCAGCATGCGCCGGTCCAGTTGCGAAGCTGGCCTGTGCACCCCCGGCGTATCCACAAAGACAATCTGCGCCGCCGGATGCACTTTCTTCCGCGCCGGCACTTCCAGCACGCCAATGATGCGATTGCGCGTGGTCTGCGGCTTGGCCGTAACAATGGCCACCTTCTCGCCCGTCAGGGCGTTCAGCAGAGTGCTCTTGCCCACATTAGGCCGGCCAAGAATAGCAACAAATCCAGATTTCACGCGCAATGCTCCATTCCTCATTATCGCGGACGGAGCGTTCGCACTCGGATGGAGCACTAAAACTCCGTAAAGATCGCGCGTTCGCAGCGCAGCAGGCTTCAGCCTTCTTTCGGAAACGGCAGCCGCGCCGTCGGCGGAAACAGCCGCAAGCGCTCGATACGCCGCCCCGTCGACGCTATAATCTCCACGCGCAATCCCAGCGGTTCGAGCACGACAACTTCGCCGGCCTTGGGAATGCGTCCCACAATCTCGCTCACCAGACCGCCCACCGTGGTGGCCTCATAATCTCCGCTCGGCTCCATCGTATCGCCCACCAAATCGCTCAGCTGATCGGCAGGAAAACTTCCCGGCACCAGCCATGAACCAGAAGGCTCCCTTTGCGGATCTTCGATCTGCGTATCGGTTTCGTGCTCGTCCCGGATGTTGCCCACAATCTGCTCCAGCAGATCCTCAATGGTCACCAGGCCGGCCACAGCGCCGTACTCGTCAATCACAATGCGCATGTGCTGCTTTTCGCGCTGCATCTCGCGCAGCAGTTCGTAGCCCCGCTTGGTCTCAGGCACAAACGCCGCCGAGCGCAGTATCGTCGCCACCGTGCGTGTGCGTGCCTCCTCGTCGGCAATCTGCAGCAGGTCGTGCGCAAACGCCAACCCTTTAATGTTGTCGAGCAAACCGGAGTAGACAGGCACGCGCGAATAGTTGTGCTGCTTCAGCAGCTCCAGAAAACGCTCGAGGGTGATCGCTTCCGAGACCGCAAAGATCTCCGGCCGCGGCGTCATCACCTCTCTTACCAGCATGTCCCCAAATTCCACCGCCGAGCGCACCAGCTCGCGATCACTCTGTTCCAGTATTCCTTCTTCCTCGCCCGCCTCGATCAGCGCGTCCACGTCGGGCGCAGGTTCTTCCTCAGAATTGGCTGGCGCCTCCGCCAGCGCCGCCACAGAAAAGAAGAAACGGATGAACACTGTGACCGGCGTCGCCAGCCACAGCAGCAAACAGATCGGCCACAGTAGTCGTTCCGCCCACAGTCCGCGCGTGCGGTTAAAGAGCAATCGTG
>CAWHNV010000025.1:0-11375 GCA_963830785.1 uncultured Acidobacteriota bacterium
ACGTGGCCAGCGAGCTTTCTTCGGCCACCAACGGCGCCGCACTGCGGGTAGACGGCGGCGTGGTGAAGGCAATTCTCTGAGATAAGAAATCGATGGAACTGATTTTCAAGTCTCCGGATCGGCAAGGGTTTACGCCGCGTCGGTCGGATCGATTCAGGAGCCTCCGCAGTTTTGCCTGAGTCCGTATGAATAACCTTCCTTGAGAGGAGCCTTTCATGGACCGAAGAGATTTCCTAAGGACGGCCACCGTTGCTGCTGCAGGATCCGTTGCGTCTGCGGGCGCACAAAGCACTCAGCCTTCCCCCGCCACCCAGCGGCCTGAGTCCCCGAACATGATTTATCGCGAGCTTGGCCGCACGGGCGAACGAGTTTCCGCGATCGGCATAGGCGGTTATCACCTCGGGAAACAGCAGGACCCCGATGAGAGCATCCGCCTGCTCCGCGCCGCAATCGATCGCGGTATCACGTTCATGGATAACTGCTGGGACTACAACGGTGGCATCAGCGAGGTCCGGATGGGCCAGGCGCTCCGCGATGGTTACAGGCAGAAGGTCTTCCTGATGACAAAGATCGACGGCAGGGATAAGAACACCGCGGCCAGGCAAATTGAGGAATCGCTGGGACGCCTGCAGACGGACGTGATCGATCTCCTGCAATTCCATGAGGTCATTCGCCTCGACGATCCGGATCTGATCTTCGCGCCGGGCGGCGCCATCGAGGCTGTTCAGGAAGCAAAGCAAGCCGGCAAGATTCGCTACATCGGCTTCACGGGTCACAAGGATCCCAGCGTACACCTGCGCATGTTTGAGACTGCCGACCAGCACGGATTTCACTTCGACACCGTGCAGATGCCCATCAACGTGATGGATGCGCATTTTCGTTCGTTTCTGAATGGGGTTGCGCCGGTGGCGCAGGAGCACGGCACTGCCATTCTTGCCATGAAGACCTTCGGAGATCACTTCATCCTCGAAAGCAAGACAGTGACTCCGATGGAGGCCTTGCACTTCGGATTGAACTCGCCGGCGTCGGTTGTCATCACCGGGATCGACTCGCCAGCAATCCTCGATCAGGCGTTTCAGGCTGTACAGACCTTCAGGCCCATGGACCAGCAGGAAGTCGCCGCGATTCTCGCGAAGACAAAGGAAGCTGCCATGACTGGAAGGTTCGAGCTCTTCAAAACCAGCTCACATTTTGACGGTACGATCAAGAACCCGTCCTGGCTCGGCTACACCAGCGGGTGATAGCCAGACACACATCGACAGCAATAAGAGTTAAAGAATCAAATTGCGGATTAAGGGAAGCTCCATGCCGTTGAGGGACCGAGCAATGTTTTTACGTCGACTCGCCAAGACCATCACTATCAGCATCACGGCCATCGCGGTCGTGACAGTCGTCGCCTTTCCCGCGGCAATATTGGCGCAAGGCGCGCCCGGCAACGAGGGACCAAACGCTCGTTCTGGGTCGGCCTCAGGGGGAGTAGTCGGCGTGGTCGATAGCGTGTCCGCATCGAGCTTCGCAGTCTCGACATCGGCGGGTCAGAAGGTGATCATCAAGGAGGCGCCCTCTACGGAATACCGGAAGGGGACTAGTGCGACGTCGGCGAATGCCATTACAAAAGGCAACAGCGTGCTCGTATTCGGGATAGTGAATGGACAAATCATCACGGCCAGTCAGGTTATCGTGCAAAATGCTGACAAGGGCGGACCTGCGACTTCCTCGGCGGCAGGAGTGATCCCCTTCCAGCGCGGTGTACCGTCCGTAAAAAAGCAGGTGGGGCAGATCCCCGCCAATTACAGTCAAGGATCGGGGAAGATCGTCAGCGGAACGGAAGCGAACAAGGCGACCGAAGCTGCATTGGATAACTACCCGGGGGGCATTGTCGACCGTGTTGTGGAACTGAGTAACGATGAATACGAAGTTCACAATATCGGTGTCAACTGGCCGCACCACATCTTCGTCAGCCACGACTTCAAGGTCGTCGGCGCCTTTTAACCGCCGCGGATTCGAGGCTGTCCGTTCAACGGAACCACATCGGTCCTGATAAACGCCCCAGAATGCAAACGTGGCCGGTTGAAGGTGCGTTCCTCGAACCATCTGGAGTCGGCGCGATCTTGAGGGTGAGGCCTCCCGAAAAAGTTGGAAGATACCAAAGCAATCCCGATCACGTTTCCGCTTTTGGATCAATGAGCCTAAGCCCCAAAGGGGCCTTTTCGCAACCGTTGAGGAGCCAAAGCAACTGCAGCCGCGTGACGCTCACTCGACGACGAGCCTGAGTAAGACGAAAGCGAAAGCCGGGGGATTAATCCAGGAATTCTCAAGGTTTGAATGCCTCCCATTCGAATCGGCGGCTGTTTCAGATTGCGCCCGACCTGGAAGCGTGTTCATACAGAAGAAGAGGGAGCTAACAGCAGCGGGGTAAGTGTTCTGATCACAATCACTGATTTACTCCGGCGATTAACTGGGATCTATCAATCTCGTCTGAATCTGAACCTCGGAAACCAGAGTTCGATGAACCGGACATCTTTCGGCGATTTCCAGGAGCCTGTTTCTTTGTTCTTCGGTTAGGTCCCCCGTGACGGAGAGACTCGCGTCGATTCGATCGACCATGCCGGATTTGGCGCCGCTCTCCTCGCCCTCTTCACTCGGAATCCTTCGATGTGACAGGTCAACGTGCACTGTCTGAAGAGGCCATTGTTTTCGATCGGCGTACATACGGAGAGTTGTACCGATACATGCACCAAGAGCGGCCAGGAGCAACTCGTATGCGCTGGGGCCCGCGTCATTACCACCGACATCGCTCAGTTCATCTGCTTGAAGGAGATGCGGACCGATCGAGATCTTCTGGAGAAATCTCGTCTGGTCCCCATCCACGGTCACAGTTCGTGGTGCGCACATTGAAGAGGCAATTTGCAGTCCGTTCATATCATGCTCCTTTCGCGATGGTACGGATCAAGGGGTCACAAAAGTCGTGCTAGCAACCAGCCCAATCCTCCGTACCACTGGTCGATTCGCCGGCACAAGTTCGATATGCCGGGTGATGCTTTTTCAAGAGTTGCCTCATCAGGTGGGCATCTAGCCCGCCGGATAAAGGCCCGCAACCCTCGCGCGCTCCTGCACAAGGGCAAGAACCACATCGATTACCGGTGTTTTCACTCCGGCCAGCTGCCCCAGTTCTTGCACGGCCGTAACAATCGGATCTATCTCCATGGACCGGCCGCGCTCCAGGTCCTGGAGCATAGACATTTTATGGCCAGTTGTGGCGGCAGCTGCCGCCAACCGGCGGTCGGCCATTTCGGATGGGATGTGAATGCCGTGTGCTTCATTTACCGCTTGCGTCTCCGCCATCATTGCCTTGCAGAGTGCGCGCAGGCCGGTGTCTGTTGTGATGCGGTCGAGTGTCGTACATGTGAGAGCGCTGATCGGACTAAAGCAAATATTGCCCCAGAGCTGGAGCCAGACATTCCAGCGGATATCCTCACGGACAACCGGGTCGAAGCCTGCACCGGACAAAACCTCGCTGAAAGCCTGCACGCGGCGAGACAGACTCCCATCGGGTTCGCCTAATGTAAATCGCCTGAATTCCTTGTGCTCCACCACACCGGGTGCAATAACTTCGGAGGCCGGCTGGATAACGCAACCGATAGCCCGTTCGGGGCCGAGAGTGTCCCACAGCCGTCCACCTGGATCGACCGATTCGAGGTGATGTCCTTCAAACGAACCACTACTTTTGTAAAAGTACCACCATGGAATGCCATTTACTGCCGTGACAATCGGGGTATCGTCTCGCAATAACGGGAGAAATTCCGCAGCGCTCGCATAGGCCTGATGTGCCTTCAGCGCACTGATCACGATGTCCTGCGGGCCAAATGCTCTTGGGTCATCGCTCGCCGCAATTCTGGCGATCTTCGATTGGCCTTCGGTCAGCAGTTTCAGACCGTGCTGCTGGATCGCCTTAAGATGTGCGCCGCGGGCGATGGCACAAACGTCATGTCCCGCCAGCGATAATTCGACCGCGAGATAACCACCAATCGCGCCAGCTCCGAAAACGCACATCCTCACGTTGATTTGCCCTCCAGCATCTTTGAACACGAGCATCGTCCGCGCAGCACATTGGAATTTCACTTTGACGCATCAGCGCAGCACGCTCAATTCGCCGAGGCTCGCTTCACGACTTCTGCCGCATCAGCCGGTTCACCGGGCCGATCAGCGCCGCTCTTCGAGCAAATATGCCACCCGGTCCGCGCTGGTTCGTGCCCAGTCCGTGTTCCCTGCAAAACCCAGCGCCAGCACCGCGGCGCCGCACGCCGCCATCACCCACCAGACTGCGTGGGTCGCTCGGGTGAAATCCGATCCGTGCGCATGGCTCGCTGCCACCACCGTCCCGGACACGGCCACTCCCAGAGCCACACCCACCTGCCGACTGGTCGTTGCAATCGCTGCTGCGACGCCAGCCTGTGACAGCGGCATTCCAGCGACGGCACTGTCACTGATGGCAGGATTCACCATGCCGAGCCCCACACCGAACAGAGCGTACGCCGCCAGCAACCATGCCGCGGATGTCTGTTGATTCAGCTCTGGTCAGTATCAGTGCGCTGATGAGAAATCCCACGCCGGCAGCCAGCAGCGAAGGCTGCGGGCCGTGGCTACCGACCAGCCGTCCCGACCATGGCGCACATACCACCATCGCGACCGCCAGTGGCAGCATGAACAGCCCCGTCTGAAAGGCGGAGAATCCGCGCACGTGCTGGAGGTACAGCGTGTTCAGAAAAAGAAAGCCGCCAAAGCACGAGAAGGAGCTCAGCGCCAGGACCATTGCGCTTGAGAACGGCACGCTGCCGAAGAACCTCAGGTCCAGCAGCGGATCCTCGCGCCGCGGCTCATACAGCACAAACGCCAATAACGCCAGGGCTGCGGTAACAAACAGCCCCAGGATCAACCCCGAGCTCCATCCCGCATGCGGTCCTTCAATGACAGCCCACGTCAGCGTTGTCAGCCCGGTCAGCACCAGCGTCTGTCCCACCGGATCGAACCTCCGCGCCCGCTCTGCCTTCGACTCCGGGACAAAATACGCTGCCAACACCACCGCCGTAATTCCGATGGGTACATTGATCCAGAAGATCGATCGCCATCCCATCGTCTCCGTCAGCGCCCCACCGATCAGCGGCCCAATGCCCAGCGAGACGCCCATCACCGCGCCCCAGATACCCACTGCACGTCCCCGCGCCTTCGGCTCCGGAAAGGCATTCGCGATAATCGACAGCGCCACCGGGTTCAGCATCGACGCGCCAACCCCCTGCAGCGCGCGGTGTGCAATCAGCTGTTCAATCGTCCTGGCCTGGCTGCATAGGAGCGATGCGAGCGTGAACACAGCCAGCCCGATCTGAAACACCTTGCGACGCCCGAAGCGGTCCGACATCGATCCCGACAGCATCAGAAAGCTCGCCACGACGAGCGTGTAGGCATCGAGAATCCATTGCAGCCCCGCCACACGAGCATGCAGGTCCTTTTGGATCGCCGGCAGGGCGACGTTGACAATCGTCGCGTCCATGCTAAAGATCAGCACGCTCATGCAGCAGATCGCCAGGATCAGATTTGGATGCTTAATGCGAGTCGCAGATTCAATAACAGCGGCGCCGCTCGTCGCATGAAAAGGTTGGGCCTCAGTCCTCGTCAAGGTATCTCCGCTCACGCGCTTTCGGTTCACTCAGTCGTCTGGAGGGTCGACTCGGCAAGGCGTTCGGCATCGGCTTCATGCCGCTTTTCGGCTGGTCGCAGCACCGCCAGTGCCAGGAGAATGGCACCCGCGTTGATTCCGGTAGCGATGTAGAGTACGAGATCCCAGTTGCCGGTAGCGGCGACCAGCAGGCTGCCCAGCGGCACCAGGAACCCTGCGGCACCCTTGGACGTGTAGAGGATCGCCAGGTTCTCGGTCGCGTATTTTGAGCCAAACATATCCGTACACATCGACGGGAACAGGCCGTAAACGTTCCCCCACGACAAGAAGATCATCCCGGAGAAAAAGACGTAGCCTAATGGATGCTGTCCCGTGACGCTCAGAAGGAAATAGCTCGCGGCACCAAGAGTGAAGGCGATCACCATGCCCTTGATGTCTCCGATCCGATCGCCTAGCCAGCCAAAGAACGGTCGGCCGGCGCCGTTCATGATGTTGGCGAAGATCAATCCCAGCGACAGCGCTGTCACGCCCCATAACATCACATCGGCGACTTTAAAGGACTGCGCGATCGTCGCGAGATTCGCGGTCACCATCAAGCCCCCGGCACACATCAGGAGATCCAGCAGATAGAGAACCCAGAACACCGGCTGGCGCAGCACCTCGGACGGCTTGTAACTGTAGCTTGACTGCTCCACCTTGACATTCCCCACCGCCGGTACCTCGCCTGGGCGAGGCCCGCGAATGAATTGCGCCGCGATCAGGACCGCGCCACCCTGGATCAGTCCGAACCAGAAAAGCGTCGCCTGGTAGCCTCTTGCAGTGATCATCATCCGGATGGGAATGACAGTGAGCACGGCTCCAGCGCCAAAGCCAGCCGCGACCAACCCGGCCGCCAGACCGCGGTGGTCCTTGAACCATTTCACCGCGATTCCGACGCCTGTCGTGTAGACAAATCCGGCACCGAGGCCGGTAACGGCGCCGCCAATGTACAACAGGAGCAGCGAGTTCGCCGAGGCCATAATGATCCAACCGAGCGCGGTCAGCACGCCGCCACCGGCAATGGTAATGCGCGGTCCCCTGTCCGGCCCAAGCTTGTCTGCGATCCAACCGCCGAGCGGCGTTCCCCAGGTCTCGAGTGCGACGAACATGGTGAAGGCCACCTGAATCTGGGCTATCGCCCAACTATGCGCCTGATGGAGGGGCAAGACGAACAGGGCCCACCCATATTGCGCGTTGGCAACCATGAGCGTGCATACAAAGCTGAGAATGAGATAGCGCCAGCGCTTTCTTTCGAAATTGCGGTTGTCGGATGCGGAGAGAGCGGTCGTGGTGACGTTATGGGAGTTTGTTTCATTTGTCATAGGGGCACCTTCATCGTTTTAGATTTGTGGGCGATTTGAAGAATGCTGGCAGATCGCCTCGAGAGCCGACAAACTGTGAATCGCGAATGGCAAATCGCAAAGCGAGCTCACGCCGATCAGGGGAACCCTTCGCCGTACGGGGAAGGTCTGCCATCATGTAGATCCGTTCGGGGACTTCGAAGGCGCTGAGTTTCGTACGGCAGTAGTCGCGCAGTTCGCCCTCCGTTGCCTCCATTCCCGGACGAAGAATGACGGCTGCCTGGACGGTCTCTCCGTAGATTGCGTCGGGCTCGCCGAACGTTGCCGCTTCGAGCACTTTCGGATTGGACAACAGAGCCGCGTCTATGTCGCCCGGTGAGATCTTCTCTCCGCCGCGGTTAATGATTTCCTTGAGCCTTCCTCTCACAAAGAGGTAGCCATCCGCGTCTTTGCTACCGAGATCGCCGCTGCGAAACCATCCATCGACAAAGCTCGCGGAGTTTGCTTCAGGATTGTCGAGATATCCAGTAGTAACCGTTGCGCCGCGAACCCAGATTTCTCCGATACTACCGGTAGCAGCATCCTTTCCATCTTCGGCGACAATTCGGATCTCAACTCCCGTGGGCAGGCCCACTGAAGACATCTTGTCGGTTCCATGAGCGGGAAGCGGGTTGGACGATAGCTGATGAGAGGTCTCTGTCATCCCATAGGCAGAGATCATCGGACTTCGGAACACGGTGCTTGTTGCTGTGGCGAGTTCATCGTCCAGCGGCGCGCTGCAACTACGGATAAAACGAAGCGCCACTGGAGAACTGGGGTATTCCTGGGAAGCCCGGTTGAGGAGAATGCGGTGGATCGTGGGCACTGCTGTGTACCACGTCACGCCGAGGCGGACGACGTCTGGCCAAAACAGGTGAGCCGAGAACCCGCCTGTGCTGGGGAGATAGGCGCTGCCGCCACTCGCCAGAGTCGCCAGTAGTCCTGCCACGAGCCCGTGACCATGAAACAACGGCATGACGATGAGCGTCGCGTCCTGTGGGGATAAGTCGTACCCGGACGAAATACTCAGGACTGATGTAACAATATTGCGGTGAGTCAAGGGGACAACCTTGGGGGCGGAGGTTGTCCCGGCAGTAAACATTAATAGAGCGACATCCTCACCGGCGATCGGGGCACTCGCATTCGCGGCCTCGGCAGTTACTGGGCTTTGCCCATTTTTATCCGCAATTCGCACCTCATGGGCGCCGTCGGAATTCTCGATATTAATGATCCAGCGAACGGTGTTTTCGGCTACGGCATCCGCAAACTCCAGTTTGCTTGCAAAGTGCTTCGGAGCAAGCACAGCATGCGCGGAGAGCTCCGAGAGTCGTGTACTCAGTTCGGACATGGGGAGCGCCGGGTTCAACGGCGCGACACGAGCCCCCGAGGACACAACCGCAAGAAGAGCTACCACAAATTCAACACAATTGTCCGAGACCAGCGCGATCGTATTGCCCGGCCTCAGCCCCAGCCCTGATAGTTGCTCCATGGCCGACCGGATGAGAGCGTCAAGTTGACCGTAGCTGATTACAGTTCTAAGGTCTGAAGTCCCGACGGCGGTTCGGTCTGGTTGCTGCAGAACGTGCCTGGTGAACAGCTCAGAGAGGTTGTCTACGGTCGGTAGTCGACTCGCCGCGATGTCGGTGGTTATGGCCGAGGCGCCCATCACGACACCAGCATCGGCGTGAACTCCGCCCGAATGTCCGCGCCTCGGTTGTCGAGTGTGGGTGAAGGAATCATCGTACCGATCGAGTTATACGAACCGAACTTGAGCGGCGAGCCGGGGACATAACGACCTTCGATGTTCTTTACCATTCCGCGTACCGCGATCTGCTCAAGTTTCCGCGTATCGTCTACGTTGAGGACAATGCCAACTGGCACACCCGCCGCCTCGAATCGCCCGCGCCAGGTCTCAGCCGTGTTCGTTTTGAGCACGGTTTCTATCGCAGTCTTGAGTGCTTCGTGGTTTGTGCACCTGGCGACGTTTGTCGCGAAGCGCGTGTCCGCCGAAAGAGTGACGAGGCCTAGAACTTTGCAGAGAATGCCGAACAGATGGTCGTTACCGACCGCGATGGCCAGCGCCTGATCGCTGCAGTTGAAAGTGTCGAACGGATACGAGGAAGGATGCCGGTTCCCGAGTCTGGTCGGACGCTTATGTAAGCCGAGAGCATCCATCAGACCGTGCTCGAGCAGCGCGAACGTGCTGTCGAGCATCGCAATATCCACGGTTGTTCCTCGTCCAGTGCGCGCGCGAGCCGCCAGAGCTGTCACGATAGCCGCATAGGCGAAGATTCCGGCAACAATGCCAGAGACGGACGTGCCGACACGTGTTGCGGGGCCATCCGGCCAGCCGGTGGCGTCCATGATTCCCGAGAGTGCCTGGATGATGGTGTCATACGCAGCCTGCTTGTGCATTGGTCCGTACTGTCCGAATCCTGAGATTGAGCAGACGATCAGTTGAGGGTGCTCCTCAACAAGTGATGCAGGGTCGAGGCCGAGCCCCGTCATAACCCCGGGGCGAAAGTTTTCCACGACTATGTCGGCGCGAGCGATCATGTTCTTCACGAGCGCGAGGTCTGCCGGATCCTTCAGATTCAGTGCAATACTTTCTTTGCCCAGGTTCGCGAACCTGAAATACTCAGAAGAACCATCATCGAGAAAGGGCCCATTCTGTCGCGTATCGTCGCCGACTTTCGGGCGTTCGATCTTGATGACTCGGGCACCGACGTCCGCGAGCATTCGAGTGCAGGTCGGCCCCGCGAGAACCCGCGTGAAGTCAATTACCGTTGTGCCCGCGAGGGCATGCGGCTTGTCCGGATTGAGATGATCCTGAGGACCGGTCATGGGCTTTCTCTTATTTTTCTTTTGAGTTGCCGATTTGACTTTTTGGGTTCAGATTCTGGATGTGACCGCTCTCAGTACCTGCTGTCGGATCGATCACGCAGTTGATGATTGCCGGCTTTCCCGACGCGAGGGCATCGGTGAGAGCCTTGGTGAGACTCTGCGTATCGGTCACATGATGGCCCGTACCGCCGAAAGCCTCGATGAGTTTGTCATAGCGCGCGGTCTTCATGAGGGTCATTGGTGAAGGATCTTTTCCCTGGCCACGGTTCACGTCGTCACCGCGGTAGACGCCGCCATTGTTGAAGATTACGATGACAATCGGCAGCGCATAGCGGCAAATGGTCTCGATCTCCATGCCGCTGAAACCGAAAGCGCTATCGCCTTCGACGGCCACGACAGGTTTGCCGCTCGTCACAGCCGCCCCGATGGCATAGCCCATACCGATACCCATCACACCCCAGGTTCCGCTGTCGAGGCGCTTGCGAGGTTCGTGCATGTCGATGATGTCGCGGCCGAAGTCGAGCGTGTTGGCCCCTTCATTGACGACATAAATGTCTGGTTTGTCGGCGAGAACGTCGCGGACCGCACGAAGCGCGCTCGAAAAGTTCATCGGGCTGGGATCGGCATTGAGCCGGGCCGCCATGCGGTCGAAATTGTGCTGCTTGCGCGCCCCGATCGCTTTGATCCAGTCGATTTGGGATTGGATTTGTCCGGGCTTGAGCGCGGCCAAGAATGCAGACATCGCTGAACCAATATCGCCAACGACAGGTGCGGCGATGGGCCGGTTGCTATCGATCTCTGTCGGCGAGATGTCGACCTGCACGAAGCGCGCAGTTGGGGACCACTGCGGGGCTTTGCCGTGCGCAAGAAGCCAGTTCAGTCGTGCTCCGATCAGCATAACTACATCGGCCTGAGATAGAACCAAGGAGCGAGCCGCAGCCGCGGATTGAGGATGGTTATCCGGCAGGAGCCCCTTGGCCATGGACATTGGCAGATACGGAATACCCGTCTTCTCAATGAATGACCGAATGTCAGAGTCAGCCTGTGCGTAGGCAGCGCCTTTGCCGAGAAGGATTAGCGGGCGTTGTGCGCTCGCCATCAGGTCGAGGGCACGCTGAATCGATTCGGGAGAGGGAATTTGCCGGGGAGATGGGTCGACAACGCGCACGAGCGATTTCTCGCCTGCATCGGCATCGATTGCGGCACCGAGAACGACTGCGGTTAAATCCAGATAGACCCCACCAGGTCTCCCCGATACGGCAGCATGAATGGCTCGCGCGACTCCAATACCGATATCCTCGGGCTTGTTAACCCGGAAGGCTGCCTTGGCGAAGGGTTTTGCCGCGTTCATTTGATCGAGTTCTTCGTAGTCGCCCTGTTGGAGATCGATGATTGCGCGGTCACTCGATCCACTGATCTGGATCATGGGGAAACCGTTTGTCGTAGCATTGGCGAGTGCCACAAGGCCGTTCAAGAAG
>CAWHNV010000026.1:0-9770 GCA_963830785.1 uncultured Acidobacteriota bacterium
TCGACGGGAACTCCGCAGCTCCAGTCGCGCCTAAGTTCCAAGTGGTCCCGCCTGCAGTTAGCGCTGCTGGTTGCCACGCTGGCGGGCGTCCTAGCGCCGGCGGCTCACGCGCAGTATCGAGCATCCATCCAGGGCGTGGTCAGCGATCCAAGCGGCGCCGTGATCCCAGGCGCAAAGTTGACCCTGACCGACATCGGAACCAACGAATCAAGGACCGCCACCAGCGATGGCGAAGGCATTTACAATTTCAATGCTCTTCCACCCGACATCTTTACCCTGGTGGTTGAAAAAGACGGCTTCCAGAAGAAAGAGCTGGATCACCTGCAACTCATCCCGGAACAGGCGAATGCAATTAATGTGCAGATGGAGGTGGGGTCCCTCGGCGAGACCGTGACCGTGAACGCCGACACCGCCCCGGCCATCGATCGCGAGACCGCCGAACACGCAGATCTCGGTTGACTCGAATGTAGTCCAGCACTTCCCCGAATTCGAGCGCGACGCGACGCAGCTTGTTCAGTTGGCTCCCGGGACCCTGGCCGATGGATCGCAGCAGGGCGGGGGCGGCGGATTTCAGGCGCCGGGCACGCAGACTGGAGCCTCGTCGGGCGGCGGAGGCAACCTGGGTCCTAACAGCAGTATCTTCGCCACGGAAAATGGCCCTTCGGCCAACACCAACGGGGGCCAGTTTGATAACAACGGCTTCACCGTCGACGGCATCAGCACCGCGAGCGCCGTTTGGGGCGGAGCAACGATTATCACTCCCAGCGAGGATTCGATCGACAACGTTCAAATCGTCACCAATGCCTACGACGCTGAAAACGGCCGGTTCGACGGCGCGGTGACCGAGATTACCACCAAGAGCGGGACCAACGATCTCCACGGCAGCTTCTTCGCCGAGTTCGCCCGGCCGGGATTGAATGCGTACCAGCGTTGGAACGGTCCTGGTTCGGCAGCGCCGTGCACGACTGCGGCGAGCTGCACTCCTGCTGCGCGCGGCCTGCTCAGAGACGAGGACCGTTACAACCAGTTCGGCGGCAGCGTAGGCGGGCCGATCTGGAAAAACAAGGCTCTTTGCCTTCTTCAACTACGAGGGGCAAAACCTGAACACATCTCTGACGAGCACGGGGTGGTACGTCACCTCGCAGCTCGCCGCATTGGCTCCCTCGGGCAGCATTGCCTCGACCTATCTGAATTTCCCAAGGAGCAGGCGTGTCATCGGCACTGCGGCTAGCGGTGTGACTTGCGCCGATGCCGGACTCGCTGCAGGGCGTCGAACTGCGAATGCCGTCTCGGGGGGATTGAACATCGGTATCGCCGCTCACCACTGGCTGGGCACGCAGGATCTTAGCTACGTGGGCAGCAGCAGCCCCGGCGTCGGCAGCGGGCTCACGACCACCCCCGATATCGACCAATACACCATCAGTAATCCCACCACCACCGATTTCAAGCAGTACAACGGGCGCCTGGACGCCGACGCGACCAGCAAAGATCACCTCAGCTTTGCAATTTACTGGGAGCCATCGACAAAGACCAACTACAACGGCGGATATGGTTATGACCTCTTCAATCACTCGCAGGTCAACGATGCCTTCTCGGTGATCTGGAACCACATCTTCTCGCCGACCTTGCTGAACGAGGCCCGCGCCAACGCCGCAGGGTGGCGCTATAACGAGCTCGCCAGCAATCCTCAGGAGCCCCTTGGCCTGCCCCAGGACTATGTGACTACGATCGGGAGCATCAACATTGGCTCACTTTGGCCCGGGTTTTCCCGCCCATCTGGACCAGTGGACCTACAGCTACAAGGATGTTGCAACCAAGACTCTGCATGCGCACACGATGAAGTTCGGATTTGACCTAACCCGGCTTTACTACCTGAACGTTCCCATCAGCATTCCGCAATACACCTTCTACAATCTCTGGGACTTCATGAACGATGCCCCGGAGGCCGAATGCTGTTCATTTCAGGCAACCACCGGCCTATCCCGGAGGCTACCGCAACGACAACCGCGAGGATATCCTGGGAATTTTCTATCAGGATAGCTGGAAGGTCCGTCCCAACCTGACTCTGACAGCCGGGCTGCGCTGGTCCTACTTCGGACCCATGGACGACAAGGACGACCACATGGGCGTGCTCTCGTTCGGCGGTGGAACCGCGCTGCTGACGGGGATCACTATACGCACGGGCATCAATGCCTGGGTGGCGTCAAAGCTGAACTTCGGGCCTGAATTGGGATTCAACTGGAGCCCGGATGCTCTCAAGAACAAACTGGTGGTGCGTGGCGGGTTCGGCCTGAACTATAACGGAGAGCAGATCGCAAACGCCAACAATTACGATGGCAATCCGCCCGGAACAAGCGGTATCCCAGGCCCATACAGCACAGGTCCCACGTTTATCGATCCCAACATTCTCTACGCAATTTCGAGCAGCCCGAACAACGCCTTCGGTTACCCGTCAAATCCCCACACCATTACGACATTCAACTCCGCCGGTTTGCCCACGGCAGGCGGCGCAGGCCTGGGCGGCTTGCCCGGACACATGCCCACCCAGTACCTGGAACACTACTCACTGGACATCGAGTACGATCTCGGGCATGCGATCGTCGCGAATCTTGGCTATGAGGGCGGCCTCGGCCGGCATCAGATGTACAACTACGACGCCACCGCTCTCGGAGAGATCATGGGAGCTCCGCAGAATCCTCTCGTCACCAGCGTCAACACCTTCGGCAGCGGCGGCTGGTCGAGCAACAACATGATGCTCGCCGGACTGAAGCACCAGTTCTCGCACACCTTCTCTGCCGACGCGCAGTTTACCTGGGCACACAGCATGGATACGAACTCCGGCCCGTACTCCCGGGATCCCTATCTGTACAATCCCGCGTACTCCTACGGGCGGTCGGCTTTCGACGTCAACAGATCGTTCAAACTGTTCGGCGTATGGCAGCCGGTGATCTTCCACGGGAGCAATAACTGGATGGAAAAGGCCGTGGGCGGATGGTCGCTGAGCGGCATCGCGACTTTTCACTCCGGCTTTGGGTGGACTCCGTATTTATCAGGCCCCGCACCAGTTCTATTGCAACAGCTGCAACTACGGATACCCGCAACTGCGTCCCCACTATCTTGGCGGCGGCGGCAACAACACCAGCAACAAGGCCTTCGAGACGGGAAGCAACTTCCCCAATCCGGGTACGATGAGTACGGGCACCAACAACAATCTGTTCTCTGGACAACTACTTCAGTATTCCCAACTTCAGCGCCGCCATCACCGACAACGCCGGGGCAGTCCTCAACCACCTTCATTCCTCCGCCGGGAATCGATCGCAACGTCTTTCCCGGCCCGGGATACAGGGACGTGGATGCCAACCTCGCGCAAGGCCTTCGGATTGCCGAGCAATGCGCATACTGGGCGAGAGACGCGAAGATTGAGATCAAAGCCAATTTCTTTAACCTCTTCAACATTGCAAATATCAACCCGAGCAGCATCTCCACCAATGTTCAGAGCTCGAACCTGGGTCAGGCGAGTGCTGGTCTCGGATCGAGGATGGTCGATTTGCAGGCTCGCTTCAGCTTCTGAGGTGAGTCCTGGCTTGTCTTTGAGAGGGTGCTCGCGAGGGCACCCTCTTTTGTCACGGATGCCTTGTGAAGAGGAAGCCACAGACGTTTTCACGGCGCGGCTGAAGTCGATTCGGATGGGGAGACATTGAGCATGGGAAGTATGGCCAGCATGACGATAAGTGTGGCGGGCCCTGCAATAAGTCCCGTGCGGAGGCTTCCAGAGTAAGACGAAATCGAACCCACGAGGCCCGGGAATACGGAGCCGCCAAACCCACTGACAGCCAATACGAAGCGCGAGTCGGAGCTGTGCCGTGCGCGATCGAAGAAGGCAGCCAGAGCGACGGGAAAAATCGGAGCCAGTGCCATGCCCAGCAGCAGAATGGCCACGCCCAGCATGGAAAGCGAGGTTGAGACGACAAGAAGAGTAGCTGCACCGAAAGCTGTAATCAGAGCGATCTGCAGCATGCGGGCAGGCTGGATGCGCAGCAACAGCACAGGCGATAGGGCACGCGAGAGAAGGAAACCCGTCCAATAGATGGCAGCGGCGCCGGCTGCGAACGCGACGGCAGTGCGCGCCGTGCGCAGCACGTAAGTTGAAATCCAGGCGCCGAATGTGCTCTCCATTCCAACTTCAAGAAAAAAGAAAAGGGCGAATAGGGACACGAGCCGGAAGTTGCCGAGGCCGGAGGTTTGGGCTGTCGTGCGTGGAGCTTCGCTGGAATCACGAATTGTGAATTGAACGGTGATGGCCGCAAGTGCAGAAGCTGCGGCCAGCACCAGGTACACCGTACTCCACGAGGAGATGGCCAGTATGCGCGCCGCGAGCAGGGGCGCAAGCACTGCGCCAACGCTCCAGCTAAAGTTCAGCATGGTGAGAGTGGAAGCACGGCGAGCCGGATAATTGCGGCCGATGAAAAGGCTGATTGCTGTCATGGGTGCGCCAATGCTCGCGCCCAGGAAGAACCCGAAGGGATAAAGGATCGGCCGTGGAACCCAAGGGAAAACGGCACAGGAGATGGTGAGGGCGAACAGGCCGCGCGTCAATATGCGCGCGTAATTCCCCCGGCAAAGCAGTGCTCCCACTGCCATGCCCGCGAAAAGCGAAAACAGCAGTACTCCGGATTCACTGTCGGAGAGATGGAATGCGCGTGCGAGTGAGGGGAGGATGGGGCCGGAGATGGCGTCAGCAACTCCGGTAAGTGCAAACACAGGGTGAAGCACGAACAACATGTTGCGACGCGAAATTGACGCGCGAGATGTCATGCGGCTCCGTCAAGCGGGGCGGCGCATCCGCAATAGAGCCGGTGCGGGATTGCTGAACCGATCACAACTTCACCAGTATCGGGTCCGGCAAATCGATGATCTGATTTACTCCGTCCCATCCTAATGCGTGGGCCTAGCAACGGATGCCAGTCCGTCGTACTACGGCTAAGAATTGCCAGCGTCCGGTGTTCTTGCGATACTGTGTCAGGCAAGCTTTTCCAGTCGCTTTGCTGCCGATTGTTTGGCGGGAGTAGTTCAGTGGCAGAACGTCAGCTTCCCCTGGCCCTGATCCGAAATCCTGTGCGTTAAGTCCGTAAGTTCCTTGTAAATTATTAAAAACAATATATTTGACGCTCGGCGAATCATATTGCATGAATGAGCACCTTTGGCCGATTTTGGTGGTTTTCGGCATTTTTGACGCCTAGTTGACAGTAATTCTGACAGTAAATCGGACGTTGCAGATTCGGAGATGTAGCGATGGCTCCGCCACTTGGAAAACGCCGCGGGCGTTTCCTACTTTCCGACAGATTCGACCGCCGAAGTGGCAGGACTGCACGGCGAAGTTTCTAACCGCGTTCCGCTGCGGTGATCTTCCGTTCCCTCAGCACACTTCTTGCACAGCGAGCGGCGCGTGACCTTAGGAACTCGCAGTCAGAGGACTGAGGCTGGCTGATGCCGGACCGGTAACCGCGCTCCCATCCTCACGGATGGCTGAGCGCAAAGGGCGATTTTCAGGACTGATCGATGAATGCCGGCCTTGGAACCTGCTTTGGGTTGGCAGAAGTTGAGCTGAGGGCCAATTGTCCGGAGAGCCGACTACACGCCCCCGTGGGATGTCGACCCCTACCGTAACAGCCAGGAAGTATTTCGTAACTCTAAGAAACCAGGCGCAACGGATGTAGAAGCGGATGCCGTCGTCCATCATCATGAAGCGGCCGCAAATATGACATGTCGTGGATCGCGCGAGCGGCTTCGAACCCAGTTGTCGCGCCCGGAGCAGCGCTACCGTATGTAGAATGATGGGGGCGGGTGTCCGGTCAAGAACAAATTGCGGAATCCCGAGTGCGGAAAGTGCTGATGAAGCTGCCGGTCGATCCTCGCTTGCGTTTGATTTTCATTCTGGGAGTATGCACGCTGGTAGGCGTCGGCGCGGCATTCTCTCTGCAAAGCCATGCTCCTGCGAGGACAATCCCGGAGAATACCGTCCCGGCGCAAGCAGCGAAGGAACCCGATGCTACTGCCGTTCAGCAAAACGGCGAAACCCAAGGGTTGACGATCGCGCCCGATAATGAAAAGCCGACGGCCGTGATTCACGCCAGTACGCGGCGTGTGGTGGTGGATGTAGTGGTGACGGGGCCGGATGGGAAACCTGTAACCGGTCTCGAGGAGCAGGATTTCCAGGTCTTCGAAAACGGAAAACCGCAGCCCGTTCACGCCTTTGAAGTCCACTCTCCCGAGTTCGATCGTAGCCAGCTCCCGCCCGCGCCGTCTGATTTACCCAGCGATACTTTCGTGAATCTGGAACCGACGCCCGCCAGCGGGCCGCCCGTGGTGCTGCTGCTCGATTACTTGAATACGCCGGTTGCAGATCAGGCGTATGCCCACGAACAAATCGTGCACTTTCTCGAAAAAAAGCCTCCCTCGACGGAGGTCGCGATCTTTGTTCTGACAGACAACCTGAGTATGTTGCAGGGCTACACCACGGATAGCGGCAAGCTGTTGGCCGCGATGCGATCGAAGGCGGCGGGACTGCGGATGCCGGCGAACAGCGAGCAGGTGCAGAAAGCGCAAATCACGCTGGATGCACTTCTCGAGATCGGCAAGTTTCTTGCCGCCGTGGACGGCCGCAAGGAGTTGCTGTGGTTCTCCGAATCCTTCGACATGATGGTTCTGCCCAACGCCCAGGATACGGCGCAGGGGACGCTGGCCACCGATTACCAGCAAGAAAGCCCGAATCCCGGACCGGGCGTCACCGTAACTGCCGCGAACATGATGCCGTCGCCAACCACCATGGGGGCCACGGAGGGATCGGCCTCGGGGTTTAGCAACCAAATTGCCGAGATGACGGCACTACAACAACAGATGCGCGAGGTAGCTATCGCTCTCGCCGTCAGCCAGACTGCGTTGTATCCGATCGATGTGCGCGGACTGGCAACCGATCCCGGGCAATCTGCGTCCGCGTCCCCGCCGACGACGATGACCGCGAATCCCCGAGGGGTGTACGTCTCGGGGACTCCCGGCATGCCAACCGCGCCCGGTGCCGCTCCCGCGTCGGTTCAACAGCACGCCGACTTTCTCCAGTCGCTGAACGCCGCTCAAGCCACCATGACCCAGATTGCCAATGCCACCGGCGGACATGCCTTTTTGAACACCAATGGCCTGGCAGTGGCTGCCGAGCAAGCGTTGAACGCCGGCGCGACTTACTACACGCTGGTTTACGCGCCCTCGAAGCCGAATTTTGACGGAGGGTTGCGAGCCATCCATGTGGCGCTGGACAAGCCGAACTGCAAGCTTTCGTATCGCAGCGCGTATTATGCGGTGGATGCGGGTTCTGTAATCCCGGATGCCATCCAGAACGACAGCCTGGAAGCGGCCATGGTGCATGGAGCGCCGGAGGCTCAGGGACTGTTCTTCAAAGCGCAGATCGATCGCGATGGAGCGCCGGCGATGGCCCCGGCGGACTCCCCGCTCGCGTTGAGGGCAGCAACCAACGGGCGCGAGAGCAAGGGGAGCACGAAGAAGAATGTGCCGCAACCGCTTTCAGGCGTGGTGCAGGCTTACGACATCCGCCTGTCGATTCTGGCACAACAGCTTCATATGACGGATACGCCGGACGGCTTTCACCGGGCAGCGTTTGAAGTTGCCGTCAATGCATATGCGGCCGACGGACGAAAGCTGGGAGGAACGCGGCAGGATCTCGAAGTGTCCATGCCGCCCGCGATCTACGAACAAACCCTTCAGGATGGCCTGTTCCACAAGTTGCAAGTGCAGGCGCCCGTGGAGGCTGCCAGTCTTCGGCTTGCGATTTTCGACCCAGGCAATCACCAGACTGCTTCGCTGGAAGTGGCGCTGCCTCTGCCGTCTGACGCGCAGGCGCAGGTTGCGGCTCCGGCGGACACAGGGCCGTCGACGAAATAAGTCATAGTAATCGTTGCGACGCCGCAGTTCTCCGGTGAATGTCTATTTGTGCGCCGGCAGCAGGATGTCGGTGATCGTGTATGGCGGAACAGTGACTTCGAACTCGTCGCCTGGTGCGGAAAACGGCGACACTACCGGTTTGGCCGCCGCACTGAACTGCGTGCTGCCGTAATCGATGCGCCTTCCGGCCGAACCGATGGTTCCATTCTTGAACGTCACCTTGACGGTTGCCGGCAGTTTTGGATCTTTGTTGACCAGCATAAGCCCAACATAGCCGTCGCGCCGTGACGCAGCATGGGCAGCGATTGTGGCCGAACTGGAATCCACGCGCAGCAACAGGTCGCCAGGGCTGTGGGCGATGGTGTGCAGCATCTGCAAGCCGTAAAACACGGGCCCGAAAGCTTTGCGATCCGCGGACAACATGGAATCGCCGTACATCTCCATCCAGTCGATGTTCAACGAACCAGATTCGACGAGCATCGCGTAGCTATCCGCGACCCAAAGCGCCTTAACTTCGGGACGGCCCACTTTGACCCAGTTGGCGATACCGGCCGGTGCGAAGGTCAACTTGGGTGAATGACCCTGAGGGCAGTATGTCCCGTAGTCGCCAAGTACGGAGTTGATGATGATGCTGAAGTTGGACGCGGTGCTGCCGAGCAGGTTGGCCTCATCTAGGGTTTTGTAGTCGGGTGGAAGCATCGGTTGTAAGCCCCAATCGAAGGTAACGAAATCCAGATTCGCGCAAGCGCCCTTCAAGACGTCTTTATTCCACACCACGCCCCACAGGACAGCCGCCCAAGCCGTGGGGTCGGGATGCTCGCCCGTACTGTCCCAATATGTTCTCGTTCGCAGGGCGGGATCGGGAGGGACGGTGAGAGCCGATCCGATCTGGATCGAGGGATCTACTGCCTTCATTGCCTGCGCGAACAGTTTGAGATTCTCCGCGAACGCGGCGGGTGAGAGCTTCGGATTTCCTTTCAGCTTGGCCCAATCCTTGAGACCGGTAGGGGCAGGACCGTGCAGATCGGGATTTCCGGTATGGTCTGCGCCGTAGTAGCCGTTGTTGTAAACTTCGTCGCCGACCTGCCAGAGCTTGAATCCGAAAGGACGCGGATGCTGGATGCGGAGGAAGTTCAGACCATCGTCGGCGGCGAGCGGCGCTTGCCCGCGAAGCGCAGCCCAATACCCGACAGTTCTCCAATCTTCGCCTGTGGAGTCTTTACCGAGTGCATGCGTGTCAGAGGCATTTCCATTGGCGTAAGCCACCCATGCCGCCGCCTCCACCGGCTCGCCGCCTCCTGTGCCGTCGAAATTAGCTCCATAATTG
This sequence comes from uncultured Acidobacteriota bacterium, assembly GCA_963830785.1. GTDB lineage: Bacteria > Acidobacteriota > Terriglobia > Terriglobales > Acidobacteriaceae > Telmatobacter. The sequence goes on from CAWHNV010000026.1 coordinate 9,281, forward strand.
ACAACGATCACAGCTTGACCCAAGCCCTCGGCCATCAGCGCGAAGCTGGCGAAGTTACTCTCCGGAGCGAAAAAGCCCGCGTCCGCGCCCAGGTACCGGGTCGTCGTCTTCGTCGACCAGTGATAGAGATCTGCCACGCCGTGATTGCCCGGGTATCGCGCCGCGGTGACGCCCGCTGCATGCAGGTAGGGAACTCCCGCGGTGTTAAAAGAGTTGCCATCGAAAGTGAGCGCGGGAACTCCAAGGGACGTGTCCGTTAGCACGTTCAGGGCCCGGCCAAGATCAATGGACACATTGGCGCGGCTTTGCGCGAACGCCGGAAAACTGAAGCTGATAAAGAGTGCGCTGAAAATTGCGGCAAGACCCAGCCCGCGATGAGCCAGCCGTTCGCTGAATCGATTCTTTCGTTCGCAGTTCATCCTGCCCTCCATGCCTTCAAAACGTGCGGCGAAGGCTCACGCCGGGTCAACGAGAAACTATACCAAAGGCA
>CAWHNV010000027.1:0-35213 GCA_963830785.1 uncultured Acidobacteriota bacterium
TTGAAGAATCAATAACTTATATGTTTTCTGCAATGGTTCAATTCGTGCCCTTTCAAAACAGTTGCAAACTGACCCTCTTGGAGTAGTGCCATAGGCCGGGCGGATGAGAAACTTATTGGTATGAGTGATACGCCAAAATTCGAAGTCATCGACCGCCGCAAGATGAAGGCGGAAGAAGAAAAAGTGAGCGGGGGAGCCGCGGCGCCGACGGCGCCACCGGAGAAGCCGGCTGCGCCCGCATCCGGAGAGCCGGCGCCGGGGCCGCGGCTGGTAGTGAACGAGGCTAAACAAGAGGCGTCCGGCCGCAAGGCGGAAGCGCAGGAGCCTGCGGCGGCGGCGGAGAAGCAGTTGGCGGAGGAACTTCCTCCCGCGCCGACGGCCGAGGAGAGCAGCCAGCAGAAGGCGGCGTACGACGCCTCGGCGCAACGGCTTGAGGACCTGATCCGCGCGCAGAATCCCGCCGTGGGCGCGCAGCCGCCGGTGGGATTCGAGCACCTGGTGCAGCAGTTCTACGTGACCGCGATGCTGCAGATGGGCGCGGGCACGCAGGAGGGCCAGCGGCCGCGGGTCGACATCATGGGCGCGCGGGCCACCATCGATCTGCTGGGGGTTCTGGCGGAGAAGACGAAGGGCAACCTGACGGAAGCCGAGGATCGCATGCTGCAGTCGGTGCTGTTTGAGTTGCGCATGGCTTTTCTGGAACTGACCAGCATGGTGGGTGTGCCCAGCGTGCCGCCGCCGGCGAAAAGCTAGGGAACAGTGTGAGTGCGAGTGTGAGTGATCGGCGCACGCTGCACACTCGCACTGTCACACTCAGCACGCGCGCTCACACCGACCACTCTTGACCGGCGCTTGCGTTTTGCACAATGCCAATGGACGCTACCCTCACATTTCTGGGCACGGGAACCTCGATGGGGGTTCCGACGCTGGCGTGTGAGTGCGCGGTGTGCACGTCGACGGATGCGCACGATCGCAGGTTGCGGCCTTCGGTGCTGTTGCGCTGGCGCGAGCCGGAGATCTGATATAGAGCGCGTGGTGGTGATCGACACCGGACCGGACTTTCGCGAACAGGCGCTCAACGAAAAGCTGACGCATGTGGATGCAGTGTTCTACACGCACGCTCATGCCGACCACATTCTGGGCATGGACGATTTGCGGCCGCTGAGCTTTATTGCGCAGCGGCGGGGCGGGCCGATTCCGCTCTATGCCGACGCGGAGACGACGGCGGTTCTGGAGCAGGTATTTTCCGTACACATTCTCGCCGGAAGCCACGTATCCCACGCGGGCGCGCGTGGAGCTGAAGCCGCTGAAGGAACGCAACACGGTCGACGGCGTGGAGTTTGTGCGGGTTCCGCTGCTGCACGGGGAGATGCCGATCAATGGATTTCGTTTTGGCAACGCGGCGTATATGACGGACGTGAGCGCGATTCCGGAATCGAGCTTTGCGCTGCTGGAGGGTGTCGAAGTGCTGGCGCTTTCGGCGTTGCGCCATCAGCCGCATCCCAGCCATGCGACTTTGGAGCAGGCGCTCAAGTGGGCGCGGCGCATCGGCGCACGGCAAACCTGGTTCACGCATATCGCGCACGATCTGGGGCACGAAGAAACTAATCGCAGCTTGCCGGACAACGCGAAGCTGGCTTACGACGGGTTGAGCGTGCCCGTGAGGCTATGAGCGGCGGGGACAACATGCGGCCGGGCGCGAATGCTGGCGCGATGCAGGTGTTTCGCTCGCTCGCGGAGATTCCCGCAGGGTTTGGTCCCACGGTCGCGGCCGTGGGCAATTTTGACGGCGTGCATTGCGGACACCGGGAGATTCTGGCCGGAGTTACGAGCGAAGCACGATGCGATAGGCGCGCGCGCTGTTGCCGTTACGTTCGATCCGCACCCGGAGCAATTTTTGCGACCGAGCAAAGCGCCGCGGCTGATCACGCCGACTGACGAACGGCTGCGCCTGCTGGCTGAGACGGGAATCGATGCGGCGCTGGTGCTGAAATTCGACGAGGCGTTGGCGCATCTTGCGCCGCGGGAGTTTGTGGAGCGAATTCTTGTTGACGCGATCGGGGTGCGGAGCGTGCACGAGGGACAGAATTTTCGCTTCGGGCACTGCGCGGCGGCGGGCATCGACGGAACTGGCCGCATTGGGAACGGAGCTGGGCTTCACGGTGCACGTGCATGGAGCGGTGTGCGTGCACGGGCTCGAGGTTTCAAGCTCGGCGATTCGCGCGCTGGTGGCGGCGGGCGACGTGCGGCGCGCGCGATGGATGCTGGGGCGGCCGTTCACGGTGCTTTCCACGCAGGCACGCGGGCGCGGCATCGGCACGCGGCTGCTGGTGCCTACGGTGAATCTGGCGGCGTACGACGGATTGCTGCCGGCGTTTGGCGTTTACGTGACGCGGCTGAAGATTGGGGCGCAGCGTTTCAGGCGGTGACGAATGTGGGCAACCGGCCGACGTTCGGCGAGGCGTCGTTTGCGGTGGAGTCGCACATTCTGAATTTTGAGCCGGTGGAGATGGACGAGGAAACGCCGATCGAGCTGGAGTTTCTGATGCGGCTGCGCGGGGAGCGGGAGTGGCCGTCGCCGGAGGCGCTGAAGGCGCAGATTTTCAAGGATGTGGAAAGGGCGAAGACCTATTTTAAGCGCGTGAAGTCAGTCCAGGGGGACCCGAAGAAAGTGTAGCCAGCATTTCGGCTTCCCACCCTTTCGCAAAAAGCGCGAAAGGATGGGGCACGGGACTTTTGTGCTCAGTTGAAGAGCATGTTTGAGATTGTGCTGCGATGCGTCAGGGGTTTGGGGTCAATGCCGGCCTGACTTCGGCTTTCTTTGCCGGCTTCGTTGCTTGTTTTTGAGCGGGGGTTAGCGCGGGCTTGACTAGAGGGGCGTGTTGTCCCGCAAGCACGGCGGGCTCTGGGGCGGCCGCTGGAAGGGGAAGGTTTGCGGGCGGCAGGTTGGCGGCTCTGTCTAGCGGAGGATTTTCTTCGTCGCCGGGGAATTGTTCGTCGTCTTTGCCGACGATGGCGGCGCGCATGAAGTTGATCCAGATGGGGAGCGCGGCGACGGCGCCGGTTTCCTTTTCGCCGAGCGATTCACGGCTGTCGTAGCCGACCCAGACACCGCAGGTGACCGAAGGCGAGAAGCCCAGGAACCAGGCGTCGGTAAAGTCGCAGGTGGTTCCGGTTTTGCCGCCGAGGGGATGGTTCAACTGCGCGGCCGCGGCGCCGGTGCCGTGCTGCGTGACGCCGCGCAAGCAGAGTCATCATGGTGCGCGCGGTGTGCTGGTTGATGACTTCGTTGACGGCGGGCGTTTCCTCCCAGAGCGTGATGCCGTCGGCGTTGGAGACTTTGCGGATGAGACGCGGGGTCACGCGAATGCCGTCGTTGGGAAAGACGGCGTAGGAGGCGACCTGCTCCTCGAGCGTGATTTCGACCGCGCCCAAGGCGACCGGGCAGATAGGGAGGAATGTTGGAGGTGACGCCGAAGCGGTGCGCCATGTCGATGACCTTGTGAATGCCGACGCGCGCGGCCAGCTTGAGGGCGGGAATGTTGCGCGACTCGGCGAAGGCGTTGGCGATGGTCATGGCGCCCTTGTAGTCGTTCTCGTAGTTGTGCGGAGTGTAGCTGCCGAAGCTGACCGGGCCATCGACGATGATGTCGGTGGGCTTGACGCCGTCTTCGATCGCGGCGGTGTAGACGTAGGGCTTGAAGCTGGAGCCGGTCTGGCGCTCGGCCTGGGTGGCGCGGTTGAAGACCGAGAGCGCGTAGTCGCGGCCGCCGACCATGGCCAGCACGTCGCCGCTGGTGTTGTCCATGGCCAGCAGCGAGCCCTCGGCGCCGGAGTCCTGCTCGAGCGAAGCGCGGCGCGCGTCCGTTCAGTGGCCGCGGCGAGGCGGACGTAGATGATGTCGCCGGGCTTGACGAGGGCGTCGCCGTAGCGCTGGCCGGTCCATTGCCAGTCGGCGGGGAGGAGGACAATTTCAGAGCCGGGCTGGCCGGGAGGGCCGATGCGCGCGTGGATTTCAAGCGGGAGCACGCGCGTGACCAGGGCGTGGATGTAGTCGCCGGGGCCGACGGTGACGGCCCAGTCGGGATGGCGGTAGTTGTCGAGCGTGACGTCGCTGGCGAGAACATTTTCGAGCTTGCCGCTGCCATCCGTGGCGGCGCTCATAGGCGGCGACGCCGTCGGCCACGGCGTGGTTGGCGATCTGCTGCAGGTCGAGGTCGAGCGTGGTGTCGACGCGCAGGCCGTCTTCGTGCACCTCTTCGGTGCCGAAGTGCTTTTCGAGCTCGCGGCGGACTTCTTCCTGGAACCACGGGGCCACAGCGCTCACGGGCTGAGCGATGTGGAGGCCGAGCGGAGCGGAGCGGGCCTGTTCGGCTTGCGCGTGGGTGATGACGCGGTCGGACTCCATTTCACTGAGAACCAGATTGCGGCGGTTGAGGGCGCGCTCGGGATTGAGGATGGGCGAATAGGCGACGGGGCCTTTGGGCAGTCCGGCGAGTAGCGCGGCCTCGGTGAGGGTGAGATCTTTGGCGTGCTTGGAGAAGAAATATTCGGATGCTGCCTCGAAGCCGTACATGCCGCTGCCGAGATAGATCTGATTGCCGTAGAGGGTGAAGATTTGCTGCTTGGTGAAGGCACGCTCGATCTGGATGGCGAGATAGGCCTCCTGAATTTTGCGCATGGCGGTGCGATCGGAGGAGAGAAAGAGATTGCGGGCGAGTTGCATGGTGAGTGTCGAAGCACCCTGGGCGCGCCCATGCGAGCGGATGTCGTGCCAGGCGGCGCCGGCCACGCGAAAGACATTGACGCCCCAGTGGGACTCGAAGTTTTTGTCTTCGATGGAGATGACGGCCTGGCGCAGCACGGGCGCGAATCCGTCGTAGCCGACGACTTCACGGCGCTCGAGAGCGAAGGAGCCGATGATGCGGCCCTTGCGATCGTAGAGATCGGTGGTGGTGGAGGGGCGGTACTGCTCGAGCTCCTGGATTTGCGGGAGATTGACGGAGTAGACGAGGGTAAGGCCGGCGAGCGAGCCGGTGGCGGCGGCGAGAATGAGCAACGCGGCCAACGCCGAGCGGCCGGCCAGCTTGCGGCGGCGATGCTCGGGTAAGGGCGGGCCCAGCGGGGGGCGCGGGGGTTCGACGGCGCGGGATTTAGTGCGCGAAGCGGCGCCGCGCGAATCGACTATGCGTGATTCGGGGGTGCGCGATGCGGGCCGCAGCTTCGCTGGCGGCTGTTGGGGGGTAACAGCCAAGGCAGTTCAGGCCTCTCAAAGGGCGCCGCTCCCTAGATGCTCGGAGGAGTCGCTTACCTACAAGGCTAACACCGGATGAGAGCAGAAAGACGCGGTGGGATGACGAGAGTACCATGGGGTGCAAGAGCGGGAAAAAGACGGGGACCAAGGGAACAAGGGAGAGAGTTCGTGAAAGTTCGTGCTATCCCAGGTCTCAAAATCGAGACCTGGGGCACCCATGTATCGAATGCGCCGGAAGCTCAATAAGAGGAGCGCCCTGAAAATCACGCATCGATTTTTGTGCTAGTTCTGTGCTGTACTGTTTGTGGCAACCCTGCTTCTTGCGCGGTACCTTTCGAGGAGACAAGGACCCAAGCCAAGTGTGGGAAATTGCTCGTCGCTGACAGCGCTTAATCATCGCGGTGCGATTCCGTTAAGAAGGCACAGCATCGGTAGCGCTCCTGGAGCATGTGGATGAAACTCAGGCCCTCCAGTCCGAGGAAAAACTGGACATTCGCTCAACGGCTAAAATTCGAGGCAATTTGGTGGGGCGTCCCGATGTTGCTTCTGGAACTGATTGGCGCATCTCGGCGGCTCTGGGTTGGTATTTTGCTAATTGCTTTTCCTGTGTACGCTCTCATGGTTTTGTGCTCAGCAGGGTTAGAGCATCTCTTTTTTTCGGACAGGGCTGACCGTTCCCGCCCTCAAAATGGTGGAGTTTGACCTGCTCCAGGATTTGGTTCCGGTCAAATCGCCTGGGGATTTGTGCTAGATTGTGCTAGCCCCGTGGCTTTCTGGGCTATTTCGGCTATTTAAGAATCAATAACTTACGTGTTTTCAATGCGCCCATTCGTGGGGCACCCATTTTCGTGGGGAATTTGAAGGGAAAACGGTGTGGATTACGGAGAGAGACCGCTAGCTGGTTTTGGCCTTCAAGAGCGAAAGGGCTTGATTTAGCTGATCGTCGCCGTTCGAGGAAGGCATAGGCTCTTCGCTGTCCTGGGGACCGGAGACGACGAGCGTGGGGGTGACGGCTTCGTCCTCGATTTTTTTGCCGCCGGGGTCCTCATACTTGGCGATGGTGAGCATGAGGGCGCCGCCGTCGGGCAGGTCGATGGTTTTTTGCACTGAGCCCTCGCCAAAGGTCCGCTCGCCTACGACATCGCCGCGCTTGAGGCCTTCAATGGCGGCGGCGGTGAGTTCGGGCGCGCCGTAGGTGCCGCGGTTGACGAGGACAGCTACGGGGGCGTCAGTCAGCCATTGCGACGGGTCGGCCGAGAAGGTCTGGACGGGAAACTTCTGGCCCTCGAGAGAGGCGAGGTTGCCCTGCTTGAGGAAGAAGTTGGCCAGGCGCAATCCCTGCTTGGGGTCGCTGCCGGTGGTGTCGCGGAGATCGAGGAGAATTTTGCGGCCTTTACCGGCGCCCTTGATGCGGGAGGCGAGATCGTCGACACGCGCGGCGGTGAGCACGCCGGGTTTGAGGTAAAGGATGGAGGCGTTCTCGTAGAGCTGCTCGCCGAGAGCGGGCGTGGCCAGGACGCTACGGGTGAGCGTGATCTTGTCCGGATCGGGCTTAAAGGGACGGACGACGGTGACGGTAACCGTGGTTCCGGGCTTGCCCTCGAGCATGAAGCGCACCAGGGCCAGGGGAATATCGTGCGTGGACTGGCCTTCAATGAGATCGATCACATCGCCGTCGCGGAGGTGGTCCTGATCGGCGGGCGAGCCGGGCAGCACGTTGACGATGGTGGCGTAACCAAAGCGCTTGGAGACGGTGAGGCCCACCTGAGCGTTTTCATTGGTGGGGCGGTCCTTGTAGATCTTGTACTCGGCGGCGGAGAGATAGCTGGAGTCGGGATCGAGCGAGTCGAGCAGGCCGTGGAGCGCGCCGTTGGTGACTTCGGGAATGTTGGGATCGGTGACGTAATAGTTCTGAATTTTGCGCAGGACCTCGGCGTATACGCGCATCTGGTTGTATGCGGCGCTCTGCTCGTCGCCGGCGCGCACCCCAAACCAACCGAACTCGCCAAGGATATAACCCAGGCCGAGGGCGGCAATGATCATTACGGAAGCTGCAAAGACAAGACGCTGGAAGAGTCGCGACACACACACCACCGGGACGGCCGCAAGGGGAAGCCAGCCGCGCATACCTTATAGACGCAATGATACCTCAAGGGGTTCGCGGAAGGAGGGACTAAGGGGCTAAGGGACTCGGAGGCCAGGAGCGGGGAATAAGGCACAGGGCCGGAAATCAATGAGTTGGCAGCAGGATTGGCCATGACAACGACCACGCGGCCCAAGTAGACCCGGGGTCAGCGAGTGAGGACGAAGCCCATCGTCAGGCGATTGCCGTTGGCGAGTTGCTGCCAGGCGAGGCGGCTTGCGAACTTGCGCATGAGACGGAGTCCCTGGCGTCCGAGCGGGAGCTCCTGAATGGAGACAGGAGCGGGAGCCGGGGCGTCGGAAAGCGCGAGGGGATCGAAGGGCGGGGCGTGATCTTCAACGGTGAAGACGAGCTCGGCGGCGGTCTCATTTTCGCCGCCGGCGGGTGCGCGTCCGACGGTGCAGGCTATGGTGATCAACTGATTCGGCTGACTCCGGTAGCCGTGGCGGATGATGTTCGAGAGCGCTTCTTCAAGGCAGAGCTCGATGGCGAACTGCGTGCCGGCGGGAACGGAGTAGCGGCGGGCGAGCGCCTCGACCCAGGGCTGGACCAGGGTCAGATCCTCGAGCTGACTTTTTAGGGTCAGCGGCTCGGGCGAGGATGGGAGCGAGGATGGGCTAAGGCCTGTCATCGAATTCTCAGGCTGCAGCGTGGCGCTCATGGTCACCGCCGGTGCTGCTGCCAGCTTATCCGAGTACGGCAATGGCAGCATCCAGATTGTGGCAGACGGGGATCAGGGAACCGATACCGCTGGTCTTGAGAACCGATTCCACCATTTCGTTGGGCGCAAACAGCACGACCTTGCCGCCACGGCTGCGCACGGCGCGCGCGGGAAAGACGATGGCGCTTAGACCCATCGAACCAAGGAACGTGACCTTCTCGAGGTCGATGAGGAGTTTTTTGGCATTGCCCGCGATGAGATTCATTTTGAGGTCGACCGCCGCGGCGCCCGCGATGTCCATGCGGCCGTCCAAGGCGACCCGGGTGATGCCGCCTGGCATTTCTTCCGTGGAGATTTGCATTGCGCTCTTCCTTAGTGATGAAGACCTTCAGTTCCGCTGCCGGGCGGTTTCTGCCCATGATCCGACATGCGCTTCCTACCCTATTTGCAAAGGGCGCAAAAAAGGATGGGGCACAGATCACTGCGATGGTATTGGACGATCATGAATGCCCGATTAAAAGATCGGAGTCGAGAGCGAGACGACGATCTTTGCGCTGGGACTAAGTGGAGCGGCGGCGCCGGCGGACACGCTTTGCTGGTTTTGCAGGTCGATTTTAAAGTTCTTTTTCTTCTTGGCCTTGAACTCACTGCTGACAGTGTTCGAGTCAACCGGCTTGCCGCCGTTCTGAGCGATGACCTGGAATGCCTGCGTGCCGGGCGGGACGAAGAGATTGTTGAGATCGGTTTTGTCGCCGCTGATAAAGCGCAGGTAGACCTTGTTATTCATCTCCACCGTGAGAGGCACGCCGTTGGGCATGTGGCTCAACTGGATTTTGAATTTGCTGTTGGCGTTGGGATCGAGTTTGTGGGGGTCGGTGGCGGCAATAGCAGGCGGCGTGAGCTTGGTGGGCTTGGGCGCGGGCGGCGGAGTGGTATTAGCGGCCGGGTTTGAGGCTTGAACGGGATTGTTTGCGGGCGGCGGAGTGGTTTGTTGAGTTGCTGTCTGAGGCTTAGCGGGTGCGGGCTTGGAGGGCGTCGGCTTGGCAGGGGCGGCCGGAACTGCAACCGGAGTTTTGGCTATCGGCACGGCGGGAGCGGGAGGCAGATCGGGACTACCGAATGGCGCTATTGGCTGCGGGGTGGGCGTGACGATGGCCGGCGGCTGCGGAGGAGTTGGTTGGGGATGATGGAGCCGAGGCAGAAACCAGGCGCATGCACCGGCTGCTGCAAGAGCCAGCAGGGACACGACAACGATGGTTTCGTGTTTTATTGGTTTGGAAGGCTTCTTGGCGGGGTTGGCGGCAGGCTTTTGCGTGGTGGCGAACGAATGTGCCGGTGGATGCGAGATGCTGCTGGGCGCGGCGGCGAGCGTGGCGTTGGGATCGATTGCGGACGGAGTCAACGAGGCGAGCGTGGCATTGGGATTGACGCGCAAAGTGGCGAGATCCTCAGCAAGCTCTTCGCCGGTCTGATAACGAGCGCCGGGATTTTTGGCGAGACACTTGAGAATCACGCCTTCCAAGGCCGGAGGGATGGCGGGGTTGAGCTTGGAGGGCGGGATGGGATCGACGTGGACGACTTTGTAAGAGACGGCCGTCATGGTTTCGCCGAGGAAGGGCTGCTCGCCGGCGGCCAGGGAAAAGAGAATTACGCCGAGTGAAAAGAGGTCGGCACGGCCGTCGATGGGCGCGCCGGTGAACTGCTCGGGGGGCATGTAGGCGGGGGTGCCGAGCATCTGGCCGGTGGTGGTGATCTCACTGGCGGCGAGCTTGGCGATGCCGAAATCGGTGATGCGGGGCCGCTCGCTGCCGTAGACCTCGCGCGAGGTCATGAGGATGTTGGCGGGCTTGATGTCGCGATGGATTACGCCTTGGCGGTGCGCGTAGCCGAGGGCGTCGGCGAGTTGCTGGCCGATCTCGCAGACGCGGTCGAGGGTGAAGCGCTCACCCTTCTTCATGGCGCTGTCGAGGGTGTGACCGTCAACAAATTCCATGACCAGAAAGGGCGCGCCTTCGTGCTCGCCGACGTCGAAGACGGGGACGATGGAGGGATGAGCCAGCACGCCGGAGGCGCGGGCTTCACGATAAAAACGCGCACGGTATTCCGCAGCCTGCGCCCCGCTGAGGGCGTTGGAATGGATAGTCTTGAGAGCCACGATGCGGCCCACCGCGGGGTCACTGGCTTTGAAAACGCTGCCCATTGCGCCGCGGCCCAGTTCGGCGACGATTTCGTATCTTCCTATAAAAATCGGGGCGGCCATGGTGAGGATTGTATCAATACGACAGGGAGTAGGGAGTAGGGATTAGGTAATAGAAAAGCGGAGAGCGAGAGCTGGGGAGCAGGGAACCGCGGGTCGCTGGGTGTTGTTGGGTTGGGAAGGGTGGGTTGGGTTTGTGGTTTCCCACCCTTTCGCAAAAAGCGCGAAAGGATGGGCACGGGAAGTTTGTGTTTCGTTGACGGGGGAGTGTGAGCTCGTGCTGTCCCACATCTCAGAATCGAGATGTGGGGCACCCACTTCTCGAATGCGATCTAAGTTCAATGAGGTCTTTCGCGCTGAAGATCGCCCGTAGGGTTTCGTGCTAGTTCTGTGTTACGCCGTCAGTGGCTGTTCCGCTTATTGGAGATCCACTTCCGAGTAGGCGGCCACGCTTCCGCAAACGAATCTCTGACGCTGGAGTTTCACCTAATCAGCCCCACGGAAACTCGTTCATTATGTTAACCATCGAGCGCTATAAGAAACGCCCTCGCGCCTCAATTGAAATTCGCGGTGGATAATTGTCTGCCCCTTGGAAGCGATTGCGGTTGAGATGATGCGAACATCCACTCCAATCGGTTCCCAATCGACCCAGTCTATTGTGCGTGGTTCCAGTTCATCCATCTTGTAATTCCGCTCAACCACGTCATAGCCAAACCTATTCGGGTTGTGAAAGCTTACCCAGCAAGGCTCCGATGGAAAACCTAAGAGAACATGCGCCGTGTCGCCGACTGCGACGGGAATTTCGTTGGCTTCTTGGCCAATCCAGCACGCTCGGTTTATGGTCGTACAACGCCTTCCCGCTTGGTCAAACGTCAACATTGCAAATACGGACGAGAGATCGGAAGCGATCGCCCCCTGAGGGGCCGGCATGTTTAGGACGGAAAGAGCCAGCCCTTTCAGTCCTTGGTCGTCGAATTGGAATATCTGGTCGTGCCTGTCAATTTTCACATCACGCACGAAGCCCAAACTCAATCCCGGAGATGGTTCTGGTGGCTGTCTTTTCGGAGCCGCCCTAGGTACGGGCATCGTTCTGGCCTGCCTAGGTGAGGACGCCGGAGAAACGGGCGCTTCGTAGTAGTGCTCAACGTTCGCGATCATCTTTCCGGCGTTGTCGTGCCCAACGATATTCCCAGAATTGGCATCCTGCAAAGCAGCAGACGGTGAACTTTTTGGCCGGGTCGCGAACCAGAATGCGAAGCATCCCAACGCCCCTAGTGCTAAGCCGATCATCACGCGAATCGCGATGGGCGAATTGTCATGAACCCATTGGGTTCCTACCATCGAGATTAATGTGATCAGAGCGCAAGCCGTCAGTGCTCCCGCTCCGGCGACAATTTGCCTGGCCGTGTGCATATCTGGATTCTCGCCGACACCGCCTCGTGCGGCAATAATCTATTGCCGTGCGAGTTGGCATCGAACGGGTGATATTCGCCCTCGATGGCCTCATGGTCATGCTGATGAGTCGCTGACAAGAATTTGTGCTAGATTGTGCTAGTCCCATGGCTATCTAGGCCATTTGGGCTATCTGGCCTATTGAATAATCAATAACTTACGTGTTTTCAATACGCCAATTTGTGGGGCACCCATCTTTTGGTTGGGTTGAAAAAGGCTAGATGAGATTTGGGGTTTCCCACCCTTTCGCAAAAAACGCGAAAGGATGGGGCACGGGAGGGTTGCGCTAAACCTAGCTCAGGCGGCGGCGCGGTAGCGCACGACCAGCAGCGTGATGTCGTCTGACTGGCTGGCGCCGCGCGTAAAGGTACTCACGGCATCGAGAACCGACTGCTCCAGGACCTCGACCGGGACGTCTTGCTTGCCGGCCAGAGCTTGGCTGAGTCCTGAAACCTCAAAAAGATCGTGATTCAAATTCTCGGCTTCGGTGACACCATCGCTGAAGAGAACCAGCGTGTCTTCGGGCTGGAGTTGCAGGCGGGCGGATGCGTAATCGGCTTCGGGTATGAGGCCGACGGGAAACGAGCCTTCGTTGTAAAGTTCTGTGACCAGGCCGTTGCGCAGCAGGAGCGGAGAAGGATGGCCGGCCTTGATGTATTCGAGCATGCCGTCGCGGCCGATGATGCCGATGAACATGGTGGCGTAGCGGCCGACTTCGCTGTGGAAGCAGAGAAATTTGTTCACGTGGTTGAATACTTTGACAGGATCGGCGCCCATGGAGAGGCCGGACAAGGCGCCCTGCAGCATGGTGGTGAGCAGGGCCGCGCCCAGGCCTTTGCCGCTGACGTCGGCGATGAGAATCGCAGTGCGGTCATCGTCGACAGGAACCACGTCGAAGTAGTCGCCGCCGACTTCAGTGCAGGGATGATGCACGCCGGTGACGGCGAGATGGGGAAAGTCGCGCAGGCCGTGGGGCAGGAGGGCCTGCTGGATGGTGCGCGCGATGGAAAGCTCCTGCTCGAGGCGCTGGCGCTCGCGTTCCTGCTCAACCAGGAGGGCGTTGTCGAGAATGCTGGCGGCCTGCAGGCCGAGGGCGTCGAGAATCTGGCGGTCGATGGCGGAAAAGGCTGCGATGCGGCGGGAATCGAGATAGATGAGGCCTAGCAGCGGGCCGTGCTTGAGGTCGCCGCCTGTAACGGCAACTTCGCGGGTGGAAGCGTAGAGCGGGATGGCGACCACGGCGCGCAAACCCTGCACGACAACGCTCGCGGCGGCCTTCAAATCAAGGCCGGCAAAGTTCAAATCTTCAGTGATGACGCTGGCCTGTTTGCCAATGGCCTGATTGACGGCGGTCTGGCTGGGGTTGATGGTCTCGGGGGCAAGATTGTCGCCCTTATTGTTGCGGGCCAGATGCACACGCAGGACGCCGGAGGCATCGGGCTCGATGAGCAGGCCGCGATCGGCATGAGTGATGGAGATGGCGTGATCGAGCATGGAGCCGAGCACGGAATCGAGTGGGAGCTGCGAGTGCAGCAGTGAAGTGGCTTCAAGAAGCAGGTTGAGCTTGCTTAAGCCGTCGGCGGTTGAGGAGCCGGCCAGTTTGGATAGCGAGCCGATGCGGGTGAGCAGGTTGGCGACCTCGGGTGGCTCGGACACATCGGGAGCAGAGCCCACATGAAAGACGACGTGGTAACTGTCATCGATGCCAAAGCCGATCATGTCGCCGTCGCGCAGGGGTTGCTTCTCGACCTTGGCGCCATTCACAAACACGCCGTAGCGATTGCCCCGGTCTTCGAGGCGGTAGCCCGAGTCGCCAATGACAATGGCGGCGCAATGGCGCGAGATGCGGCCGTCGAGGAGCGCGACAGTGTTGTCAGTTTCGCCGCGGCCAATGAGGAATGGGGAATGCGTGACGGTGACGGTCTGACGGGACTGGTCAGGGGCAATCACTTCAACGAATGTATGGGTTGGAGAGGAAGGTTCCATTATGGCGTGCGGTGTGGGCAAATTGTAACACGCGGGATGATGGGGCTTGGACGAGAAAAACGCGTGGACCGTGAATCGTGAATCGTGAACCACGAATCACGATTGACGTCTCTTACCAGGGATTGGGGGCGAGCGGTTGGTAGTGGACCCAGTCGAAATCGACGGCGCCGGGATCGGAGTTGAGGGTGGTGTAAGCGAATAGTGCGGGACGCGAGCCTTTCCACCAACTGAAGCGGATGGGCGTGGCCGCGCCGAGTTGATGGAAGGTCTTGCCGTCGTCGAGCGAGTAGAAATAGAGGGCCTGATCGCCACGGACGCTGACGCGAAGCTGGAGCACTGTTTGAGTAAGCGCAGGTCCGGCCACGTGCTCTGGCAAATGGAAGAAATCGAGCCGGCGCGCGTCGCCGGACTGCACGATTTCAAGGCCGCTGGCGGATTCTTCAAACATGGCGAGGCCGGCGTGCGCGCCGGATTTCATGGCGCCAAGGTCAACGCGAACAGTGAACTCGAAGGAGTTGTCCTGCATGCACTGGGTGAGGGTGTTGCGCGCGGCGAGCAGGCCATCGGCGGGCATGGGGATGAGGCGCAGATAGCCGGGCCGCGCGCTGAGAGACCAGTGAGCGTCATCGGGATTATGGTTCCACTCCCACTGAGGGCCGAGGACGGCCTCATTGAAATCGTCGGAGGTTTGCGGATGCTGTTCGGAGGGCGCGGTGGAATGGTCGGGGATGGGGCCGGAGGGAACGGGCTGTCCGGTCGCATCGCGGCCTGGGGCAGCGTCGGGATCGGCGCCAACGATGGGCCAGTCGTCCTGCCAGCGCACCGGCTCGAGATGGACGATGCGGCCGTGGGCGCCGTCGGATTGAAAGTGCACGAACCAGCCTTCGCCATCGGGAGTTTCAACATAACCGCCCTGGTGGGGCCCATTGATGTTGGTTGAGCCCTGGGCCAGCACTACACGGTAATCGTAGGGGCCGTAGATCTGGCGCGAGCGCAGTACGACTTGCGATCCCACGCCAACGCCACCGAAGGGAGCAAAGATGTAATAGTAGCCGTCGCGTTTATAAAGCTTGGGGCCTTCGAGGACGGGCAGATGCTCGGGATCCTGGGCGATGATTTTTCCTTGATCAAGCACATGCTTGCCGTCGGGGGACATGCGGTGAAGTATGAGCGGGCCGGCGCCGGTGACGGAGTGGATGAGATAGGCCTTGCCGTCATCGTCCCAGAAGGGGCAGGGGTCCTCGAGATTGGGTTTGGCGATGACGACGGCGGGATCGCTCCAGGGGCCGGTGATCTGGGTTGCGGTCGAGACGAAGATGCCTTCGTTGGGGGTGGGGAAGTAAACGTAATAGAGACCGTCGTGTTTGCGGATGGAGGGCGCCCACACGCCTTTGCCGTAGCGATTGCCGCCTACCATGCTGTAACGCGGGTCCATTGTGAGGCGATCAACGACGTGGCCGACGATGGTCCAATGGACGAGGTCGGTGGATTGCAGAATGGGAATGCCGGGAACGAAGTGGAAGGTGGACGCGACGAGATAGTAGTTAGCGCCGTCGCGGATGACATCGGGATCGGAGTAGTCGGCGAAGAGAATGGGGTTGTGGTAGACCTCGGCCGCGGGACGGGATGCCTGCGCCAGGGCAGAGATGGTGAACGCCGAAAGGCAGAGCGCCAGCAGCCTTTTAATCAGGTCTCTGGCCGCAAGAATTCGCACCCTTGGAGTTCGTGCTGTCCCACCCATTCGCCGCAGAAGCGGGCGAATGGATGGGGCACGGGGCGGTTCCTTTTCAGGCGAGCGGAGACCGTGCCGGTGCTCAATTTTCCGTTGTGCCGTCGCAATCATCGAGTGGCCTTTACGTTCTGCTCGGTTGCATTTCAGAGATAAAAGCGGCCTCTCGTGGCCGCTCGCATTCGGCACTCGACGCGTGACAGAACTGCTGCAATGAGCGAAATGGATACCGAAGTCAGAGCGTGCAATGTAACGGGGAGTGCGGTTGAGCACCGCACTCCCCGGTGAGTTAGAATTCCAACTTCAACGACAACTGGGCAATACGCGGGCTGTTCTGGGGATCGGATGTTGATCCCGGACCGGTGGTCCAGTTTTGCGGGCTGGTGCCCGTGATCTTGCCGAACGTTGAGCCCAACGTGGTGCCGGGATCGCCGAGGTTGGTGTGGTTGACCAAGTTGAAGTAGTCGGCCCGGAAGGTCAGGGAGGATCTCTCGGTGAACGGGAATTTGCGACTCAGGCTGCCGTCCCAGTCAATGTAGTGCGGGCCCACAAAGGAGCCTTTCACGACGTTTCCGAATGTACCCGGGGGATTGACCGAAAAGGCAGCTGGATTCAGCCAGTTCCTGCAGTTTACGGTCGTGGTGCATGCCGTGCCGCCGTAAGCGCCGCTACCGCTGTAGACGGCGCGGTCGCGGTTCTGGTGGGAGCCGGAGTTGTTGGCTGAGCTGGACCAGATGGTGAGCGGATCGCCGCTGTGGTACTGGAAGATTCCACTGGTTCCCCAATCATTCACAATGTAGCGAAGCACGCTGGGCGAATCATGGAGGAACTTCGGAACCGTGTAGACGTAGGACAGCGCAGTGATGTTCCGGTGATCGAAGTCTGCCGGGCCGTAGTCCAGTGATTTGTAGTTTGGCACGGTGATCGGGTAAACATACGAGCCGCCGCCGCCAATCGACGTAGCCGCCTGGTTCCACGGCATGTTGTTGAGCGCCTTCGACCATGTGTAGTTGAACAGCAAGTTCAGGCCGTAACGCACGCGTTGCTCGGCCGAGATCTGCAGAGAGTTGTAGTTGGTGTTGCCGCCGGTGTTGGCTGCCGTAATGTAATTGGGGAAACAACTGTTGGTGGTGGCGCATCCCGGCTGGTCGAATTCAAGCGTTCCGCCGACTCCGTTCACTGCGCCGATGTTGGGATTCAGCTCTGTATCCTCCCACTCGTGGCTTCCGTGCGTGGCCACATAAGCGGCGCGGAACGACAGGCTGCTAGTCACTTGCTGCTCGAGAGCCAGGTTCCACGCGTAGTCGAGCGGATCCTGGAAGCCTTTGTAGGGGTCGAAAGTCAGCCAACTGTTCGATGACGAGATCGGAGTCGTGTTGGGCGGAGGTTGCGGCGACGGAAAAGGATTGGTAACTCCGGCGGTGACGTAGGGATTGGCCCAGTTGATCGGTGTGGTGGCCGTCTGCTGTAGAGTCACAGCTTCAAGGAACGGCGGCGAGCCGGTCGAGTAAATATCGAACAAGGTGCTGTTGATGCGGCTGTCGTAGAACGTGCCGGCTCCGCCGCGCAGGGCGGTTTTGCCATTGCCGAAGACGTCCCAGGCGAAGCCCACCCGGGGCATGAAGTGGTCGTATTCATTGGAGACGCCGTTGGGAATGAACCCCGGATCGCCGGCGAAGTGCAGGCCCGCAGGCGCAAGGGGAAACATGGTGGAATGCGTGTCCGACGCCCAAAGAGTGGGGCTAAAGCCGCCCATGCGGCCGAATAGATTGTGCCAGGGAATGAACGGCTCGTAACGTATGCCGTAATTGATCGTCAGATTGCGCGTTGCCTTCCAACTGTCTTGCACGTAGGCTCCCTGGAACTTGCCGCGAACATTGAAGTACTCGCCCGACGCCTGAATGAGCTCAGAGAGGTTACCGAAAATGAAGTTGGCCGCCGGGTCGGGGGTGACGTTGGAGTTAAAGAAGAACTCGCCGGGCTGCTCGAAGTCGTTGTTGACGTCGATCTTCGACACTTCGCCGTGGTAGCCCGCGTCGATATTGTGCCGGCCGAGCAGGAAGTGAATGTCGTCGGTGAGTGTGTAGTTGTTGCGGACGAATGCAGCCTGGGGATTCACACTGATGGTGAAGTAGTTCGACACCTGGATTTCATTGATCTGCTTAAAAGCCGGCTGCCAGATGTTTTGGACGCCCAGATCGGCCACATCGAGGCTGCTTGAGGCCGGGCCCCGGATGTCGTACTGGTGCTGATAGCTGAGGATGAAATTGTTGACGATGTGATTGTTGAAAGTGTGCGTCTCTGAGACCAGCGCATTGTAGAGGTGGTTCGAAGCGCCGTCGGCGAGGCTGAGGATATCAGTGAGGTTCTCCACGCCTTGCAGGATGAACTCGTCGGAGAAGTAGCGCACCGTCAGCTTGTCCTTGGGCGTCAGCTCATCGTCTACACGCCCTGTGATCTCGGCATAGCCGAAGAGACTGGGCTGTGTGTACAGAACGGAGCCGCTCGTGGTTAATGCCGGAACATAGTTGAAAAAGTTTTTCGTCACAGGGCTGAGGGCCGTCGAGCTCCAAGTGTTCGATTCGCCAGCCGGGCAGGTGATGGTGGAGGCAAGAATTGCCGACGGCATGAGCGGATCGGTGACGCAATCGGTAAATACCAGGTTGTTCGTGCCCGGCGCTGCGCCCGAGGAGTTTGCGCCTGCCTGCGCAATCGTGGGCAGAAAGGTGGAGGCACTGGTTGCGGCCTCGTGATCGATCGTCTTCTGATATGCGAAAAAACCGAAGGCCTTATTGCTGTGGAAGAGGTGCGGAATCTCGAGCGGGCCGCCGATCGTGCCGCCAAACTGGTTGCGGTGGAGCAGGTCCACTGTGCCCCTGCCGGTGGCGGCGCTATAGGTCAAGGGCGCCTGCGCGTCCAGGTCGGAAGTGCGGACATACTCAAACAGGTCGCCGTGGTACTGGTTGGTGCCGCTTCTTGGTGATGATGTTGACCACACCGCCCGCATTCTGGCCGTACTGCGCGCTGTAGTTGTTGGTATCGATCGAGAACTCCTGATCGGCATCGGGCATGGGGAAGGGCTGGTTGACGTTGGTGTACTCGTCCACATTGTTGCCACCGTCGAGCATGAAGTTTGTTTGACCCACAAACGTGCCGTTGGCGGAGATGGTGATCGCAGTGGGGAAGGTCTTGGTGTCTCCCTGGTCCGCCGATGCGGGTGGAGCTACCGTGACCCCGGCCACTTCCTCTGTAAGTGAGGCTGCGTTCCGGCCGTTCAGGGGCAAGTTGTTGACCTGCGATGTGCCGATGACCTGCGACAAGGTGCCGGTGGTCAGGTCGACTTGCGCGTTTTCTGCGGTCACCGTGACCGTCTCGTTTGCCTTGCCGGGCTTGAGCGTGACGTTGACTGTGACTGCGGCGTCGGCGCGAAGCTGCACATTCTTCTCCGTGTACAGCTCAAAACCAGCGTGGCTGACGGAGATGTTGTAGGTGGAAGGCGCCAAATCCGGAAATACGAAGTTGCCTTGACCGCCCGACGTGGTCTTCTGGGAAATCCCTGTCGAGACCTGAACCGCCGTGACATCGGCGCCCCCCACGACTGCGCCTGTGGCGTCTGTCACCGTACCGTTGATGCTCCCCAATCCCTGCGCGCGCAGCCCGCCCGGTGCACAGATGCACACCGCGCACAGGACTGCAAAACTGCCCAACAGTTTGACAAGAGCTTTCATGGTCGCCTCCTGAATTTTTTCAATCGACAGTTCGGCCGGAACGGAATTGCCGCGCCGTGAATAGACGCGTACGGACGAACCGATTGGTGAATCCCGGTGTTTCTAGTAAATCGAATTAACGTTTGGATAGACAGATACCGTCCCTGACGGTCAGGAATTTCTGTATCTTGCTTATTTTGTGTTGGTTATAGAGAGGCGATTGTGGAGGCTGCGGGGGTCCGGTAAAGGCTACTCCGCGGAGACGGCAAGCACCCTGGGCGGTCCCGGCGTCCCGTCGGTGACCGTGGTTCCCAGGACAATCTGCAGATTTTGACTGCCTGCGCTGGCACGCGCCTGGGTGGCGATGGCCTGGAGGAGATCGGGGTCGGTGAGGAACTCGCCGGCGGCCTGAGTGCCGTAGGTGTAGAGGCCACCAATGACGACGACCACATGGCCGGTCTCCGAATCGCGGATGCGGGAGATCAAGGCGAAGTCCTGCAGCTTGGGGCTGTTGGCGCCGGTGACCGGCTCGGGGGGCTGATTGGTGGCCCAACTCCAGTTGCGCGATGCGGGGTTTTTTGCGTCCCGAATATAGATAAGGTGGTGGTCCACATCCAAAGCCAGGCTGTAACGGAGCTGGCGGGTGAGACGGAGGCTCCATTCATTATTGAAAGCGCCGATGAGCACCACGGCGCCTTCGCGGAGATCGGAGAAGGAGCTGGAACTGCCCCTGCGGATGAGGACCTGCTTGTTGCGGGCCTCGAGCGCGCCAACTACGCGGGCGATGGTGACGGTGTCGGCAAAAGGCACGGTCTGCGAGGAATCCGAGCTGGGAACCGGGGTGACGGTACTGCTGGCGCCGTCGGCGTCGGGCAGCGTGGGCGGGCCGTTGGGGTGATCTCCCACGGCCACGAGAACCGGGCCGGGTGTGTCGACGACTGGCCGCCAGAAGAGGTCTTCGGGATTCGATTTGTGCAGCCAGCTATATCCCAGCGCGACGGCAAGCGCAGCGGCACAAACTAGCAGGAGGCCCCAATGGCGGCGCCAGCGGGGAATCTCCTCAGTTGCGGCCGTGTTTCCAGCCAAAGGAACCGGTCCGAACTGGATGTGGGCGCTGTGAGTTTCAAATCCAGCTTCGGCCGCGTCGGTTTCCGCTTCGGGATCGATGAGAGTGTGGCGGCCCTGGCCGGGAAGCGCGAATCGCGGGACGTAGGAGCCCGGGACCAGGCCCATGCGCAGCTCGGAGCGGTGCTTCTCGTCGACATAATAGGTGGCGAGGCGCTTGCGCAGCTCGGTGGCGGCGGTGCGCACGATGTGATCGATGTTGGTGTCGTAGGAGGGATCTCTGCCGAAGACCTCGACGCCGATGGTGCGTTCCTTGATCTGATCGGCCGATCCGTTCAGCGTTTGCTCCACCACATATTTGAGAAAAGCGACGGAGCGTTTGCTGGAGCGAAAGACGTCGTCGCGTACAAGGAGATCGAGCTGCGCACGAATCATGCTCGCGGTCAGGCCGGGCGTTGCTCCGTACTCGACTTCGGCGTCGATCATGCTCTTTCCAGTGACAGCGATTTTAGCACGCGTAGAGTGCGGTTCGGCGGTTCTGTTCGCAGGCTGCGGGGGTCAACGATGTCGACTACGGGACCCGCGCGCCCCGGCATACTGGCGCTGCGCGGGCGGCGGCAGATTGCCATGCGGGAGCAGGCGTTTGGCAAGAGGCGCCGAGGGCGCCGGAGACCGCGAGAATGGCGAGCCGAAGCAAGATTCCGTGCACACGAAAAGTACGGACGATTTCGACGGAAATGTTCGGCGCAGCGGACCGCGTATAATCGGCGGCGACGCACGACTGTGCTCCGACTTCCATCGAAAAGGACCTGCGATGGCGACGATTCCGATCCGAAGAATTTGTTTTTTCGTGCTGCCGGTTGCGGCTTTGCTGCTGACCTCTTCGCTCGCGAAGGCGCAGGATGCCGCGCCGCAGCGGCCGCAAATCACCGGCGTCTCGCATGTGGGCTATTTTGTGACGGACCTGCCGAAGACCCTCAGCGTTCTGGCACGATCTGCTGGGGTTCGACGAGTACACTACGCTCGACAAGCCGGGGACGGACCAGGTCCGCATTGCGTTCATCAAGATCAACGACCACCAGCACATCGAGCTGTTTACCGATGCGCCGGCGTCGCCACCCAGCATGATGAGCCATTACTGCTTCAGCGTGAGCAACGTCGAGCAGATGCGCGCGTACCTGCGGGCGAAGGGTTTCGATGTGAAGCCGGGCAACGGGGGCAAGACGCGCACCGGCGACTACGCCTTCGAAATCAAGGATCCAGACGGCACGCTGGTGGAGTTTGTCCAGAGCCTGCCCACGGGAATTGAAATGCAGGATGCGGGTAAGTTCATGCCCGACACGCGCATTGCTGACGCGATCTACCACGTGGGTTTTCTGGTGGGAAATCTGGACAAGTCGCTGGCTTTTTACGAGGGCGTGTTAGGGTTCACAGAAACGTGGCGCGGCAGCAGTAACGGGAAAGAGTTGAGCTGGGTGAATCTGCGCGTTCCCGACGGCAAGGATTACATCGAGCTGATGCTTTACGACAAGACGCCGTCGGGCTTCGGGACGAAGAATCATGTGTCGCTTGTAGTTCCCGATGCCGAGAAGGCGGTTGCGGAGTTGGAAGCGAGGCCCGCATACAAAACGTACCTGACCTATGGCAAGCCGCTTGTAGTGCAGGTGGGGAAGAACGGCAAGCGCCAGGTGAATCTCTACGACCCGGATGGAACGCGCGTGGAATTGATGGAGGCGCAGACCGTTGATGGAAAACCGGTGGCGCCGTCGACTGCGCCGCCGCCGGCGCCGGCGCACGAGTAGACGAAACCTCAAGTTCGCGCTGGGTTGAAAGAGGCGTGTTAAGGTTCGTGCTTTCCCGCATCTCGAAATCGAGATGTGGGGCACCCGGATTGGCGCTGGGTTGAGAACGCGGCCGTGGCCCATATATTGATATAACCGAAGGACGCCGAGGCGAGGATTCGCTTCGGCAATCGGCTCTGAAGCTGAATCGAACTTGCCGTTGCGGCTTCCTGTTATTCTCGCAATCACAAATGGAGAAATCTCTGCACGCCTCGAAGGATGGTTCTGGCGACGGTTCTTCCTCGGGCCTGCCGCGCGTTCTGGGCGCGGGCGAGGCTATCGCGATCGTGATCGGAACTGTGATCGGGAGCGGAATTTTTCTCATTCCCAGCGAGATGATGCGCGACACGGGCTCCTCGCTAATGGTTTACCTGGCGTGGATCGTAGGTGGATTGCTGTCACTGTTCGGAGCGATGACCTACGCCGAGCTGGCCACCATGATGCCGTATGCGGGCGGCGAATATGTTTACCTGCGAGGCGCCTACGGAGACACGGCGGGCTTTCTCTATATGTGGACCTGGTTTACGGTGGCTAAGCCAGGGTCGATCGCGAGTGTCGCCCTGGGGCTGGCGCGAACGCTCGAGTTTTTCCCCGGGTTTTCCCACCTGTCGGATGCGATTCCCGGCTTGCCCTTCACGCTCTACTGGTCGCAGGTATTTGCCATCGCGGTCACGTGGTTCATCACCGGGTTGAATTACCTTGGCATCAAAAAAGCGGGAGATTTTCAGCTGGTGTTCACGGTGCTGAAGGCTGTTCTGATTCTGGTTGTGGTGGCGCTTTGCTTTCAGTCCACGAGCGGATCGTGGAGCCACTTCCTGACGCGGTTGCCGCAGGCGACGGGCGGCTGGAACGGCTTCATGCTGGCGCTCATCGCAACCTTGTGGGCCTATGACGGATGGAGCGATTTGAGCATGGTGGCGGGAGAAGTGCGGAGACCGGGGCGCAATCTTCCTCTGGCTTTGATCGGAGGCCTTCTGGGAGTTGCCGCGCTCTACATGGCCACCAACGCGGCGATTCAATACGTTCTTCCGGCCGCGGCGATTGCCGGCTCAGAATGGCCGGCGGTGGCGGCGCTGCGAGTGGTGGCCGGGGCGCATGGGGCGGGAATTGTGGCCGCGGCGATGGCCCTGAGCATCCTGGTGGCCCTAAATGGAACGGTGATGTCGGGCGCGCGGGTGCCTTATGCAGCGGCTCTCGACGGGCTGTTTTTCCGCAGGTTCGGGCACGTGCATCCGCATTTTCGTTCCCCTTCCACCGCGCTGGTGGCGCAGGGGGTGGTGTCGACGGTTCTGCTGTTGTTTTTGAGCCGTTTTGCGCAACTGTTCGAGCTGACGGTGTTTGCTGAATGGCTGTTTTACGCCATGGCGGCGAGCACGGTGTTTGTGTACCGCCGCAAAAACCCGGACGCGACACGGCCCTACCGGGTGTGGGGCTATCCGGTGCTCCCGGCGATCTTCGTGGGGTCGGCCTTGGTGGTGCTGGTCGCGAGTTATGCCGGGAATTTGAAGGGATCGTTGCTTGGTACGGTGCTGATTCTGAGTGGGTTGCCGGTGATGTGGCTGTTTCGCAGGCGGCGCGCCAAGCGCTGAGTCCGCCTCGTTCATTGCCGCAAAGGCGCAGCCTCCGATCCGGACGATCCGGGTGGCAGGAGACAGCATTTTGCAAGGAAATCCACCGGAAAGTGAATTCCTTAGATGATTTTCATTGACATTTATTCTGAACACAGCTAGTTTTTCATACATCCAGTCATCTATATGACTTGGCAGATTGTGGGATTTTCTAGCGCGATTGGCAAGTAATGAACGAATGGTTGCCGTTTCCGCAGAATCGTGTCCTGCTCCCGGATTGGGCTTCGGGAATCATCTTCGATTTCTGAACCTGATGTCCGGAAGTCAGGGGCACTCGGTGCACGCACCGGTCAGGCGGTAGGAGGCATGGTGTCTTCGTATCGCCGCAGCCAGAATGCACAGGGAAACCTCTCGCGTGGCCAGAAGAGGCGCTTCCTTATCACAGAAGAAGGCTCCCTTATAACGCTCAATGCAAGCCTCGCCGGCATGGTTATCGATCCTGTGTCGGACCGGCGTATTCATTGTCTACCTCTCAACCTGTAAGGCTGATGCGGGGTAAATGCGCAGGGAACGCCCGTCATCGGCAGAACGAAAAACATCTTAGGAGGCAATCAACTGCTATGTCGAACAAATTTGCACAATGTTGTTTTGTCCTGTTGACCGCAATAGGGCTGGTGTTTACCGGCAGTTACGCAACCGCGCAGAACGCCGTTTCCGGCAGCATCAGCGGAACCATAACCGACGCGACAGGCGCAGTGATCTCAGGCGCTTCGGTGACCATCACTAATACGGATCGCGGCGAAGACATTCGCGTTCTCAAGACGAATTCGGCAGGCTTTTACACGGCAGAAGCGCTGCCGCTGGGCGCCTATAAGGTGAGCGTGGCAGCTCCCAACTTCAAGACGGAAGTGGTAACCGGCCTGGTGTTGAATGCGGCTGACGAACTCACCGTCAATCGGAAGCTCGTGCCGGGCGGCGCCAACGAGGTGGTCTCGGTGACAGCCGGCGAGGCCCAGCTCCTGGATGCGGAAGATGCCACATCGTCCACTTTGATCAACAGCACGCAGATGAACGAAATGCCTTTGATCACGCGCAACTATGAGACCTTGATCAACCTGCAGCCCGGCGTTGCATACGGCGGCGCAACGGACGACCTGACGCGCGGCCCCACGGGAATCAGCGGCAGTTCGAGCACTGTGTCGTTCTCAGTGAATGGCGGTCGCAACACTTCGAACAGTTGGACGCTGGACGGCGCCGACAACCTGGACCGTGGCGCGAACCTGACGCTCTACAACTATCCGAGCCCCGACGCCATTGCCGAAGTAAAAACCCTGCGCGGCCAGTACAGCGCGGCGTTCGGCCGTAACGCTTCAGGGCAGATCGATGTGGTGACCAAGTCGGGCACGAACGCGATTCACGGCAGCGCCTACGAGTACCTGCGCAACAACTATTTCGACGCCAACGGATATGCCAACGACTTTCTGGGCGCCACCATTCCACCCTACCGCTATAACGTATTTGGTTTTTCGGCCGGCGCGCCGGTAATCATTCCGAAGATCTACAACGGCAAGAACAAGACCTTCTTCTTCGTCAGCGAGGAATGGCAGCGCGAACTTGTCACCCTCTCGCAGGCCACGGCCACGGTGCCCCTGCCGACGGAACGCACGGGCGACTTCACGCAATCGTATCAGGAGATTGGCGGGGTGTGGACGCAGGCTCCGATCACGGTTTGCACGGGCTACACGACGAATGCCACAACCCAGGTGAATACCTGCACCGGCACGGGCACGAAGGTGACCACGATCAGCCCCACGGCGCAGGCGTACCTGAAGGACGTGTACGCCAACACTCCGGTTCCCAATACCGCATATGACATCGCGCACGGCTTTGACCCGCACACCATCTTTTCCAACTTCCACGACGTTTTCAACAACCTGGACTCGCTGGTGCGCATCGATCAGCAGTTCGGTCAGAGGCTGAGCATCTTCTATCGCTACATGCACGATACGTTCCCCGAGGTTTTGCCGGCGGGTGACTTCACCACGGTGAATATCCCCGGCGCGAATTTGACCACGGTGAACAGCCCCGGAACCCAGCACCTTGCCCATGGGACCTACGTGCTGAGCCCCACGCTGCTCTTGAACGTGGGCTATTCGTTCTCCAACGGTAATATCGTCACCGACACCACCGGATTCCTGGGGTCGGCGCAGTCGCCTGACGTGAAGCCGACACTCCCGTATCCAAACATCTCGGGAGTGTTGCCGGGTATTTCGGTCAGCGGCATGTCCACGCTGAACGGCAGTTTGGCCTATCTCGATCACGGAACCGACCACCAGGTCTACGGCGATGTGACCAAGACGCTGCACACGCATACGTTGATCTTTGGTTTCTCGTATAACCACTACCAGAAGCGCGAGAACAACACGGTCGGCACGCAGGGCTCCTTCGGCTTCGGTAACGACTCGCAATGGTATTGCACGACTGCCAATCCCTATCCGGGCAATCCGCCGTGCATTCCGACGCCGGCCAGCGGCGACTCAGGCACGACCGAATCGCAGGCTTTCGCCAACTTCCTCACTGGCAATGCCAACAGCGGATTCAGCCAGCCTTCGGGCGATCCGGTCGCCGACATCAAGTTCGCCCTGTACGAAGGTTTTGCGCAGGATAACTGGAAGGCGACGCCGCGGCTCTCGGTTAATCTCGGCGTGCGTTATTCCTACTACGGCCAGCCGTGGGATGCGAACGGACTGCTGAGCAACTTCGAGCCGTCCGCGTATTCGGCGTCGAAGGCGCCGACCATTGCGACGACGGGCCTGATGTGCTTCACGGGAACCTGCAGCCAGGCGGGTAGCAGTGCGGGCCTGTCGACATCGCCCAACCCGAATGCCGACTTCAACAGCATCAACTACATCAACGGCATGATCTTCAACGGCCCGAGTGCCGCCAACAACAACCAGGCCTCTCCCTACGGAAATAAGGTTGGCTCTGCGCAGAAGACCAACTTTGCACCGCGCGTAGGCTTTGCCCTGGATGTGTTCCGCGATGGTAAGACTATTCTTCGCGGCGGCTACGGGTGGGCCTTTGACAACGCGGAAGTGAGCTACTACGAAACGACGGACTGGGATAATCCTCCGGCCGTTGCTACCTACTCGATCGGCCAGACCTCGCTCGATAGTCCGGCGGGAGGCAGCCTGACCGCGCTTTCGACGACTCCGGGAAGGATTCAGGCTCTTCCGCTCAACTTCCAGACGCCGTATGTGCAGCAGTTCTCGCTCGATGTACAGCAGGCGCTTTCTCCGTCATTCATGTTTGACGTGGGTTACTTTGGCGACCATGGAACGCATCTGCTCGGCGCTCTTGAAGAGAACCAGCCGATGCCCGGTGCGTGGGCCGGCGTGGTGCAGCCTTCGAATTCGGGCAGCGCCTGCATCGATCCTGACACCGGTGCGCAGTCGTTCCTGAACTCAACCTGCGATCGCGTGCTGAACCAGATCAGGCCCTATCTCGGATACTTCGCCATCGACGGGTTGAAGACCATCTTCAACTCCAATTACAACTCGCTGCAGGCGAAGGTCACCAAGCGCTTCAAGGGCAAGACCTACATCGACGCGAACTACACCTGGTCGCGAGACCTGACCAACGCTCAAAACGATTACTCCACGTTTGTCCAGAACATCTACAACCTCAACGCCGATTACGGCCGCGCCGCGATCGACAGGGGACAGGTGCTCAACATCGATGGGGTGATCGAAGAGCCATGGTTCCGCGAGCAGAAGGACCTGACGGGGCGAATCCTGGGCGGATGGGAACTCTCCGGCATCTACGCGGTTGACTCCGGACTGCCTCTGACGGTTACAGCGAGCAGCGCATACTCGCCCTCCTACAATTTGCCCGGTGGAGTGGCAAGCGTGTACAACAGCCGGACGACTACCGGTTATGAAACTGACAACGCCGGCATCGGCGCGCTCGGGAACACCGACGCGGGTATCAGGCCGAATATGATCGGCAATCCGAATACGGGGAATGGCGTCCCGATCCACAACAAGGGCTACCATCAGTTGTGGTTCTACACGGGCGCCTTCGCAGCTCCGATTCCGAGCGGTAGTAACAGCAATGTTCCGGGCACGGAAAAACGCGGTACCGTCCAGGGTCCGGGCTTCCAGCGCCTCGACATGGGCATCTACCGCAATTTCCGCATCTGGGAGCGCGTGAACTTCCAGTTCCGCATGGAGGCGCTCAACGCCCCCAACCACACGAACGTGCAAACGGTTACGACGGCGATCGGTTCCTCCGCCTACTTTGGCGAAGTGACCGGATACCGCGATGCCCGCATCATGCAGTTCGCCGGCAAGTTTACTTTCTAACTTGACGAGGCAAACCGGGTCGGCCCGCCTTGTTCCTTCAAAAGAGGAACAGGCGGGGCCGGCTCTGTTCTCATGCAAAACTGATGGTTGTGGCTGTGCCGCCGAAGCAGGAATGCCGCCATGGGATTGAACACGCTGGATCTGGTGGTGATCGGTTGCTATCTGGCCGGCGTGACGCTGTTCGGCTTGCGCTTCCGTAGCGGGAAGCAAACGCTGAAAGGATATTTCCTCGCAGACAACGCGATTCCGTGGTGGGCGATTTCGCTTTCGATCGTTGCGGCGGAGACCAGTACGCTGACGGTGATCAGCGTGCCCGGCCTGGCGTACGACAAGGACTTCAGCTTTCTGCAACTGGTGATGGGCTACCTGATCGGGCGCGTCGTGGTGAGTTTTGTGCTCATCCCGCAATACTTTCGCGGCGAGCTGGTCACGGCTTATCAATTAATAGAGCGGCGTTTCGGGCAACGGCTGCGCTCGCTGACTGCGGGAGTTTTTCTCATTACGCGGGCTGCCGCTGAGGGCGTGCGCGTGTTTGCGGTGGCCATCGTGGTGCGCGTGGCGCTTGGCGGGCTGCTGACGGGTGTGAGCGATTTTGCGCGCGACCTGGTGGCGATTGCCATCGTAACCGTGCTGACGCTTCTCTACACGTTGAAGGGCGGCCTGAAGGCGGCGATCTGGACGGATGTGATGCAGCAAACGGTTTATGTTGCCGGAACGATTGTGGGTCTTGTGACTATCCTGCATCTTGTGCCCGGCGGGTGGGCGACGGTGCGCGACGTGGCAGGCGCGGCAGGCAAATTCCGGGTGTTCGATTTCACATTCGATTGGACCACCAAATATGCATTTTGGTCGGGAGTGATTGGCGGGACATTTTTTACCACGGCCAGCCATGGAACCGATCAGCTGATTGTGCAGAGGCTGCTGGCGGCGCGCAGCGAGGGGCAAGCGAAGGTCGCTTTGATCGTAAGCGGAGTGGTGGTTTTCTGTCAGTTTTCACTTTTCCTGACGATCGGGGCGATGCTGTACGTGCTTTATCGCATCTTTCCGCCGGCAGTTGCATTCACGCGAACGGATACGATTTATCCAGTTTTCATTGTGAGCCATATGCCGCACGGGGTAAGCGGGTTGCTGATTGCAGCTATCCTGGCGGCGGCTATGTCCAACCTGAGCGCGGCGCTCAATTCACTCTCATCTACTTCCATGGTCGATTTCTACATCCGTCTGCGTCCGCTTACGCCGGAAATCCGCCGCATCTGGCTGTCGCGGGCGGCGATGGTGGTTTGGGCGCTGGTGCTATTCGGCCTGGCGCTGCTGGCGCGTCACGGCGGCAGGGTGATCGAAGTGGGATTGACGATCGCCTCAATCGCCTATGGAGGAATGCTGGGCGTGTTCTTGTTAGGCGTGCTCACGCGCGGGGCATCGGAGCGCGGGGCCATGATGGGCATGATCTGCGGATTGGCGTTGAACCTCTACCTCTGGCTCTTCACCAGCGTGGCGTTTACGTGGTACGTGGTGCTGGGCAGTGTAGCCACGTTCGCCGTGGGATATGCCGCGAGCTTCGCCTTGGGGCAAAAAGGGATTAGAAATGCAAGTGCGTAAGTTGATGACGGAGCGCCGCAATCCGGCAACCGAAAATTTGGATCGGATGACCGCTCTGGAAATGATTACCGCGATGAACCGGGAAGACGCGAAGGTTCCCAGCGCCATTCGCAAGGTGTTGCCGCAGATCGCGAGGGCGGTGGATCTGGTGGCGCAGCGCCTGGCTGAGGGCGGGCGGCTGATTTACGTGGGCAGCGGCACCAGCGGCCGCATCGGCGCGTTGGATGCATCGGAGTGTCCTCCGACTTTTGGCGTGAGCGCAAAGAAAGTGCAATTCGTGATTGCCGGCGGAGAGCGCGCGCTGGTGAAGGCCGCTGAGGCCAGCGAGGACTCCGCGGAACTGGGACGCAGGGACATTGCGGCGCGAAGACCCGGCGTCCATGATGTGGTGGTGGGGATTGCGGCCAGCGGATACACGCCGTATACCATCAGCGCGCTCGAACACGCGCGGGACAAAGGCGCGGCGACGGTGGCGATCGCATGCAATCGCAACACCCCGCTGGGCAAGGTTGCGGACCTGCGCATTGAGGTCGAGGTTGGCCCGGAGGTGCTGGCGGGGTCTTCGCGACTGAAGGCCGGGACCGCGGAAAAGCTGATCTGCAACATGCTGACGACCGGCGCGATGTCGCGGCTGGGGTACGTGTACTCTAACCTGATGGTGAATATGCACCTGACCAACAAGAAGCTGGTGCAGCGCGGCATCACGATCCTTGAGGAACTGACAGCGGTGGATCGGGCGCAGGCCGCAGCAACACTTGAAAAAGCCGGCAGGAGCGTTTCGCTGGCGCTGGTGATGTTGAAGACGGGCACCGGCAAAACCGAATCCACGCGACGCCTGCGCCGGGCCAAAGGGGATGTTCGCCGGGCGATTGAAGGTTGACATGGGGAGTGCTTTGAAAACGATTCGATCGCGCAGCGGGTGGGTTTTGCTGCTGGCCGTCGCGTGGGTGGCTTGTGGCGTGGGGACTCTGGCTGCGCAGGAGGCGGCGACGGGCGGGAACGGAGCAAGTCATTCTGACGCGCGCAATTTTGATGCGCACAGTTTTGACAATATTGATGCGCTGATGCAGGCGGCCGTGGCCAAAGGAAGCATGCCGGGCGGCGTGGTGATTATCGGGCACAATGGCGCGGTGGTTTATCGCAAGGCCTTCGGTTCTCGGTCGCTCGAGCCGATGCGCGAAGCCATGACCACGGACACGATCTTCGACCTGGCTTCGCTGACGAAGTGCATTGCCACGACCACGGCGGTGATGCAACTGCTCGATGAGGGACGCATCCGGCTCAACGATCCGGTGGCTGCATATCTTCCGGAGTTTGCGCAGAACGGAAAAGGGCAGATCACGGTGCGCGAACTGATGACGCATTTTTCCGGCCTGCCGCCGGATCTGGATTTGAAAACACCTTGGCAGGGCCGCGACACTGCTTTCAACATGGCCATGCAGGCGCGGCCGATGTATCCACCGGGGACGAGATTTCTCTATAGCGACATCAATTTTGAGACGCTCGGATTTCTAGTCGAGAAGATTTCCGGAATGACGCTGAACGAGTACACGAATACCCATGTTTTTGCGCCCTTGGGAATGACGGAGACGACGTATCTTCCGCCTGCGAGCTGGATTCCGCGCATCGCTCCTACGCAATACGACGAGAATGGAAAGATGCTGCGTGGCGTGGTGCACGATCCCACGGCGCGAAGGATGGGCGGCGTGGCGGGGCACGCGGGATTGTTCTCAACGGCGGACGACTTGGCCAAATTTGCGCAGGAGCTGCTGAGCGACACCCCGAAGATTCTCACGCGCGAAGCGATCGCGAAGATGTCGACGCCACAACAGCCGGCGACCGCCGCAAGTTTGCGCGGGTTGGGATGGGATATCGATTCGCCGTTCTCGAGCAATCGCGGCGAACTGCTGCCGGTGGGGTCGTTTGGGCACACGGGTTTCACGGGCACTTCGCTGTGGATCGATCCCGTCACCGACACGTACATTATTCTGCTGACCAATGCGGTGCATCCCAACGGCAAAGGGTCAGTGGTTGCGCTGCGCGCGCGGCTGGCGACTGCGGTGGTCGAGACGCTGCACCTGACAGTTAGCGAAGAAGAAAAGATGCAGTTGGCGCGCATCACCGGCTACAACGAATCGATGATGGCCGAGCGCCGCGTGACGGCGCGCGACGGCGAAGTGAAGGTGGGAATCGACGTTCTGGAAGCGGACGATTTCCGCGAACTGCATCCCGATCCGAACCATCCGGTGAGAATCGGGCTCGTTACCAACCAGACTGCGGTCGATGCGCACGGGCAACGCACGGCCGACATTCTGGCTCAGGCGCAGGGAATCAAATTGGCCGCGATTTTTTCGCCGGAGCACGGCATTGCCGGGGTTCTCGATACGACGGCCATCGGCAACTCGCGCGACGCGGCCACGGGCACGCCAATTTACAGTGTCTACGGCGACTCCGATGCGAAGCGGCGGCCCACGGACGAAGCGCTGGCCGGCGTGGATGCGATTGTTTACGACATTCAGGACATGGGTGCGCGGTTTTACACCTACGAGAGCACGCTCGGTTATTTTCTTGAAGCGGCCGCGAAGGCAGACAAAGAGATTGTGGTGCTGGACCGGCCGAATCCCATTGGCGGCGCGTACGTGCAGGGACCAATGCTGGACGCGGGGCGCGAATCGTTCGTCGGCTACTGGCGGACTCCGGTGCGCCATGGCATGACGGTGGGCGAACTGGCGGGGCTTTTCAACGGTGAGAGATCGCTCGGCGCGAAACTCTCCGTGGTGCACATGGA
The DNA here is from genome assembly GCA_963830785.1 of uncultured Acidobacteriota bacterium. Lineage (GTDB taxonomy): Bacteria > Acidobacteriota > Terriglobia > Terriglobales > Acidobacteriaceae > Telmatobacter. The sequence goes on from CAWHNV010000027.1 coordinate 32,355, forward strand.
AGGCTGGTGGCGCGGCGACTGGTTCGATTCGACTGGCAGAGTGTGGATCAATCCCTCGCCGAATTTGCGCAGCCTGACGGAGGCGGAACTTTATCCCGGCGTCGGAATGATCGAGGGCGCAAACATTTCTGTCGGCCGCGGCACCGATACGCCGTTCGAACTGGTGGGCGCGCCGTGGATTGACGCCGGGGCGCTCGCCGGCTACTTGAACGCGCGGGAGATTGACGGTGTGCGCTTTGTGCCGGTCAACTTCACACCCACGGCCTCGAACTACGCAAATCAATCATGCGGCGGGGTGAACATCATCGTGACCAATCGCGAAGCGCTGGACGCGCCCGAGCTTGGGTTGGAGATTGCGGCGGCGCTCGAGCATTTGAATCCCCATGATTTCAAGATCGCCGGCATCGACGGGCTGATGCGCAACAAGGCAACGCTCGATGCGCTTACGGCGGGCGAAGATCCGCGCCGCATTGCGGAGGATTGGCAGGATGCGCTGAAGGATTTTGAAACGGTGCGCGCGAAGTATCTTCTTTACTGATTTGCTTGAAGTCGGCGAAGCGTCAGGATGCAGAGGAGTGGAATGATGTTTAGAGCGAGCGGAAGGCGACGGGGTGGGATGGCCTTGGTGGTCGCGATGGCGGCATTATCCGCTCATGGCGCCTTTGCCGCGCCGCCGGTTCACCTTGACCGCAAGGGCGAGCGGTGGGCGGCCGCGACCCTGCGCAAGATGACGCTTGAAGAAAAAGTCGGGCAGATGATTGTGGTCTGGGCGCAGGTGCAATTTCTGAATCCGGCGAGCGCGGAATACCTGGAGCTGCGCGACGAGATGACGAAGTATCACGTGGGCGGCTTCGGCGTCACCGATGTGGTGGAGGGCCCGCAGTTGATCATGAGTGAACCGCTGGAGGCCGCGGCGCTCACCAACCGGCTGCAGAAGGATTCGAAATACCCGTTGCTGATTGCCGCCGACTTCGAGCGCGGCCTTTCGATGCGGCTTGTGGGTGCGACGGCGTTCCCGGCGGCGATGGCATTTGGCGCGGCTGGCGACAAAAATCTGGCGCGGCAATTCGGCCGCATCACTGCGATTGAGTCTCGGGCGATCGGAGTCGAGTGGAACTGGTTCCCGATTGCGGATGTTAATTCCAATCCCGCCAATCCCATTATTGATACGCGCTCGTTTGGCGAAGATCCCAAGCTGGTAAGCGAAATGGTTGCGGCCTACATTGAGGGCGCGCGCAGCGAGGGATTGTTGACGACGGCGAAACATTTTCCGGGGCACGGCGACACGGATACGGATTCGCATCTGACCCTGGCGCGCGTGCCGGCAAGCATGGAGCGGCTGAACTCGGTGGAACTGGTTCCGTTTCGGAGTGCGATTGCCGCGGGCGTTGATGCGGTGATGATGGGCCACTTGATCGTTCCGGCCATCGAGCCCGATCCCAATCTGCCGGCGAGCATCTCGGCGCACGCGATCAAAGATCTGTTGCAGGGTCAACTTGGATTCAAGGGGCTGGTGGTCACCGACGGCCTGGGTATGGCGGGTCTCACGCATGTGTTCTCGGGATCGGAGGCGGAGGTATCGAGCAAAGCGGCCGTGGCGGCAGTGGAGGCGGGCAATGACATGGTGCTGGTTCCGAGCGATCTGGGTGGAGCATACAACGGCCTGCTGACGGCGGTGAAGCGCGGCGAAATTTCCAGGGCCCGCATCGACCAGAGCGTGCTGAAGATTCTGCGCATGAAGGCGTCGGTGGGTTTGAATGAAAACCGCTTCGTAAGCCTCGCCAATGTTCAGGAGGAAGTGGCGCGGCCGGAGAACGTGGCGATTGCACAGAGCGTTGCCGATCGGGCGGTGACATTAGTGATGGATGCAGGCAGGCTGGTTCCACTGGCGGAGCAGCAGACGGCCAACACGAATCAGCCAGGACGGCCGGCTTCACGCATGGTTGCGGTGATTTTTTCTGACCGTCCGCGCGGCAGTGACGGGGGCCGCGCCTTTGCGAGCGAACTGCGCAAGCGGGCTCCCGGTACGACAGTCTTTTTTGTCGATCCCAGTAATTCAGGTTATGTATTCGACAGTGTGATGGCCGCGGTGCGCGACGCGGGCAGTGTGATTGCCGTCGCTGAGTCTGTGCCGAATGCCAGACGAACCACGGAGGGCCGCGCGGGCGGGTCGGTGGGTCTGAATGCGGGTCCGATGCAGTTGCTCACCGAGATGGTGAAGACGGCGGGAGCGAAGACGATCGTGGTCGCGTTCGGCAATCCCTACACTGGAGGATCGATTCCGGGCATCCAGACGTACGTTTGCACGTATTCGAACACCGTGGTTTCCGCATCGAGCCTGGCGCGGGCACTGTTCGGCGAAATTCCGATTCACGGACGGTTGCCGGTATCGATTCCCAACCTTGCGCCGCGCGGGACGGGGCTGGACCGCGATGCGATTGCGGCGCGAGCGAGCGCGCCATGAACCAACGCGCCATGAAATCGACCGGTGGATTTGAGAGGAGCAATCGAGTGAGTGCAGCAGATGCAATTCCGAGAAAGGTTCAGCCGTGGCGCGGCGGCGTGGGCCGCATAGGCCGCGCGATTGCGGCCGGCGTTGCGCTGGGCGTGCTGCTGCTGGCTTCGCCCGCTCGAGCGCAGCAGCGGCCGGTTTTGCCACGCGCCAGTTCGCGATGTCGGGATTTTTCTTTTGCGGCATCAGCGATGAGCCGGTGGTGTAGGCGTCGGCGATTTTGATGAAATCAAACTCCGCGCTGGCCCAGAAAATCAAAATCCTCGGCCAGCCGTGACAGATGTACGGCCAGCAATGCGGTTGAAAATGTGCGTCGGCGTTTGTTGCGTGCGGCGAGCGCTTTGAGC
>CAWHNV010000028.1:0-25978 GCA_963830785.1 uncultured Acidobacteriota bacterium
TGTCTGTGTCGCGCCAGAGGCATTTATTTTTGACATCGAGCCCGAATGGCCCAAACTCTTTCACTTTTACCCCCATGCCCGTGGTTCCCCAAAGCATACATTTGCCTCCATTTTCTCGAAAAGTCCACCCTGCTCCTATGAGCACTTCCTAGCCGGAGCGGACTGAGAAGTGCCGCGCGCCAAGATGTCGCCAGAGGTCAAATCAGTTCGGGGCTTGCTGCAGCTTTTGATTTGAAGACCGGGGCATCCGGAAGCCTCGATGTCCAAATAAAAGCTTTCTGCGAATTCCGGCCCCACGCGATGCCACACATCGAACTGCTACCGGCGGAGTTCACGGCCTGCCAGGGACAGATAAGATTCCAGCCAGTCAACCATCCACAGGCGCGCCCCTGTCTGATCCCTTCCTGACTCTTCGCCCCATTTTTTACAATACACAATCCTCTTCTCTCTGGCGAAACTCCTCATTCGATTGCACCGAAACATCACCTCTTCCTTACAACTTCAAGGCGAGACGTCTTTAGGTGCCGCCGATAAGGCTCTATATGAAACAACTGTTTGTATTGACGATCAGAGACTCAATACACCTTACGAAGAACCTGGCATCCGGGACCTTGGAAGATGTGCAGACCGGACAGGAGTCTAGCTTTCAATCCGCCATGGAGCTTCTAACCCTTCTCGAGCGGATCGTAGCAATTGCCAGAAGCAATGAGGATCGCTGATTCGAAATGCAGACCTACGAAGGTGATGCGCCGAGGAACACACGAGACTGCACAGTTGTGACTCTCGCGGCATTCCTGAACAAAGAGCCGACGAACGGGGGGAAGAATAGAGATGCCATCAGCTTCGAAGCTTGAAAGCGAGAGAACTCAATTCCGATACGCGGCTCGCCAGCCAATTATCGGAGCAAATAAGCGCGTTTTTGCCTATGAACTGCTCTTTCGCTCCGGAATCGAGAACTATTTCAAGTGCAAGGATCAAGAGCATGCCAGCAACTCTGTTATTGATCTCTCGACTTTGTATGGTTTCAACGTTCTTTGTAATAACCGTTACGCGTTTATCAATTGCACTCACGAAACCTTGCTCGGAGAAAACATATACCTCCTTCCGTCTGAACGAGTTGTTGTAGAGGTATTAGAGACCGTTACCCCAGACGCTGAAGTTCGGCTGGCCTGCTGCCGGTTAAAGAATGCCGGCTACAGGATTGCCCTCGACGACGTCATCGTGGATGACCCACGGGAGTGCCTGACCGATCTCGCTGATTTCATCAAAATCGACGGGCTGCTGGTCTCTCCTGAAAAAGCAGCGACAATTGCCGCCCGATTCCGAGGAAAGCGTTGTCGCATCCTGGCCGAAAAGGTCGAAACCTGGCAAAACTTTGCCTTAATGAAGGACGCCGGATGCACTTTGTTTCAAGGCTACTTCTTTCGCAAACCGGAAATGATGCGAGTGCGTCGCGTGTTACAGAATCAGAAGGCTTATCAGCGATTGCTGACAGCTGTCACGCGGGCGACGCTCGACTGGAGGGAAGTAGAAGACGCACTCAAGATGGATGCGACGCTTTGCTATCGACTGCTGCGCTACCTAAACTCAGCCGCCTTTGGATTCCAAAATGAGATTCGATCGTTAAGACAAGCACTGGTAATTATGGGCGAAGATGCACTCATCCGCTGGTGCAGGCTTACCGCAATGCTTGAGATGTCGAAGGGCCGTCCATCTGATTTGGCTCTTGCCGCCCTCACTCGCGCCCGATTCAGTGAACTGCTTGGTTGCCGAGTCAATCGCGGAAGCACCGACTTATTTCTCCTCGGTCTACTTTCTCTCATGGATTCAATCCTTGAAATTCCCATGGGAATTGTAGTTCAGGATCTTGCCCTCGAAGACGATATTAGGGCTGCCCTGTTGGGAGGAGCCAGCCGGTTTGGAACGATTTACAGACTCATACAAGCAGCGGAGGCTGGAGCTTGGGAGATCGTTTCCAACTTGTGCAAGGTAATACAGCTCGATGAGGACTTCGTTGCCGATTCCTATTGGAATTCAATGCAATGGGCGCATGAGATTGCGATGGCGGCATAAAGGAGTCTAGGGTGAGTAATTCCTGGTTCTGAAATGTAGTAGCAGAAAAACGAAAGGGACTTATGCCAAGCGCAGTCATTGAAAGACAGGAAACCGGCGCCACTGCCGCCGAAGGCAATCCGCACAAGCAGCAACAGAGCACTCAAGGAGCGCAGGCGGCAGGCGCGGTCACGCAGAAGAAGGAAACTGGCTCTTCTGGCGCCGATCAGCGCGTCGGCAAATATCTAACTTTTCTGCTGGGACGGGAAGAGTTCGCGATTCGCGTCCTGAAGGTCAGGGAGATCATGGGCATTCAGGACATCACCGCGGTGCCGCAGACACCGGGGTATGTCAAGGGAGTGATCAACCTCCGGGGCAAAGTGATCCCAGTGGTGGATCTGCGCCTGAAGTTTTGCCTGCCTGAGATGGAGTACACGCAGAGGACCTGCATCATTGTTGTCCAGGTGGAATCCGGCGGCGTGTCGCTGCAAACCGGCATCGTAGTGGACGAGGTTTCCGAGGTGCTGAACTTGGCCGCCGGCGACATCGAGGATACGCCGGACTTTGGGGAAGGAGCGGCTGCGGCCACGTCCTACCTGCTAGGCATGGCCAAGGTAAAAGACAAAGTGAAAATCCTGCTGGACATCGATCAGGTGTTGAGCAGCCAGGAACTGCATGGGCTGGACGTTCTTGCGCAAATCTGAATCGGAAGCCCAGAAAAAGGGGAGTCGTGAGATGGCAACGCAAATGACAGTTGGAAAGAAATTTACACTGACCAGCGGCGGGCTGGTCACGGTGATGGTGCTGGTGGGCGTCGTCTCGATCTATAACCTTGCCGGTTTGAACCGCATCACCCAACTCATCGTTACCGATCCGATGCCGGGGATGGCCTCGATAGCAGCAGTGCGGTCGGCAACCTTTGAGATGCGGGGCGACGTATGGAAAGGTCTCGCCTCGACCGACGCAGCCGATAAGGAGAAAAGCGAACAGAAGGTCGAGGCGAACAAGCAGACGATTTTAAAAAATTTGCAGGAATACGAGCCCACCATCAGTTCGGCGCAGGACCGCGCGCAATTTGACAAACTGAAGCTCGATTTGCAGCAGTACATGGACGCGCTGCCTGGCGTGCTGGCGCTCAGCGAGGCAGGCAAGAACGAAGAGGCTCACGCCAAATACCTTGCCGAGGCCGACCCGCCATGCAATGCAGCGAAGGTGCTCCTCGAGGATGAATTCAATTTCAACAAGAAAAATGGCGAAGACGATGCCGCCCTTTCGGAGCAAACCTACAGCAGGACGTTGTGGCTTCTCGTCATTACACTGACTATTTGTTCCCTCGGCGGGGCTGCGTTGGCCTTCGTTGTGATTCGCGGCATGAACAATACCTTGCGGAAGGCGGTGAGCGAACTGAGTGAGGGCGCCGGTCAGGTAGCCAGCGCGGCGAGCCAGATTTCTTCCTCCAGCCAGACGCTGGCGCAGGGCGCTTCCGAACAGGCAGCGTCGCTGGAAGAGACCTCGGCCTCCAGCGAGGAGATCAACTCCATGGCCCGCAAGAACGCCGAGAACTCGCAGGCGGCCAACGGGCTCGTGACGCAGTCGCAGCAGAAGTTCAGCGAGACCAACCAGTCTCTGGAATCGATGGTGGTGGCCATGGGCGACATCAAGGCCTCCAGCGATAAGGTGGCCAAGATCATCAAAGTGATCGACGAGATCGCCTTCCAGACCAACATTCTGGCGCTGAACGCGGCAGTGGAAGCAGCGCGGGCGGGCGAGGCCGGCATGGGCTTCGCGGTGGTGGCCGACGAGGTGCGCAATCTGGCGCAGCGTTGCGCCCAGGCGGCCAAGGACACGGCGGCTCTGATCGAGGAGTCGATCGTCAAGTCCAACGACGGCAAGACCAAAGTGGACCAGGTGGCGGTGGCCATCCGCGCCATCACCGAGGAATCGGCGAAGGTAAAGACACTGGTGGACGAAGTGAGCCTGGGCAGCCAGGAGCAGACGCGCGGCATCGAGCAGGTGGCCAGGGCGCTGACGCAGATGGAGCAAGTAACGCAGCAATCGGCGGCCAACGCCGAAGAGAGCGCGGCGGCGGCCGAGGAGCTGACGGCGCAGGCCTCCACGCTGATGGAAGTGGTGCGCCAACTGAGCGCCATGGTCGGCGGCGCGGAAGCGGAGGAAAGTGGCCATCGCGTCACGCCCGCTTGGCAGACTTCCATCGTTCCTACGCCCGCACATAAGAAGGCTGCGGTCGCGAGCAGAGTTCACACGCTCAAGCCTTTGGCTGCACATGCTGATTCATTTCCCATGGAGGACAAATTCAAGGCCATGGTGTAAGAGGTGGCCGGCAGAGAAGATTTCGCGCTTTATTCAGCATATTCAGCATAGTTTAAGAAAAGAAACCTCAAATGAAGACGAAACTCACAATTGGAAAACAGCTTGCGATTGGAGTCACCGCGCTCATTGCATGCTTACTGCTGCTTAGCTTTACATCCCTAAGGGTGATTTCGAAGCTCGGCACGTCACTGGACAGCGCGGTAAATGGCACCGGCAAAAAGCTCGATCTGCTGGCAAGCACGCGAGAGGGGTTCCAGCAGCTGAAGGCCACGTCCACGCGAGAGCAAATTGCGTTTGCGATTGGCGAGTTGGCACGGCGCTCCCCCAATGGAGCGCAGTGGAGTTGTACGGCATGCCACGCACCTTCGTCCCCAGAGGATACTCTTCACGACATCCAGGCCAGCGCAGGTGGTGTGGAACAGCACGCAACCGAGCTGCGCGGCCTTGTCTCCGATCAGTCGGAGATCAAGGCCCTGAACGCTCTGGGCCAGGGCGCCACGCGGTGGGTCGGCTACACGGAAGAGTATCTGCGCCTGGCCGATAGCAATCATTTTGAAGATGCTCACGTGATTCTTAGGGACCAGATGTTCCCGCTTATCGAGGACACCGATAAGTCCGAGGACGTTCTTGCCCAGAAAGAGCGGGCGGAACTGAGCGCATCGAACCAGCAGGCGAAGATCGACATCTCTCGCGGGCGCTGGGCTGTGTTCACGGTTATTTGCGTCAATCTTTTCACTGCGTTCATCCTGCTATGGCTGGTGCGCAAGATGGTCTTGAATCTGCGACAGATGACGAGCGATCTGAGCGAGGGCGCGGGGCAGGTGGCCAGCGCGGCGAGCCAGATTTCTTCCTCCAGCCAGTCGCTGGCACAGGGCGCCTCCGAACAGGCGGCGTCTCTGGAAGAAACCTCGGCCTCAAGCGAGGAGATCAACTCCATGGCCCGCAAGAACGCGGAGAACTCGCAGGCGGCCAACGGCCTAGTAACGCAGTCGCAGCAGAAGTTCAACGAGACCAACCAGTCGCTCGAATCGATGGTGGTGGCAATGGCCGACATCAAAGCCTCCAGCGACAAGGTGGCCAAGATCATCAAGGTGATCGACGAGATCGCTTTCCAGACCAACATTCTGGCGCTGAACGCGGCCGTGGAGGCAGCGCGGGCGGGCGAGGCCGGCATGGGCTTCGCGGTGGTGGCCGACGAAGTGCGCAATCTGGCGCAGCGTTGCGCCCAGGCGGCCAAGGATACGGCGGCGTTGATCGAGGAGTCGATCGTGAAGTCCAACGATGGCAAGACGAAGGTGGACCAGGTGTCGGTAGCCATCCGCGCCATCATCGAGGAATCGGTCAAGGTGAAGACTCTGGTGGAGGAAGTGAACCAAAGCAGCCAGGAGCAGACGCGCGGCATTGAGCAGGTGGCCAAGGTACTGACGCAGATGGAGCAGGTGACGCAGCAGTCGGCGGCCAATGCGGAGGAGAGTTCGGCGGCGGCCGAAGAGCTCGCGGCGCAGGCGGCCGTGCTGATGGATGTGGTGCACCAGTTGAGCACCATGGTCGGCGGGGAGGAGGCGGAGGAGACGGGCCGTCGCGTCACGCCCGCGTGACAGGCCTCTTCCGCTCCTGCGCCCGTGCGCAAGACGGCTGCGAGCGCGCCCAAGGTTCACGCGCCTGCGATACACACCCTCAAGCTGTCGTCCGCTAAAGCCACTCTTTCCCCATGGAGGCGGAGTTCAAAGACATGGTATAAACCGCAATCAGGAAGATGCGCGATCATGTCAACGAAGCGGAGACCAATCGAGCCTGCCATCATTGCCCTGAAAGCACCCAGATCATGAAAGAACGTCAACTCTAAGTCGGCCCTCAAAGCCACTGCTCGATGGAATTACGGATGGATGGCCGGTGGAAGGATTCCCTGAATTTGCCCTAAGCTATTCAGAATAATTGTGGCCAGGGACGGTACTGAAAAGGCGTCCAAATTCACGAAATGCGGCCCAAATTGCGAATCATTGTCCGCTCCATCGACGGCGTTCGCTCCTCGCCCCAGAAACTCCGAGGCTGCATCCTTCAGTCGGACTTCCCTTCGTTTTTGTGCTGATTTCTTACATTACTTATGCAGTGATCAATAAAGAAGCCGCCATTTCGTCGGCTCTGCGTGAGTCTGTAGCTGTTGCCGTTCATTAGTTGACTCTCCACAAAAATCACTTCTTCATTACAACTCCAAGGCAGGCAGCTTTATTTGTCGCCGATATAGCGTCAAGAGCTCATTCCGAAGGGTTCTCGGACTGCGTTATCAATGCCTCTGAAGAGCGATGCATTTGCGCTGCCTGTCGGGGATTGGTTGGCAAGTGCCTGCCTCGAGCGAGTTGGGCTTCGGCAATCTAGCAAAGGAGATAAACGATGAATAGGCTATTGACAGGCGCGTTGGCGCTCGCATTGGCGGCTGTTCCCGCAGCCGCGCAAAGCCTCGATGATCTGAACATTCAGATTCACGGCTATGCGACCCAGGGGTTCCTCTACTCAAACGAAAACAATTTCTTCACGACCTCATCGAGCAACGGCAGCCCGGCATGGGACGAGGCGGTGATCAACATCACCTCGCAGCCTATCCCCAAGCTGCGCATCGGGGTGCAGGGGCGGTACTTTCTGCTGGGCAACCTGGGCAACGCGATCACGCTGGACTGGGCCTCTGCCGACTACAAGATGAACGATAAGTTCGGCGTGCGCTTCGGCAAGGTGAAGACGCCGGTGGGCCTGTTCAACGAGATCCAGGATATCGATCCCGGATATCAATGGGTGCTGCTTCCGCAGTCCGTTTACCCGCTGGAGAGCCGCAACCTCCAACTCGCGCATTACGGCGGGGTGGCGTACGGAACGATCGATGCGGGCTCGATAGTAGGCAAGTTCGACTACCGCGGCTTCGCGGGCGAGCGGGTGATTTCAGGCCAGGACGGCCTGTTGTTGAGCCTGGCGGAATCCGGGATCAATCTCCCAAACGGGCTCAGCGCGACGGCCTATGGCGGCAACCTGAAGTGGAGGACGCCGTTAACCGGATTGCAACTCGGCGCTTCCGACTCGAAGACGGATGCGGGCACCAGTAACATAACCGACGGCTCTTACTCGGGCACATTCGGGACCGAGGCTTTCAACGGAGTGCAGGAATACGGCCGCTACGAAAAGGGCCGGCTTATGATCGCAGGTGAGTACAAGCGCGCACCGAGCATCTTTACAGTCACCGTAGCGCTTCCGAGTGGGCCGCATGTCATCGCTTCGCATTTGGATCAGCGCGCGTGGTACGGGATGGCGACCTATAAGGTGACGGGGAAGCTCTCGGCCGGATTGTACGACTCGCAAATCTTCGATCACCAGGTGGCGCCTGGTCCGGCGCGCTATTCGAAGGACTGGGTCGTGAACCTGCACTACGACTTTAACCAGTATCTCTATGCTAAGGCTGAGCAGCACTTCGTCGAGGGCGAGTACCAAAATATCGATCATGCGCTGAACCTTGGCGGAATCATACCCAACTCCCGGCTGACTGTACTGAAGCTGGGCGTGAGCTTCTGACACCAACGCGGACGAGAGGAGAAGACTCAAATGAAAAAGCTCATTGTAGTTTCCCTGTTGATGGCAGCCACGCTGGTGGTTTCGACGCGTGCGCAGGCGCAGGTGATTGTGATTGCCAATCCTGGCGTGAAGGCGACCGAGATATCCAAGGCCGATTTGCGCGATGTGTTCACTGGAGCCGCGACCTCGCTGTCGGGTAGCAACGTGATGCCGATTCTGCTGAAGGCGGGCGGTGTGCACGAGGAATTTCTTGCCGCCTACATCGGCAAGAACGACACCGCCTTCCGCGCCGGCTGGCGAAGCCTGGTGTTCTCCGGGCAGGCATCGATGCCCAAGTCGCTGGACTCCGAGGCGGCCTTGGTCGATTACGTGGTGCACAATGCCGGCGCCATCGGCTACATCAGCAAAGCAACCCCACACGAGGGCGTCAATGTCCTTACCGTAAGGTGACCCATGTTTGAACAGGTGAAAATTAAGACGAGAATCCTGGGCATCGTAGCCGTGCTCATTGGCGGCTACCTGCTGCTGTTGACGATGGTGCAGATTTCGGCTTCCGCTACGCACAGCCGGATGTCGGAGATCTCCTCTTCGCTGTTTCCCGCCGCTATGAAGATGCAGGAGGCGGAAGCTTCCTTCGAGCGCATGAAGAAGCACTACAGCGATGCGGTGGTGCAGCAGAATGCCGCCTCGCTGAAGGGCGCGGAGACGGATGCCGAAGCCACTGCCGCCGCGCTGTCAGCTGTTAAGGCCGCATTAGCTTCCTCTCCGGAACTGCAAAAGCAGGCTGACGCATTGCTGGCCCAATTCTCCGATATCCATTCTCGGGATCAGGAAACATACGCTGCCGTCCTGGCGGCCACGGGCGGCCCCAGCGACGAATTGATGTCGCGCGTGGGCGCATTGGCGAAAGAGAACGGGACTCTGACTGACGCCATGAGCAGCTTCGACAAGGTGATTGCTACGAGTTTCCAGAAGCAACTCGACGTGGTGGATGCTTGGTCCGTGCGCAGCCGCCTTGTTGCGATCATCTTGGCACTATGTTCCATGTGCGGTGGGTGGTTGGCATTCGTCGTGATTCAAGGCATGAACAACAAACTGAGCCAGGCGGTGAGGGATCTCTCCGAGGGCGCCGGGCAGGTGGCCAGCGCGGCCGGGCAGATTTCTTCTTCCAGCCAGTCGCTGGCGCAAGGCGCTAGCGAACAGGCAGCGTCGCTCGAAGAGACCTCGGCCTCCACCGAGGAGATCAACTCCATGGCCCGCAAGAACGCCGAGAACTCGCAGGCGGCCAACGGGCTGGTGACGCAGTCGCAACAGAAGTTCAACGAGACCAACCAGTCTCTGGAATCGATGGTGGTGGCGATGGGCGACATTAAGGCCTCCAGCGACAAGGTGGCCAAGATCATCAAGGTGATCGACGAGATAGCCTTCCAGACCAACATCCTAGCGCTGAACGCGGCCGTGGAAGCGGCACGCGCGGGCGAGGCCGGCATGGGCTTCGCGGTGGTCGCCGACGAGGTGCGCAACTTGGCGCAGCGTTGCGCCCAGGCGGCCAAGGATACGGCGGCTCTGATCGAAGAGTCGATCGAGAAATCCAACGGCGGCAAGACCAAAGTGGACCAGGTGGCGGTGGCCATCCGCGCCATCACCGAGGAATCGGCGAAGGTAAAGACACTGGTGGACGAAGTGAGCCTGGGCAGCCAGGAGCAGACGCGCGGCATCGAGCAGGTGGCCAAGGCGCTGACGCAGATGGAGCAGTTGACGCAGCAATCGGCGGCTAACGCCGAGGAGAGCGCGGCGGCGGCCGAGGAACTCACGACGCAGGCCTCCACGCTGATGGAAGTGGTGCACCAGTTGAGCGCAATGGTGGGCGGTGGGGAAGCAGAGGATAGAAGCCATCGCGTCACGCCCGCGTGGCAGGCTTCCTCTGCTCATGCGCCCGTGCGCAAGACGGTTGCGAGCGCGCCCAAGGCTCATGCGTTCAAGCGTTCGGCCGCCCAAGTCGATCCTATTCCGATGGAGGCAGAGTTCAAGACGATGATGTAAACGGCAGTCAGGCAAGAATGACTCTCCCTTCCACCCGACGCGGTTCCGTGCAGCCGGTCTACGACACGGAACCGCGTGGAGCGTTACCGATCTACCAAAGAAAGACGCGGTCTTATGCCAACGAAGCCTAAACCGGCGGAAACGAAGACAATGCCAAACCTGAGCGAACGCGTGGAAGAACTGGCCACGACCTTGGTTTTAGGCGGCACGGATGGCGAACAGTGGACGGCACTGCTGGCAGATGTGTGCTGGCTGGCGGAGACAGTAGGCCGGGCCGATGTGGCGCGGATCGCCGTCGAAGCGCTCGATACGCTGTCCAGGGCGGCAGACGCCAATGGCCAGGTGGCTGTTTTATCAAGCTGCATCCTGCGCATGCAGCAGGCTCTAGCAGAGGGAGACACAGGGATGGCTCCGTCCGGCGTAGCTGCCCAATCTTCCTCGCCGTCCGCGCCTCCTCTTTCTCTAGGTGAAGACCCGGAGATCATCGGCGATTTCATCCTGGAAGCCCGCGACCATTTGACGCAGGTCGAGATCCAAATGATGACGCTCGAAAAGGAGCCCGGAGAGAGCGAGGCGATCAATACTGTATTCCGCGCGTTTCACACCATCAAAGGGCTCGCAGGCTTTATGGATCTGAACGACATCCGGGAGGTGGCCCACGAAACCGAGACGTTACTGGATCTGGCGCGCAATCAAAAGCTGCGGATTACCTCGGCGGTAGTGGATGTCGTGCTGGCCGCAACTGATTTTCTGAAGGTCTGGCTCAAGCGCATTGAGACAAGTTTGGCAGGAAACGATGCAGGCCAGGCACCGGAGAAGCAGGCCCTGCTGGAGCGCATTCGCCGCGGAGCGGTTGGCGATAGCGAAGTTGCAATTGAAGTTGCGGAGGTTGAGGAGCCAGCCGGCGCAGCCGAAACGGACTTCACTGACAGACGAAAAGCACCTGCAGCCGACTGGAGCGGTCCCGAACGGCGAAGCGGCAACGGCGACCGGAGAACGCAGGGAACCGAGACCCGATCGGTCAAAGTGGACACGGCCAAACTGGACTTTCTGGTGGACATGGCGGGCGAAATGGTGATTGCCCAGTCCATGGTTCGCCATAATCCGGAACTTGCGGCGCTGCGCAGCCCGGCAGTGCTCCGCAGTTTGGCACAGCTTGCGCGCATCACCGGCGACCTGCAAAAGACCGCGATGTCCATGCGCATGGTGCCGGTCGGTGGATTGTTTCAAAAGATGAACCGTCTGGTGCGGGACCTGGCTCGCAAAACCGGCAAGCAAGCCGAGATGGAAGCGATCGGCGGGGAAACCGAGCTGGATCGCAACGTGGTGGAGGAACTGGCGGACCCGTTGATGCACATGGTCCGCAACGCCGCCGATCACGGCCTGGAACCCCCTGAAGAGCGACGTGCTGCGGGCAAGGATCCCACCGGGTGCATTTGCCTCCGCGCCAGCCACCAAGCGGGGTATATCGTCATTGAAATCTCCGATGACGGGCGCGGACTGATCCGCGAAAAGATTCTGGAGAAAGCAAAAAGGATCGGCCTGGTGGAAGACGGCTCTAGTCTCTCCGACAGGGAAGTCTTCAATTTCATCTTCCATCCCGGCTTTTCCACTGCGGAGAAGGTCACCGATGTCTCCGGCCGCGGTGTGGGCATGGACGTGGTGAAGAAGCAGATCCAGAAGCTTCGCGGGCAGGTCGACATCGAGTCGGTACCCGGCAAAGGATCTTCATTTTTTCTGCGCCTGCCTTTGACGCTGGCCATGATTGACGGTCTGGTGGTGGGCGTGGGCGGCGAACGGTACGTGGTCCCGATTTTCTCCGTACGCGAAATGCTGCGGCCCACTGCGGAGATGTTATTCACGGTGGAAAACCGGCAAGAGATGGCTCTCGTGCGCAACAGCCTCCTGCCCGTGGTGCGCTTGTGTAGGCGCTTCGGTGTGACGCCGCGCTCGGAATTGGCGACAGAAAGCCTTCTGATCGTGGCCGAAGCCGCCGGCAAATCCTTTTGCCTGATGGTGGACGAATTGATTGGCAAGCAGGAGGTAGTCATCAAGAGCCTGGGCGAGAGCCTGAAGGATATTCCTGGCGTGGCGGGCGGCGCGATCCTGGGCGATGGACGAGTCGGCCTGATTCTGGACCTTGAGGGGATCTTCCGCGCGAGGGCCAAATGATCGAGACACGTGCGGCATCCACACCCGCTGAAACGCAGCAGCAACTGATCTCTCCTCTACTGACGCTTACGGCGAACGAATTCGCGACCGTCGCCGCTCTGGCGCGCGAGCAGTTCGGCCTGGAACTCGGCATAGGCAAGGAACAACTGGCGGCTGCACGGTTGGGGAAGCTGATGCGGAAGCTCGGCTTCAAGGTGTTCCGCGATTACTACCGACATGTGCAGAGCGACCGGACGGGCGAAGCACTGGTGAAGTTGATCGACGTGCTCACGACCAACCACACCAGTTTCTTCCGCGAGCCGGCGCATTTCGATTTCTTGGTTCAGCGAGTTTTCGCCGAGCACACGGAACACGGTCCCATGCGCATCTGGAGCGCGGCTTCCTCGACCGGAGAAGAGCCTTATACTATCGCGCTCACGGCACGGGAGCACCTGGGGGCGCAAAGCCCCATCCTGCCTCGCATTCTGGCCACAGACATTTCCACACGCGTGCTGGAAACTGCGCGCAAAGGGTTATATGCAGCCGAGCGATTTCAGGGAGAGATTGCGCCCTGGATGAGGAAACATCTGCTGCGCGGTGAGGGCCGCTGGCAGGGTTGGTACCGGATGCGGCCCGAGATCCTAGCTATGGTCGAGTTCCGGCGCGTGAATCTGATTGAGCCCCTTCCGGCCGTGGGACGCTTCGCGGTGATCTTCTGCCGCAACGTGATGATCTATTTCAGCCGCTCGACGCAGGAGCTGGTGGTCAACGGTTTGACGTCGTGCCTGGAACCGGGCGGCTACTTATTCGTGGGGCACTCGGAGAGCCTGACCGGAATTGAACACGGCCTGCAGCAGGTGCAACCGGCGATCTATCGGAAGCGAGGCGGGAAAAGATGAGGCAACTGGTCGTAGGGGTCGGCGAGGGGGGAGTCAGCCGGGACGCAGACACCGTGCTCGTGACGTATGCCCTGGGATCGTGCGTGGCCGTCATGATGCACGACCCGGTAGCGGGCGTCGCGGGGATGGTGCACTATATGCTTCCCGAGTCGTCGATGGTCATCGAGAGATCGAACCTCAGACCATGGATGTTCGCGGACACGGGCATCTCATCCTTACTACGCGCTGCCCAGGAGCAGGGAGCCGATAAGCGCCGGCTGATCATTTTCGCAGCGGGAGGCGCGCAAGTGATGGACGATGGCGGCGTCTTCAATATCGGTAAGCGAAACTGTCTTGCCTTGCGAAAGGCGTTGTGGAAGTTCGGACTGGTCGCTCATGCCGAGGAGACCGGTGGAACGGTTGCCAGAACGGTCCGCATGGAAGTGGGCACCGGCCGTGTATGGCTGCAAGCGGCGGGCCAGGAGACAAGAGAAATGAACGTTTGGCCGTCACCGGCCTGTTGCCGGTCCGGCGCAGGAGACAAACCATGGGGCTGAACATCATGATCGTGGACGATTCGCCCTTGATGAGAGCATTCATTCGCAAGGTCGTGGCTCTCACGGGGATCGAGGTAAAAGAGTTCTGCGAAGTCGGAGACGGTGAACAAGCACTGGAGTTGTTGCGCCAGCGCTGGGTGGATTTGGTTTTGACTGACATCAATATGCCCCGCGTGAACGGCGAGGAGCTTGTCCGGCGCATGGAAGGCGACGATCTGATGCGGACAATTCCGGTGATCGTGATCTCGACCGATTCCAGTCACAGCCGGATTCAACAAATGCTGGCGCTGGGCGCCAGGGGGTACATCTCCAAGCCATTCCTTCCCGAAGCGCTACGCGATGAAGTGGAGAAAGTTCTGAGCGTTTCCCATGTCTGAGCAGGAATTCGACCGGTTGATTTCGGAAGCCGTGGACACGGTGCTGGAAACGATGTTCTTTTCGGCGCCCCTGGGTCCTGCGCAACCGGAAACGGGCGCGGAGGTCTTTGAGGCTCGCTTAGGGTTCAGGGGACGTCCTTCCGGAACCCTCAGCGTGCGCCTCTCCAGGGCGAGCGCACGATTGCTGGCGGCCGGATTCTTGGGCGAAGACGAAGATAGGCTGACTGACGCGCAGCCCGGCCAGGCGGTCTGCGAATTGGCGAACATGGTGTGCGGATGGTTGGTCAGCAAGCTGGAGAGAGAACAGAGTTTCGAACTGGCCTCTCCTGCATTGGTCCCTGCCGGAGGTGAAGACTCGGTGAGCAATTCTCCTGCGGCCCGTCAGAGCTTCGAGCTCGAAGACGGGATACTCACTGTAACGTTGCATCTGGGGACGGCTGCATGAACTCCGAAAGCAGAATCAAGGTTCTCGTCGTTGATGATTCTGCCATTGTGCGCAAGGTCCTCACGGAAGCCCTCTCCGGGGAAGCCGACATCGAAGTGGTTGGGACTGCGCCCGACCCCTTCGTCGCACGGGATAAGATTTTGTCCTTGAATCCGGATGTGCTGACCCTGGACATCGAAATGCCGCGCATGGACGGCGTCACGTTCCTCAAGCGGCTGATGCATTACCACCCGATGCCGGTGATTGTGATCAGCTCTCTGGGCATCGCGTCCAGCCGTGCCGCGCTCGAAGCGCTGGAGGCAGGCGCCATCGATGTTCTGGCCAAGCCGGGTGGTCCGCAATCGGCGGGCGACCTGCGCCTGGGCCTTGCATCAAAGATACGTGCAGCCAAGGTGGCCCGGTTGCGGGCACCTGCTCCAATGGCGGCTGCGCCCGCCGCCCCGCTCGCACGAAGGCTGCTCGGAAAACCTTTCCCGGACTCCGCCGTAGTTGCGATCGGCGCTTCCACCGGTGGTACCGAAGCAATCCAGAAGGTACTAATCGAGATGCCCGAGAATTGTCCAGGTATCGTGATCGCGCAGCACATTCCGCCGGTGTTCTCCCGATCCTTCGCCAATCGTCTGAATGAAGTCTGTGCGATTCGCGTCCGAGAGGCCGAAGACGGAGATAAGGTCGAACCGGGATTGGCACTGGTGGCGCCAGGCAACTTTCACATGTTGCTGAAGCGCTCTCCCAACGGCTACCGCGTGGAGATCAAAGACGGCCCCATGGTCTGCCATCAGCGGCCGTCTGTCGACGTTCTTTTCAGTTCCGTGGCGGAGTGCGCCGCTAATCGCGCAATCGGCGTCCTGCTCACTGGAATGGGCTCGGACGGCGCACATGGCCTGCTACGCATGAAAGAGAGCGGCGCACGCACCATTGTTCAGGACGAAGCTAGCTGCGTGGTCTTCGGCATGCCGAAAGAGGCAATTCGCCTTGGAGCGGCAGACCGAGTCGTTTCCCTTCCCCGAATTTCATTTGCCATTACGAGCTTAGCCGCTGAAGCAGGCGCGTGCCGAAACCAATTGAAGCATGATTAAGGGCACTCGAGCCCATCCTAAATCACATATGCCGCGACGTTTCCATGCTCCCTGGCAATGCGTCAGGCCAAACTGACCGAGGCGCAAAGACGCCTTTCGAACAGCTCCGTTGAGGGAATCGCCTTTACGTGCGGGAATGATTACTTAATCGCCACCAAACGTTCACGACTCGAAGCAAGCGCACCGATACACTTTCTTTGGTTGAAAGGCGATCTTGCAAGTCAGGTCCCCGGGGAAAGAGATGTAGGTTCCGCGGCTCCTGGAAGGGCTCGAATAAAGCGTTTTAGAAAATCCTGAGATGCGGAACCGACGGTGTCAAGCCTTGAGCGATCTTCAGCGTGCGAGGGCCTCACGCAACGCCATAGACATCTCAGTATTTTCTATATGCATCGGGCAGCGGTGGCTTTGCTGAAAACATATCCACGCGCAGGCCTAGAGCATTTGATTATCCCTTCTGCTTATCTGCTTTCCAGCGAATTCATGCTCAAACGTTTTGGCGAAACAGGCCCCGGCTGAGCACTTCTGTCTTGGAGTCGATCTATGTCAGTAGCGCATGGGAAGAGAGTATTAATTTGTGGATTTATCAGGAAGCTGCGAGGCGGTTCGCAACCGGCCTTGGTGCGAGGTAGCGATGGGCTCCTCTATGTCACTAAGTTCGCAAATAACCCGCAGGGTCCAAATGTTCTGTTCAACGAAAGCAGCGGATCGGAGTTGTATCGAGCTGCCGGATTGTCCGTTCCGGACTGGAAGCCGCTCTTGGTCACGCAGGAGTTCCTAGACGCGAACCGCCCGTGCTGGATTGAAACGCAGAACGAAACCATTCGCCCAAAAGTCGGCTTGTGCTTTGGGTCGCGATTTGTGGGCGATGGCATGGAACGAATCTGGGAAATCCTGCCGGGAAGCTTTCAGAACCGAGTTGAGAACCTTGCGGACTTCTGGCTCGCCTGGCTTATCGATTCTTGCGCCGGGCACACGGATCATCGGCAGGCAATCTTCCGGGGTAATCGCTCGATGACCGCGATTTTCATTGATCACGGTCACTTGTTTGGTGGACCGGACGGAAATGTCGGCGCCCATGCCGCTGCCTCGCGCTACCTCGACCCCCGGATCTATGACAATGCGGCGAGGGATATCACACAGGATCTATATTCAAGGGTCGCTACGATCAATATGGAGCGATTCTTGTTAAAGCTTCAGTCATTACCCGGTTCCTGGATGACAGAAGCGTCACTCCAAAGGATCGCGCAGTGCCTGAACAACCTCTCCGACTGTTCTTTCCTGCAAAAGACGCTCTGGTCAATGGAGAATCTCGTCAATCAGACTCGCCACAATACATTGGAATGCACTTCGCTCGGACGACGTGCACCGGGTTCAGTTCTGTGCGATGGTGCAGAAATCTCCCGGACTGGGCTGAGAGCATTCGCCTGATACTGGAATTGGCACTCTGACCTGGAACCTCTGAACCAGCTGGTGTGAAACACACTGGTGCGGCGATGCGTCCTGAATGACCAAGAAACCTGCAGAGCGATGCGAGTGGTCAGCTTGGATCCCGGGCGTATGGTCGGACCAACATTCTCTAACCCGAAAAACCGATTGGAGTCGAGTAGCCGGTCAGAACGAAGCCGCAGGCGCCGCGAAACGCCGTGGAATTGACTTTCGATGAGCTCTGTAGCAGGCATAGAGTGTTTGTCATCGGGAGGCTTCCGCGGTGATGAGCCGAGCAGTAGGCGGCTGCATCACAGAACTTCCTACAATGCCGTATACGAGATCTCCAGGAGCCGCGGAACCTACATCTCTTTCCGGGGGGAACCTGACCTGCAAGACCGCCTTTCAACCAAATAAAGCGTATCAGCGTTTTCGCTCAAATTCGTGAGCCTTGGCGGTGAATTGGTCATGATTACCGCACGTGAAAGGCAACTTCCTTAACGGAGCTGCTCGAAGGACGCTCTTACACCGCGGCCAGTGCAGTCTGGTGCGATGCCAGGAGATATGGAATTGTTGCCGCGAGAGTGATCCAAAATAGACCCCAGTGCCCCTTTGGTCTGCCCCGCAAATTCCGAACCAGCCGACGGGACAAGAATTCGGGTAACGGCGAGCCCAGAAAATGTGCCTGAATAGTGCAAAATACCTCGATCACCGGCAAGCCGGAAATAGCGCGAGCCAAGTCACGGCAGGAGAAGATCGGCCATAAATCAGAGGCTGCTTCCATTCAAGAACCCTGCGGCGTTCCCCAATACCGATCCCGGCCAGGCCATGATGAGATATGCGCAACACTTTTAATGACCAGTTGATTACTTTACGCTCACGAATTCAGGTCGAGGAAACTTATAAATTAACAACCGATATGATGCAAATAACCGAACTGAAGCTCAAAGCACACATTGATCTGGACCGTGGCTTACTCTATGGCTACATTGAGGACTTGACGACAGGCAAACCGTATATATTCGATTCAAGTCAGGAACTATTTGAGTGCGTTCGAAGGGCCGTCGGCCTGAGGGGTACGAGTATACATCACTGCGATAAACAGAATGAACTACCAGGGCTAATTGAGAAAATTACCGCGCGCGAGCAGGCTGAAGAGGCGTTGCATAACATCCAGGAGCGGATGGCGGCGATCATCGGCTCGGCCATGGACGCCATCATCACGATCGGCGCAGACCAGCACATCCTAGGGTTCAATTCGGCGGCAGAAAAGGTCTTCTGTTGCACAGCGGCAGAAGCGATCGGCCATTCGCTGGACCGTTTCATTCCAGTAGTGTTCCGGGAAGCTCACCGCCGGCAAGTTGAAGCTTTTGCCACCAGCGGAGCGACCAGCCGCTCGATGCATTCGCCCTCAATTCTGTCTGGCCTACGAGCGAACGGCGAGGAGTTTCCTCTGGAAGCCACGATTTCGCGAGCGACGGTGGGTGGAGAAATGCTGTGCACGGTCATCCTGCGGGACCTGACGCAGCGAATCCAAACTGAGCAGGCGCTCATCCGCAGCGAGAAGCTGGCTTCCGTGGGGCGCATGGCCGCATCCATTGCTCACGAAATCAACAACCCGCTGCAAGCGGTGGCCAATTTACTGTTCCTTGTGAGGAGAATCGACGGGCTACCTGAAACGGCACGCCTGTTTCTGGAACGTGCGGACTCGGAGCTGAATCGGATTGCACATATTATGAGGCAATCGCTGTGGTTTTACCGCGAGTTCAGCGCACCGGCGGCAACATCGGTGAATGGACTGCTGGATTCCGCGGTTGATTTGCTGAAGGGCAAGATCGAAGCGAAGCACGCCACGATCGAAAGGCAATGGGCGAGTGACACGGAAATCAAAGCCATAGCCGGCGAGTTGCGGCAGGTGTTTGCCAACCTGCTGGCGAACAGCCTTGACGCGATCGACAAGAATGGTGTCGTCACCTTGAGGGTGTCTTCCCAAGTGGCCTCCGACAACGGCCAATCCCGCATCCGGGTCACGGTCGCCGACAACGGCATTGGCATTGGCCGAGCGGCTCAGAAACAAATCTTCGAACCCTTCTTCACCACGAAAGGCACCGTGGGAACCGGGCTTGGATTGTGGGTAAGCAAGCAGATCGTAGACAAGCACGGCGGGACAATCCAGGTGCGCTCCAGCACCGATCGAAAGCACAGGGGAACTGTGCTCTCGGTAATTCTCCCTGTAGAGCTCGCGGAGAAACCATCAGGCGCTGCCCAAGCGGCATAATCGTCACGCTATGAACGGTTGGGCTTGTTCAATGACTACAAGCTTCGTCGATGGACCGGTGCGAAAGTCGCTCCTTCACAATAGGCCGCATAACCCTTGAAGCGAAGCAAACAGGTGCGCCCAGTGCGGAAATCCGCACGCTGGGTGCGATGTGGCGGGGGCTGGAAACGGATGTTTTTGGGCACACATCAAGTCTTCCCGAAAAGTAAGACCGCGTCCAAGCAGAAGTAATCATGCCCCATTGGGGTTTCTAATTGGCTGCGATCGGAAGACCAGCAAGCGAACCGATTTGCGGCTGTAGCCCAGCGTCAGAACAAACAATCCTGCAAAATGCCCATCGCGTTGCGACCCCGCGACAGCTCCAACTCGATCCTCTCGCGGTACGTTTCACTGGCTCCGACTCGCGATGGAGAAAGATGGCAGAGAGAACAGCAGTGGATTTCAGTGTTCACATTCGCCGGTTACTCAGCTTGGTGAAAGGCTTGGAGTCCTTATCCCCTGATTTGTGGAAACGGATCGATGGATTAAGGGCCGTACGTACTTGGCCGTCATGGTGCTTTGTATGCTCTGAACAAATCGCCAGATTGTTTGTTCAACTAAACACACCTCCGCGCGATGGCGCGGGCACTCTACTCAACGTGCTTACGGCGCTTTGCAGCTGGAGATTGACGCGCGGCTTATACAGCTTCGATCCTGATATGTTCGTTGCTGTTTGCCAGACACCGATAGAAGAAGATCTTCCAACGGCACCCTTACTTCAGTTGCCGGAGTGGTGTCTCTATATTATGACCCCTGGATTTCTATTCGAAGACAGGGATTTGCAGGGGTTCTTCGTCCATCTGGACTGCGGTTCTTCCAGCGCGCCCGAGTTGCGACTACTGCTCGACTTTGGAAATGGTCGCTTGTCGTCCATGCTACCGCTTGACCTCACACACTCCACCTTGTCGAGTAGCTTGAGGGCCTCAAGAGAACGAATTGTCCGGATGCTTAGAGGAGTTGCCAAACCCGGAGATATCGAAAAGCTCGCTAGGGGGGACATGGTCGACTACTCATCTCGGATCACTGCACTGGTGAGTTTGGTGCTATACGTTTGCAGCACTAATGCGGACATCAGGTCGCAATCCGATGGAAGTGTTCTACCAAACCGACCATCTCCCCAGCGGACGCGAAAGGGTTTGCGTTTCTTCCCCGTTCAACAGCCCAAAACATGGGAGGTCGGGTACCGCATCGGGGAAGCTCTGCGAAATTTTCACGCAGCCTCGATTTCACGTCCGACCGGAGAGGCAGACACTCGGACACGTCAAATTAGCCCACACATCCGCCGAGCCCATTGGCACGCCTATTGGGTGGGATCGTTGCGACAGCCTGGCGAGCGCCGGCTCACCGTAAAGTGGATCCCACCAACTCCGGTCAACGTGTCCACCGACCCACCGAAGCCGGTCGTACGTCGAGTGAAGAGGCCGCGTATCAATGGCTGAAAGAGAGACTTATGGGATGTGAAACCGCCCCTGATATTCACCCTACCTCTCATCCCCCTGGGCGACTTGATCGAAACAGCTCTGTGCGTGCGCCGTCCCTGAGCAGGGCTCAGGCGACGGGGATAAACCCCGGCGCATGAGATGGTCAGGGGAACAGCCACCTTTGGCTGCAACCGTGAAGGCGGCAGGAAGAGAGGAAACGGATGCGCAAACAGCATGTTTTTGGAATCGTGGCGTTCATGGTCCTGATCGGGATCGCCAGCGTGCCGGCAGGAGCATAGGCCACCTGGACCGACCCCGCCACCGGGCTGATGTGGACGCAGCAGGACAATGGGGTGGACCTGACTTGGTATGACGCCAAGGACTACTGCGCCAATCTGCAATTGGGCGGTTACTCCGGCTGGAGGCTGAAACGACAACAAGCTTATGCGCATTATGAACGTGTTGTGCCCACCTGAATTATTGAATCTGCTTCTGCTCGCGAGTGATTTCACCATCCGATTGATTTCAATAATAGCGCAGAGAGAAAGGTGACTTAAAATGATTCCGCCTCGTCAGGATTGTCGGTATTTGTCCGGGCCAAGATGGCGCTATAGGGCCATCTTGCATGACAATGGATCGTGTGCAAGACAACGGCCAGGCACGCCGGGTACGTGGGCGCTCCAGATACAGCCCAAAGACATCCCAGGAGTAATCCTGTGGAGGATCCATAACGAACAGAAAATAATTCGGTTATTCAAATTCTTATTCTGCTCGATGTGTCGGCCCCAAGATTCTGGCCGGAATCAACTGGGCCGCCTACTAGGGTGAAATGCCGCCACCACCACATTCGGTCCTCTCATCGTACCAGTTTGTCTCACACCAACCGGCACAGAATTTGCCGGGCACCCCAGAGATGTAGTGATTCCAGAGTTGCTGATGGGTCATTGGGTGCACTATTCGCCCTGGTCATCGTGCCGGGCGCCTTTAGCAGTCGTTCCGCGTTGCAGAATATCCCAAATCACATTAGGAGAATATCTGCATTGCCTGGGGAGACGTGAGAAGGGCTGTCTTAACCTCTGGATAATCTTTCAGGGAATCGGCCAGCCGCGCCAGGGTGGCCTTTGCAAGTGCACGGTGCTTTTCGGCAGACAACGGGAAAACAAGCATTGCCGTCCCATGAATACGCCAATGGGCCAGAGGAAGATCGAAACCGTCCATCAATGCAATCGCTCTGTTTACATAGGTTCTGGCCGGGGCCAAATTCCCCTCCTCGAAGGCAACGCGGGCATTTCCATCCAATGCATAGACCTTACATGTCCGGTCGGCTGTCTTTTCACTCGCCGACAGTAGCCTCTGGGCCGCACGTCGAGCTTCCGCTATAGAACAGACCGTCAAGGCCAAGTACACTTCTGAAACAAAAAGTAACGGCTCTACGGTCAAGCTCATCCAGTTTTTCTGCGTTGCAACGATCGCGGCGGCCTCCTGCAAGTGTTCCGTTGCCTCTTTCAACTTTCCCAGCCTCGTTTCGGAGAGAACGCGAATAATCATGGCAAATTGCACAGCGGCGACTGATGAAACGTCATGAAGTAAAGGGAGACAGCGTTCGCAGATTTCGAGTGCGCCTGCATTATCCATGGATACGCAGTGAGCCCAGGCATCCATACAGTTCCAAAGGAGTCCGCGAATCCTGTTGCCGTTTTTTACTGCATCCGCGATACCGTCGCGACATTTGCTCAGCGCGTGCCCCAGGTCCCCCGCATAGATGAGCGCATACGTCTCAAGTCGATCGGCTCCTATGTAGTAGGTGTCGCGGTCGCTCATCAGAGCGGAATTCGCGGAATTCATGTTCGAGAATCCTTCCCGGTATCTCGAGGTTAAGACAAGCAAAACGCCATAGAGCAACTGGCAGCGCGCGAACCCCAATCGATTGGGACCCGCCTCAAGCTCCTTGAGAATTACCGTACACTGGGCGGTAGTCTCATCGTCGGGACCTTCGCAAAGGGAGCGCCAGGCAAGTGCGCCCAACCGCATTTCTTCACGAATGAATGGATCGCTGTCGTTTTTCACCAACTCCCACGCCTGGTTACTGGCAGCCAAGCTCCGGCGCACGTCGGTGCGGGATCGCGCAAAGGCAAGCCGCATCAGAATCTGAGCTTTGGCACGAGGGTTCCGCGCGATAACAGGTGACTTTTCGGCTGCCTCGAGGGCCTCGGCTGCCTGATCAAGATCCTCAAGGGCACCATGACAAGCCGCCAGCTGAAATAGGATCTCCAGTAGAAGCGGCTCCGCCTCTTCCCTGGGCAATTTCGGCAGCAGCTCACGGGCACGTTCGAGGGAGTGGATCGCGTCTCCAAACACGAAGCGCTCGGTTTCCATCCTGGCCGTGGAGAGGAGGTACTTTGGCACCATTTCCCATTCTTGGCACTCCTCAAAGTGGTATACGAGCTCAGATGCGACCTCGGCAGTTGCGTGTTTATAGAGCGACTCCAGTTCATGGCCGATCTCACTATGCAATCGCGCACGCTGGCTCCTCGGGATTCGCCTGTAGATCGTCTCCCGATAGAGCGAATGTGTGAACTCATACATGGACGATAGCGACCCATCCGGCAAGTCCGCGGTTCCCAGTGAGCGGACAAAGTGACCGCGTTGCGAAATCCCTTCGCAAATCTCTTCAAATCCTTCCTGGGAGACGCCCGCAGCTACGGCAGCGACTGTTGCGGTGAACTTCACGCCGCATACACTGGCGGCCTCAAGAACGCGGTGCTCGTCTTCCGCAAGACCTGAATTGATGTGGATCTCCAGCAACTTGCCCAGAGTCCCGGGGACAGCCACGGGCAGCTGGGACAGTGGAGTCCGCACGCACCACCCGGTGGATTGCACTGAGATGATTCCCGCGGAGAACAGATACTCCAGGAGAGATTCCATGAAGAAAGGGTTGCCGTCGGAATGCTGGTGCAGGAATCCAGCCAGCCCGGCCGGAATCTGGTGGTCAGAAAATCTCATCTCGAGCAGCCGTTGAATATCGTCCTTCGTCAGCGGCGGGATTACGATTTCGTGGCAGAGATTGCGCGCAAGCAGTTCATCCTTCAGGTTCTTGAGCGGAGCCTTGAGTAGGACCACATCCAATGGACGATAGGTGGCGATCACCGTAAGTTTCGCGGACCATGTCCCCCGAGCGAGCGCCGCCAACCAGTCAATCGTGTATGGGTCGGCCCAGTGAACATCTTCCAGAACCACCAGGGTTGGCGTGTCTTTTCCCATTGCATCCATCGCATCACATAGTTCGCGCAGCATTCTTTGATCCGTTGCTCCAGCTATGGCTCGATGCAGGGATTCGCGCTCGCTCGGCTTCAGGCTGGCAGGAAACTGCGCCAGCCATGTCGGGGCGTACTGGGTGAGCACCTCCACGATGGTTTCGTGTTCGGGCGAACGACGCAGGCTTGAAATGGCCTGAAGGACCGGATAGTATGGCTCTCGGTTTCCGAAGCCGTCCACGCACTGCCCGCGTGTGACGCGCAGGTTCGGCCCATTGCGCCGGACCTCGTTCACAAACCATTCAGTCACTGTTGACTTTCCGATTCCGACTTCACCGCTTAACAGAACAAGCTGCGGTTTTCCGGCGCAGGCGGCAAGAAAGATTTCCTTCAGCTTTCTGAGGGTTTCTTCCTGCCCCACACGCGTTTCGCCGATTTCCGGGGATTGTTTGCGCTCGCGTTCGGAGTCGTGAACGGGTGCGATGAATCTGTAGCCGCGCCGATGCTGGGTTTCGATGAACTTCGGGTTGCGCGCATCGTCACCCAGGACTGAACGCACGTCGCGAATTTGCGTCTTGAGGACCTCAGGCTGAACGAAGGTATCGGGCCAGAGGTTGTCAATCAGTTCGGATTGCGTTACCAGGTTGCCGGCGCGTTCAACGAGGTAAAGGAGCAGATCAAAGGCTTTGGGAGCCAATACAACGCGACTATTGGTGTCGCGCCAGAGGCATTTATTTTTGACATCGAGCCGAAATGGCGGGAACTCTTTCACTCTTGCCCAAGTCTCCGGTTCCCTAGGAACTTGTTGAAATAGGTACCTTCTGTGGGCCGGATGTTTGGAGCTATTCGTCTAACAGATATGCGTGGAGATGAGCGGATTCAGGACGGGATGTTCAGCTATGTATCGTTGGAGCAGCGTGTGCCTCAGGACCATCCATTGCGAGCAGTTCGCAAGCTGACGGATACGGTGTTGCAGACGTTGAGCCCGGAGTTCGATGTGTTGTATGCCGATTCGGGCCGTCCATCGATTGCACCGGAGTACATTCTGCGGGCGCTGTTGTTGCAGGTGTTCTACTCGGTGCGCTCGGAGCGGCTGCTGGTCGAGCAGATCGACTACAACCTGTTGTTCCGCTGGTTTGTGGGTCTTGGGATGGATGACGCAGTGTGGAATCATGCGGTGTTTTCCAAGAACCGCGACCGGCTTCTGACTTCCGAAGTGGCGCAGCAGTTCTTTGCCGAAGTGAACAAGCAGGCCAAGCGCTTTATGAGCGACGAACACTTCACGGTGGATGGCACGCTGATCCAGGCCTGGGCCTCGCAAAAGAGCTTTCGCTCCAAAGACGGCTCCGATGACGGCGATGGAGCGAACTTCCACGGCCAGAACCGCTCCAACAAAACCCATGAATCGACGACCGATGCGGATGCGCGGCTCTACAAGAAGAGCTATGGCAAGGAATCGAAGTTGAGCTATCTGGGCCATGCGCTGGTGGAGAACCGCAACGGGTTGATTGCCGCGGCGATGGTGACGCACGCCGACGGATTTGCCGAGCGCGACGCAGCGCTGTTGATGCTTGCTGAAAAGCAGGAGGGCCGCTCCCGCCGCATCACGGTCGGCGCCGACAAGGCTTACGACACGAAGGATTTCGTCAGCACGGTGCGGGAGTTGAACGTGACGCCGCATGTTACGAAGAACGACAAGGGCCGCGCCAGCAACCTGGACCGGAGAACCACTCGCCAGCCCGGCTATGCCATCAGCCTGAGTCGGCGATGGCTGATCGAAAAGGGCTTTGGGTGGCTGAAGCAAACCGGTCCGCTGCGCCATGTCAAGTTACGAGGCTTGGAGAAAGTGGATTGGCTGTTCGTCTTCAGTTGCGCGGCGCACAACCTGATCCGGTTGCCAAGACTGATGGCTCAACCACCGGAAACGCTCCGGGAGCAGTGTGTCTGAGCAACGGTCGCGAGCCTCCGGGAATGATTCCCTGAGGCTCGCAAGCCCCCTATAAACACAGGGCAGAACCGTACTTCAAACAGAGTTCGAACGGGAAGAAACGAAAATCGCAAAGAAACA
The DNA here is from genome assembly GCA_963830785.1 of uncultured Acidobacteriota bacterium. Taxonomy (GTDB): domain Bacteria; phylum Acidobacteriota; class Terriglobia; order Terriglobales; family Acidobacteriaceae; genus Telmatobacter. The sequence continues at coordinate 25,954 of CAWHNV010000028.1, forward strand.
CGCTGCAATCACGCGAATTTCAACA
>CAWHNV010000029.1:0-20675 GCA_963830785.1 uncultured Acidobacteriota bacterium
CGATTCGGCTGCTGGACGCGCGGTAGAAGCTCGGGTAGTGCCGGCCTTCAGGCCCGCGTTAGCTCTTCCGAGGCCTCACTTTACGCCAACGTAGATATCCACCTGTGCGTTCTTGGGGTCGGCGGCCCGTTGATCGTACACTTCAAAATCTGCCTGGTACGCTCGCTGGCCGTTCGCCGGATTTTGATAATAGGCCCATATTTGCTTCCAGGTTTCCACCACAACCTTCGCGACCGGCCCGCGCTCAGAGGTGAAGACAGCATATTTCCCGGCGGGGACGGTTTTCACGACCATGCCCTCGGGGATAACTGGATTGGGAACGGGTTGCACCTTTGCGCCCAGGATAAACGTGTACTGGCCCCTCCAATCGGTGGCATAGTCCGTGTAAATGGCGATAATCGACTGATCCACTCTGTCAGGAATTTTAGTCAGCAAGTTTTGACTCAGGAATTGCTGCCAAAGTTTTCCGATGACAGCATCCGGTCCGGCCTCCTTGGCGTTATTGGTGCTGGCTGAAATACCAACTACCTGAAACGCTTGCTGATCGACGATTCGCGGTGTCAATTTAGCCTTCGGAAAAGCTACGTAGGCGGCCAAAGCAACCATGAAGGTGAGAAGCAAGAATCTGGAGTAGCGCGTACGTAGCGAATTCATTTGCCGCTGTTGCATTTTACAGGCAACTGCAGAATATGCGATGCCGATAGAGCTGAACTGGCTGCCGCTTGCTAACCGACTGCGCGGCGTTATCATTCCGTCTGATGTCCAACTCCGGCAAAGTTGTGAGAATTGCGCTGGACGAGCGTGTTCTTGTCATCGCCGGTCCCGGCGACATTACTCGCGAGCAGACTGATGCCATTGTCAACGCTGCGAATTCCTCACTGCTTGGGGGAGGAGGTGTGGACGGCGCCATCCATCGCGCTGGCGGTCCTGCCATTCTGGATGCCTGCAGGGAAATTGTTGCGCGCATCGGCCGGCTTCCTGCCGGACAGGCTGTGGCCACTCCTGCTGGCCGGCTTGCTGCAAAACATGTAATCCACACTGTGGGTCCGTTCTGGAGTGGAGGCAAACACGGCGAAGCCGAGACGCTGGCCAGTTGCCATCGCGAATCCATCCGGATTGCGGATGAGTTGCAACTCAGCTCCATCGCCTTCCCCGCGATCTCTACCGGGAGTATGGGTATCCGGTCGAGCACGCCGCTGGAATCGCCGTGCGCAGCGCTGCCGAAGCGCTGCAGCAAGCCGCTCACGTCCGCGAAGTAAGGTTTGTGCTCTTTGATTCCCGCACCTTCGAGCATTACGCGAGTGCAGCGAAGTCGCTTGGAACGCCGACGTAGTATCGCAACAACTTTTCATCCACCTTCAGGTTTATAGGACTGAATCTCTTCGGCGGTGCGGGTCCTTCATGTGTCAATCAGCTGAGAGCCAGCATAGCAACATCCTTTGCGGACTCTATAGGTCACGCTGGATCGCCGGCCTGCTTGCGCTTCTTGTCCGGCAGGCAGCCTTTACGCGAGCAAGAAGACGAAGAACGTCAGCGGCATGGATGAGCAAACGCGCGCGCTCCATGGGCTCGATCGTCTCACCTTCGGGCAGCGGCCGGGAGATGTTCAAGCCATAACTGCGATGGGAGTTGACAAGTGGATTGAGCTGCAATTGCATCCCGAAAAGATCGACAACAGCGCGATGCAGGAGCGGCTGGTTGCTTATCGGACGCTCACCATGAGCAGCCGGGAAATGCTGCTGGAGTTTCCGCCCAATCCTGTGATAAAGGCGGTGATGGATGGCAAGTTGCCGATGCCACAGGATCCGTATCGCCGGGCGATCTACGCGGCTGGCGTTGACCGGATGCAGCAGAAGCAGGAGCAGAGAAACCCGGCCAAGGTAAGCCGGCAGCTACAGCGCAGCCCGTGTCTGCGCCGGGCCCCGGCACGATGAATACTGTTGACGCCGGGCAGCGCCGTGACGAGAGACGCGAAGCTCACAGCCTGGTCGATGGACTGGCGGCGTTGCCGCCCGATGCGCGCATGCAGCGCATCCTGACGTTGCCCGCGGCACAGCAACACGACCTCATGAAGGGAATTTCTTTCCAGCAGCGGCAGGCGCTGCTGGCCGGCCTTTCTCCTGTACAACGTGAGACCGTGCTGGCGCTCAACAATCCACCCGCAGTGATCAACTATGCTGCTGCTGCCGATTATGGTTACGGGATTCGCGCTCAGCTTTGTCTTTGTTCCGCTGGCAACGATGACTACGCGCACTATTCCGAGCGAGGAGATGGGCAATGCCACCGGGCTCTTCAACATGCTGCGCAACATTGGGGGGTCAGTGGGAATTGCGATGGCCACCACCGCGATCATTCGCCGCGCCGATCTGCACCAGACCGACCTTAGCGCCAACCTGCCGGCGACGAGCGCGGTGCTGCAGCAGAAGTCCGTTCTCATCGCGCATTATCTCGGCCACCAAATGGGCCCGGCGAGCGCGCGCCCGGGCTCCTTTGCCCTTATCTACGGCATGATGGAGCAGCAAGCCGCCCTGCTGGCGTATGTCGATGTCTTCCGCTGGACAGCGGTGCTGGCGCTGATCTGCGCCGTCGCCACGTGGCTGTTCAAGAAGCCGGCGGACCACATTACGCCGCCGCCCGGGATGCATTGAAAATGTCTGGCCTAGTCGCCGGCGATTTTGTCGATCATGAGCTTGATGGGCTTTATTCGGAGCTGGGCCGTCCGTCGATAGCGCTGGAACGACTGCTTCGGGCGCAGTTGCTGATGGTTCTGTACTCGATTCGCTCGGAGGGCCAGTTGATGGAGCAGCTGAACTACAACCTTCTCTACCGCTGGTTAGTGGGCCTGGAGATGGACGATCCGGTGTGGGACCAGACGGTGTTCGTGGGACTTACGGCCGGTCGCCAAACACGCGCCCGCCGGCCTTGCGCGTTGCATCTGCTAATTGCCGGTGGAAGGTCGCCAAAGTCCTGCGCGTTCGCAGTGTAAGTTCCAGGTAAGTGGCGTCGTAGGCGGTCAATCCGTATGCGCGAGCGAGGGTTAAAGCAGTAGCCCGAACTGACGCCGACTGCGACCGATCTTCCGCGATCGGCAACGTATCGACCATGCCGAGAAACCGCACGGACTGTACGGGCGTGACTCCGCCCACACGCTCCGCCATGAGGATTCCATTGGAAACTTCGGGGAACCACAAAGAAGGAACGAGGGCGTCCTCAGCCTGAATTTGGCGAAGTACCTCATTGGCCAAGTGGACTTCAACTGGATCGACGCGCTCGACCAACCAGGCCAATGTCGCAGACGCATCAAGAACAATTCCCATGCTGCGGCCTTACTTTCTTCCTTCGCGAATCCACTCCAGAACCGTCTCCCCGGAGATTCCCTTGATGCGAGGAAAATTAATCAGCCCATCGACTGCCTTGGCCACATCCGCCGCAGTTGGCCTCTGCTCAGCGGGTACCAGATTGGCCACAGCCTTACCCCGCTTTGTGATCGTAAATCGCTCTCCCTGTTCGACTTTGCGCAGGATCTCGGAGAGCTTGGTTTTAGCGTCGAAGGCGCCCACTTCGGTGTAAGCGTGTTCCTGGAGGGCCATAATCCACCTGCATCCGTTGGAATCAACTAGTCGATAAACTAGTTTAATCTGGTTTCCCGCCGTTTGCAAGCGGCGCTCACCCTATCCAGCCAGCGCCGCAAATCTCTTCAGCTTCTCGTCGTACTCTTCGATCCGGCCTGTCAGGATGTCGTAGTACCAGCCGTGCACCGTGAGGCGGCCTTCCGCCTCGGCCCGCGCCACGGGTGGCTGCGCATGGAGGTTCATCAGTTGCGCTACCACGTTGCCGCGGATGAGGGAGGCCAGCTCGGCGCCCTCGCCGTCGGCGGGATTGAGCGGCTGCCGATAGGCGAAGGCAGCCTGCACATGATCGAGCCAGCGCCGAGCTTTTGGCAGGTTGGCGAGGCTTCTGCGGTCGAGCGCCGCCTTCATGGCTCCGCAGTCCGAGTGGCCGCACACGATGGCGTGCCGCACCTTCAGCACTTCCACGGAATATTCGATGGTCGCGGTCACGCCGTCGACGTCCTGGCTGGTGATGGGTATGACATTCCCGATGCTGCGCGAGATGAATAAATCTCCGGGCTCGGTGCCCAGAATCAGATCGGGCACGATGCGCGAGTCGGCGCAGGTGATGAACAACCAGGCCGGCGTCTGGCCATCCGACAGCAGGTGAAAATGGCTCTTCTTCGCCGGAAATACTTCGGCGAGAAACTGCTTGTGCCCTTCAATCAGCTTTTGCATGATTGCACCGGCCCCTCACCGTTGAGAAAATGGCTTCATAAGACAAGCCTATCGTATTGTTGCTGCGATGTAGTTAGCTCGGTGCTTCCCCGTTCTCGCGCGGCTTGCGCAATTTTGCGGGTGGTGGCCTCCGGTCTGGCTCTCGCGGCCGCGCAGGTGATGGGCTGCCTTGCCGCAGTGAAGTCAGGGTGTGGACGCCGAAGCGCTTACGTGCTAGAAGCGGGGAATCTGCGGACCAAATTGCTAAGACAGCGGAGCTGTTCGGCCAGGTCGACGACATCACGGTGCTGACGCTGGCGCGCACTGCATAAAGCCGATCAATTACTATGCGGCTTAAGAGGAGTTTTAACGCACTCATGCCGCGCAAACCTTCCTGCTTTGCTCTTGTCGCCTTTATCGCTCTCGCCCCGCTCGCGGTCTCCGCGCAAACGGTCGACAGCATCGATCCCGCGTTGCGCGGCCAGGTGGATCGCATCGCTGCGCAGGTGCTCGAAGCTACGGGCGTGCCCTCGGCTTCGGTTGCGGTGGTGCAGCATGGCAAGCTCGTTTACACCCATGCCTACGGCAGTGCGCGCGTCGCTACGGCATCTGTTCCGGCCGAACCTGCTACGCCGGAGATGCGTTATTCGATTGGATCCATTTCGAAGCAGTTTACTGCGACGGCGATTTTGCTTTTGCAGGAACAGGGCAAGCTCTCGATCGATGATCCGGTGGGCAAATACATTCCAGGGCTCACGCGGGGTAATGACGTAACGATCCGCGAAATCCTCTCGCACACTTCCGGCTATCAGGATTATTGGCCTGAAGACTACGTGATGACGACGATGAACGGCCCTGAAACCGCGCAGCAGATCATCGACACCTGGGGAAAGAAGCCGCTCGACTTCGAGCCGGGAACGAAGTGGCAGTACTCGAACACGAATTTCGTCATCGCAGGGCGCATTGTGGAAGTGGTCTCCGGCGAGTACTACTGGGATTTTTTAAGCGAGCACATTTTTCGGCCGCTGGGCATGAAATCGGTTTGGAACTCCGATGCGATCAAGCTTACGGAGGTGGATGCCACACCGTACGTCCGCAACGCGCTGGGGCCGTTGCGCGTGGCGCCCAAGGAAGGGATTGGCTGGATGTTTGCGGCCGGCGAACTGGCGATGACGCCGCACGATTTGGCGCTCTGGGATGAGAGCTTGCTTTCGCGGTCTGTTCTGAAACCAGAGAGCTACAAGGAAATGTTCACTGAGGTGAAGCTGAAGAACGGCGAGGGCACGCACTACGGCCTGGGCGTGGAGGTGCGGCAGCGCAGAGGACATCGCTCGATTGAGCACTCAGGCGAGGTTTCCGGATTCGTTTCGGACAACGAGGTGCTGATCGACGATGGCACGGCGGTGGTGGTGCTGACGAATCAAATGGCCGTGGATGCGGCAGAGACCATTGCGCAACTTGCCGCGCCGCTTGTGGCAGGCTATCCGCTTACGACGCCCGAGCAGCAGGCCCTGGACATCTATCGCGGCTTGCAGCAGGGCCGCATCGACCGCTCGCTGCTGGCGCCGAACTTGAGCGACTACTTTACTGCCGAGGCCGTAGCCGATTTTCAATCGAGTCTGGCGCCTCTCGGCGAACCGCTCAGTCTGCGCCAAACAAGCAGCGAACTGCGCGGCGGCATGACGTTTCGCGTCTTCGACATCGACTACCCGGGCCGCACGCTGCAACTTACGACCTATACGTATCCCGACGGCAAGCTGGAGCAATATTTGATCGCTCCCTCCGAGTAACTAGAGAGGCGAAGAAGCCCATGCGTGCCAGCGAAAGGCGGAACGCCGGGGAACGCTTGCGGGGCGAGTCACCAGGCGATACGCAGAGCGATAAACCGGGCAGGGCGCACCGCGCGGCGTTTTCGTGTGCGATCTCGTGCGTCAGCCGCTTCATGATTTTTCGCGACCGCGTGCTGGGCTGGACGAAGCGCGGCCGCGCACCGGTGGGAATCCATGAGCGTGTTTCGCGGCACGCGATTTCCAGCGCTGCCCATCTGCCCGCCCACGTTCTTGACGCAGTTTTTGTGGAACCCGCGGTTGTCGCTGGCCGGGGAGCGGTTTTGCTTTGTCATGGCATTGGCGAAACCGTGGAGCAGTGGTTCGGGGTTCAGCAACTTCTCGCTGCTAACGGCGTGGCATCGCTGGTCTTTGACTACTCCGGTTATGGCAAAAGTAACGGTCGGCCGCATTGGGAACAGTTCGAACTTGACGCGATTGCCGCTTTCGCAGTGCTTAGAAAGCTGGCACCGGGGCTGCGCGCGACGGTGCTTGGCTTCTCGCTGGGCAGCGGCGTGGCTATAGCAGCCATTGATCGGCTCGGCGCTGATCGCCTCATTCTGTGCGAGGGCTTCACTTCGTTTCGCCACGCGGCGGTGTCGATTGGGATTCCTCGCGCGTTTGCGCGTCTCGTCCCGCCCATCTGGCATGCGCAGCAAAGACTCGCGGAGTGCAAGACGCCGGTGCTTATTGTTCACGGGGAGAAGGATCGGCTGTTTCCTATCGCGATGGCACGCGAACTGGCGGGCTGGTGCGAGCCGCGAGCGGAGGTGGTCGTGGTCCCAAACACCACGCACAATCAGCCTTTCAGTAAACCGCACATTTCATATTGGGGGCCGATTATCGATTGGGTTTGCCAGGAGTAGCACGGGTCTCCTGAAAGACTGTACTGAGCGACTGTCTGGGTTCGTGCTATCCCGGGTCCCCAAAGGCGAGGGACCCGGGGCACCCTCGCGTGATTCAAGAGCCTCCCGGCCCTGAGTTCAGGACCCGCCTCGCTCCGGTTCGCCGTTGTCGTGGCGTTCCCGATCAAGCCGGTCTTCCTGGTCTTTACGCTCTTCCTCTTCGCGCCGCTTTTTTTGCTCCTCGCGCTCTTCGCGTCCGTCGGCCATGATCAGCTCCTATCCTTCAGTTTGTAACTTCGAACGAATGGCGCGCAAGCGCCGGCTGCCGCACCGCGGGCGCCGCCCTAAGGCAGGTGGTCCGATAAACTAGATGTAGACCTATGTTTGAGAACCTTTCCGACAAACTGCAGCGTGTGTTCAAAACTCTTCGTGGTCAGGGAACGCTCACTGAAGAGAACATTTCCGAAGCTCTGCGCGAGATCCGCGTGGCTCTGCTTGAGGCCGACGTCAACCTCAAGGTCGTCGGCGACCTGATCGAACACATCCGCGAGAAGGCCGTGGGCACCGAAGTGCTCACGGCGCTGTCGCCCTCCGAGCAGGTGGTCAAGATTGTGCGCGACGAACTGGTGGCGCTGCTGGGCAAAGACACTGCGCGTTTCAATTTCGCTTCCAAGCCGCCCACGGTGATTTTGATGGCCGGGTTGCAGGGCTCGGGAAAAACCACGACGTCTGGAAAATTGGCGGCGTGGCTCAAGAAGGGCGGGCACCGGCCCATGCTGGTTTCGGTCGACGTCTATCGCCCCGCCGCGCGCGAACAGCTCAAAGTCGTCGCCAAGTCGGTTGAGGCTGGGCTTTACGAAGGCGATCTGAAGGGCGAAGCCGCGGGATCGGCGCTGGTTGAGCGGCTCGCCAAGGAAGCGCGCCGTGAGGCTGTCATCATGGGATGCGACACTCTGATCGTCGATACCGCAGGCCGGCTGCACGTGGACCAGGAACTGATGGCCGAGATGGAGAGCTTGAAAAAACTTCTCGCGCCGCAGGAAATTCTATTCATCGCCGACGCCATGACCGGCCAGGACGCGGTCAACTCCGCGCAGGATTTTCATGCGCGTCTTGGATTGACGGGCGTAGTGCTGACGAAAATGGACGGCGACGCTCGCGGCGGCGCGGCGCTCTCCATTCGCCACGTCACCGGCCAGCCCATCAAGTTCATCGGCGTGGGCGAAAAGCCGGACGCCTTCGAGCCGTTTCATCCGGATCGCATCGTGGGCCGCATCCTGGGCATGGGCGACATGCTCTCGCTCATCGAGAAAGCCGAATCCTCACTCGATCGCAAGAAATCCGAGGAGCTGGCCAAGAAGGCGCTGCTCGGCGACGGCTTCTCGCTCGAGGACTTCCGCGATCAGTTGCAGCAGATCAAAAAGCTCGGCTCCATGGAGAGCATTTTGAAGATGATGCCCTCCGTGGGCCCCTTCGCCGGCATGAAACAGGCCGCGGGCCAGGTCGATGAAAAGCAATTCGTCCGCCTGGAGGCCATCATCAACTCCATGACGCCCCGCGAGCGCCGCAATCATGAGATCATCTCCGGCACGCGCCGCAAGCGCATCGCGGCCGGCTCGGGGACCAGCGTGCAAGAGGTGAACCAGCTCCTGCGGCAGTACGCGCAGATGGCTAAAATGTTCAAGCAGGTGGGCAGGATGGGCATGGCGAAGAGCATGATGCGTGGGGGCCTCGCGGGGATGGGCGGCAAGCAGCGGTTCGGAAGGTAAGCAATCCCATGACTGCGCTCCAGGACCAGCTCGACGAGATTACGGCGAACACGCGCAAGCTGGTGCAGGCTGAGCGCATGGCGATCAATGAGCGCGCGGTTCGCGAACTCTTTGAATTCGGCATCGAGGAAAAGATTCTGCCTGTCGGGGCCATGGCTCCGGAGTTCACGCTCAACGACGCCTCCGGCCGGCCGGTTCGCTCGGCCGACCTGCTCGCGCTCGGGCCGCTGGTTCTCAACTTTTTCCGCGGGCGCTGGTGCCCCTACTGCATCACGGAAATCGAGGCGTGGCGCGATCTTCATCCCCGTCTGCGCGAGGCTGGAGTGTTGCTGGCCGCCATCAGCCCGCAAACTCAGCGCCAGAGCGATTTCATGGTGGGCCAGCACGGGCTGCCGTTTCCCGTGCTCGCGGACCCCGGCTGCGCCGTCGCGGCGCAATTTGGATTGGCGTACACGATCCCCGACTACCACCGCGATTATTACCGGTCGATTCTGGTTAACATTCCGTTTGTGAACGGCGACGACTCCTGGCGGCTGATCCTTCCTGCAACTTATGTTCTCAGCTCCGCGGGACGCGTTGTGTACGCGCAGGCGCACGCCGACTTTCGGGTGCGGCCCGAGCCGGAAGAAGTTCTGGCTGCGGCGTTGGACGCAGTGGGGAAGTAGTCGATCGCTTCCTGCACTGGCGCTGGAATCAAGGCCCGATATCCAGATCGATGTGTTCGATGCGGCCGGTAAACGGAAACGGGCTTTGGTAAGGACCGACGGGGGACGCGCTATCCTCCCCGATGTCAAAGGTTTCTTCAAAGGAAAACGCGGTGCGAACAGTTTCAGGAAGGTGCGCACTGGCTGCCGGCTTGTCGTTTACGAAAAGCGTAATGGCTGCGCCCTTTCCGGGACCGTTGCCGTCGTACGCGAACTGCAACGTGATTTTGGCCGGCCCCGGGGGCAGAGCCTCGGGCGATGCGATCGTAGTGATCTGCCGCTTGAAGTAGTTATAGGTGTAGGTCGGCTTCCCGTCCTTGAGGTAGAGGCTAAATCCTCCTCCCTCGCCGCCATCGGCGATGAGAACTCCGTCGCCGCCATGGCTGGGGATGTTGACCCATGCCGTGATGGTGTGGGAGTGATTCTCATACGCCGGAGTGAGCGAAACAAAGAGATGGCCTGTGGGGGCGTAGTAGACGAAATGCTTTGCTTGCGGGCGAGGCTGCCGGCTGGCCCATCGCGGATCGAGCGGGTAGACGTTGTTGCGTTTGGCTTCGCTGTCGAAAAGCTGTTGTAACGAGGAAAGCACGCCGGGATTTGCTGCGGCGACGTTGTCGGCCTCGGAGTAATCCACGCTGAGGTGATACAGCTCCCACGGTTGCTTGCTGAGGTCCGGCGGAGGTTGATTGCTATAGATCCAGGGAAGCAGTCCGCTGCGTGAAGCTGCCATCCAGCCATCGTTATAGATAGCGCGGTTGCCCAGCATCTCGAAGTACTGCGTGGTGCGCAAACCCGGCGAATCGGCAGAGGCAAAGGTCGCCAGGAAACTGATGCCGTCCACGCGCTGCTGTTTTACTCCGTTTACTTCCACAGGAATGGGAATGTGCGCGGCGTCGAGGATGGTGGGGGCGACGTCGGTGACGTCTTCAAATTGCTGGCGCAGGCCGCCCTGATCGCGGATACCATCGGGCCAACAGACAACCAGTGGATCGCGGGTTCCGCCAAGGTGAGAGCCGATGCGTTTGCCCCACTGGAAGGGAGTGTTTCCAGCCCAGGCCCAGCCCACCGGATAATGCGGCGTGGTGGTTGGTCCGCCGAGTTTGTCGAGGATTTTGAGCGTGTCTGAAGCCGGCTCGGGCACGCCGTTGATTTGCGCCATGGAGTTGGCGGTGCCGTAGAGGCCTCCTTCAAGGCTCGCGCCGTTGTCTCCGGCAATGAAGACGATGAGGGTGTTGTCGAGCTGTCCCGTGTCACGAATGGCATCCACGATGCGTCCAACTTCGTGATCGGTCTGCGCCATGAAGCCGGCAAATACCTCCATCAAGCGCGCGGCGACCTTCTGCTGATCCGGGGTGAGCGAATCCCAGGCAGGGATCTCGTTGGGCCGCGGTGTGAGTTTTGCATCTGTAGGAATCACGCCGAGTTTTTTCTGTCTCTCAAAGACGATCTCGCGGTATCGATCCCACCCCATATCGAACTGACCCTTGAACTTGTCAATCCATACGGACGGAGCCTGCAGTGGCGCATGCGTGGCTCCGGTAGCGTAATACACGAAGAAGGGTTTGCCGGGAGCCAGAGACTTTTCCGCTTTGATCCATGCAATGGCGTGATCTGCGAGGTCCTCGTTTAACGTGAAGTCCGCTTTACGGCCCGGCGGCGCGGTCATCTCGACAGGCTTCGTACCCGATACCAGTTCCGGGAACCACTGGTTGGTTTCCCCGTCGAGGAACCCGTAGAAGTTGTCGAAACCCTGGTGGGTTGGCCAGTGGTCGAATGGGCCTGCGGGCGTGAGCTCACTCTCGGGGATCAGATGCCATTTGCCGAAGGCGGCAGTCGCATAGCCGTTCATCTCGAGGACCTGTGGCAGCAAGGCGGCGCTTTTTGGAATCGATCCGGTATAGCCGGGGAAGTCCGTGGCCAGGTTGGTGATGGTGCCCATGCCGACGGCATGATTGTTGCGCCCGGTCAGCAGTGCGGCCCGCGTGGGCGAGCAGAGTGCGGTGACATGGAAGCGGTTATAGCGCAGACCGCGCGCGGCCAGAGCATCCAGCGTAGGCGTGGGAACGAGGCCGCCGAAGGTGCTGGTCTGCCCGAAACCGGCGTCGTCGATGAGGATGAGAAGAACGTTGGGCGCTCCCTGGGGAGCGCGCAAGGGATTCGACATTCCGGGGATCGAGGTGCTGAACGACGGCGTGATCTGGCCGCGAAACGGTGGGGGCGGAATGGGGAGTATCGTTCTGTCGGCATCCTGGGCGCGCGCGAATGGGGACGCGCCGATCAGCATCGCCCCGCACAACGCGGCTGCACCAGATTTCGTGAACATCGGAGGGCCTCCGGGTTTTGCGTGATCAAAGGATTATAAGGTTCGACGACGTTGCGGTGGACGCCTCGGGCGGTCGATGCGCTGGGCGCGGTGGGGAAGTAGTTGATTGCTTGCTACCTTAGCCGGTCAGCCGTTCCGGTTGCCCGCCGAAGCTCCACCCCGCGGACGAAGACTTGTCCGCGGGGACGCCGGGGTGGGGCACCCATTTTCGTGCTGAGTTGAACAGGTCAGGCGAGGGGCTGTGCTTTCCCAAGTCCCCAAATGCTAGGACCGGGGGCAGCCAATTGTTTCGTCACGCGCGCTTTCGAGGGTGCATTATGGCTTGTTGCTCGCCGAGGCGTTGGTTGGGGCGGGCTTCTTGTACATCCGATTCAGGATGGCGAACTGATAGCCGCTTCGGTCGGGGTACTTCAGCTTGCTGGTGTCGGCGGGCAGCTTGCCGGGCGCAGCGAGTCGCCATGCTTCGGGAGCCTGCCAGGGGTCGTAGCCGGCATCGGCCATCAACTCCAGCGCCACGCGCCAACGCTGCTCCTTCTGCGCCTTTTCGACCTCGTAGGTATAAGCGCCGCCTGCCACGAGCCCGGCGTATGGGACTAGACTCGCCGCGCCCAGAGCCCCGGCCCATTCCAGATTGGCTCGGTTCATCTGGATTATCCACGGCGGTTCTTGCTGCAGGCTGTAAGCGATGCCGTCGGCCAGCACGGCGGCGAGCTGGTCGTCGTTCTCGAATCGCGCCGCCAGTTCCGCGGGCACAAGGATGACGCCTCCCGGGTCCAAGGAAAGGTACTCCTCGCGTCCCGGGTTTTTGACGGCGATAAAGTCGAACTGAATCTTCGCGGGATCGTCTGCCGGCAACTGCTTCTGGTAGGCGGGAACAAGGGTCATCCCGATTCGACGAACACGGGACTTCAACGCCTCGTCCTTTGAAATATCGTAGCTAGCGTCGCCGAGATCGATTTCCGTCCTGCGATCGTCGATTTGATCCTCCGGCTCGCCGGAAGCGTTATTCGGCGGCGATGCAGTCTGTTGGGCCTCCGGGCCGACGCCGGCAGGCGGTTGCGGCGCTGCGGCTGGCTGACTGGAATTGCCCGGCGCGTTGCCGGATTTTGCCTTCGCTTGTTCAGTCGACACAAACTTGACTTTACTGGCGACCAGCAGGCCATCCTGGCCCATGTGCCCTTCGTAAAGCGCCCACATGCCCGCATGCACATCGGCAGCCGATTTCACGTCGCGCGGGAACTTGACCTCGGTCGCCGGCGTCACGCGAATATGGTAGCCATCTGCCGCAAAAACAAGATCCGGAGCGGTCGAGATCACTTTGTCAATCACGGCCAGCGCCGAGAGCTTGCTATTCCAATCATCGCGAATCAAGACGGTGCGGGCGATGACAGTCTTTGCTTGTCGATCGCGTCCGCCGTAGACTTCGACCCAGGCGCCGATCTGGACCGCATCGCGCGTCGGTCCATTGCTCGCCGGGGTCTTGGCGCTGATGGGTCCGAATTGGGTGTCCGCGGTCATGGTGACGTGCTGGCTATCGACGTCGAAAGCGTCAGGCGGATGAACTGCGGTGATATACCCTCGCACCGGGCCTGACTGCGCATAGAGGTTCGCCGAGGGGAGACAGCCCAGGACCGCCGCGACTGCGGCGACAAATAAGCCCAGGCAAGCGAAGGCTCGTTGCCGGCTGGCGCGAATCTTTTGTGGCATGACGATTAGTCCTGTAAGAAAAAGCGAGTCCAGTATAAGCCGGTTTTTGCCGGTTCCCGGCATGTGGTAGGGGGCAGTTTGAAACTTTTCCCTCTGGGGCTGAAGCCCGCATTTGTCCGGCTGGATGTATGTACGGGCTGAAGCCCGTACCTTCCAATCAAATCCGTTCTTCGGCGAGTCGATAGGGGTTGAAAAGGAGGGAAAATCTGCATCCGGATGAGGAAATTTGCATCATATTAGTTGACAGTAAGACACTCAATCTGAGATCCTGCCTCGTCAGGATCTTCTTTAAAAAGGCAGGAACAACATGGCTAAAATCATCGGAATCGACCTGGGAACTACCAATTCGTGCGTTGCCGTCATGGAAGGCGGCGAGCCAAAAGTCATTCCAAATGAGGAGGGTGCGCGCACTACCCCCTCGATCGTTGCATTCACCAAGAGCGGGGAGCGGCTGGTAGGCCAGGTGGCCAAGCGCCAGGCGATCACGAATCCCGAAAACACCATTTTTTCGATCAAGCGGTTCATGGGCCGCCGCTACAACGAAGTGTCGGACGAGATGAAGATGGTCCCCTTCAAGGTGATCCAGCAGGGCGACCACGTGGGCGTTATTGCCCAGGGCAAGGAGTACACACCTCCCGAAATCTCGGCCATGATCCTGCAGAAGCTGAAGAAGTCGGCCGAAGCCTACCTGGGCGAGACCGTCACGGAAGCCGTGATTACGGTTCCGGCGTACTTTAACGACGCTCAGCGCCAGGCGACGAAAGATGCGGGCAAGATTGCGGGCCTGGACGTGAAGCGCATTGTGAACGAGCCTACGGCGGCGGCGCTTGCCTACGGACTGGACAAGAAGAAGGACGAGACCATCGCCGTTTATGACTTTGGCGGCGGAACCTTTGACATTTCGATTCTCGAAGTGGGCGAAGGCGTGATCGAAGTGAAGTCGACCAATGGCGACACGCACCTGGGCGGCGACAATCTCGACCAGCGCATTGTGGACTGGCTGGTGGCCGAATTCAAGCAGGAGCATGGCCTGGACCTGACGTCGAAGGGCAACGAAATGGCTTTGCAGCGGCTGAAGGATGCGGCGGAAAAGGCCAAGATCGAGCTCTCGACTACGGTCGAAACCGAGATCAATTTGCCGTTCATTACCGCGGACGCTTCGGGCCCCAAACACCTGGTGCGCAAACTGACGCGCGCCAAGCTGGAGCAGTTGGTGGAAGACTTGATCGATCGCTCGATTGAGCCGTGCAAGAAGGCGATCGCCGATGCCGGCGTTTCCACGAGCCAGATTAACGAAGTGGTGCTGGTGGGCGGACAGACGCGCATGCCGAAGATTCAGGAGTTGGTCAAGAAACTTTTTGGCCGCGAGCCGAATCACGGCGTAAATCCCGATGAGGTGGTTGCAATCGGCGCTGCCGTGCAGGCGGGCGTTCTGTCGGGCGATGTGAAGGATCTGTTGCTGCTCGACGTGACGCCGCTGACTTTGTCAATCGAAACGCTGGGCGGCGTGGCGACGACCATGATTCCGCGCAACACGACGATCCCGACCAAGAAGACGGAGACGTTTTCGACGGCGGCCGATAATCAGACGGAAGTCGAAGTCCACGTGCTGCAGGGCGAACGGCCGATGGCGGCGCAGAACCGCACTCTGGGCAAGTTCAAGCTGGGCGGCATCATGCCGGCTCCGCGCGGCGTGCCGCAGATCGAGGTCACATTCGACATCGACGCCAACGGCATCCTGAATGTAACGGCGAAAGACAACGCTACCGGCAAGGACACCCGCATCACGATTACCTCGAGCTCCGGCCTCAGCAAGGAAGAGGTCGAGAAGATGGCCAAGGAAGCCGATGCCCACGCCGCCGAAGATAAGGAGCAGCGCGAGCAGATCGAGGCACGCAACTCTCTGGACTCGATGGTCTACAACATCGAGAAGATGCTGAAGGAGAGCGGCGAAAAGGTGGCTGCGGCCGACAAGAGCGACGTGGAATCGGCGCTGGCCGATGCCAAGAAGACGCTCGAAGGGTCGCCTTCGACTGCGGAGTTGAAGTCGGCGAATGAGCGGTTGACGCAGGCCAGTCACAAGCTGGCGGAGGCGATGTACAAGGCCAGTTCCGCGCAAGGCGCTACTCCGGGCGCGGATGCTGCGGGCGCAGCTCCCGGCGGTGAAGCCAAAAAGGACGAAGGTGTGATCGACGCCGAGTACGTGGATGTGGACGACAAGAAGTAAGGCTGGCCGTCCAGGCGATCCCGCGTTCCGCGCGGAAAACTTCGGGGTGGGCGACTTACCGGTCGCCCACCCCGACGCGTAAGGACGAGCGGTGGCAAACGGAGCCGGTCCGAACTGCATGGGGCAAAGCCGATGAATTCTTTGGTTCATTGGCGAAGCTCATGCACCCACTTGAGTTCAGCACCGTGTACGCTGAATGAGATAAGAAGATACCAATGGCCACAACGACCAACAAAGATTATTACGCTACGCTCGGGGTGAAGAAGACGGCTACGCCGGAGGAGATCCGCAAGGCTTTCAGGAAAGCTGCGCGCAAATACCACCCTGACGTGAACCCCGGCGACAAAAAGGCCGAGGAAAGGTTCAAGGAGATCTCCGAGGCCAACGACATTCTGAGCGACGACAAGAAGCGCAAGATTTACGACCAGGTGGGTTTCTACTCGGACCAGATCGATCCTGCGACGGCTGAGGCCTACGCGCGCCAGCAGCGGGAGGGTAGCAGCAGACCGCCGGTCGACTTTGGCGGCTTCGACTTCAATGGTTTCTCGGGCGGTGTTCCTGGGCAGGGCGAGGGCGGCGGGGGCTTTGGCAGCTTCAAGGACATTTTCTCGGGCATTTTTTCGGGCGCGCAGCACCAGCAGCCACGCGGCCCGCAGCCGGGTACCGATATCGAATACCAGGCTACGGTGGACTTCTGGACGGCGATTCGCGGCGGCCAGGCGCGGATCCAGATCAATCGCCAGGAAGTTTGCCCCAGCTGCCACGGGCAGGCGCACACTGGAGGCTCGAAGACTTGCACTGAGTGCCACGGCACCGGGCAGGTGACGCAGATGGGCGGGCGCATGAAGTTCAACATCACCTGCCCGAGCTGCAACGGGACAGGGAAAACTTCGAACGACTGCGCCAACTGCCACGGCGAGGGCACGGTGACGCGCTCGGAGACGGTGGAGTTCCGCATCAAGCCGGGCACGCGCGACGGGCAGCGCATTCGTCTGCAGGGCAAGGGCAATGCCGGCACGAACGGCGGGCCCGCGGGCGACCTGTTTTTGATCGTACGCACGGGCACGAACCCGGTGTTCACGCGCCAGGGCGACGACATTCTGCTCACCGTACCCGTGACCGTGGCCGAAGCCTCGCTGGGCGCCAAGGTGGAGGTGCCGACCATCGACGGCCGCGCGCAGTTGAAGATTCCGCCCGGGACGCAGAGCGGGCAGAAGCTGCGCATGCGGGAGCGCGGCGTGGAGAGCGCGCAGCAGCCGGGCCAGCGCGGCGATGAGATTGTGACCGTCTCCGTCGTGGTGCCGCATCTGAACGACGAGCGCAGCCGCGAGATCATGCGCGAGCTCGGCAAGCTCAATCCCAACGACCCGCGCAAGGAGCTGTTCGAAAAGCTGTAAAAAGGCAGGGAACAAAAGAGCGAGGGAACAAGAAAGCATGCGGCGGCAGGGACGGGCCCGCACAAAGATCGGCTAGGCTGATTCGGGAAAGAGCGATGGCGACAAAACGCAAGTCCAAAGGCGCGTACATGATCTCGGCGGTTGCCGAGATGTATGAGATTCACCCGCAAACGCTCCGCCTCTACGAACGCGAGGGACTACTGAAGCCGTCGCGTACTGAGGGCAATACGCGCCTCTACACCGACGAGGATCTTGAACGCCTGGAATTTATCCTCAACCTGGCCCGCGACCTTGGCGTGAATATTGCCGGCATCGGCATCATCCTGCAGATGCGCGAGCGCATGGAAGAGATGAACCGCCAGATGCAGAACTTCGTGGAATATGTGCGCAGTGAAATGCTGGCTCGCTTTCAAGCTGCTGCGCCGGGATCGGCTGGGGCCATTGTACCGATTCGCAGGACGCCGGTGATCAAGCCCGTCGCGCCGCCGCGCGCGGTCAGCTCCCGCAAGCCATAGCGATTGGTTTCCCCACCCTTGCGCCGATGAAACTGGCGCAAGGATGGGGCAACCAGCAACTGCGCGTGAACTCGCTGATCTGCTGACTTGCCGGGTATCCTTAGTATCAGCATGCCTTACGTTCTTCTTGGCCTCGCGGTGTTCGGTCTCATCACTTCTGCGGTCTTTGCCGGTATTGTGCTGTGGGCCGTTCCGGGTTATCTCCGCGAGCGCCGTGGCGCGGTGTCGCAACTTGCTGCGCGGCCCGGGTTCACGCCTTCTCTTACGCTCCTGAAGCCGTTGCATGGAGCGGACCCGGGGCTCGAATCCTACCTTGAGACGTTTTTTGCGCAGGATTACCCGGTTTACGAGATTCTTTTTTGCGCGCGCACGCCAGATGATGCGGGTCTCGAAACGGCGCGGCGCGTGGCCGCACGGCATCCGCACGTTCCGGTGCAGTTTCTTTCGACCGGCGGCGAGCCTGACTACATCAACGCGAAAGTCGCTTCGATGGAGCTGATGGAAGCGTACGCCGCGCACGACATCCTCGTTATCAGCGACAGCGATGTACGCGTTTCGACGGATTATCTGCGCGCTGTGGCGCTGCCTTTTGCGGACGAAGGCGTCGGAGGCATGTGTTGCCTTTATCGCGGCGTCGCTGCGGAAGGCGGGTTATGGGCGCGGCTTGAAGCGGTCGGCATGTCGGTCGAAATGTCTTCGGGTGTGCTCGCTGCGCGCGCCTTGGAAGGGATGCAATTTACGCTCGGACCGACGATGGCTTTTCGACGCGAAACCATTCGTCGCATGGGCGGGTTTAAGGTCACGGCCGACTACTGCGCTGACGATTTCATTCTCGGCAACGAGACCCACAAGCTGGGCGAGACGGTTGTCCTCAGCCATCACGCCATCGACCACATGGTTTTGCACGCGGGGATCGTGGGATCGCTCAAGCACCAGGTGCGCTGGATGAAGTCCACGCGATTCTCGCGGCCTAAAGGCCACTTCGGCACGTCGCTCACTTTCAGCATGCCCTTCGGCTTACTGGCGCTTGCAGCGTGCGCTTGGCTCGGTGCGCCGAGATGGGGGCTCGCGCTGTTCGCATTTGCTGTGGCCACGCGGCTGGCGCTTTCAATCGCCGTCGGCCGCATTGTGGTGTGCGACACGAGTTGGTTTGGTCTGCTGGTGCTTTATCCGATTCGCGACCTGATGGGCTTTTGCTTTTGGGCTGCGAGTTATGCGGGTCGGCGGATTCTGTGGCGCGGTCGCGTGCTGGAACTTCTGCCCGGCGGCAAGATGAGGGACGCGCAGTGAATGGCTCGGCGTCGGCTGTTGCCAGTTAATCTCGTGAACCCGTAGCTTCCCATGTTCGTGGCATGTTGCGCGGCCTCGCTGGCAATGCATAATGAGGCTGGCCCATTACCGCTGCGGAGATCTCGATCCATGCTTAAAGAACGCCAGGACAGTTTGCTCTTGCTGTCGCTGGGCAGTGTTTTCTTTGTATTGGTGGGTACGGCGATCGCGTATTTCAATGCGCTGGGAATGATCGATTTCAAAGAGTTCTATTTTGGCGCGAAATGTCTCGTCGAGCATCATGACCCTTACCAGCAAAGCCAGTTATGGGCTCTCTACAAGAGTGAGGAAGGGGAGGTGCCCTCTGCGCTGGGCTCGGTACTGGTTGCGGCGCATGGTCATCTAACTCCGAATTTCCCAACGACGTTCTTTCTCGTCGCGTCACTGGCGCTTTTGCCCATCAAGTTCGCGGGTGCGATTTGGTTCATTCTCAGTGCGGCGGCCTTTGTTCTGGCTGCTTTCGCGATGTGGAATATAGGCGCTGAGTTTTCGCCGCTGATGGCTGCGGCGCTGGTGTTCCTGTTTCTCGTGAATAGCGAAATGCTGCTGGCGCTGGGGAACACTGTTGGCCTTGTGGTGGGACTTTGCGTCATCGCGGTTTGGTGTTTTGTCGAAGATCGCTTCACGGTTGCGGGTGCGATCTGCCTCGCGGTCGCCCTGGTCATGAAGCCGCATGACGTGGGCTTGATCTGGCTGTATTTTCTTCTCGCCGGCGGTATGGCCCGCAAGCGGGCGCTCGAAACACTGATCCCGGTTGCCGCGCTGATTGTGCCCACAGTGCTATGGACATCGCAGGTTGCGCCGCACTGGCTCGTGGAAATGCAGGCCAACCAGTCAGCGCTCATGCAGCGCGGTGCATTGAACGATCCCGGACCCCACAGCGGCGGCGGCTTCGGCGTCAATATGACGGTATGCCTACAAACCATTGTGAGTCGACTCTGGGACAATCCGCATTTTTACAACCCCGTCGTCTACCTCGTATGCGGGGTGCTCCTGCTCATTTGGCTGCGCAAGACACTCAAGTCGAGATTCTCGTCTCGCCTGGCGTGGTTTGCGATTGCCGTGGTGGCGCCGTTGTCCATCCTGGTTGTTTATCACCGGAGCTATGATGCGCGGCTGCTGCTGCTCTCCGTTCCTGCGTGCGTGATGCTCTGGCGGAAAGGCGGGCGGTTGGGGTGGTGGGCACTCGCGCTTACGCTTGCTGCGATCATCCTGACCGGCGACATTTTTTGGATCGTGGTCTTCCAGATCACGCATTACTCGGGGGCGTCGCTCGCATTCGGCGTGATTCCGGCGCCGCTGATTCTGCTGGCGCTCAGCGGCTTCTATCTATACGTGTATGTACGGCAACCAGGGGAGCAGGGACTAGAAATCGCTGAATGAATCCTGGGCAACGATTGAAAACATCCCTCAGGTGCTAAAGCCCCACAACCATCTTGCACAGCTTACGGCGCGAGCGAACTCGCGCCCTGATACAAAATTCCCCGCCAAGCCTTACGGCAGGGGTCGGTCGGTCCACAGGGTCTTGTCGGCGAGGGTTTGCACTTCGTACAGGTGTCCGTTTGCGGCGAGGGCGTGTTCTACTTTGTCGCGGTCAGGGTCCTCGGCGAAGATCCACTTGCGGTTGCCGGCACCCCAGATGCCTGCGAGCGTGTGGTCGCTCAAATAAATGTCCGGAGCATCGGGATAGCACGAACCCCAGAGCAGCGTGGACCCCTCGCCATGCTGCCCGCAACGCGGGATTACAAGCAGCGCCGGTCCTAAG
>CAWHNV010000030.1:0-70808 GCA_963830785.1 uncultured Acidobacteriota bacterium
CCGGTCGCGTCTGGAAACTGACTAAGGAATTTGTATTTCGACGTTCCATACTGCTCAACGAAAAGCCGATCGAGTTTTGCGTTGAACGCATCGCGGCCTCCCATCAGATCGATCAGTCCCGCCACGTCATGCTGAACGCCAAATGTATAGAGCCAGGAATCGACCTCGGTAAAGTAATCGCGGCCACCCTGCCCACCGCCGAGCTTCGGATCGAACGGTTCCACCCACTTACCATCTGCGCTTTTGGGCGCCATAAACTCGATAGCGGGGTTGTACACATTTTGATAGTTGTGCGCGAGCCTGGTGAAGTACTCCGCATCCTCTGTCTTGCCCAGCGCTTTGGCGATTTGGGCCACACACCAGTCGTCGTAGCTGTTTTCAATTGTGACCGAGACCGCCTGCCGGCGTTCGACCGTGACTTCGGGAACCGTCTCCTGTTCGCCAACAGCCAACGCCGGAAAGAAGCCCTTGTCGAAATACACTTTATCGAGGCTCGTCAGCGTCGTCCTGCTCCAGGGAAGCATCGTGGCCTCGGTGGCGTTCTTACGCACTCCTTCGTAGGCCTTTTCAATATCGAAATCGCGATACCCCTTCTCGTAGGCGTCGAGAATAAAGGCCGCAACATGGTGCCCAATCATCACCGCTCGTTCGCCGGCAACCGATGGAAACGACGGCATCCAACCGCTTTGCTCATACATGCGCAGGTACGAGCGGATCATGTCGTCTTGCTGCTTGGGCTCAAGTAGCAGTTGCAGCGGATGTAGAGATCGATAGGTGTCCCATAATCCATCGTCAACAAAGAAGTCGTGACCGTCTGCGCTGTGCACCTTGTGGTCGAAGCCGCTGAAGTAATGGCCGTCTTCTGTGATATCTGTCATGCGGCACAGCGAGCGATAGAGAGCTGTGTAGAAGATCGTTCGCTGACGCTCACTACCCCCGACGGTCTGAATGCCCGACAGCGCGTGGTTCCATGCCGCACGCGCGTTCTCCTCGACACTGCTGAATTCTTCGCCGGAGATTTCTCGTTCCAGGTTGCGGTGCGCCTGTTCTGCGCCGATATAAGAAAACCCAACTTTTACCTCGATCGTTTCACCTTGCGTCGATGCGAAGTCGGTCACAAATCCAATGCCGTCACCGGACCGCTGTTCTTTGCGTGCGAGCGCCCTTCCGCTCCATGTCTGGTACGACGGCATCGGCCGCGAGAATTCAGCATAGAAATACTGCCTCGTTTCGCCGTCCGATACGGACGTTCGTGCTATGTTACCGTCTATCCTCTCGCTCCCACTTACTGTGCTGTCGCCCGCAACGAGTTCCGCATTCTTCCCGAGGCTGAACACGATGTGAGCATGCGCGCTCGCAGGGAACGTAAACCGGTAATAACCAGCCTCCGGTGTCACGGTAAGTTCCGCCCTGATGTTCCAGCTTTGCAAATCGGCTTCGTAGTAGTACGGAGTTACCTTTTCAAAATCGTGATCGAAGTCGGACGCGTAGTTAGCGGGGGCCGTACTCACAGCACCGGTCGATGCCATTAAGATTGCCGGCCCGGCTGGAAATCCATATATCTTGTCGGCAAGGTAACGATCATTAATGCCGGGCGTTGTCACCGGATAGAGGCGTGCCATTCCATGGGGATATTGCACATAAGGCACTGTCGCTGTGAGCAGCTGCCCAATGCTTCCAATATTTGGCGAGACGTATTCGACGGGCTCTTTCTTCGACTGGCCAACGACGATGCAGGAACACCCTGCAAGAACTATGAAACTAAGTAGCTTTCTTCCACTCTGCAAGTTCATTTCGCTGATGCAATCACTTTCTGTGGGTCTGTTCGATGGCCGATCATGGAGTGAGTCTGAGTCTGGATAGGATCGAGGGCAACGAATTTCTCTCTGCGCGTTGGACCTGATGGATCCCGCGAACTATATTTGGGCGGATCGCGCCAGGCCGCGTCTATAAGGGTCGGGGAATCCGAAAGCGGAGTTCCATTCACGGCTTTCGCCCGGTAATTAAGCCCAGGCGCTATTGCCTCACAGGCCCGACCGCTGCGAACTGACATCGAACAACTGACTGCTGACAACTGTGAGCTAACAGCCGAAGGCTGTCAACTCACCGCCCATACACATACGACCCGCACACTGTCGTCGTGTTCTGCATGGCGTCAAACGTAAACACCGGCATGTCGTCGCCAGAAAAAAACGCCACCTTGAGCGTGTGCCCTGTCGCGTAGGTCGCCATCCACTGCGTCTCTTCGCCGCCGCACAGCGTATTCTTGTGCAGAAAGTGCTGTCCCGGCGGCACGTGCAGCCGGTAGAGCGTGCCTTCAATCCCCGCGTTCACGTCCGCATCGAAAACAGCGCTCACCTCCACCGGCTTTAGCCTGCGAATCTGCGCCAGCGGAAACGTCGCGAAGTTGAGCGTTACCTTGGCCTCGCCAATCGTAATGTCACCGGTGACCGCGGACGCGTTGGTGCTCGCCGCGCGCCACAATCCCCGATCCTCCTGCGCACTCACCCGCGCCGTCAGGCACAGTCCCACCAGCACCAACCCCATCGCAAAAATCGCCGCCCGCCTAGTCACTCTTTCACTTCCTTCACTCAATTCACTCGCTCAGTCCCGAACCACGAACCACGAATCCCGAACCACGAGCTACCATCCCAGCACATACGCAAACACCAGCGGCGCCACAATGCTCGCGTCGCTTTCGATAATGAACTTCGGCGTCGTCTCTCCCAGCTTGCCCCACGTAATCTTCTCGTTCGGCACCGCGCCCGAGTACGACCCATAGCTCGTCGTCGAATCCGAAATCTGGCAGAAGTACGCCCATAGCGGCACATGCTCGCGCTGCAAATCCTGGTGCAGCATCGGCACCACGCAAATCGGAAAATCGCCCGCAATCCCGCCGCCAATCTGGAAAAATCCCAGCGGCGTTTTGGCCGTCGTGTTGGTGTACCACTCCGCCAGCTCCATCATGTACTCAATGCCCGTGCGCACCGTGTGCACCTTCTTCACGTCGCCCGTAATGCAGTGCCCGGCGTACATGTTGCCTAGCGTCGCATCTTCCCAACCCGGCACAAACATGGGCAGATTCTTCTGGGCCGCGGCCAGCAGCCAGCTATTCTTCGGGTCGATCTGGTAGCTCTTCTCAAGCCCGCCCGAGAGCAGAATCTTGTACATGAACTGGTGCGGAAAAAACCGCTCGCCCGCCTTATCCGCCTTCACCCACTCTGCCAGCACCTCGTTCTCAATCCGCCGCATCGCCTCCATCTCAGGAATGCACGTGTCGGTCACGCGATTCATGTGCCGCCCGAGCAGCGCCGCTTCGTCGCTGGGGGTCAGGTCGCGATAGTGCGGGACACGCTCGTAATAGTCGTGCGCCACCAGATTGAAAACGTCTTCTTCCAGGTTCGCGCCGGTGCAGCAAATCCCGTGGATCTTGTCCTGGCGAATCATTTCCGCGAGCGACAGCCCCAGCTCGGCCGTGCTCATCGCGCCCGCGATGGTCACAAACATCTTGCCGCCCTCGGCAAGCAGCTTGTTGTAGGCTTCCGCCGCATCCACCAGCGCGGCCGCGTTGAAGTGACGGTAATGATGCTTGATGAACTCAGTAATGGGTTTCATAGCGTTCGAATGGCTCCAAATCTCCATCCTAAATCAGCGCGATGTAAGCCCTGTGAATCGCGGGGAACAGCGTTTGGAACAGCGATTTGCGATTTTCGTTCTCGAACTGGCCATTTCTTGGATAGAATACGCAAGACGACTACCGTCCCCCGACCGTCGATTCAACCCCACAGTCTGCATTCCGCGCATCCTTGGCAACCGGAGGCGCTTCCCATGGGCGCCGGCGGGCCGGTCTGGCTTGATGCCCAGAACAACGTTCCCAGCGCAGCCATGCAACCCGGCCCGGCCTACCAGCAGGTCCAACCCATGAGCCATCAGCAATGAAGTCCTTCAGCCCCCAACATTTCACGGGAAGGGAATTAGAGGCCCAAACTTTGCTGGCCGCTCTCGCGTTGTCAAGCACATCGCCAACGCAAGGCCGCCGCATCTCATTCATTCCAAAAACACCAGGCGGAAGGGATCGATTTGCAGATTATTTCCAGCGCATCGCTACACTGATTTCAAGCTGAAAAAAGCGAGCATGCAACTGGGCGGCGCGGTGAGATCCGGATGACCCCGGGACTCCCGCGCCGCCCGTTTTTTTGGGGAAAAAACAGTCATCAGACGACGAAGATGACGCCCGCCAATTTCGTCGAAATGCATCAGCGCGGAAAACCGCCAGGTTCCCAATCAATCCAGGATCTTCAATCCACAGGGGAGAGACGCCCGTCGCGCGTTGAAATTGCATCAATAGATGTATGAATCGAATTGCGCGGCTCATGCTCGCCCTCTTCGTGGGTCTATCCTTGTTGACCTGGGCCGCATCCGGGGTCGTCGAAAGCACAGTGCGCCAATGGTTTGAGCGCGATGTGCAATCGCGCTCGCAATTGGTTCTCATCGGCGCGCGCCCCGCTCTGGCCGATGCCTGGTACGATTCCGCCAATCTGAACAAGCAATTGGTGACACTGGCGCAGGAAGCGCACGTGATCGGGGTGGCGACATGCGGCGCCGACTTCAGCACCCGCTCCATTACCCCGGGATTTCCGCAGGAGTTCAACTGTCTTGCAGTTGGTCCACGCATCCGCGAGTCCCTCTCATCCGCGACCCAGGCGGCTCGGGGGACGCGGGAGTGGAGCACCCAGGCAACGCTGCCCACCGGCCGCGTTCTGGTCACTGCCATGCCCATCACAAATGGTGGACAGGAACTCGGCTTTGCCATTTTGGTGCACGATTTCAGTTACATCGCACGGCGCGAAGTCAGAGCGCAAACTTTTCTCCTTGTGCTTTTCGGCATCCTTTCCATCATGGCCCTCAGCATCCTTCTGCTGGCAGCCCGGCGCACGCGCGCGGATTCGATTCTGGAGCTGCAAGGCCTGTTGCACAACGGAGGCAAGCAAAACCGGCAGTTCCAGCCGCTGCTTAGCGACGTGCGCGAGCTGATCGAGCGCATGGCCAGCGAGCGCGAAGCCGATCCCGGGCTGTGGACGGCGGAACGCCTCAAACAGACGCTCAACCGTGATTTGCATGGCGAGAAGATCGTGATTCTGGCCAATCGCGAGCCCTACGTTCACAACCGCACCGAAGACGGCGGCATCGAAGTGCAGCATCCGGCCAGCGGCCTGGTCACCGCTCTCGAACCCATCATGCGCGCCTGTTCCGGCGTGTGGGTTGCTCACGGCAGCGGCACTGCCGATCGTGACACTGTCAACCACAACGACCACGTCAGAGTGCCGCCCGACGAAGAGTCCTATCACATTCGCCGCGTCTGGCTCAGCGACGAAGAATTGCAGGGCTACTACAACGGAGTCTCCAACGAAGGCCTCTGGCCGCTTTGCCATATGGCGCACGCCCGGCCCATCTTCCGCGCCGACGACTGGCGCCAGTACCGCGCGGTCAACCAGAAATTTGCTGACGCCGTGTGCAGCGAAGTAGATTCAAAAGACCCCATCGTTTTGGTGCAGGACTATCACTTCGCCCTCGCGCCCGCCATGATTCGCAAGCGTCTGCCCGCCGCGACGGTCATCGTCTTCTGGCATATTCCCTGGCCCAACGCCGAGCAAATGGGCATCTGTCCCTGGCGCAATGAATTGTTGTGCGGCCTGTTGGGAAGCAGCATCCTGGGATTTCACACCCAGCTGCACTGCAATAATTTTCTCGATTCCGTCGACCGGTATCTGGAAACGCGCATCGACCAGGAACATCGTGCGGTAGTGATGCAGGGGCATCGAACCTTGGTTCGGCCGTACCCGATCTCATTGGAATGGCCAGTGCACTGGGTGGAGACAGCGCCCAGCATCGAGGAATGTCGATCGCGGGTTTGGCGTGATTTGGGATTGAAGCCGAATGCTCTCCTCGGCGTCGGAGTCGATCGGCTGGACTACACCAAAGGCATTGAAGAACGGTTGCTGGCGGTGGAAGTCCTGTTGGAAAGGTATCCTGAATATCGCGGCCGCTTCAGCTTCGCGCAACTCGCGGCTCCCAGCCGGACCAAGATTGACCGCTACCAGCAACTCAACGAAACCTTGGAGCAAACGGCGGCGCGCATCAATGAGCGATTCGGAACCGATGACTACCGGCCCATCATTCTGTATCGATCGCATCATGAACCGCCGGAAGTTTTCCGTTTCTATCGGGCGGCGCATCTTTGCTACGTAAGCAGTCTGCACGACGGCATGAACCTGGTGGCCAAGGAATTCGTCGCTGCGCGCACCGATCTTCAGGGCGTGCTGCTGCTCAGCGAGTTCACCGGCGCGGCCAGAGAACTCACGGAGGCGCTGATTGTGAATCCCTACGATCTGGTGGGCTCAAGCGACGCCTTGGCCTCTGCGCTCTCCATGCCGCCCGATGAGCAGCAGGATCGCATGCGATCGATGCGCTCGCTCCTGGTGCAATTCAACGTGTATCGCTGGGCTGGCACCATGCTGGTGGATGCCGCGCGGTTGCGCAATCAAGAGCGTGTGGCCGGACGCCCCGTCGAGGAGCGCACCTTCGTGGCGTCGGCGCCATGAGCATGAAGTATCTCCTCTCAAGAGCGTCTCTTCCGTTGCTCGCGCGGCTGGCCCACCAGCGCACGCTTTGCGCCTTCGATTTCGATGGAACATTGGCCCCCATCGCCGACCTTCCCGATAAGGCTGGAGTGCGCAAGCGGACTCGAGATCTGCTGCGTCGCGTGGCATCGTTGTACCCATGCATCATCGTCTCCGGGCGCGATCGCGCCAGCGTTCTAGAAAAATTGCGCGGTGTGCATGTAGCCGGGGTGCTGGGCAATCATGGCGCAGAATCGGACAGGACACCCACAGTGCGCAAGGATGTGAAGCGATGGAAGGTCGCGCTCGAGCACGAGTTTGTTCCACTGCAAGGGACTTGGATCGAAGAGAAGGAATCCTCCCTGGCGATTCATTACCGCCTATGCTCGCGAAAGGCAGAAGCGCGGCGACGCATTCTCGCCGCTGCCGGAAAACTGAAAAACGTCCGCGTGTTTGGCGGCAAGGACGTCGTCAACGTGATGGCAAAGCTGGCGCCGCATAAAGGCGACGCCCTCGCCGCGGAACGCGATCGCCTGCGGTGTAACTGGGTGCTTTATTTAGGCGATGATGAGAATGATGAAGATGCCTTCGCCCTCGGAGGCAACATGGTTCCCGTTCGCATCGGCAGAAAGCAACGCACCCACGCCCGTTACTACCTGCGAACCCAGGCGGAAATCGATGATCTCCTCGAATTACTGGTGCGGCTGCGGGAGGCCGAGAGAACAAGCCAATAGCCGATAGCGAGATCTTTGACCAACTGATTTTGTACTAATTCCGTGCCCCATCCTTTCGCGCTTGTTGCGAAAGGGTGGGAAACCGCCGTCGCGAAAAACGAATTCATGCGTCCAGGGCACTCGAACTGGCTGGAAATCCGGTTTTGAAAGGCACGGCTTTAGCCGTGCCATGAAAGGCGCATAGGCGGCAGGGCTTTAACCCCTGAGGGACGGCCTTCGTTGCGATTTCGAATTTCACCTTCAGGCGCAAAACGCCGCAGGCCGCAAGCTAGCCATTCAGCGCCGCATTCACTTTCGCCATCACCTGAAACGCATCGGCAACGTAGACGACGTCGGCTTTGCCGCGCGTCCAGCCGCAGTTTGCATCCAAAGAAATCGCCCTGCGCTCGCCGATAAATCTCCAACCAACAACATGCGGCTCTTCGCCGTGGCAGCAAGTGGAAAGACCCTTGGCGTGGCGCGGAGTGGAGCCGGTTTGCCCGACTTGGTTCATGTGCGTCAGAAACGGAAGCACGGAATTCCCCTCGCTGCCCTGATCCACTAAGGATTTGCTACTGCCAAGCGACGCACCGGACGCGCGCAGGAAATCGAGAATGAGCTTGCCAGCTTCTTCCACATGCACTGCGCCGTCGGGCTGTTTCTTTGTCCATCCCGCTCCGGCGACAAACAGGAGCTTGGCATCGGGCCGAATCGTTTGCTCGTCCTGCTGCGGCGCGCGGAAGCCAGTCACCTCCGTGCGCAGCGTCGGCAATTCGACAGCAATGGCAATCTCATCCACCTCCACGTTGCCAGCCTCTCCCGCATAAGGCTCGTGCGTCCCGGAATCCAGCAGCAGAAACCACGGCCTCGCCGTGCGCGTCACGACAGCTTCGATACGCTGGCGGTAGAACCAGCGCGTGGCTTCAACGGAGTCGCCGCCAGCGGCAATGTGCGTGGCGAGTGTAGCGATATGAGTATCGACCACGCCGCCCAGCCGATGCGCCACCGCCGCCATCACCCGCGCAAAGCGCGAGCTCTGCGGTGCCACAACAATCGTGGCCTGCGCCGCGCGGCAGATAGCCTCGCATGCCGCCGCATCGGAGGCGAATCGCGCCTGCGCAAACGCCTCGCCCCGGACCGCAAGCAATCGCGGTCCCGCCTGTCGGACCGCACTCGCAGCGCGGTTCGCATCGGCGGCCACAATCCCTATCGTCAGCGGAGCGCCCAAACGCGCAGCCAATTCCTTGCCCGCGGTCACCGCTTCAAGCGAGTGCCTGGTAAGCGCGGAGCCGGATTCATCGGCATGAGTAAGTACGAGTATGGATTCCATAAGTTTCCTTGAGTCCGTAACCAGTCAATTTTCTTTCCCAATCCACTCCACCAACTCGGCGGCGATCTCATCGGTGCTCATGTTCTTCTCGACGCGCGTGGTGCGCTGCTGTTTCGGCAGGCTCACCGAGACGTATTCGAGCGAGTTGCCATCAAGCGCGGCAGTTTTGGCCTTTTGCAGCGCGGGCATAATCGTCCGCATGTTCGCCATGCCAATCTGCGGATTGTTGCGCGGCTCAGCCAGGTTGCCCGTCGCCCAGCCCAGCACGGCGGGCGCGCCCGCGCAAACCGATACCTGGTGCTTTCCGCCTTCCACGCGTTCCAGTACTTCAAACGAGCCGTCGTCGCGCAGGCTCGATCTGGTCGACGCCAAAAAACTGGTCGGCGATGCCGAGGCGCTCGCCGACGATCTGCAGCGTCACGCCGGCGCCGCGCGAAGCCGACTCCCAACCGCCAAAGAGCAGGAACTCCGTCCCGTTCAGGTTCTGGAATAGATTGCGATGGCTAAAGCAAGCGCCGCGGCCGTCGCGTGCGCGTCAGGAAATCCGCCGATAGGGCCGTCGACGGCCACGAGTTCGAAGGCAACCTTTTGCGCAACGGTCATCATCACCTGTTGCAGTTTGGCCTTGGGCCCAAGAGCAACGAGCCATAGCTTGCTGCCAGGATTCTTTGCCGCGAGCGCTGCAGCTTCATACAGCGCGCACGCAGCCCACGGATCGAGAACCGCAGGCAAGACCATTTCATTCTTCAATCCCGGACCGTTGGGACCGATCGTCGGTTCCAGAGTTTGCAGCGGGTCCGGAACAATTCCGGCGCAAACTACGATGTGCAACACATTTGCCATTAGCCTCTTCCTTTTTGCTGCTACAAATCCTTCACCTTTTAAACTCAGTCATTCTGTGCGGAGGTCTCCGCAGTGACCGTTGTCGAATGCCCGCACGAGCGTGGCCGAATTGAACCTGCGGCTGCCATTCACGGTCATCGGCAGGTCATTCGGAGACGCCGGAGATCATGCAATGCCAGACGATGCCGTCGGTGAGAAGAAGGTCATATTCCTGGTGAATCGCAGTGCTGTCCGAATTATGTACGTCTTTGAGGAGTCGCGCCTGATAGTCGCCGGGTACGATCAACATCGCATTGTTCCCCGATTTAATCTGGCCGTTATTATTCAAAAGTACAGCGAGACCGGATAACTCAATTTTCCTGCCGTTCAGAATCGCTTCAGCTGACATTACAGGCAGTTCATTCGAATAAAGGTTTGGGATCGATGAAGCGGAGATATGCACCTTGACAGTGAAATCCGCTGGGTTGGGCTTTTCCTCGGCCTGTGCGAATGCAGAGCAGAGCACAAGGAACAAGGCTACTGTGAATTTTTTCATCGTTCACCTCCCTGGAAAAGCTTACGTCTCTCTTTCAATTAGTGGAAAGCTGCACTCCTAGTTTTCTCCCGAGTGCAGCCCGCCCGCGCCGGCCTGGAACTCGATGTTGGAGCGCTCGCCGTCGGGCGAGTGAGCGCAGTTCCACAGGCACGCGCCGCAGTGGACGCACTTCTCGCGCTCGAAGGCGGGCGCGCCGTCGGCGCCGAGCGTGATGGCCTGGCCGGAGCACATGGCGATGCAGGTCTTTTCCTCGCAGGCGATGCAGCGGCGGTGGTCGAGGAAGACGACGTGATCGGCGAAGCCGGGCATGGCCTGCACCTTGCCGCCCATCAGCAGCGCATCCTGGTGCGTGACCAGCAGACGGCCGTCGAAGGGAATCTCCGGCCAGCCGCGCGCCGTCATCAGCGCATCGTGCAGCGGGCGGCCGTCGTCGAGCGCGAGCGCGGCAGCTTCGCTGCAGCGCGAGCGCCTGCCTTGCTATGTGAGCCGGACGGCGCGAATCTGCTGCGGCGCCGGCGGAATGTGCGCCCTGAGCGAGAGCCGGCCGCCGGTGAGTCCGGCGAGCGCCATGCCGATCAGGCCGCGCACGAAGCCGCCGTGGAAGCCGTTGCGGGCGTTCTCGGCCTCGCGCGCGCCGCGCTCGACCCAGCTTGCGCGGCGGCGTTTTTCATAGGTGGCGGCGAGATTCTCCTGCGTGAAGGGCTTGCCGGCGCGCAGCAGTTCGAGCACCGCTTCGCCCAGTTGCACGCCGGTGGTCCAGGCCTCGTCGACGCCGGAGCCGGTGAGCATGTTGGTCGAGCCGGAGCCTTCGCCGATGCGCGCGAAGCCGTCGCCGGTGAGGAACGGCTCGCCGTGCTTGCCCGGACTCTTCAAGCGATTTCGCGCCCCAGGAGCGCAGCGTGCCGTCCTTGAGGTGACGCCAGAGCGCGGGATGCTGGATGTAGTGCTGCAGAGTAGCGATAGGCGGTGCGCGCGGGATCGCCCAGCCACGAGGGGACGAAGATGCCGACCGAGACGAGGCGGTCGGGATGCACGTAGAGGAAGCCGAAGATCTCCGGCTCGGGAAATCCGAAGGTGTGCCAGACGGTGCCGGGCTCGAGCGTGGTGTCTTCCGGCAGCTCGATGACGAACTTCATGCCCAGCGCCCACTCGCGGCGCGCGTGGCCTGCGGGCAGGCCGAAGCGCTCGTCGAGCCGCTGGCCGACCGCGCCCACCGGGCCGTCGCCGACGACGGTGAGTTGCGCGCGCACATCCATGCCGGGCATGAAGCCGTCGGCGGGCGCGCCGAGCTTGTCCACGCCCTGATCGGCGAGGCGGAGGCCGGCGACGCCGCGGTATTGCGCGTTCGCGACGCCGGCGAAGATGGGCGCGCTGACCGGCGTGCCCGGCCAGATCTGCACCAGGCCGCTGGCCATCAGTTGCGAGCCGACCCACTGGTTGAACTGGCCGATGGAGAGGACCAGGCCGCCGCTGCTTGTGGAGAAAGGCGGGCGTCCAGGGCAGCTCGAAGGCATGGTCTTTCACCCACCGCCTTTTCCCGAGACCAAGAAAAAAATCGCCAAGCGCAAGAGCGCGGAGCGCCGGCTGGCGCCGATGGGATCGAGCAGATAAAGAACGCGCTCCTGCTTGACCTGCGGCGGCCATGGGAATCTCCGCGGGATCGAGCGCGGGAAAGCTGGCGCGAATGCCTTCGGCGCGCGTGACCACGCCGCTGACGCCCGCGGCAAGATCGTCGGCGCGCTCGTAGCAGAGGACCTGCAGCGGCATGCCCGGACGCCACGCTGCTTTCGAAGGCGGGGTCGGCGGGGTTCTGGCTCCAGGCCTGCGTCAGCGTGGTGAGAAATCCACCCGTGGCCGGACCGAAGCCGGCGCAGGCGATGTCGACTTCCATCGTCTGGCGGTCGATCTCGACGGACTGTGGCGCATGAAGCTCATGCCGGATAATCCAGCGCTTCGGGAATCATGACTTTGCTGACCGTGTCGGCGGCGCGGTCCTTGGCCAGGCGCGCGCCGGTGAGGCACGTGGTCAGCTTGCTCTGCAGGCGCAGGAACTCGCTCGACCCGGCGCATCCCGCGCAGGGGCCGGCCTTCGCCGGATGGCTGCCGTCGGCCTCGAGCAACGTCGACGGCCATGGCCATGATGCCGGGCATGGTCTCCTCCAGCTCTTCAAGCTCGCTCGACAGGAAACAGCTGCGATGCTCCTCCTCGTCCCACGCGGGATGCGCGTTGTAGCCGAAGACCAGTTCGGCGCAGATGCGCGAAACTTCGCCGGCGGCCTGCGCGGCCTGCGTGTGGCAGAGGTCGCTGAGGAATTGCACGGTTCCGGCCAGGCCTTCGGCGGCGACGGCGTCGGCTGCGCCGCGGGCTTCGAGTTCGAGCACATCGAGAATCTGGCAGCGCGAGGCCATGAGCCAACTGAGCGCATCGGCCAGCGCGAAGGTCACGCCCTGGCGCTGCCCGTGATAGAGCTTGCCGCCCGCCGGATCGGTCGCGTTCTGCAGATAGTTCAGCGACCACGCCCAGAGGTTCATCGCCGAGGCCAGCGTGCACGCGCCGGTGCCGGGACGCAGTCGACGCAATCCCGCGCATCTCGCGCGGTCCACGCGCGGAACTGCGCCAGGAAGACTTCGCAGGTCATGGTGACGGTCAACTGGCGGCGCTGCACGGCTTCAGGGCCTTCGTAGGTGGCTTCGAGTTGCGCGTCCATCCACTTGTTGGCCAGGAAGCCGGGGCAGTCCTCGGTGATGCCGTAGCCGCCCATCAGGCTAACGGCCTCGCGCATCATGTTGGCGCCGTGGCCGGTGTTCCAGAGCTTGGTGGCCGGGCAGAGCACGTTGGCCTCGGCGTCCTTCAGCACGTACTGCACCAGCGGATCGGCTTCGAGTTCGGCGCGGCGCGGATCGTCTTCCTTCAGCCGCAACAGCTCGATGGCGCGCTGCTCGCTCTCCTTGAGCGCCTTCATCTCGGCGCGCCCGCCCGCTGACGCCGCGCTCTTTCAGGATCGCGGTCTTCTGTTTTTCCAGCGGATCGAGCTCGTCGAAGAACCGCGCCGCGGCAAAGCCCAGCGACGAGGCCGCCTCGCCCGTGGCCCAGACGTCGACCAGGCGGTGCAGCGCGTCTTCGCGCTGCTGGATGCCCTGCTCGTAGCGGACGGAGCCGGGCTTTGCGCCCTCGGCGCCGCGGAAGCGCTGGCGCTGGTAGCGAATGACCGGCTCGACGGCCGAGAGCAGCTTGGCCGCGGTCATCAGTCCCACGGGCACGCGCGTGCGCCGGAAGACCGCTTCGATAATTTCGCCGTGGTTGAAGTTGGGGACGATCACGCCGTCCTTCACGGTGTATCCGCCCACGATGCGGCTGGCCGGAACCTTCAGGTTGAAGACGGGATCGCCGGTCGAGGAGAGCTGGTGCACCAGCTTTTTGGTTGCGGTGCCGCGATCGAAGGTGCCCTCGTCGGTCTCTTCCAGAATCACCACGCAACTGCCCTTGATGCGCGCATCGTCGGAGTTCACCGCGGCGGTGACGAAGTTGGCGAAGGCGATGCCGGTGATGAAGCGGCCGCGCTTGTCCACTTGGAGCAGAGGCTCCTCGCCGTCCTTCCACTCGCGCCACGCGCACTTTGCCGCTCAACATGCCGGCATCGACGCCCACGTAGGGGATGGGCTCGGTGAGCGCGAAGGCGCCGCGCCAGGGCTTGCGGTCTTCACCGGGCTGCGGAGGAGCGGAGAGCGTTTTGTAGCGCGCTGACCTGCTCCGGCGTGCCGCGCTCGTGAATGGGCGAGAGCGCCAGAAATCCGGCCAGGCTCGCGGTGGCCGCGCCGCCATCGACCCACGCCAGCTCGAAGGCCGCCAGACCGAGCGCGAGATTCTTGGGCCCGACGATGAAGCCGCCCTCTTCCGGCTCCATGAAGGCCGCGGTGATGCCGGCGCGGTCGAAGGCGTCGAGCATCTCGTCCTTGGCCGGGGTCCACTCGTGGGTGTTGCGCTCGCCGGCCGCCACCATGCGGGCCACGGTGCCGCGCGCCACGCCGCGCGCCGATTGCACGAGCATCTGCAGGTCGAACCGGTCGGCATACCGCCAGAGAATCTGCCGCACCGCATCTCCGGGAAGGGTAAGCATCGTCTTCGTTTCAGGAATCGCAACTGTGCCCATAGAGGGCCTCCAAACTAGCGCCCCTATTCTCTTCGAGCGGAGGCACAGCGGCATGTGACCCGCATCACCAGAAGGAGCCAGCGGCCAGCGGAAAACCGCGCCGTAGACGCAGCGTGTGTAAGCCCCGCGCTTCAGCGTCGGGTGCAGGACGGGCAATTGAGGGCCGAGTCAGGTAGGGACGACGCCGCCCACATTCGCGTGATCTTCCTTGCACCTCCTGA
This sequence comes from uncultured Acidobacteriota bacterium, assembly GCA_963830785.1. Taxonomy (GTDB): domain Bacteria; phylum Acidobacteriota; class Terriglobia; order Terriglobales; family Acidobacteriaceae; genus Telmatobacter. The sequence continues at coordinate 14,414 of CAWHNV010000030.1, forward strand.
ACCCTGACCCCGACGCCCGTCCTTGTGATCTACATCGCGCCGCCTGTGACACCTATCACTGCCAGCGCCCCCCTCAAGGAACGACCTTGGAAGTGCGATCCCCCGCAAAAGTTTTAGAACGGCGGAGTCGGCAGGGAACTGCCAGTGAGCGGGCGCGTCCGCGTTCGCCCCGGGGAAGGAAGACGGCGGAATGAACGAAGCCGCACGTAAGAACGCAATCTCAATGGTTCGCAGCCTGGTACTCGTGGCCGGCGTGGCTGTTTTGGCGCTCGCGCCGCACGCCCTCCGCGCACAGGACTGCCTCACCTGCCACGGCGACTCGAGCATGACCGACAGTGCCGGACACAGCATCGCGGTCGACGGCAAAAAATTCAGCGACAGCATTCACGGCAGCCTGCAATGCACCAACTGCCACGCCGACATCAAGGGCTATCCGCATCCTGACAAAGTTGCGCCGGTCGACTGCAAGACCTGCCACGCCGACCAGGCGGCCCAACTCAGCGGCAGCGTCCACGCCGACAGCCAAGGAGCATCCCTGCACAAGTTGCCACGGCAACGCCCACGAAATCTTTCCCAAGACCGACGCGCGCTCGGCGGTCTATCCGCTCAACGTGCCCAAGACCTGCGGCCACTGCCACAGCAACGACGGCATGGCGGGCAAGCACGGCCTGGCCAGCGTCTATCCGAACTACATCGATTCCATCCACGGCTTCGCGCTCAGCAAGGAAGGGTTGCTGGTGGCGGCCAACTGCCAAAGCTGCCACGGCTCGCATCACATCCTGAGCCACACCAATCCGCAGAGCCCGACCTACAAGATCGAACATTCCCAAACCTGCGGCAACTGCCACGCCAAGATCAACGCCGACTACGAGGACGGCGTGCACGGCAAGGCCATCGCCAAGGGCAATCTGAAGGCGCCGGTCTGCACGCGACTGCCACACCGCGCACGCCATTCTGCAGCCCACGGAAGCGGCCTTCCGCATGCAGTCCACGCCGATCTGCGGCAACTGCCACAAGGACAAGTTCTCCACCTACCGCGACACCTTCCACTCGCAGTTGGGCTCGCTGGGCGGCTACGTGGAGACGGCGCGCTGCTGGGACTGCCACGGAGCGCACGACGTGCGGCCCGCGTCCGATCCCGCATCGCCGATCAACCAGGCCAACCTGGTGACGACCTGCGGCCGCTGCCACGCGGGCGCCAACGTCAGCTTCGTGCAGTATCAGCCGCACGCCAACGCGCGCGATCGCAAGCTGAATCCGGGGCTTTACTTTGTCCGGCTGTTCATGAACCTGCTGCTGGCCAGCGTGCTCACGTTCTTCGTGATTCACACCATCCTGTGGCTGATCCGCTCGCGCTACCACCAGGTAAAAAGCAAGAGTCGACAATGGAGGCAAGAATGCCTGAGCCGCAGACAGCAAGATCCAAGCGGCAAGCAGCGCAACGCGGAGACCGGTATCTTCGTGCGCTTCACGCGCGAGCAGCGATACATGCACGCCGTGCTGTTCACCACCTTTCTGGGCCTGGCGGCCACCGGGCTGCCCATGCGCTTCAGCGAGAGCTTCTGGGCGCGCAGGTTCGCCAGCCGGCGTGGGCGGATTCGGCGCCATCCTCTTCTTCCATAAGTTCTGCGCCGTGGTGCTGACCATCGCGTTCCTGATCCACGTGAAAGACATCTTCCAGCGCGCGTTCGTCCATCGCGAAAAGGGCATCTTCTGGGGACCGACCTCGATGGTGGCCAACTGGAAGGATGTGAAGGATCTCTTCGGCCACATGCGCTGGTTTCTGGGCCTGGGCCCCAAGCCGCAGTTCGAGCGCTACGCCTATTGGGAGAAGTTCGATTACTGGGCGGTCTTCTGGGGCATGATCGTCATCGGCTTCTCGGGCTACGCCATGTGGTTTGCGCCGTTCTTCGCGCACTTCCTGCCCGGCTGGGCGCTGAACGCCGTGCTCGTGATTCACAGCGAAGAGGGCCTGCTCGCGATTCTGTTCATCTTCTCCATCCACTTCGTCAACACCCATCTGCGCCCCGACAGCTTCCCCATGGACATGGTGATCTTTACCGGCGTCGAGAGCGAAGAGGAGTTCAAGGACAAGCGCACGCAGGAGTATCGAGCGGAATGCGGCGACGCGGCGAGCTCGAAAAGAAGGTGGGCATCGCGCCGCCGCTGTGGCTGCTCAATTTCTCCAAAGTGGTGGGGTTCACGGCCATCTTCATCGGGCTCATGCTGCTGGTGCTGACGCTGACGGCGTATTTCAGCTGAGAAGAGCAGCGTTCAGCTGTCAGCTCTCAGCTTCAGCTCCGGATCGGGAAGGCGAAGGCGCATCGCGCAATGTGAGCAAGGAAGACGGACGCAATGGCACAGAAGTTCGAAGACTTGGTCGTATGGCAGCGAGCGATCGACCTGACTGTTTGCGTCTATAAGCTGACTCGGTCGCTTCCCAAAGACGAGATCTATGGCCTGATCTCGCAAATGCGCCGTGCGAGCATTTCGGTTGCAAGCAACATCGCCGAGGGCCGCGGTCGGCTCTCTCCAGCGGAATTCCGCTAATTTCTTGGACTTGCCCAGGGGTCGCTCTTTGAGCTCAAGACTCAGCTCGTGATCGCCAGAAGGCTCGAGTTCGGCGACGGCAAGGCGCTCGTCAGAAGCGGAATCTCTGGCCGAGGAAGTATCGAAGATGCTCGCGTCGTTCATCCAAACGCTAGGCAATAGCGCAAGAACAGCTGAAAGCTGATAGCTGACGGCTGAAAGCTGCCTTTGTGACTCCCGTCACGGCAGCCACCCCCCGATCAGGCATCTCCTCAAAGTGTGAATCCGTACGCTTTATTCGTTCTTTACGCTGTTTTTTGTCTTTTTTGTCTGGGCCTCCAGCGCGCTCCCCGCGCAAAAGCTCAAGGACGCGGACTGCCTCGCCTGTCACTCCGATCCGACTCTCACCACCGAAGGTACGAACGGCGCGACGGTCAGCCTCTACGTCGATCAAAGCAAGTTCAAGCACTCCGTCCACGGCCGCATGTTCGCCTGCGTCGACTGCCACAAGGACGTGAAGAGCCTGGTGCACGAAAAGCCGCCGGAGAAGGTGAGCTGCGCACAGTGCCACGCCGATGCGCAAACAGCCTACGCGCTTTCGACCCACGCCAAAGCGAGCAAGACCGGGAAAAATCCCGCGGCCACTTGCGAGGATTGCCACGGCGACGCGCACCAGATCGAAGGCGCCGGCGATCCCAAGTCGCCCGTGAATCACGCCAACATTCCGGCGACCTGCGGCCGCTGCCACGGGCAAAAGTTTCTCATGGAGTCGAACGGCGAAAGCGCGCAGCCCTTCATCTCCTACCAGGAGAGCGTGCACGGCCGCGCCGTCGCCAACGGATCGAAAGACGCCGCGGTCTGCACCGATTGCCACGGCACGCACGAGATTCTGCCCGCCAACGATCCCAAGTCGCCGATCTCCAAGTTCAATGTCCCGGCCACCTGCGGCAAGTGCCACACGGACGTGCCAACACCTTCAATGCAGAGCATTCACGGCCAGGCGCATCGCGCGCGGCAATGCGCTGGCCCCGACCTGCACCGATTGCCACGGCATCCACTCCATCAAGGCGCACACCAATCCCAACTCGCCGGTCGCGGAGCAGAATGTTTCGCGCGACATCTGCGCGCGCTGCCACGAGGGCGTGCGGCTTTCGCAGGAGTTCGGCGTACCCGGCAACCGCGTCACCACCTACTTCGACAGCTATCACGGCCTGGCCGCCGAGGGCGGCTCGGTGGTGGCCGCCAACTGCTCCAGTTGCCACGGCGTGCACGACATTCTGCCCTCGAGCGATCCGCGCTCGACCATCAATCCCGCCAATCTCGACGCCACCTGCGGCAAGTGCCACAAGGGCGTGACGCAGAAGTTTACGCGCACGCCGGTGCATCTCGCCGACGGGCACCCGCGCCAACGACATCGGTTCGGTCGCCGTGCGCTGGGTGCGGCTGGATTTACATCGTCCTGATCCTGCTCGTCATCGGCGCCATGTTCCTGCACAACGCCATCATCTGGCGCAGCAAGGCGGTGGCGCGGCGCGCGCATGCAGAATCCCTTCATGACGCGCATGACCGTGAATCAGCGCTGGCAGCACCTGATTCTGCTCACCAGCTTCATCGTGCTGGTGATCACCGGCTTTGCGCTCAAGTTCCCCGACTCGTGGTTTGCGCACACGCTGGGCATGGGCGAGAACCTGCGCGGCATCATTCATCGCATCGCCGGCGTGCATCCTGATCGGCGCGGGCATCTATCACGTCTTCTATCTCGCGATCGCGCGGGAAGGCCGGCGCCTGTTGCGCGACATCGCGCCCCGGCCCAAGGATCGCCTTCGACGCCTGGGGCACCATGCGCTACTACCTCGGCCTGAGCAAGGAGAAGCCGAAGTTCGGCCGCTTCAACTACGCGGAAAAGGCCGAGTACTGGGCGCTGGTGTGGGGCACGGCGCTGATGGGCGTCACCGGCATCATGATCTGGGCCAAGGTCTGGGTCGGCGACCTGCTGGCGCGCTGGTGGGTCGATGTGGCCACGGCGGTGCACTTCTACGAGGCGATCCTGGCCACGCTGGCGATCATCGTCTGGCACTTCTACCAGGTCTTCTTCGATCCCGATGTGTATCCCATGAACTGGGCCTGGTGGGACGGCAAGATGCCGGTGGAGCACTACAAGCACGAGCACGAGCTCGACACGGAGTCGCTGAAAGCTACGGACGATGAGGGAAGCGGCTCCGGACCAGGAGCGAAATAGACGCAAGGGCCTGCGACGCGGGCCCACTGCGGCAACATCGAATCAGGCTGCCGTCACAATCGACTGCGCCCATTCCATCGCGTTCAATTGCGACTGTGCAAGGAACTCCTGGTCAATGCCGAGCTGCGAGGCCAGCACGGCAATCCTCGGCCAGAGGCCGGCTTCAACCGCGAGCATGAGGTTGTACACCGGAGAGAGCGGCCCCGCATCCTCCAATAGAACGGTTCTGGCGCTCGCATCGATGGGCAATCCCTCCAGCACTTCGCGCATGGGAATTTCCAGGATCGCATCCATCAACGACAGCAGCCCGACCTGAAACATATTCGAATTTCCGCAGTCAACTCTGGCGCTGATCGATTCAGCGAAACGCGCGCGCACCAGCGCCGCGAGCGCCAGGTCCGAAGGTTTGTTCTTCGACAGCTCAAGCATTCCGCTCAGTTGGCACCAGCGGCGTATTTCCTTTTCCCCCAGGAATGTGAGCGCCTGGCCTACGCTCCTCACCTCGCCCTCCAAACCGAAGATGGCCGAGTTCAGATAGCGCAGCAGGCGATAGTAGAGCATCGGATCCGACTTGACGATCTCCTCGAGCTCTTTCCAGTTCAGATCCGGTTTGGAGATTGCCCCCAGCAATCGCAGGTACACGGTGCGATTGGATTGTGCGCCGCGCGCCCGCATCATCTCCGGTTTGCGGAAAAAATATCCCTCAAAAAAACTGAATCCCCCGGCCTTGCAGAATTCGAAATCGTCTCTGGTCTCAACTCTTTCGGCGATCAGCTGCGGGCCGCGGCCGTGATAGCAGCTGGTCAGTGTTGCCACATCGGCCAGCGTAGACATTTTGATGTCGACCTTGAGAAAATCCGCGAGTCCCTTGAGGTCCCTCCGTGGATCGTCGGCCCGAAAATTGCTCAACGCAATCTTGCAACCGGCCTCTTTCAACTTTTTGCACGCGTGCATCACCTCGGCATCGGCGGGGACAGAATCGGGAATCTCTGCAATCACTTTCCCGGCGGGAAGCAACGCCAGGTATTGCCGGACGAGAATGTCGCGCGTCGTCACGATGAATGCGGGAAGATTGTTGGAAAGAGTATTGAGCCCGATCAGGCTTGACATGTCAATCACGCCCCGGCTCGCCGCATCGCCTTCAACCGAGGGGAAATAGTTGTTGAAATCGGAGCGAAAAAGCAGCTTGTAGCCGAACACTTTCTCGCCCGTGGAAAGGATGGGCATACGCGCGGCAAAGCGAGCGGGCCTAGAGTCGTGTGCATCGAAATCGAACAACGCCATGGAATCCCCTATGCGTCGTATCGGTCAAAAGGGCGAGGAGCTTTAGCGGGGATTCACCGAGCACTAGCTAGTCTTCGTCTTCATCTTCGTCGGTATCGAGAGTGTCGTCGGGATCGTAGTTCTCGCATGTTTCGGCCCTGGGACAATTTTCGCAACAGTCAGAGCCCTCGCATCTGATTTGTTCGGGGGCGAGGTCGTCGCCTTCGGGCGTGTGAGAGATGGATTTGGCGCCCATGCTCGGAACTCCACTGCGATCGACGGTTTGTTCGGCGATCTGGAGGCCGTAGAGCAGAAGCCCGGCGCGATGACGGTCGATATTGCCGTTGACCAACTGCTTGAGGACCTGGGCAAGCACGAGCCGGAGGGTGCAGTGGTCCTCGATGACGGGGATCTCGATCGAGTCCATGGGCGTGACGGGTTTCTTGGCGTCGACGTGAAGCCTGTTGTGGTAGAAGCAGAAATGCCCGCCCTTGAGGGCTGGCGCCTCACACTTTTTGCCACTGGTCATAATGTGCCGACATTCCGGGTACAGCATAGCTGTTTTCCTTTCGGAACCCCCACCCCGACTCCCCCCATCTTTGAGGCCAAGTACGTCACGGTAAAGGGGTTGCGGGGTGCTTGTTCCTGCAAGTCCGTGATTCTAAAGAATCGCTTTTTGTAAAGACGTCATTTCAGTAGAGTTCCCTGCGTTCACAGGGAAATTTGAGGCGTTCTCGAGATAGGAACGTGGAGGCTACGCCAGAAGCGAATGCCTGGAATTGGACTTATGCAGCGATTATGCGGGAAGAGGGCTAAATTATCTGCGGAACTGGTGAAGAGGTTGTTGCGAGTGTTTTCAGCGGGTTGGGGTGGTTTGGGGCTGGGAGGGGTCTTGACATGCATTTTGGGTTATTCAGACGCGACCCTATTCTTGGACCCTTGGGCGTTTGCGGGACCGATCCTGATAGATCGTGGTCCGGCGCTCTCCCGCTCATCGCGATAAGACTGCGATGAACGGGGCACACCTTTTCACGGATCAACGCGATCCTAATGAGCGGGCCACCCGCCGATACCTATCCTAAAATCGAAGTAAAAGATCCCGTCGTCGGTTTGTTCTCGTCAACCAACGCTCAGCTTCCAGATTGACCGTCGTCGCGATAGCACGGCAGGTCCACGCCGTTCACATCCGCGCCTTACTTGAGAGCCTTCTTGATGTCGCCCGACACCCAATCGGCTGTCCAGGTGGCCAGGGTATTGTCATCGTTGAGAGGGAGTTTTCCCCCGGGGTGGGCGTTGCCGATTGCCTTTACCTTCGATGTAACAACCTTGACGAGCGTGCGATCGCTCCCGCGGTACAAGCTGGACTCGACGGTGATCACAACGGGGTTCGCCATCGAACCGTTGCCCATATGCACCTCGCTGATTCTGCATTCCACCACAGTGAAGCCGGCTGCATCTGTGCCAGGTGAACCAGGGCCATCGCCGGCCAACTGAACGGGAATGTTCCTCTTCTGCAGAAAGGCGCGAAGCTGGCCGGCGAAGAGCTTGAGGAAATCCTGGGGATCGATCCACGCCGGGAGGCTGACGCCTTCGGCGATGCTGAAATGCTGCTGACCCGGCGCGCCGGAGTGATCGGCACCTGGCGAGGTGGGGGATTGCGGCAGCGCAGGAGCGACTTTCGGCGCGATCAGCATGGCCTTGACGATGGCAGGAGAGACACCTTTTTGGTTGAGTTCGGCCAGAGCTGGAGTGGAGACATCGAAGTTCGTGGGCGAAACCTGAATCTTGGCAATAATCACGTCTTCCGGCAGCTTGGCCGTCACCATCTCAACCACTGAGCTGTTGGTGAGCACGTCGGCGGGAGCAGGCGCGAGCGACGCAGGCGCCGCGGCTGAAGGCGCGGCCGTCTGCACCGGAGGTCCGGGCGGAAAAGAATCCAGCGCTGGAAAATCCTTTGCCGCCTTGCTGAACTGCTTGCCGCTGATTTTGCCGGCGTATTCCGGAACATCCGCTTCGTTTTTTGATTTGAAACCGAAAAGAAGCTCCTGCGTAAGGGCAGTAATCAGTTGGTGATCTCTGAGGCGGTAAAGCTTTATCTCTACGCCGATTCTGCCAGCATGGAATCCACTGGTGTTCTGGAAGCTGGTGAAATTGCCCTCGAGTACGATGGAATCGGCGGCGTCCGCTGCGGGTACCGTGGCGCGGTCGTCCACCACCAAGCCGGCTATATTTTCCTTTTGCAGTTGCTCTCTAAGACTATCGGAGAAATACCTTATGAAATTCTGGGAAAGTCCCACTCCATCCGACTGAGTGAAGCGTTCGACTTGAATGTCCTTGAAATGCGGCGGAACGTCTTTTGCGGCGAGATTGCCAACCAGGAACCCGAGAAAAGCTAAGACTACGAGCAAAGTCCGATGCTTCATCAACGATCTCGATTCTTGAGCCTGAAATCAAAACTCCGCTATTGACGCGGGTCGCGATTTTGAGGCCTGGAAGATCCTAAAAGATTGAGTGAACACATATTACTCCTGAATCGTCGGCTTGTGGTCGGTGAACCGTTCCGAGCGGATCGCCGGGGATGCTTGCGCAAAGACAGAGACCAGGGGGTAGGGAGTAGGAACGCCGGTCTTCGTTCGACTGGAATGTTGGGAAAGAGCAAAGACAAAAGCAAAAGCAACCGCAGGTCCTTCGACTCGCCCCGGTGCGCCGGGACTCGCTCAGGATGACATCCTATTTTGGTCGCTCAGGATGACACGCGATATTTGATGGGTCGGCACCTGTGGTGTCGACGCGCATGTGCGGGCCGGGAGGCCCGCACGACAGCCGGTCGGGAGACCGGCGGTACAAATGCGGTTTGGAGACCGGCGCTACAAACCGGGCTCCTGAAACCTGCTCCTCACACCCGCCAATAATCGCCCCGCCAATTATTGATGCGCTCCTTGATCTGCTTGCGCGTCAGGTTGTGTTCGAGCGCCTGCTTCGCCAGCCCCACCATTTCGTCGTCGGAAGCGAAACGCAATGCAATCAGCTGCTCTTCGCTAAGGCGGTTGATCTGGGGGCGCCACTCCGCGGGTGCCAGAGCTTCCAGCCGCAGCCGCTCTTCAAGCCGGATCACGCGGTCCTGCACCTTGATGGGATACATCCTCATCTTCAGCAGCGCCAGAATCGCGGCCACCGACAGCACCACATACCACGCGGAGTAGAAGCCGGGGTGCTTCACCACGTAGACGATCGAAATGATCAGGTTGGCGAGGAAGACCAAGGTCAGAAAGAAATGGAATGGCGGATCGAACCTGGCATGATTCTTGAAACTTTGCGGCTGCGACTTACTCATTACTTGCTCCGGTTCCTTGCAGGCTGGGATTGGATTGTCCGGCCGACTGCATTAGCGCAGGCGCGCCAGAATCATTGCCGGAACCTGACTCCACCGTTGAGGGAGCGCCCGCAGCGATCCCGGCACTTGCCGAATTGTCCTTGGGAGCAGCGGGAGCTGTCAACCGCGAAAGAGTTTCGGGGCTCAGGACCTGTGGATGTTTAGGGATGAGATGGTAGCGGCCGCGCGCCAGGTAGTCCACCACCAGGCCGCCGGCAAGGTACGGATTGAGGATCGCAATGGGGATGGCATACACAGTGGTGGCCAGCGATTCGTCGATGCCCTTCGCGGAATGGCTCCCGTGCCGATACCCGGGAATCTGCGGAATCTCATAGATCGCTAACCCGGTCTCGGGATGCTTGCGCGCGTAGCGCACCAGCCTGTACGTCGTCTGCTTGGGCGTAGTCATGCCGGCGTCTGGGAAAATGTTGCGCTCGAAGACGTGAGGAAAATAGTGATTGAGAATCTCGCGCGAAAAGTCGGCGCAATTGTTGAACAGGAGATTGAAACGCGTACGATTGGGGCCCGCGTTCAACTGCCGGATCAGAGCATCGTCCTGTTCGGCGTTAGTCTCAAACCGGAAGGCGAAGATCCGCCGCTCGTACGCCGCGCCCACCAGTTGCGTCCACCCCCCGTGCAGAAAACTGCCCGGCGACAGAGCGTCGCCCAGGTTCTCCAGGTGGGTTTCGCGATAGTGATTGCGCAGCCGTTCCACCGTGTCGCGATCCACGTGCGCAGGCACGTCGGCAGCATTCTCAACCGCGTAGAGATAAGGAAGCAGCGGAATCGCCACCCAGTCGTATCCATCGATGCCCTCGTAGCGGGCAATCACCACGCCCATCTCGCCAGCCTGGCAGCGGCGCAGCTTCACCGGGGTTGCAGCGCAAATACGCTCAAAATAGATGGCGTTGTGACCGGTAGGATTGATGACGCCGAAGATGCCGTACGGTTCCTCCATCAACAAGGCCCCTTGCGCTCGCCCGCGCGCACAGAAGGACACCCCAATGATGATGAAAACAAAAGTTAAGATGCGAAATGGCCGCATCGAGAGCATCCGTCTCCCCTTGCCTAAGATGGCCTTTACTCTCCCCATCAGTATGCACCTGTTTCGATGAAGGAGCGATGAAAAGTCGAATTCGCATCCGCGAGGACGCAACTACATTGGATGCGCGCCGCGCAATCGCGCGCGTGAGGTCGATAAATCACGCGGCGAACTGCCCGCCTGTTAATTTAGATACTTTTGGGGAGCAAAGGTTTGCGCTGCTGTCCGGACCCAGGAAAACCGCAAGACCCGCCGACCGATTTGCAGATAATTTCCCGCTGCGAGCGCATAATCGTTCCATGAGCTGCTCCCGCCACGCAATCCGTCCGCTCCGTGAGTTCTTCCACTTCATAACGGCTAATTACTACTAAGTTACCCCCCTCCCCCCTCCCCCCTCCCCCCTCCCCTTTACCTCAAACCTCCAAGAAATAAATAAAGTCAAAAAAGTCGAAAAACAGGCTGTGAAACTGTACCGCGCCCCCAACCGATTAAGAATCATCAGGTTACGGACAAAACCGCGCAACTCCACAGAGACTGTGAAACTGTACTTGTTATGCGAGGCGGCCAGTGCGAATCCAGAGTTACTCAATACCGGTTTGCAGCCAGTTTCAGGACTTGGCCGGAACAACAACGGTGGTTTCCTGGATTTCGATGAGGCCCGAATCGATCCGCATTTCGAGCTCGGGCAGAACCTCGTCCACCTTTTCGCGCGACTCAATGAACTCGATCTTGATGGGAAGATGATCCGAGATCTCGAGAATGTGCGCAGAATGGATGCGGTGCTTCGCCCCGAATCCTGCAACGCCCTTCACCACTGTGGCGCCTGCGATACCGCTGTGAAAAAGGTAGTCGAGAATGCTGGAGTAGATAGGAACACCGTGATGCTTCGCTCCATCGCTCAAGTAGAGCGTGACTTTAACAGCCTTTCCCGAGGAGAGCATCGGTTCCTTTCCGCGGGTCAGCGCGAAGATGTTCGCGCTCCCGATTCGCCTGCCTATCAGACACCGAAGGATTGAATCACCTTTGCAAAAAAGTTGCAAGAGTCAGCGAACAAGGTAGCAACATCGCGCACTCGCAGCAGAGGCTTTTGTCCTGTCTCACTCCGCCAACTCCGCTTCATTTCGCCTACAGCAAGTCGGCAAGCGCAGTTCCGCACCAGGTCGCCGCAAGTCCAAGAATCATGCTGCCCACTGCATACAGCGATCCCAGCATGAAAGCGCCCGAGCGCAAAGTGGAAAGCGTCTCCCACTCGTATGTGGAGAAGGTGCTGTAAGCGCCGATGAAGCCGATCGGCACCAGAAACCGCCATGCAGAATTGAGATCGGCGCGTTTGCCGAAGTACGTGAGCGTAAATCCGATGATCACGCAGGCCGTGAGATTGATGACCAGAGTGCCGTAAGGAAATCGAGTTCCCATGCGGCCAGAGATCGTGGATCCAACCCAATAGCGCAGGATGGAACCGGCCGCACCGCCCGCGGCAATGAACAAATATTTCTGCAACGTCATTCTCCTCTCAGGTCAAACAGAACCGAAGCGCACACCTTCGCGAACGCAGGAACGGTGCGCAAACCAATCTGCCACATTGCGAGCGCCTCGCGGCCAGCTAGCGACCAGCGGAACTCACAGGATTTTCAGGAATCGCGCCGCGACATGACTCCGCAACAGGATTCCCTGTCAGGAGTCATCATCTGTCCGGCTCATAGGAGAGGACAGCGGTTAAGGGTGAACTCCTTCACCACTATTTCTATTTGAACCTGCTCAGAACATGGTGTCAACTACGACGCCGCAGCGTAGAAGCCTTCGACTGTGAGTCCACGGTTCATTTGTGCGGGAGGAGGTGAAAGCCGTGTCAGGGCTTTCCCGATTCACGGTCTTTGCCTGAGCGGGACTCAGTAAGCGTGACGCGCGATGAATGCGCAGCGCCGGCCACGGCCAACAGGAAGTTCTGCATTTGCGGAGTGAACTCGCGGCGCGCCACTTCCTGTTGAGCAAAGCTGTAAAGCCAGTAGAGCAGCGAGAGAATGTAGCTGCCAATGACGATTTCGTTGAGATGGCTGTATTGGAACTGGGTGGTCTGGTGCGTATTGAGCATGGCCACGCAGAGACTAACAATGGAATAGAATCCGAGTCCCGTCACCACCTGCAGTTCGCGATCGCGCCAGTTGAGCGAGAGCCATTGGCTGCATGCCGCAAGCGCCAGAAAGAAGCAGACACGCAGAATCGTGACGGTTTGCTGCATCTGCATGAGAATGTGAACTACTTTTTCTGGAGGGGCGATTCCGGGAAGCGATGCGAAAGGCCAAATCACTGCGCCTGCCACGAGAATTAGGACGCAGATAGGTACCAGGGCAACGCGAGAAATCGAGGCACGCAACGGCCGCAGCAAGGACCATGTCAATTCGACGAGAACGCCGAGTTGCAGCAAGGAGTCGATGGCTGTCTGAATGAAATACGTCCGGGCGTAGACAAGGGATAGCGGGGAGTAAGAACGGCTGACGACATAGAGTGTGACGTTGCTGGAAAGATCCCAAACGCAGTAAGTAAAGAAAACAGGGAAGGTGCGCCACAGACGCTTGTAGAAGAACAACCCGAGGAGGGCTGCTTCGACGACAATATATGCAAACCAAAGTCCGATATCCAGGCTCACAAAGTATGTTCCGCCTATGCGCGCTTGCGCGATATCCAGAGTCTACCAGCGAATCGGATGGCCGAGACGGCCTAAAGATTAAAACAAAAGTCACACTCACCAAAAGAGAAAATAGAAACGCTGCCCCGAAAGGCAGCGTTTGTCGAATCCTTAATTAAAAGGACTAGCAGTTACGAAATGACAGGCGGCGTCGGGAACGGGCCAGCAGGAATGAAGCTGGGCGGCGTCGGGAACGGGCCGGCCGGAATAAAGCTGGGTGGCGTTGGGAACGGTCCAGCAGGAATGAAACTCGTTACGGGTGGCGTTGGGAACGGGCCAGCTGGAATGAAGCTGGGCGGCGTCGGGAAGGGACCGGCAGGGATGAAGCTCACCACGGGCGGTGTCGGGAATGGTCCAGCAGGAATGAAGCTCACCACGGGCGGTGTCGGGAACGGCCCTGCAGGAATTGCATTCGCCGTGCAAGCGGTAACAACAAGAAGCGTAAGAACTAGGACCTTAAGAATATTCAACTTGCTCGTACTCATGAAAAACTCTCCTGGCGGAGGCAATCCGCCCTACAACTTTGCAAGGAAAGACTACCCCAAACGGGTTATGGAATCTACGACAAAAGTGCTATTAAGGTTTTTTTTCTACTTAAGTAACTATTTGAACACAACAATAGTAATCAAACAGGTGGTTACTTAGTCTTTATTCGCACCTTCTTCGCCTGCGAAAATCGTTCGCACAAGTAGGTCGGGACCGATATTCGGGGTCGGGAGGGGTTGAGAAGGTTATTTCGCGGCAAGAATGGGATTTACTGACGGCCGGCTCTGACAACTCGGCTTGGTACCGGAATCCTCTTTGCGAATTGCGTTGGGTATCGCCGTCCCCTCAAACCGCCTTCGGAGCCGAAATGCACAACATCAGGTGAGGTCGAGGAGTAGTTGCGAGGGCGGCCGGGATCCGGAAACCACCGCTAGGAACCGAAACGCACAACATCAAGTGCACTCAAAGTATCGGGCGACAAAATAGGGACCGCCTGGCCGGTTACCAGTCTCGAAACTTTAGTGCCCTGTGCCAAATGAACAAAAGCCGCTACAGTGGCAACAAGCTCACATGAACGGAGCTTTGACTATGACGATTCAAAAAGCAGAACCGCGGCTTCCACTGGGCGCGCAAGCCACAGCCAGCGGCCGGCAAGAGGTGCGTTGCGCGGTGCGATTTCCCCTCGCCCTGCCGGTGGTGTTATCCACCGGAAATGGCGACATTCCAGCTCTCACGCGGAACATCTCCGCCAGCGGCGTGCTTTTCTCCCTGGACAGAGCATTAGCTGCCGGGCAAGACATCCGATTTTCGATGCGCATGCCGCATGCCATCCTGGGTACGCCGCACGACGTTCTGGTCCACTGCACGGGGCGTGTGGTACGCTGCTCCTCAAGCCATAACGAGCATCTCGCCGCGGCCACAATCGACGAGTATCGATTTGCGGAGCAGTGAGAGCCGGTTGGCGGGCCAGTGGCCGACTATGGAAATTCTGGACGATCATAACGAGGGCGAGAGCGCAGATACTTCAGTAAAGCCCGGCACGATTCGCATGATTCTCGCGGATTCGCAAGCGATTTACCGCGTGGGTATACGCAAGGTATTCGCTCTTGAAGACGACATCCGCGTGGTGGCGCAGGCCGATTCGCTGGAGAACCTGCGTGCGGCCATCGAACGCTATCCTACCGACATCGTTCTCCTGGAAGGGAGCATGCTGGCCGGTACGGCCAATGCAATTCCCGAGCTGCTGCGGCTGGCCCCCGATATGAAGCTGATCGTGCAGGCCGTGGCCACCGACGAAAACCACACCGTAGAGCTCTACCGGAGAGGCGTGCGCGGCATTGTATCCCGCTCCATCTCGCCGGATCTGCTGGTGCGTTGCGTGCGCCGCATCGCCGCAGGCGAGACGTGGATCGACAACCAGTCGGTAAACTGGGTCATCGATGCGTATCGCGCGCAGGCCGCCGCCCTGGTAAGCCCGCGCAACCAGCCCCGCCTTTCGCCCAAAGAGATGTCAATTATTACCTGCATCACCCAGGGCAAGCGCAACAAGGAAATCGCGTTTCAACTGGGAACGACTGAGCAGGTGATCAAGAATTACCTGCGCAAGATCTACGACAAGCTTGGGGTTTCAGACCGGTTGGAACTGGCGCTCTATTGCCTGCACAACAAGATCATCCAGTCGGACGCGGACGAAGTGACGGTGGCGCAAAAGGTCGTCGGCACCTAGGATCTGAAACCAGCGCCGTCCGCCGAACATCCACAAATCTGCAAATTCATGCTTTCGCCGGCTCGTCGGCGCAGGCTTGGCGCGCGAGTTCGAGCAGCCGGATCATCTCTGCTAAATCGACGCGCCGCAGATGGCCGAGGAGTTCTTTGGGGCCATTGCGAACCACCGTATCCATACTGCGCAGAAGCTCCAGCCCGGATTCGGTAATCTCGGTCAACACCACGCGGCGGTCGTGGCGGTCGCGGTGCTGGCGGACGAGCTTGAGACGCTTGAGCCGTGCCAGAAGGCGCGTGATATCAGGCTCGGCGGTAATCATGCGATCGCCGATGGCCGCACAGGGAAGTCCGCAGGGTTGGGCGCCGCGCAGGATCCGCAGAACGTTGTACTGGGTCGCGGTGAGGCCCCAGCCGCGGATTCTTCTGCTGCAGGGCGCGGTTCAGGCAATCCGAGGTGCGAAGCAGGTTGAGAAGCGCCTCTTCTTCCACGCTGGAGAAAGGAGGCTCCTGCTGAATCTCAAGCTTCAGGTTTGCCATTGGCGAGATCTCCAGAGAGGCTGGCCGGCTGCCAGTGGCTAGGGTCCATGGCTACCGACTTCACGCTGCCGGCCGCGCTTGCGGATAAGTTCTAAAATTGGCGCGTTCTTTCACACAAGGTCGTCGGTGACTGGGCCTACTGCTTAATCACTTCGAGCTCGATAGTGAGCGTGACCTCGTCGCCAACCATGGCGGCGGGAAACTTGGGGCCAATGCCGAACGCGGTGCGGTCGATGGTGGTGGTGGCGGAAAAGCCGGTATGCACCTTGCCTTTGGGATCGGTCATCGAGCCGTTGGGGCCAACCACATCGAGCACCACGGGCTTGGTGACGCCGTGCAAGCGTGAGGTTTCCAGTCACGCGTCAGGTGATTGCCGTTCTTCGCCACGCTGGTGCTGGTGAATGTGGCGGTGGGCAGGTTGGCGACGTCGAAAAAGCAGGGCTCTTCAGGTCGGTATCGCGCCTGTCCACGCCGGTATCGACGGTGTCGACGCCGATGGTGGCCGTGACAGTGGACTTGGTGACGTCGGCTTCGTTGTAGACGATGGTGGCCTTCACATTGCCAAAGCGGCCGTGAACCTTGGACACGCTCATGTGAGTGATGCCGAAGTCGACTTCGCTGTGGTTGGGATCGGAGACCCAGGTGGAAGTTTGCGCGAGGGCAAGAGGCGCCGCGAGGGCGAGGATGCCGGTGAGAATTGCCAGCCGTTTCATGCGGAGAAGCTCCTTTTCTGAGTGCGGGGTCCGTGACCGCCGTGAGAGGGAAAAGCGCCGGACCATGAAATTCTTGTCGACGCAGGGCAAAGGCCCTGCAGTCATGCTCTCCATAAGATGCACGACGCAAGATACTTGTTGCAACAATTATTTTTTTAGCTCTCAATCTTGAGCTTTCCTGCTCTCAGCCACTTCCGCTCACATGCAGCGACTCGAACTCCTGCACGAATGGGCATGACAACTGACAACTAACACTTCGCACCTGACACGTGACATCTGGGACCTGATGAACTGAAGCCTGAAACCTGTTCTGCTATTCTCGCGCCAATGTTTGTTCTCAATCACTTTCAAAAGCTGACCCGCCCGCAGCGCCATGCTTTTCTGGCCGCGTTTCTGGGCTGGACGCTCGACAGTCTCGACTTTTTTCTGCTGGTTTTTTGCGTCAAGGCGATTGCCGGCGAGTTCCGCACCCAGCCCTCGGCGGTTTTGGGGGCGGTGTTTCTGACGCAAGCCTTCCGGCCCGTGGGCGCTTTGCTTTTTGGCGTGCTGGCCGACCGCTACGGCCGCCGGCCGGTGCTGATGTTCAACATTCTCAGCTTCTCAGTGATCGAATTGGCCTGTGCCTTTGCGCCTTCGCTGAACGCGCTTCTCGTCCTGCGCGCGCTCTTCGGGATCGCGATGGGCGGCGAGTGGGGCGTGGGCGCGGCGCTGGTGTTTGAGACGTTGCCCAAAGAGGGGCGCGGCACGTTCTCCGGAATTCTGCAGGAGGGGTACGCGGTGGGTTCGATTCTGGCCTCGGCGGCTTTCGGGCTGTTTTTCGCCGGCGTTCACTGGCCCCTCTTCGGGCATGTATTGGCGCTGCCGGCGATCGGCTGGCGGGGATTGTTCATCCTGGGCGCAACGCCCGCGCTGCTGGCGTTTTATGTGCAGGCGCGCGTTCCGGAGTCGCCCGTGTGGCTGGCAGCCGCCCAAAAGCGCAGGTCGCGCGTCGCTGTCCACGCCGGGCCTGCGTGGTCACTGCAACTGATGCAATTCCTGCCCACATTTCTGTTTCTGGTGGTTCTGATGACGGCCTTCATGAGTTTTTCGCACGGCACGCAGGATGTGTATCCGACGTTCCTGGCTGTCGCAGTCAAGCTCTCGCCGGAGACGATCGGCCTGATTGGCGTGCTGTACGGTCTGGGTTCGATTGCCGGCGGCATCGTTTTCGGCGCGCTGTCGGAGACCTGGGGCCGCAAGCGCGCCATTATCACGGCGGCATTGCTGGCGCTTCCGGTGATTCCTCTTTACGCCTACGGGCATACGGCCATCACCCTGGGCATCGGTGCGGTGCTGATGCAGTTTATGGTGCAGGGCGCGTGGGGCGTAGTTCCGGCGTATCTCACGGAATTGTCGCCTGCCCCGGTACGCGCAACCGCACCGGGATTGGCCTACCAACTGGGTGCGCTCATCACCTCGTGGAATGGGAAAGGCCAGGCGCTGGCAGCCGAACGGTGGGGCAGCTATCCGGCGGTGCTCGCCGTGACCGTGGCCGTGGTTGCCGTGGCGCTAGCAGGACTGACAGCGTTGGGGCACGAGGCCAAAGGCAGAGAAATGACGGAAGCGTAAGAGTGGCGCGAAGCTTCTCCCGAGCGCTGAACGCGGAGCCCGCGAAAGGCGATTTGCCGACCACACGCGCAATCGTTTCTTCCAGCATCCGGCCGCACGGACGGCGATGATTTTGCGTCGGCGCAGTCGCGGGGATAAAATGACTCCAAGCGCCGCGTGATGCCTTCGAATAGGGGACGGCGTGATCCCCGCAAGAATCAAAGGAACAACTCCCGCAGGCCAGCGAGACGATCCCAGACTAACCCTGAAACCGGAGAAGCCACAATGCCGGAAGCGGACGATCCCAAGGCGGGCACAATGCCAATCGAAGACCCATCGAAATCGATTACGAGGCGCCGTTTCATTCTCGGCGTGATTGCCGGAGGCGCCGTCGTCGGCGCGGCAAGCTATCGAATTCTCGCGCCGGGCGGACGTCGGAGCTTCGGGGGCGATCGGCTGATTACTCTGAATGTAAACGGCCAGCCGCGCCGCGTAGAAGTAATGAAGCAGGAAACGCTGGCCTGGACGCTGCGCTACAAGCTGGGACTGACGGGAACCAAATTGGGCTGCGACCGCGCAGAATGCGGAGCCTGCACGGTGTTGCTCGACGACGTGCCGCACTACAGCTGTTCCGTGCTGACCAACACGGTGCGCGCGCGCAAGGTGACCACGATCGAGGGCCTGGCTGCGGACGACGGCACGCTACATCCGGTGCAGCAGGCGGTGGTAGATGCGCAGGGATTTCAGTGCGCGTTTTGCATGTCGGGCTTCATCATGGCGACGGTGGGCTATTTGAAGACCCATCCCGCGCCCACGCGAACCGAGTTGGCGCACGGCATCAGCGGCAATCTTTGCCGTTGCCAGGACTACAACAAAATCCTGGACGCGATGATGCTCGGCGCAGAAAACATCCGCAATGGCGTGCCTGCCGCGCAGAAAGCGAGCGCCTGAGCCATGGCGGACACACCGCAAGAGAGCGCGATGAAAGCCGAGCAGGAAAAGCCGCGCCCCTATGGCACGGGATACAAGCTGATTGGCAAGGATTACAAGACGCCAGACCTCGTGGCAAAGGTGACGGGCCGATCGAAGTATGCCGAGGATTTTCGCGCGGAGGGAATGCTGTTTTGCCGGCTGGCGCTGAGCCCCATGCCACACGGGCGAATCAAGCACATCGACGCGAGTGATGCGCTTGCGATGCCGGGCGTAAAGGCGGTGCTTACAGCCGACGATATTCCCGCGCAAGCGGACTTTCTGGCCGACAACGGGCAGACAATCAAGGCCAACAAGTGGGGCGAACGAGCCCTGACCAATGAGCCGATGTTCCAGGGCGATCCGATTCTGGCCGTGGCCGCTGTGGACGAACTGACCTGCGCCGAGGCGATCGAAAAAATCAAAATCGATATGGAGCCGCTGCCGTTCGTGATCGATCCGCTCGATAGTTTGCGGCCCGGCGGGCCAAATCCGCATCAGGACGGGAATGTGTGGGTGCGGGGTAAATCCGGCGAGCAAGTTACCGAGCTGAAGTGGACGAAAGACGATTTTGCCGAGTACGACCAGGGACGGCTGCCAATGGGCAAATCTACGGGCGACTGGAACTACGGTGATCTCGATGCGGGATTCCGCGACGCCGCTCTCGTGCTGGATGAATCGTTTGTAACTCCCGACGTGAGCCACCAGTGCCTGGAGCCGCGCACTGCCATGGCATACTGGCAAAACGGGAAGTTGTATCTACACACGGGAACGCAAAGCACATTCCAGACCGTGCCTGCGATCGCGCGATGGATGAACCTGAAAGACGAACAAGTGGTGCTGGTGAGCGAATACACCGGCGGCGGGTTTGGCAGCAAGGTCACCGGCTCCGTGATTCTGATTATTCCTGCGATCCTGTCACGCAAATTGAACGCACCTGTCATGATGCGTATCAGCCGCGAAGAGGAGCACTACATCGGGCGAGCGCGGCCCAGCGTTCTGGGTCGCGCAAAGATTGGATTCGCGAAAGACGGACGGATCACGGCGCTCGACTTGTACACGGTGACCAACAGCGGAGCGTTACGACAACCAGGACGATGGCGCCTCGTCGGGCCGGATTGTTTCACTGCTCTACCAGCCGCCGGCGATGCGGTGGCGCGGCGTGTCGGTGATGACGAATACGCCCACGCGCAGCGCGCAGAGCGCGCCGGGAGGCATGCAGGGCATCGCCATCATCGAGCCGATTTTGGCGAAAGCAGCGCGCAAGCTGGGCGTGGACCAGGTGGCGATGCGGCGCGTGAATTGTCCGGAGGGCAAAGCGGAGTACGGACCGCCGAGGCATGGCAAACGGGCGCACGTGACCAGTTGCTTTTTGAAGCAGGCGCTGGACCAGGGCGCGGAGCAGTTCAAATGGCAGGAGCGCGCGGCACAGCCCAAGCGGATCGGCGCGAAGGTGCGCGGCGTGGGTGTTTCGCTGAGTACATTTCACGGAGGAACCATCGGATTCGATGGCTTGCTGGTGATTACGCCCGAAGGGCGGGTGCGCTTTCACTCCGGCATCGGCAACCTGGGCACCGAGTCGGTAATGGATGTGCACCGCGCCGGCGCCGAGGTGCTGGGCGTGCCGTGGGAGCTATGCGACGTGGTGTGGGGCGATACCTCGAAGATCTTTCCCTACACCTGCGCTTCGGGCGGCAGCCAGACGACGCATGCCATGACGCGCGCCGCGTTTGCCGTGGCCACTGAGTGCAAACATAAACTGCAGGAGGTCGCCGCGAAATCTCTCGGCGGAACGCCTGAAGATTACGAAGTCGACAACGCGCGCGTGTTCCGGAAAGGCGGCGGCGCGGGTATGAGTTTTGCGCAGGCGGCACACAAGGCCATCGACCTGGGCGGCATCTACGACGGGCACGATGCGCCTGACGATGTGCATAAGGTGACAAAGGACGCAGTAACGGCGCTGGCTGGAAAAGGCCTAGTTGTGGCGGCGCGCGACAAGGCTCCACGCGACGGCGACACGTTCTCGTATGTGGCGAGCTTTGCCGAAGTCGAAGTCGATGTGGAGACGGGCAAATACTTCATCACGGATTTTCTGGCGTACGGCGACGTGGGCACAGTGCTGCATCCCCATTCGCTCGGCGGACAGATGCTGGGACGCTCGACGCTGGGAATTGCGCACGCCATCGGGCAGAAGTGGGTCTACGATCCCGAGTACGGCGTCGCCGTGGCCAAGCGCTTTTATCAGAACAAGCCGCCTACGATTCTGGATGTGCCGGTCGACATGCAGTGGGCGGCGCTCAACATTCCCGACCCTGAAACGCCTGTGGGCGCGCGCGGCGTGGGCGAGCCGCCGGTAGGCGGGGGCTGCGCATCGATATTGAATGCGTTGAGCGATGCGCTGGGCGACGAGATCTTTCAGCGCGCTCCGGTGAACGCGGATACGATTCTCGCGTCGTTCGAAGCGAGACGCCCGATGCAGCATCCGTTCACGGCGTCGATTTGAATGTCAGCAGAAATGAGACATGATCGCGACTAAGAACTACGAACTGCGAACGGGAGTTTGTGATGGCTGTCATACGAGATGTGATGCCGGCTTTTGACCTGCTGCAGCCGGACTCTGCGGCGGATGCACAAAAGCTGCTCGAGCAGCACGGCGAAGATGCGTGGGTGATGGCCGGCGGGCTGGACAGCTTTGACTGGCTGAAGGACCGTATCAAGAAGCCGAAGGTATTAGTGGATCTGAGCGGCTTAGAGGAACTCAAGGGGATTCGCGCCACCAGCGACGGCGCGGAAATCGGCGCCATGACCACGCTCACGGATATCGCGAACCACCCAGTCATCGTAAAAGATTACGGCGTGCTGGCCGAGGCCGTGTCCCTGGTGGCGTCGCCGCAGATTCGCAACCAGGGAACGCTCGGGGGCAACGTGTCGCAGGACGTGCGCTGCTGGTACTATCGCGGCGGATGGCCATGCTACCGCGCCGGCGGCAACATTTGTTATGCCGATACGCCGGTGGGCCGCAACCGCGAGCACGCCATCTTCGGCGCCAACCGCTGCGTGGCGGTGCACCCGTCGGATTCAGTTCCGGCGCTGATCGTGCTCGACGCGAAGTTCGTGGTGCAGACGGCGAAGGGCGAGAGAATTGTGGACGCAGAGGATTATTTTGTTGGACCTGAGAACGACATTACGCGTATCAATATGCTGCAGCCGGGCGATCTGCTGACGGCCATCCGCATTCCGAACACGTGGGCGGGCGCAAAGTTCTATTTCGAGAAAGTGCGTGATCGCAATGTGTGGGATTTTCCGCTGATGAACGTGGCCTCCGCGATCAAGCTCAATGGCAACACCATTCAGGACATTCGCATTGCGGTGAATGCTGTATCGCCGCGGCCGATGCGGCTCAACTCCGTAGAAGACGCGGTGCGCAGCCGCTCCGCGAATGACGAAACTGGCGAGATGGCGGGCAAACTCGCGGTTGAAGGCGCGGTTCCGTTGCAGTTTAACGGCTACAAGATTCCGCTGATGCGAAATCTGGTGAAGCGCGCCATCGTGGGTGCTGCGCAACCGCCGACGTACGGCGCTCTGGCCGCCAATGCCACTGCTAAGGAGGCGACATGCCTCAGCTAATCCAGTGGGCGACGAGTCCGTGGGGAAAATCGGTTCCCATTCACATCGCCTGGGGTCTGATCTGGATTGCGGTCATCGCAGGACTGAGCTTCATGATCGTGCACGCACTCTACTTGATCATCGTGAAGCCGCCGAAGCGATTTGCGGAACGCAAGGCCGAAACGAATATAGCCGCGATTCCCGAGCGCGTGCCGCGCCACTCAATGGCCGCGCGGCTGTTCCACTGGATCATGGCCGCGTCGATGTTTACGCTACTGTTCACGGCGTTTCTGCCCAAGATGGGAATCCGATTCAACTGGGTGGTCTATCACTGGATCGCCGGCCTGGTGCTGACGGCATCGATTCTGTTTCATGTTGTGCACGCGACGTTCTTCCTGGATTTCTGGTCGATTTGGCCGGATAAGACGGACTTGCGCGACGCCATGAACCGCTTGCGCAGATTTTTCGGCAAAGATGCGCCGTTGCCGGACAAGTTTGCCAAGTATCCGCTGGAGAATAAGCTCTACCACGGCGCCATCCTGCTCGCGGGTCTGGCCGTGATCGCGACCGGCCTGTTCATGATGAAACGCGTGCAAACTGGTATCTTCACGCGCAACCCGTATCTTTTCTCTGACATGACGTGGGGCCTGATGTATGTGCTGCACGGGCTCGCCGGCGTGGGGTTGATCGCGCTGGTGATGGTCCACGTCTACATGGGAGTTAGGCCGGAAAAGTTTCCCATTACGAATTCGATGATCTTTGGCTGGATGAGCCGCGAGTTCTACCTCGAGGAGCACGACCCCCGGCGATGGGCCGTAAAGACGCCGGCCGAATCCCGGGAAAAGCAGGGTTATGCCGCAAGCGATGGCGACTGAAATTCAAAAGCAGTGCGAGACCATTGAGGAGTGTTACGAGTTCACGCTCTCCTATGCCGCGCGCGGGTTGGCGAGCGAAGAAGGAACCGATCTGAGAGCGCATTTGACGCGCGCCGTGGCGGCGATGCGCGGCCTTGAACGCAGTTGCGCGGAGACCGTCGCACAGCAGCTTTCGCCTGCCGGCAAATATGAGGCGTTCTTCGCCGTGCTGACACGGGATGCGGAGAGCGCACTGGTGGCGATGGAACTGGTGCTGACGCAGCCAGCGATCGGCTCGCAGCTGATCGATAATCTGAATGCCTCCATCCATTTGCGCGCGCTGTTGGCAGACCTGTTTCTCATCACTGAGATCCTGGCGGCGCATCAGAAGTAGCTCCGGTCTTCAGACCGAGTCGCCGAGGCGACTGCCGGTGTTCACGCCCGCACCGGTGAAGGAGTGACGATGAACTCGCGTGGTTTAAGCACTCGGCATTGAAATCCCTCGCGACAGGTAGGGCGCATGTATTCAACCCAGGTTCTCGATCATTTTGAACACCCGCGCAACGTGGGTACGATTGCCGATGCGGACGTGTCGGCGCGCATCGAGAATCCAGCGTGCGGCGACATTCTGGAACTCACTGTAAGAATCGCTGACGATCAGATCGCGGAAATCCAGTTCCGCGCCAAAGGGTGCGTGGCCGCGATGGCGTGTGGCTCGGCGCTGACGGAACTGGTGCGCGGGAAGAGCGCAGACGAGGCTCGGAAGCTAACAAGAGAAGACGTGCTGCGCGCGGTGGGCGGATTGCCGCAAGCGTCGTCACATGCCAGTCACCTCGCCATGGATGCGCTGCACGCAGTGCTGCAACGGCTTTCAAAGAAAAACTAAAGTCACGGACCGGGCGATGCGAAGCCCAATGCGGCATAATCCTGCGGCGTATTCAGCCCTGCTTTTGCCAGCGGCTCAGGGACCGGGACGTAGACCACGCGAGATGCGTGGGCGTGAAGCACTTCGCGCGCGTTACCCAGGATGGGCGCCTTGAGAAAAGCGTCGATGAGATCGCGATTGGCGAGGAGAGGATGGCCGTGCTTGCCGTCGTGTTCAGGGGCGGCAGCCCAGAAGCCGGCTTCGAGGGCGCCAAGAAAGGCATAATGGAGGCGCTCCAGCGAGGAGGGGCTAAGCGGCGGGCAATCCACGGGCGTGATGATGGCCGCGTCGCAGCCGCGGTCGAGAAGTTCGTGCAGGCCGACCTGCAGCGAACTGAACTGGCCGTTTTCAGGAGCTGGATTACGGACGAGATATGCGCTGCACGCACTCACCATATTGGCGATGGCGTCGGCATTCCTGCCGGCAACGACGACGTTGAGTCGCGTGAGAGGTTCGAAAGCCAAGAGCGCCGCGGAGAGCAACGTGTGATGCGGCGAACTGGTTTGGCCCGGCGACGGAGGAGGCCACGGGAGCATCGCCTTGTCGGTCCCCATTCGCGTGGAGTCACCGGCCGCGAGAACAAGCCCGGCGAGTTGAAGGGGTTCTTGCATGGGGAAAAGATAGCCCTATTGGGAGCACAGAAGCAAAGAGGAATGCATCGCGGAGATTATTTTTCAGCCGGCGCCGGCAAAGCTTCGCCCGGAGCCGCTGATTCGTTGGCAGCAATGTGTCTGCCGCTTTGGAACCAGCTCATGTGAGGCAAAGCGCGTTCGGCGTGGCGGCGGACAGCGATGAGCTCGGCGAGGATGGAAACGGCGATCTCTTCGGGCGTGACGGCGCCGATGTCAAGGCCAACCGGCGAATGTACGCGGTCAAAAAGCTCAGGATTCAAGCCTTCGCGCGTCAGTTCGCGGAATACGGTAATGGCTTTGCGTTTGGAGCCGACCATTCCGATGTAGCGCGCCGGAGTCTGCACGGCCCAGCGCAGAACGCGCATGTCGTCGCGATGGCCGCGGGTGGCGATAACGACGTACGACGACTCGGCGGGCGCGAGTTCCTTGAAGGCCTCGTCGAAGTTGCGAGCGACCACCTGGACCGCGTCGGGAAAGCGCTCGGCGTTGGCGTAGGCTTCGCGGTCGTCTGCGACGATGCATTCAAAACCCGCGTTGCGCGCGGCTTTGAAGAGCTCGAAGGCCACGTGACCGGCGCCGAAGATGTAGAGCAGCGAGGCCGGCAGGATCGGCTCGATGAAGATTTCCAGGGTGCCGCCGCAGACCAGGCCGGTGTCGTATTTAGGATCCTGGTTGAGATCGAAGGTGAGGCTGCGCGGCTTTTCGCCCGAGATAACTTCACGCGCCGCCTGCCACACTTCAGCTTCCACACAGCCGCCGCCGATGGTTCCCGCGATGGTGCCGTCATCGCGGATGAGCATTTTGGCGCTTTGAAACGAGGGGATCGAGCCGCGCGAGTTCACGATGGTCGCGACCGCGCCGCGGCGGCCCTCGCGTTGCAACTTCACGATCTCCTCATATATATTCATTGCTCTCGATTATTGGATCGGCGGCAGTTGAAGTCAAACTGAGATGAGGTTGAGCCGTCGCGGCCGACTGCGAAGCCGGTGAAAAGGCCATGCTTCGGTGGCTTGCAGGCCCTATTGCTCAAAGGGCGCATTTCATTTACTTTCTAATACTCACCATTCTTTTTGATGGAGATGGCACGAAATGTCCCGCATAGTTCGATGTTCGGTTATTCAGGCTTCCAACGCAGTCCCGGCCACGGAACCGATGGCCAAACAAAAGCAAGCGATGGTGGAGAAACATATTGGGCTGATCCGCCAGGCGGCAGAGCAGGGCGCACAGATCGTGTGCTTGCAGGAGATCTTCAACGGGCCCTATTTCTGCGCCGAGCAAGAGGTCAAGTGGTACGAGATGACGGAGCCAGTTCCCGACGGGCCAACGGTAACGCTGATGCGCGGGCTGGCGAGGGAATTGCACACGGCGCTGATTGTGCCGGTGTACGAAGTGGAGCAGGAAGGCGTCTTCTATAACTGCGCGGCGGTCATCGCCAGCGACGGATCGTACCTGGGAAAGTACCGCAAGACGCACATTCCGCACGTGGCGCCTGGCTTCTGGGAAAAGTTCTATTTCCGCCCTGGCAACCTGGGCTACCCGGTCTTCGATCTCGGCTTTGCCAAAATCGGCGTCTATATCTGTTACGACCGGCATTTTCCCGAAGGCGCGCGGTGCCTGGGACTGACCGGCGCGGAGATTGTCTTCAATCCTTCAGCGACGACGTCGGGAAAGAGCGAGTACCTGTGGAAGCTTGAGCAGCCGGCGCACGCGGTGGCCAATGGATATTTCATTGCCGCCATCAACCGAGTGGGCACCGAAGCGCCTTGGAACATCGGCGAGTTTTACGGGTCGAGCTACTTTTGCAATCCGCGCGGAAAGATATTTGCCGAGGCCTCGCGCGACAAGGACGAGGTGCTGACCGCCGACCTGAACCTGGACGAGATTGCCGAGGTGCGGCGATCCTGGCAGTTTTATCGCGACCGCAGGCCCGATTTATATGGGCCGCTGGTCGCGCAGTAAGGCAGAGGGGACGGCATGAGCACAGCAACCTTACCAGACGATCCGCAATTGAGGGCGCGCTTCGGGGAATTGAAACCAGCGCTCACTTCACAGGCGGCGGTGATTGAAGCTGACCGCTGCCTGAACTGTTTCGACGCGCCATGCACGGCCGCGTGTCCCACGCACATCGATGTGCCCGGATTCATCAAGCGTATCGCCTCAGGAAATCTGCGCGGGTCGGCGCTACGCATTCTCGACGCTAACATTCTGGGCGCCAGTTGCGCGCGTGTCTGTCCTGTCGATGTGCTGTGCGAAGGCGCCTGCGTCATGCTGCGCCAGAATCACAAGCCCATCCAGATCGCGCTGCTGCAGCGGCATGCCATGGACGCTTTCTGGGCGTCGGGCGAGACGCCCCCGGCGAAGGCGGCGGGAACGCAGAAGCAGCGCGTAGCCTGCATCGGCGGAGGCCCGGCCTCGCTTGCGTGTGCGGCGGAGTTGCGTCGCGCGGGCGCGCGGGCCACAGTGATCGAACGCCGCGAGCTGCCAGGCGGATTGAATACGTATGGCGTGGCGGAGTACAAGCTCCGCGCCGCTGACAGCGTGCGCGAAGTGGAGATGATCCGGCAACTGGGTGTGGAGTTCCGTTGCGGCGTGGAGGTGGATTCGCCCGCAGCACTGGAAGCGCTGGAAGCGGAGTTCGATTTCGTCTTTCTGGGCCTGGGCCTGGGCGCGATGCAGCGGCTCAATGTTCCTGGAGAGGATACCAGGGGCGTGATGAACGCGCTGGAGCTGATTGCCGCGTACAAGACAGGCCATCTGCGCGAGCTGCACGGGACCGTCGTGGTAGTTGGCGCTGGCAATACCGCGATTGACGCCGCCAACGCCGCGCGCCGCCTCGGCGCGGACACCGTATATATGCTGTACCGGCGCAGCGAGCAGGAGATGTCTGCATTCGAATTTGAGTACGAGCATGCAAAGCAGGAAGGTGTGCAATTTATGTGGCGCAGATTGCCGGTGGCAATCCGGCCAGAGGCGCATGATCGGTTGCTCCTGGAAACGGTGCAGGTGCGCCAGGCCGATCGCAAGCTCGAGGTGGTTCCGGATTCTGCAGCGACCATCGATTGTGACCTGATCGTGCCGGCCATCGGCCAGTCGCCGCTGACTGAGTTGTTGCAGAAGCTGCGCGGCGTGGAGGTGCGCGACGGGCGCATTGTGGCTGATCGCGAAACTGGGCAGACGGGCAACCCGCGCTACTTTGCCGGCGGTGACTGCGTGAACGGCGGGCGCGAAGTAGTGGATGCGGTAGCTGGCGGCAAGCGCGCTGCAACGGCGATGTTGAAATTCGCGGAGGTGGCTCATGCCTGACATTGGCGTGCGGAATTTTGCGGGGAAGATCAACTGCCCGAATCCGTTCTGGCTCGCGTCGGCGCCGCCTACGAACACGGGCGAGATGATCATGCGCGCCTTCGACGCGGGTTGGGGTGGCGCGGTGTGGAAGACAATCGGCGAACCGGTAGTGAATGTGAGCTCGCGGTACTCGGCCACCGATTGGAACGGACAGCGCATCATGGGCTTTAACAATATCGAGCTCATCAGCGACCGCACCGTCGAACAGAATTTGACCGAGATGGCGGAAGTAAAGAAACGCTACCCGAAGAACGCGGTGATTGCGTCGCTGATGGTGGCGTCGAACCGCGAGGCTTGGCACGAGATTGTGACGCGCGCTGAAGACGCGGGAGCGGACGGCCTCGAGTTGAACTTCGGCTGCCCGCACGGCATGAGCGAGCGAGGCATGGGCTCGGCAGTAGGTCAAGTGCCAGAGTATGCGGAGATGATCACCAGTTGGGTGAAGGAAAAAGCGCGCACGCCCGTGCTGGTCAAGCTGACGCCGAATATCTCGGACATTCGCACCGTGGCGCGCGCGGCAAAGCGCGGCCACGCCGACGGCTTATCGGCCATCAACACCATCAATTCGATTACCGGCATCGATCTGGACACGTTTGTGCCGCGGCCCAACGTGGACGGGAAAAGTTCGCACGGTGGCTACTGCGGGCCAGCCGTGAAACCCATCGCATTGAACATGGTGCAGCAGATTATGGCCGATCCCGAGGCGGCGCTGCCGCTTTCCGGCATTGGAGGCATCGGATCGTGGCGCGACGCGGTAGAGTTCATGCTGCTGGGCTGCGGCACGGTGCAGGTGTGCACGGCAGCGATGCATTACGGATACCGCATTGTCGAAGACATGGCCGACGGTTTGGACAACTGGATGCGCGAAAAGGGCTTCAAGACTATTGAGGATTTCCGCGGGCTGTCGATCGCGAAAGTCACCGAGTGGAAGTACCTGAATCTGAATTTCAAAATCGTGGCCCGCATCGACGAGCAGAAATGCATCGGCTGCGACCTGTGCCATATTGCGTGCTGGGACGGCGCGCATCAGTGCATTCATCTCGATCGTGTTTCCGGCCCCATCGACGGACACGTCGAGCTACACCGCACGCCGGCCGAGGAGCAGGCCGAGAGTATCGCCTCGATTGCGGAGACGCCGGTGACGCGCAAGGAGCGCGAGGCGGCCTTTGCGCACGGACCGTTTCCCACGCCACTCGCGCGCATTCCTCGCGTGGATGAAACCGAGTGCGTAGGCTGCAATTTGTGTTCCTGTGTGTGCCCGGTCGAAGGGTGCATCACGATGGTCCGTGTCGATAAGGATGTGCCTCCGGAGACGTGGGAGCAGCGAACCAAGGGCGCAACGTGCGCGGCGCCAACGAGCGGAGACTAGCGGCGCCGCCGCCCGCGATTATGCGCCAAAAGAGCCGAGGAAGATGCCATCATGAAGACGCTTATTTTGAACGGAACGGTAGTCAATGCCGACAGCAGCGTGAAAGCCGATCTGCTGATCGACGGCGCGGTCATCAAGGAAGTGCGCGCGGGGATTCCGGCAAACTCCGCGGACAAAGTGGTCGATGCCACTGGCCTCCTGCTGATTCCGGGCGGAATCGACGCGCATACGCATCTCGACATGCCGTTCGGCGGGTCGTATTCGGCCGACGATTTTGAGACGGGAACGCGTGCGGCGGCCATCGGAGGGACGACAACGATTGTCGATTTCGCCATCCAGGCCAAAGGCTCGAAGATGCGCACGGCGCTCGACACCTGGTGGAAGAAGGCCGAGGGCAAAGCGTGCATCGATTACGGACTGCACATGATTGTGACCGACCTTCCCGATGCGGGCCTCGAAGATATGGACGACATGGTGCGCGAGGGCGTGGCCAGCTTCAAGCTGTTCATGGCCTATCCCAACGTGCTGATGGTGGACGACGCCACCATCTTCAAGGCGCTCAGGCAGACGGCGAAGAACGGCGCACTGATCTGCATGCACGCGGAGAATGGTTCCGTCATCGACGTCATTGTGCAGCAGGCGCTGGCCGACGGCAAGACAGCGCCCATTTATCACGCTCTCACTCGCCCAACCAAGGCGGAAGCCGAAGCTGTGCATCGCGCGATTGCCATGGCGGAGATTGCCGGCGTGCCGATTTATATCGTGCATCTTTCGAGCGAAGACGCGCTCAATCAAGTGCGCGAAGCGCGCGATCGCGGATTGCCTGCGTTTGCCGAAACCTGCCCGCAGTATTTGCTGCTCTCCATTGAAGACAACATGGAAGGCAAAGGATGGGACGGCGCGAAGTATGTGTTTACGCCGCCGCTGCGCGAGAAGAAGAACCAGCCCAAGCTTTGGGATGGCCTGAAGAAGGACAATCTGCAGGTGGTGTCGACCGATCATTGCCCGTTTTGCTTTGCGGATCAGAAGAGTTTGGGCAAGAACGACTTCACGAAGATTCCCAACGGCGGACCGGGAATCGAGAACCGTCTGCAACTGCTGCACCACCACGGCGTTGGCGCGGGGAATTTCTCCATCAATCGCTTCGTCGAGCTGGTGTCGACTGCGCCGGCGCGCATCTTCGGCATGTATCCAAAGAAAGGCGTGCTCGCCGCGGGCAGCGATGCCGATCTGGTGCTCTGGGATCCGAACGAGGACTACACGATCAGCGCCAAGACGCACCACATGAAGGTGGACTACTCGATGTTCGAGGGATTCCGCGTGCGCGGGAATGCGCGCGATGTGTATTCGCGCGGCGAGCTGGTGGTGAGCGGCGGAAAGTTCATCGGCAAGCCGGGACGCGGAAAGTATTTGCGCCGTGAGGCGCGCGGCGGCGCGTGGAAATAAGGCAGCTTTCAGGTCTCAGCTTTTAGCTTTCAGCTTTTTCGTGCTGGGATGAGACTTGTGCCTCCTCGGCGCGCACGCCGCTCATGATGGCATCTTTATCGTTCTGAACCTACATTCGAAATAGAGCACCAACCCCGCGCAGGAGGTCCCGTGAGCAGCATCGATCCATCCCTATCGAATCGCGACTTGCGGCCGACTGGGCCAGAACAGCGCACGTGGGGTTTCTACAATTACATGGCGCTGTGGTTTTCGATGTGCATGGAGATCACGACCTATCGGCTGGCATCGGGACTGATCGCCAACGGTATGGATTGGAAGCAGGCGCTCGGCACGGTGCTGCTGGGCAATTTGATCGTGTTGGTTCCTTTGCTGCTCAACGCGCACGCGGGCGCGAAGTACGGTATTCCGTTTCCGGTGTTTCTGCGCGCTTCGTTCGGCGTGCGCGGGGCGAATCTTGCGGCGCTGTTGCGCGCGGTGGTGGCCTGCGGATGGTTCGGCATTCAGTCGTGGATCGGCGGCAGCGCGATTGACGCAATGCTCATCGTGATTTGGCCAAGCGCTCAAGGCAATCGCGGCATTCTGTGGGCGTGCTTTCTGGGTTTCTGGCTACTCAACATGGTTGTTGTGTGGCGTGGCGTGGAATCGATTCGCCGGCTGCAAGCGTTTGGCGCGCCGTTTATGTTCGTGATGGCTGCGGCGCTGTTGATTTGGGTGCGCGTCAAGGCGGGAAGCTTTGGCGCCATGCTTTCGACTCCGAGCAGGTTTCATTCGACCCATGAGTTTCTCGCGGTGTTCTTTCCGTCGCTTACGGCGATGGTCGGTTATTGGGCCACGCTGGCCTTGAACATTCCTGACTTCACTCGCTATTCGAAATCTCAAAGCGCGCAGTCTTGGGGACAGGCGTTCGGATTGCCGGTTGCGATGGTGCTCTACACGTTTCTCGGCATCGCGGTAACTTCGGCATCATCGGTGCTGTTCGGCAAGCCCATCTGGGATCCGGTCGAATTGATCGGAATGTTTCATCAGCCACTGGCTGCGTTCGTCGCCATGATTGCGGTGCTCGTGGCAACGCTGAACGTGAACATCGGCGCGAATGTGGTCTCGCCGTCGAACGATTTCTCGAATCTCTATCCGAGGTTGATCAGCTTCAGGACGGGCGGTTTGATCACGGGATTTCTCGGGCTGGCGATGTGCCCGTGGAAGCTGCTGGCGACTCCGGACTCGTACATTTTTGGCTGGCTCGTTGGCTACTCCGGATTGCTCGGTCCCGTGGCTGGAATCATGGTGTGCGACTACTTCTTCATCCGCGGAACGGAGCTGGACGTGAACTCGCTCTAC
The DNA here is from genome assembly GCA_963830785.1 of uncultured Acidobacteriota bacterium. Taxonomy (GTDB): domain Bacteria; phylum Acidobacteriota; class Terriglobia; order Terriglobales; family Acidobacteriaceae; genus Telmatobacter. The sequence goes on from CAWHNV010000030.1 coordinate 47,075, forward strand.
CACCGCGACGGCGCTTACCACTACACGAAGGGCGTGAATCCGCGGGCGCTGATCGCGCTCGGGCTCGGCGTCGCCATTGCGTTGGTTGGGTTGATCGTGCCTAGCCTGCACTTCCTCTACGACTACGCGTGGTTCGTCGGTTTCTTCACGGCAGGCGTGACGTATTTGGCGATGATGAAATTCGCGGCGCCAGCGATGCCTGCGGAGAGAGCGGAAGAAGTGGCCTGAAACGGCGGCTTCGGGCTCAAAACGGCTAAGGCTTTTCGAAAAGGCGATACGAACTTGCTCCACAGTTTCACAGTTTCTGTGGGGTTGTGCGGTATTGTCTGTAACTTGTTGATTCTTGGCTGGTTCCAGGCTTCACAGTTTCACAGCCCGTTTTTCGACTTTTTCTTTCTTTATTTAATTTTGGAGGGGAATCGGCAGGGGGGTAGGGGGGAGGGGGGAGGGGGTGGCACGGACCGGGCGAATGTCCGACATTGCAACGAGAACGGTGCAGTTCGGCCTGCTGGGTTTGAAGGAATTTATGGTGATTATGGATTTATCGTGATGAAAATAAATAACTTGTAGCAACATTGTCTGATACCCTACCGGGGTATGGGTGGGTACTTTTTCTTTAATTAATTTCTGCGCACCGCGATTCGTATGGGGCTGAGTCAGGACGGGACGGGGATCGGGTGCAATCGGCATGGTTTCATTGTGCGCCGGGAGGGGGTAATGATCTGCAAATCGGTGGGCGGGTTTTGCGAGTTTTGTTTGAATTTAGGAGTGTGAGGACTCGCTCATTGAGATTCGTGCGCCGCTCCTCGATCTTCCACCGACTCTCGGCTCCGCCCTTATTTAGCCGGGACAGCCGGCGCGCTAAGCCGCTTCAGTTCCGCCTGCGCCGCGAGGTAACCCGTATCCCACTTCGGGCAGCCATCGCGCGCGGCCTTGAGGCGGATCAGCGCCGTCGCCCGCTGATTGTGCAATAGAGCGTCCTCACCGGTGAGGTAATTCGCTTGGCAAACATGCCACTTTTGCCTGTCGTCGCCGGGATTACCCGCGGCGGCCATGACCTCTCCGGCTGTCATTTTCCCCATATCGAACTTCAGCAACGGCCCTGGCCATTTCGACAGATCTGCGGCCGCCGCTACCCGCGCAAGTTGACGCGAATCGTCACGCCCCTGCCGCTTCATGGCCACGTGCAGCATCAGTGCCGTGGAAACGGCCATGCGAGGGGTCGGCGCGCCTGAGATCGCGTTCTCGAAGTCCGGGATGGCCGCGGCCAGGTTGGACTGAAAGAGGTAGGTGTCGCCACGTGCCGCATAGGCGGTTGCATCTTTCGGGTTCAGGCGAATCACCTCGTCGAAGTTCTGAATCGCGCGGTCATAATCGCCCTTGTGGTCGTAGGTGGCGCCGCGGCCGAGGTAGGCGACTGCATCTTTCGGGTTCAGTCGAACCGCTTCGTTGAAGTCCTGAAGCGCCCGGTCATAATCGCCTTCGTGGTTGTAGGCGAGGCCGCGGTAAATAAAGGCGCCTGCTTTATTCGGGCTCAGGCGGATTGTCTCGTTGTAGTCCTGGATGGCGCGGTCGTAATCGTCCCTGTCGTCGCGTTCGATGCCGCGGCTGTCGTAAGCGAGGCCGCGACCATAGTAGGCAGATGCGTAGCTGGGTCTCAGGCGGATCGCTTCCGTGTAATCCCGAACTGCCTGGTTGTAATCCTGGATTGCGTGGTCGTAATCGTTTTTGCTGTCGTAAGCTATGCCGCGGCCACCGTAAGCGTTGCCGCGGTCGTAGTAGGCATCTACGTAATTCGGTCTCAATCGGATCGCATCGTTGAGGTCCTGGATCGCGTGGTCGTAGTCGCGTTGCGCGGAGTAGTCGACGCCGCGGTTGTGGTAGAAATCTGCGTAATTCGGGTTCAGGTGGATCGCTTCGTTGAAATCCTGGATCGCGCGAACGTGGTCGCCTTTGCGGCTGTAGGCGGTGCCGCGGTTGTTGTAGATGAGATACAGGTTTCCATTCTTGCCCTGGCTGGCCTGGATAACCGCCGAACATCCGGCGATTCTGGTGTCCGGGTCAGCGGACCGGCACTTGTTCAGGTCTTCCAGCGTGCTACATCCCGTCGCGGCCATCGCTGCGCCAAGCAAAAGGCAAGTGCGTAAGGCTGGTTTGCCAATCACTTTCGATGCCTCTTTTAATCACGGATTAAAAGCAACACCATATTACGCTCGTCTTCACGACCGCCCACGCGAACGGAGCTGTCCGCCGTCCCTACGGGACTCCGGGGTCAAACTGAGGGATGCGTTTTCCCCACGCTAAAGCGCGGGGCTAACAAACGTTGCGCCTCCGGCGCGCCCGGCTACTCCACCAGCGCGTCGGCGATGGCGAGGTGCTCGTCGAGCGCGGCGATGCCGAGGTCGAGTTCTTCCTTGGTGACGATGAGCGGCGGGGCGATGACGAAGTGGCTGACCCAGGCCTGGATCGATACGCCCTGCGCCATCATCTTGGCGGCGATCTGATCGACGACGAGCGGCTTGCCTTCCACCTTGTCGCGCATGGTGTTGAAGAGCTGCTTGGTCTTGCGGTTCTTCACGATTTCGACGGCGAAGAAGAGGCCGAGGCCGCGGACATCGCCGACGGAGGGGTGCTTTGCCTTGAGGGCTTCGAGCTTTTCGCGGACGTAGGGCTCGAGCTCGGCGGCGCGCTCGACGAGCTTGAGGCGCTGCATCTCTTCGATGGTGGCGACGGCGGGGCCGAGGGTGAGCGGGTGCGCTTCGTAGGTGTGGCCATGCGAGAAGTAGTGATCCTCGAAGTAGTCGGCGATTTTGGCGGTGGTGGCGCAGAGGCCGAGCGGCACGTAGGCCGAGGTGATGCCCTTGGCGGTGACGAGGATGTCGGGCTTCACGTTCCAGTGGTCGACGGAGAACCACTTGCCGGTGCGGCCCCAGCCGGCCATGACTTCGTCGGCGATCATGAGGACGCCGTGGCGGTCGCAGATTTCGCGCAGGCGCGGGAAGTACTCGGGCGGCGGAACGAGGACGCCGTTGGTGCCGACGACCGGCTCGACGATGATGGCGGCGACGTCGCTCTCGTTGCGGATCATGTGCTCGATGTAGTCGGCGCAGGCGATGTTGCAGGCGGGATAGGTGTGCTTGATGGGGCAGTCGTAGCAGTTGGTCTCAGGCGCGAAGACGACGTTGGCGATTTTGCCGGCCGGTTCCATGGCCCAGCGGCGCGGATCGCCGGTGGCCGCGATGGAGCCCGCGGTCGATCCGTGATAGGAGCGGTAGCGCGAGATGATTTTGTTCTTGCCGGTGTACATGCGGGCGATTTTGAAGGCCGCTTCGTTGGCCTCGGTGCCGCTGGTGGTGAAGAAGAATTTGTTCCAGACCTTCGGGAAGAACTTCGAGGAGCTTGGAGCTGAGGCGCGCGCGGGCGTCGGTGGCGTAGCCGGGCGCGACATAGCAAAGCTCGCGCGCCTGCTCGGCGATGGACTCGACGACGCGCGGGTTCTTGTGGCCGAGGTTGACGCACATCAACTGCGAACTGAAATCGAGATAGCGCTTGCCCGCGCCGTCGGTGAACCAGCAGCCCTCGGCATCGGCGATGGTGAGCGGCTTCCAGCTTTTCTGGAAGCGCCAGGTGCCGTAGTTGGTCTGGCGCGTGATGGTGGAAACCTGTTCGGCGGAGAGCTCGGGCGTTGCGACTGATTCACTCATGGATGCGACTCCTTAAAGGATGCATCAAATCGTATCATTTGGCGGCGCGTGCGGGAATAAGGCAGTGAGGGAGTGAAAGGAGTGGAATGAGTGAGATGAGTGAAATGAGTGGAAGGAGTGAGGCGCATGTGTCCTAAATCTGGACAAAATGACGGGGGGACTAAAGATTCGCGAAACTTTGCCGATAACTCGCATGAGGCTGGGAGAAGCAAAAATGGAAATCGGCCCCATTCCTGGAATTCGCGTGCTGCCATCCGTGAATGCGCCGCAGGGGGATTTTGGCGTGCCGGAGGTTTTCGATATTGAGGGCTCGGCGAGGCCGGGGGATGGCGACGGGCAGCGCGGCGGGAGAAAAGGCTCGGGGGCGGAAGAGAACGATTTGGACGATCTGATGGTGGGCGCGGAAGCGGAGACGGAGACAGGTGCGGAAGCGGAGGGCGGGCCACGGCAGGTGGATTATTTTGCTTGAGTGGGGCGGCGGGTTGGCTGGTTAGCAAGTTGGCGGGTTGGCGGGTTCGCAAGTTGGCGGGTTGGCGGGTTGGCGGGTTGGCGGGTTGGCGGGTTCGCAAGTTGGCGGGTTGGCGGGTTGGCGAGTTCGCAAGTTGGCAAGTTGGCAGGTTGGCGAGTTGGCGAGTTGGCGAGTTCGCGAGTTCGCGAGTTCGCAAGTTGGCAGGTTAGAGAAACGAACCCTATCCTAGCGGGGCTTGGATGGGGCATTTGTGTTTTTGGGGGATGGAAATGTTGCGGCGTCAGGCGGTGACGGAGTGGCGAAGGGGCGGCTCGGTGTAGACGGCCTCGGGGTCAGCTTCGGCGAGGCGGAGAAGGCGATGCAGATAAGCACGTGAGATGGAGAGGCTGCGGGCGGCGACGGTTTTGTTGCCGTTGGTTTCGCGTACGGCGGCAACGGCCAGCTTGATCTTGTAGTCGCGGAGCTGGCGCTCGAATGAACCTGCGGGCTGGTAGTCGGCGATGTCGACGACTTCGTCGAATGCCCCTGGGTCTTCTTCCTGCTCGTGGCCGTTGAGGTTGAGGTCCTCGGCGCGAACGGCGCCGCCGGGAGCGAGAATGATGGCGCGCTGCATGACGTTTTCAAGCTCACGCACGTTGCCGGGCCAGGCATAGCCTTGCAGCATCTCGAGTGCATCGGGCTCGATTTCTTCCATGGGCTTCTGGAAGATGCCAGCGTAGTGGCGCAGGAAGTGGCGCGCGATGAGGGGAATGTCTTCGACGCGATCCTGCAGCGGCGGCGAGTCAATTCTCATGACGTTGATGCGGTAGTAGAGATCCTGGCGGAATTTGCCTTCGGCCACGAGCTTGGCAAGATCCTGATGGGTGGCGAAGATGAGGCGCGCGCGCAAGGGAACGAGCTTGTTCGAACCCAGGCGGTTGAATTCCATCTGCTGCAGAACGCGCAGCAGCTTGACCTGGGTGAAGAGGCTGAGGTCGCCGATTTCGTCGAGGAAAAGCGTGCCGTCGGCGGCCTGCTCGAAGTAGCCTTCGCGAGCACCGACGGTTCCGGTGAAGGCGCCCTTTTCGTGGCCGAATAGTTCGGCTTCAATGAGAGTTTCAGGAATTGCGCCGCAGGAAACGGCGACGAAGGGCTTGTTGGCGCGGGAGCCGAGATTGTGGATGGCGCGGGCGATGAGCTCCTTGCCGGTGCCGCTTTCGCCGGTGACGAGGACGGCGGCATTGAGATTGGTGACGCTGCGGACGAGCTGATAGACGCGCCTCATGCTGGAGCTCGATCCGATGATGCGGTCGCACTTGCCGGGCTCTTCGATGCGGTGCTGCACGCTGTAAAGCTGCTGCTTGAGCGCGGAGGTCTCGCAGGCCCGGCTGAGCATGGTCTTGAGGTCGCGAATGGAGGGCGGGCGGCGAGAGTAGCCGAAGGCTCCGGAGCGGACGAGCTCGAATGCGGTGGAGCGCAGGCTGTCGTCGGCCATGAGGATGGTGGGGACGTTGGAGGCGATGAGGCGGCGGGCGCACTCGATGCGGGCTTGCAGGGAGTCTTCGTGGGAACAGAGATCGAGGATCAGGACATCGCAATTCCCGGCAGCAATCAGCGCATCCATCCCCTCGCCGTCGGACTCGAGAAGAATCTCGAAGTCTTTACCAAGGGCAGGAGAAAGTAGCGGTTGCAGGGTGCGGTCTTCGGAATACAGTCCGATTCTTGTCATGCGCGTACGGTCATCCCACTGGCAGGATTCACGGCGCCGCTCTGGAGATTGGCGATGTAGGTTTATGATCGGCGTTCGGTACCAAGCCAGATATGCCTCTTTCGTGCTAGGACGGTACTTTGGTGACGACCATGGACCAAAACGAGGCAGAGCTGTGACCCGAATTGGCCACGGCAAAGAAAAATCAGCAACGCAGTCAGTGAATCCGTCGTTAACAGATATCGGCGTGAGGAACGTTGAGTGCAGGGCTGGATCGTATCGATACAGGGTTCGTGCATTCCCCGGTCCGCAAATGCGAGGGACCGGAGGCACCCTCGCGGGTGACGTAGATATAAGCGATTGTGTGGGTTCGTGCTTTCCCGGGTCCCCAAGGGCGAGGGACCCGGGGCACCCTCGCAGTGATGTAGATACAAGAGACGCGGGCCATCCTGTATACGGACCACTCCAAAAGGCAGTGCGGCAGTAAACAACCGTGTACACCCGCGCGGATGATTCTAACTCAACTATCAGAATCCAAATGGAATGTTGCCTTAATCGGTTTGGTTAGGCAATTGCTATATACCGGGTGATCCCGGAACGCCGGAGGGATGAAGGAGCAGGGGGAATGCATTCGTTTGCCTGGTGGCCGGCCGTGATTGTAGTGGTGGTGGCGACCTACACGGATCTTCGCAGCCGGCGGATTCCGAATTGGCTGGTTTTGCCCTTTTTCGCGGTTGGAGTTGCGGCTTCAGGATGGCTCCACGGCTGGCACGGTCTGGGCCAGAGCCTGGGCGGAGCGGGATTGGGATTTTTGCTGTACGGAATTCTTTTTTTCATGGGCGGCATGGGCGCGGGCGATGTGAAGCTTTGCGCAGCGATCGGGGCCTGGATCGGCCCGATGCAATTGATTTATGCCCTGGTGTTCACCAGTTTAGTGGGTGGATTGATGGCATTGGGCTGGGCCGCGTGGGGAGGGTTTTTAGGAGAGCTCTTTGAGCACGCGGGCGGTCTGGCATTCGGTTCAAGGGAAGATCGCGGAGAGGCAGTGTTGAGCAACCCGCGGCGGCGCAAGATGCCGTATGCGCCAGCTATCGCGATCGGGACCCTGATTTCATTTTTTGCGCATTGAAGGACGCGGTAAGTCGATGTCCAGTTTGGGAAGCAGATTCGAAATTGGGACGCGCGCGACGCATGGGCCAGAGCGGGGCGGCCAGTCGAGCTGGGAATCAGGTAGGGAATTAAGGAGCGAAGGTAAAGTGGCTACAGATTCATCACCGCGCCTGGTCAATTCGAATGCCGCGACGATCAGCGCCGCGCCGCTCTCTCTCGCACTGATCAGTCCCAACAGACGGCGGCGCGAGGCGGCGGCGATGGTGCTGGCCGGCTGCACGGGATATGAAGTTTGCGAGTTCTCGAGCTACCCGGTGCGATTCGACAATGCTTCGGAGATGATGGACCAGAAGTTTGGGGTCGTGATCATCGATCTCGATGGCGATCCGGAGTTCGCGCTGCAGTTGGTGGAGAGCATCAGCGCCGATGGATTTGCGACGGTGATGGTGTACTCGGAAAGCACAGATCCGGAGCTTCTGGTGCGGTGCATGCGCGCCGGAGCGCGCGAGTTTTTGACGCTTCCGCTGGAACAACGGGTGGTGGAAGAAGCGCTGCTGCGAGCCGCAGCGCGCCAGCCGGCAGTGCGGACCATCAAGAAGCCGGCGGGCAAACTGTTCGCGTTCGTAGGTTCGAAGGGCGGCGCGGGGGCGACCACGGTGGCCTGCAATTTCGCGGTGGCGCTGGCCAAAGAGTCCGAAGAGAAGACGCTGCTGATCGATCTGGATTTGCCGCTGGGCGATGCGGCGTTGAACCTGGGTATTACGGCGGAGTTTTCCGCGGTAGATGCGCTGGATGCCTCGGACCGCCTGGATGCACAATTCCTTTCCCAACTGCTGGTGAAGCACAACTCGGGTCTGTGGATGCTGGCCGCTCCGGGGAAGTTCAAACCGTACCAGCCGGCCTACGCGGCTATCGACCAGCTACTGAGCGTGGCGCGCTATGAGTTTGAAAACGTGGTGGTGGATTTGGGATCGCAGCTCGAGATGATGGAAACGGCAGCGTACCGGGAAGCGACCACAGTGTACCTGGTGACGCAGTCGGGCATTCCGGAACTGCGCAACTCGAACCGGATGATCCAGGAATATTTCGGTTCCGCGGTGCCGAAGCTCGAGATCGTGCTGAACCGGTTTGAATCGCGGGGCCAGAGCGTGCCGGAGGAACACATCACGAAGGCGCTGACCAGGCCCGCGCAGTGGAAGATTCCCAACGATTATGCAGCGGTGCGGAACATGCAGATCAGCGCCACGCCGCTGGTGCTGACGGACTCGCCGATTTCGCGACAGATCCGGAAGATGGTGAGTGCGGTGACCGGGAAGAGCGAACCCGCGGCCAAGGACAGGAAGAAGATTTTCAGCCTGAGTTTTTTCGGATGATGGCGAGAAGAAGTGAAATTCCCCAAGTGGATGGAAGGTAAACCGTGGAACTGCTCAACCTGGATGATTACAAAGCGGAGATTCACCGGACACTGATCTCGAAGCTGGATCTGGAGAAGTTGTCGCGGGTGAATTCAAGTCAGGCGCGCCAGGCCGTGTCGGGGCTGGTGAAAGAGATCATGTCGGACCAGCGGGTGCCGCTGAACTTCGACGAGCAGGAGCGGATTCACGCCGACCTTCTGGACGAGGTGTTCGGATTAGGACCGCTCGAGCCGCTGCTGCGCGATCCCAAGATCTCCGACATCCTGGTCAACGACAAGGACCACGTGTTCGTGGAAAAGGGCGGATTGCTGCAGAAGGTGAACACTGCGTTCCGGGACGACCGGCACCTGATGCAGATCATCGACCGCATTGTCTCGCGAGTGGGCCGCAGAGTGGACGAGTCGTCGCCGATGGTGGACGCGCGCCTGCCGGACGGATCACGCGTGAACGCGATCATTCCGCCGCTGGCGCTGGACGGTCCGTCGATGTCGATCCGGCGATTCGGCACCGGGCCGCTGGCGGCGAATCAGCTGGTGCAGTTGAAGAGCATTTCGGCGGAGATGATGGAAGTGCTGTCATCGGCGGTGCGGGCGCGCATCAGCATCCTGGTTTCGGGTGGTACGGGCGCCGGCAAAACCACGTTCCTGAACATTCTGTCGCAGTACATTCCCAACAACGAGCGGCTGGTGACGATTGAGGACGCGGCGGAATTGCGGCTGGCGCAGGAAAACATCGTGCGACTGGAGACGCGGCCGCCGAACATCGAAGGCCAGGGCGCGATCAAACAAAGGCAACTGCTGATCAACAGCCTGCGTATGCGTCCCGACCGCATCATCATCGGCGAGGTGCGCGGCGAGGAAGCCTTTGACATGTTGCAGGCCATGAACACGGGCCACGAGGGGTCGATGACAACGATTCACGCCAACACGGCGCGCGATGCCATTTCGCGTCTGGAGTCGATGGTGGCGATGACGAACATGAACCTGCCGGAGAAGTCGGTGCGGCAGCAGATCGCTTCGGCCATCACGATCGTGGTGCAGGCGACGCGCATGAGCGACGGCACGCGCAAGATCACGAGCATTTCGGAAATCACGGGCATGGAAGAGAACGTGATCAGCATGCAGGAGATCTTCTCCTTCCAAAAGAAGGGGATTGGACCGGACGGCCGGGTGATCGGCGTGTTCGTGCCCAGCCGCATCCGTCCCCATTTCCTGGAGCGGCTGCGGGTGTCGGGCATTGTGCTGCCGCCCAGCCTGTTCGACAAGGAAACGCTCGTTAATTAGGGAGAGAGGAGGGGAAGCGAGATGGGCATCATCGCAATATTGGTATTCGTCGGCGTGTTTGCAGCCATTGCGCTGCCGATGGTCGCGGCAGGATCCTCCGATAACTCCAAGAAGGCACTGGCTACTCTGGACGCGGCGCTAAAAAACGAATCCACGCAGGTGCAGCGGCAGCAGAACATGAACCTGCGCAAGGATGAGCAGCTGAGCAGCATTCCGTGGTTGAACAAGAGGCTGGTGAAGATCGAGCTGGCGCCTTATCTGCGCAAGATGTTGAGCCAGGCGGATCTGAGTTGGAGCCCGGGCCGGCTGCTGATTATGAGCCTGGCGTTTTGTTTGCTGCCGTCGTATTTTTTGTTCATTTCGTTCCAATCCTATGCGCTGGCGCTGGGTGCGGGCGCGGTGGGCGCAGCGCTTCCATTCGCGTGGGTAGTGTTCAAGCGCGCGCGGCGCTTTGGCGCATTCGAGAAAAACCTGCCTGAGGCGCTGGACCTGATGGTGAGCGGTCTGCGCGCGGGGCACAGCCTGCTGGCGGCGATGGCCCTGGTATCGCGGGAGTGCCCGGAGCCGGTGAAGAGCGAATTCAAGATCTGCTTTGAGGAACAGAACTACGGCCTGGAGATGAAGTTGGCTCTGGAAAACATGCTGGATCGGGTTCCGCTGCAGGATTTGAAGATCACATCGACCGCGATCCTGATTCAAAAGGAGAGCGGCGGCAATCTGGCCGAGGTGCTGGACAAGACCTCGCATGTGATCCGGGAGCGGTTCCGGCTGAAGCGGCAGATCATGGTGCACACGGCGCAGGGGCGGCTTACGGGATTGGTTCTAACCTGCCTGCCGGTCGTGCTGGGCGTCGGCATCTATTTTGTCGATCCGGGAATGATCAGCATTCTGTGGCATCGCCAGATCGGCATCGAGCTGATGTGGGCCGCGGTCGGACTCATTATGCTGGGCGGGTTTGTGATTTGGAAGATCGTCGACATCGACGTGTAGGGGAGAGGTATGGAATTCGCAATTTTCGCATTTTTGGCCGTCTTTCTGCTGATCGCGAGCGGCGGACTTCTGCTGTTCTACCGCGAAGTGATGCTGAAGCGCATCAGCGAAGTGATCCATCCGCGCCCCAAGGAGAAGAGCATCGGGTCGGTGGTGGAGCACGCCAAGTCCTCGATCGGAAGCCTGATGGAGTCGGTCGAGAACCTGATGCCGAAGAGCGACAAGGAAGTATCGATCGTGGTGCAGCGGCTGACGCGCGCGGGATACCGCAACGAGTCGGCGGTAAAGATTTTCTATGGCTACAAACTGGTAACGCCGCTGGTGCTGTGCGGCAGTCGCACTACTGTCGGGTTTGGCAAGCCTGGGTCCGTTTTTTGTGTACCTGATGACGCTGGGCGGAGGGTTTCTGGCGCCGGACTTCTGGCTGGGGAAGAAGATCGACGAAGCGGCAAAAGAAAATCAACCGCGGATTGCCCGATGTGCTGGATCTGCTGGTGATTTGCATGGAAGCAGGCCTGAGCCTTGACCAGGCGACGGCGCGTACGGCGCAGGAGTTGAAAAGCTCGCAGCCGGAGTTGTGCGACGAATTGGAAATCGTAGTGCTGGAGCAACATGCGGGCCGAGGCCGCGCCGATGCCTGGAAGAAAATGGCAGAACGCACCGCCGTAGAGAGTGTGCGCAACCTGGTATCGATGCTGGTGCAGACAGAGCAATTTGGAACCAGCATTGCGAAGGTGCTGCGCGTTCACTCTGACACGCTGCGGACGCAGCGGGTACAGATGATCGAGGAGATGGCGAGCAAGACTTCGGTGAAGCTGGTATTTCCGCTGGTGCTGTTCATTTTTCCCGCGCTATTTCTGGTTACATTGGGACCAGCCGCGATTGTTATGGTCGAGTCATTCAAGGCGTTAACCAACAAATAAAGGGGAAGGAAGGGAGGATCACATGGACACCACGATTATCAGAGTTGTTGCCGCGGTGCTGGCAGTCGTCATTCTGGTGGTTTTGATTCAGCGCCGTCGCACTCGGGTGAGGTAAACGGCGAATTCGAGTCCGTGGGCGTGATGAGTAGAGCAGGCGCCGCGGGGGGAGCAAGACAAATCGCAGATTCGGGAGGACCTGCCCGGTGCGTTGAACACAGGGCAGGAAGCCCGGAGTGCGAACGAAGATGAAGTGTTCTCATTCGCGCCCAGACGTGCGCGAACAGCGAGGGCCTGGTTGTATGGAGCTTCTGGAAAGATCTAAAGAAGCGGCTGATGCAGGGAGAGGACGAGGCGCTGCAGCGCAGCTGTCGCGGGACAAAAGGACCATGGAATTGCGAACACATTGCGCCTATAACCAGACTCGGGAATGTTTTCTTGGCCTGGAGGTCAAGGCAGCGGACCTGCCGTCGACGCGGGTGGGCGAGCTGATGTCGGCGCGACCGCTGAAGTCGGGTGAGGGCGTATGGATGACGCCGTTCCGGGGGATTCCACCGGCGGCGATGCCCGGCGCCACTGGACCTGATCTACCTGGACGAGGATTGCCGGGTGATCGAAACGGTGGAATCGTTTCCTACTTTTCAGGTGAGTGGGTCGAACCCGCGACCGGAGAGCGTGCTGGCGCTGCCGGCGCACTCGATCTACTCGTCGCAGACGCAGCCGGGCGATCAACTGGTGCTGTGCGTGGCCGAAGAGATGGGCCAGCAACTGCAGCGGCTGAGCAATCCGCGGATGGAAGCGGTAGCCGCGGCGCCGACGATCGCCGGCGCAGTGCTGTTGCGCGAGAAGCCACTGTGGAGCGGCGGGCCGGGAGTGCTGGAACTGGAGAACCGGAACGGACACGGCAACAAGGCCGGGCAAGAAGCCTACGAGATGGAGTTGGCGCCGGGGGGCGCGAAGACCTTCGAGCAGCCGCGCAACTGGTTGCAGCGCTGGTGGTCGCCGGATCCGCGCAAGGCTCCGCGCGTATTGGCCACGGGGTTGGCCGCGTATTACTGGAACGGCGAGGCACCCGTGGCGCACGGTATTCGCGACATCAGCTCGTCGGGGCTCTATGTGGTGACGGAAGAGCGCTGGTATCCGGGGACGCTGGTCTTGATGACGCTGCAGCGGAGCGACCTGGGCGAGGAGATGGCCGAGCGCTCGATAGCCGTGCAATCGCGGGCGGTGCGCTGGGGAGCGGATGGCGTCGGCCTGCAGTTTCTTCTGCCCGAAGCGAAGGATCGGCGGCTGGGCAATGCACCGATTCTGGATGCTGCGGGCAAGAAGGAATTCGAACGTTTTCTGGGGCAGTTGAAACGGGGCATGTGAAGGCGCCCGGGATGCGAGGGCCGCAGCCGCCGGGGTGAAGGCCCGTTAGTGTTGTGCCCCGGAAGCTCCATCCAGAACTCGGCATCCTGAAATGCGAGTCCTTCTGTTTGCCGCACGACACGCCGCAAACTTCGCTCAGCGACTGTCTGAGTTCCTGCTTTCCCGGGTCCCCAACTGCGAGCGACCCAGGGCACCCTCGCGGGTGATTTCAAGGACGACCGCTGCATTTATGTTGCGAACTTGAGACTGGTTACATCAATCGGTGGGGCCGGTTGAAAAATATCCCTCAGGAGTTGAAATCCCTCAATTTTTCTGCGCTCTGTGGCACGGCTAAGGTCGTGCTATTCACGACGAGTTCAAACTCATTGCCGATGGGTCGTAGCACTAATGGGGGATTTTCAGGCGATTGAGAGATCGCCGATGATCGTGATAAGGCTCACTTCCCCGAGAAGTCGGGGTGAGGCCGGCGAGGCTCCCCAATGGTAGTGCACGGCGGCGAACGCGCCCATTTTTCCGATCTCAGAGCGCATAAGCCGATGTGCGCCGGAGTTTGCCGGCGAGAAGTTGCACGCCCAGGATCCCACGGCAACACAAGAGAACATCGTTAACCGCAGCAGGCGGTCGGGAAGTCGAACGTCTCCCGCATCGGCTGATACGGGCGAAGTGAAGGGCGCGAGGGCGCAAGGGAGTTCTGAGCAAGTAAGGCGCGGCTGAATGCAGATTCCCCAGGCCGAAAGCGTCCGGAGGTCGTTCATGAAGATTCGTGTAAGCATGGCTCGGAGGTCCTTATTGCCCGTTCGATTTTTGAGACGCGGTGCGGACCTTGAGAGCGAGGAGGGAACCTCGCTGGTTGAGCTCGCGATTTCGCTGCCGATTATGTTGATGCTGCTGACGGGGACGGCGTCGTTTTCGCTGGCTTTCTACTTTCTGCAGCAACTTGGCAACGCGACGACCAGCGGCGTGCAACTTGTTGCCGCGGACCAGGGGCTGGTTTCTGACCCTTGCGAGACTGCCGCGGCGGCAGTTGAAAGCGCGCTGCCAAACTGGGTGTCGACGAAACTGACCTTCACCCTGGCCTGGACTGACTCTTCCGGTGGTACCCATTCGAAGGGTCCAACTGCGGAATCGTCGTCAACCGCGTTTACTTGCGCGACGGCGGGCGATGGCTCCAGCGACACTGCGACCGCGATCGGGCCGAACACGCCGGTGGTTCTTACGGTCAGTTACAGCTACACCTGGTTGCCCATGTACAGGTTCAGCGCGAACAGTGCACTGACGTCGACACAAGCGGCGCTCGCTTATTAAGGAGCCGGCTGATGAAATGGAGGGATTTCGCCATGAAACACCACAGAGTTTCATACCTGCCCAAATTCTTGAGGAATCAGCGCGGACAAACGTCAGTCTTCATGGCGCTTGGCGTACTGGTGACGGCGACTCTGGGAGGAGCTGCGATCGAAGCGGGGCATGTGTATTACGCGTACGAGAGGCTGGTGGCGTCAACCAATGCGGCGGCGGTGGCGGCAGGACAAGCCATGCCGAATATTGGCACCTCGGGCAGCCCGGCCGCGGGCACGGCGTATTACAACCTGTACAAATATAGCTCCGACGGTTCGAGCACCCCAGTCGGACTCAACGCGAACACACTGCTTTCGGGCGCCTCGATCTCTATGTCGTTCGCATGCTCCAGTTCCGTAACGAGCTCTCTGAACGTGGGATGCCAGAGCCCCACGTCCGGCTCGTGCGGCAGCGGGCTTTCCACTTGCAACGTGCTTAAGGTAACGCAGACGGCGTCGGTGAATTTGTGGTTTGGAGGGCTGTTGGGATTTCCTACGATGACCGTCAAGGCAGTGTCGTACGCGGCCATGAGGGGCGGGTCAGACACTCCGTATAACATTGCGGTGATCATCGACACCACGAATTCGATGACCGCCTCAGCACCATCAGGCGACGGTTGCGGCAGCGGGGCAACGCAGATCGCTTGCGCGGTTGCGGGGCTCAAGGTCATGCTGCAAGATATGGATCCATGTCCGCTGAACCAAATCTGCCCAGGGAACTCGTCTTACGTCGACGGTGTTTCGTTGTTTACATTCCCGGCCATATCGGTGGCTACGGAGACCAAGGATTCGCAGGTTGTAGAAACGGGACCGTATGACGACACCACCTGCCCCACCACGAACCCCCCGATCGTGCCTTACGCATTTATCAACGCGTCGACGTCTGGCCAGAACCTGGCGTTGCCCTCCTCGACGAGCGGCACCAACTATTCGAGCAGCTACGCGGGAACTTACCAGGTGATGGGTTTCGATGATGGTTACAGGGATTCCGATGGCGCCAGCACGCTCTACAGCGGCGATGGTCTCGCGTCGGCGGTCGGGTACGAAACATCCGGCAGTTGCAATGGCCTTCAGGCGCCTGGCGGCGAGGGCACCTATTACGCGCAGGTAATTTACGCAGCGCAATCGGCACTGGTAAACCAGCAGTCGTCGTACCCAGGCTCGAAAAACATCATGATCATCCTGAGCGATGGCGACGCAACTGCTTGCAACTCGCAAGCCTACGCAGCGGACGGCGGAAATACCAGCTGCAGCCATGGCAGCCAGATCGTTGCAGTGAATTGCCCTGGGGTTAGCATGGTCGGCAGCACGCCTACCTGCGGTTCCACCAACGAATCGATTAACGGCGTCTCCACGAGTATCGGTTGTCCACCCGGCGGCTGCACCGGTACACCGCTCAATGGAACCGGGACGTCGACAACCAACTCCAACGGCTACAACGTGGCCACGTACCCATCCGCGCTGGGCGAGTGCGGGCAGGCAGTGCAGGCGGCGCAGGCGGCAACAAAGGCGGGGACCATGGTTTACACGGTCGCTATGGGTTCGGAGACTTCAGGAGGGTGCCTGACGGACCAGCACGTCACGATCTCGGCGAGCGCGACGTATGGCGCGGAAGCATATCCGTCCGGGACGTATTCCGGGCAGCCCTGCAACGCGATTGCTGCGATGGCCTCGACTTCAAACACATTCTATTCCGACAATACGAGTGGATGTGCGGCACTGGTGAACACGGAGGCGCAATTCGAAACCATCGCCGGAATCTTTCAGGCGATCGCAAACAGTCTAACGAATGCGCGATTAATTCCGGCCAGCGCGTTTTAGAGAGACTCCACAATAGCTACGTAAAGAGCAATTCAATACGGAGAACGGAAGAGGGTGCGGGCACGATGCCGCGCCCTTTTTGTTTGCGTGCTCGAAGTTTTTCCGCGGCCTGAGGAGACAGGCGGTACACATGTCTGGAGAGCGGCGCAACTTCCAGCTACGGGAAAGTGCTGAATGGTCAAGCTCTGTTCTCGGTACGGACGTAACACGTGAGTAGCACCAAAGAGGCATATACCACGTTTCCAAGTCAGATGATGATCAGGGTAATTAGCCAATTCCCCTAGAGGTCGCAGTAGTGTCGGCGAGGCCGCAAGTTGGATTCGCACAGAGACGAACGCGCCCATTTGTCCCCGCGCACAGCGCATAGGCGGCCGTGTGTTGGGATTCGCCGGCCGGGAGCCGCGAACGGGGAACTCTTTTCAAAAACAACGGAACAGTGGCCACCGCGACTGGGGGCGTGCGCATACCACCCTACACTTTTCTGCGCTGGGGCTGACGGAAAAGGTTGGGGCGCGAATGGCGTATCTCGTTGCCGAATCAATGGCGGTGGGGCAGGAACGGGCGCGCATTCAAGAGCAATTGGAAGAGCGCCGATGAGCAAAGTAGCCGGCATCGAGACAGATTTCGATGGGCCGGGGAGCGGAGATCCGAAGCGAGGAATGGCCGCGATAGAGGTGGAACAATGAACATTCGCAAAGGTATCGCCAGGGAAGCTCTGCGGCTTGCGCAACGGCTCAGACGGGCGAAGCGCGTAGAAGGTGAGGAGGGGACTTCGCTGGTTGAGCTCGCGATTTCGCTGCCGATTATGATGATGCTGCTGACGGGGGCGGCGTCGTTTTCGCTGGCGTTCTACAGCTTGCAGCAACTCGGCAACGCGACCACTACGGGGGTGCAAATTGTGGCTGCGAACCAGGGGCTGGTGTCGGATCCGTGCGAGACTGCCGTGGCAGCAGTGGAGAGCGCGCTGCCGCACTGGACGACGACAAAGTTGAACATGTCACTGACCTGGACGGACTCGAGCGGTACACAACATAGCCAGCCGTCGGCCGCCGGGACGCTTGAGTCAGCGGCCTCGTTTAGTTGCCCGACGGCGGGCGATGCCACTGCCGACACTTCGACCGCGATTGGGCAGAACACGCCGGTCATTCTTACGGTCAGTTATAGCTACCCCTGGCTGCCCATCTTTAGGTTCACCCCGAGTAGCACACTGACGTCGACGGAAGCGGCGCTTGCCGATTAAAGATCCGAATCATGAAAAGGAGAGATTTTCCTATGAAACACCACGGAGTTTCGTTCCTACTCAGGTTCTTGCGGGATCAGCGTGGACAATCAGCGGTTGTCCTGGCGGTTAGCGTGCTGGTCACTTCGACTCTAGGTGGCGCGGCGATCGAGGCGGGCCATGTGTATTACGCTTACGAGAGGCTGGAGGCGTCAACGAATGCGGCGGCGCTGGCGGTAGGAGAAGCGATGCCGAATATCGGCACCTCGAGCAGCCCGGCCGCGGGCACGGCGTATTACAACCTTTACAAATATAGTTCCGACACGTCGAGCACTCCGTCGGGATTAAACGCGAACACCCTGCTTTCGGGTGACACGATTTCTGTGGCATTCGCGTGCTCCAGCTCCGTAACGGTGGGGTGCCAGAGCCCCACGACCGGCTCCTGCGGCAGCGGGCTTTCCACTTGCAACGTGCTTAAGGTAACGCAGACGGCGTCGGTGAATTTGTGGTTTGGAGGGCTGGTGGGAGTTCCTACGATGACCCTCAAGGCAGTGTCGTACGCGGCCATGAGGGGCGGGTCAGACACTCCGTATAACATTGCCGTCATCATCGATACCACGAACTCGATGACCGGCTCAGCACCGTCGGGCGACGGTTGCGGCACCGGGGCCACGCAGATCAAATGCGCGGTGTCGGGGCTCAAGACGATGCTGCAACTGATGGACCCATGTCCGCTGAACCAAATCTGCCCCGGGAACGCGGCTTACGTTGACGGCGTGGCGTTGTTCACTTTTCCAGCCATATCGGTGGCCACGGAGACCGAGCATTCGCAGGTTGTGGAAACCGGACCGTACGACGACACCACCTGCCCCACCACGAACCCCCCTATCGTGCCTTACGCGTTTGTCAATGTAGCGACGTCTGGCCAGAACCTGGCGTTGCCGAGCTCGACGAGCGGCACCAGCTATTCGAGCAACTACGCGGGAACCTACCAGGTCATGGCATTCGATGACGGCTACAGGGATTCCGATAGCGCCGGCACGCTTTACAGCGGCGACGGTCTCGCGTCGGCGGTGGGGTACGAAACATCCGGTACGTGCAACGGCCTTCAGGCGCCGGGCGGCGAGGGAACCTACTACGCGCAGGTGATCAGAGCCGCGCAAGCGGCGCTGGTGAGCCAGCAGTCGTCGTTCCCGGGCTCGAAGAACATCATGATCATCCTGAGCGACGGCAACGCCACTGCGTGCAACACCCAAGCCTACACCGCCGACATTACTGGCAGTCTTTCCTGCAGCCACGGCAGCGAGATAGTCGCGGTGAATTGCCCGGCAGTTAACTCGTCGGGCACCTGCGTCTCGAACACTACCTCTACATACGGCGGTGTCTCTATTGACGGTTCCGCCACGACTATCGGATGTCCGCCCGGCGGCTGCACCGGTTCACCCCTCAACGGAACCGGGACGTCGACAACCAATGCCAACGGCTACAACGTGGCTACATATCCATCTGCGCTGGGCGAGTGCGGGCAGGCAGTGGAGGCGGCACAGGCGGCAACACAGGCGGGAACCACCGTTTACACGATCGCCATGGGTTCGCCGACTTCAGGAGGATGCCAGACGGACCAGCACGTCACGGTCTCGTCCGGCTCGACGTACGGCGCAGAGGCATATCCGGCCGGGACTTATTCCGGCCAGCCCTGCAACGCGATCGCTGCGATGGCCTCGACTGAAAACACATTCTATTCCGACAATACAAGTGGATGCGCCGCACTGGTGAACAACGAGGCGCAGTTCGAAACCATCGGCGGAATCTTTCAGGCGATCGCAAACACCCTTACGAATTCGCGATTGATCCCGAGCAGCGCGTTTTAGGCGACAACGTGATCGGGCTGCGGCTGATTCCCAACAGCTCGTAGCAAGGCGAAGGAACGCGGGGCAGATTGCGAAGGGCACGGACGAGAAGTCCGTGCCCTTTTTTCTGTGTGCGGCGGGGGGCGGGGAGGGCGAGGAGTGGCGGCGGGTCTATTGCGTTTCTTCCGGCTACTCCATTGCTCCGGGTTATTGCAATTCTTCGGGGATGATGAGCAAGACTTCGACTTTGGCTGCTAGACCGTTGTGCTGCGCGGGGCGGAATTGCCATTGCTGCAGGGCGGCGAGGACGAACTGGGCGTTCGAGAAGGGCTGCGGCAAGACGATGGTGAGGTCTTGAAAGCGGCCGGACTCATCGACAAAGCCGCGGATCATGAGGGCGTCGGCGTCGACGGAACCGGGCGCGAGGTTGGGGCGCACGATGTTATACGGCCAAGGCGCTTCAAGTCGGGAGGTGGTGCCTGCGGAGGCAGCGTCGGCGTTGCGTGGCAGGGAGTACTGCATGATCCAGCTCTTGGAGAGGCCGACGTGCAGATAGGCGGTGTAGGCGAGTCTGCCAGCCCATGCACCTTCGAGTTCGGGGTACTCCTGTTCGAGGTCGTCGTTGACGATGACGGAGCCGAAGTGGCCGTCTTTGGGTAGAGCGATGGGAGTGGTGGTAGCGCGACCGTTTCCGTCCGATCCAGTTTCCGAGTCCGACATGGAAGAGGAGGTTTCGGGCCTACCCGAGCCCGAGGTTGAGGCAGAATGATTCGCGCCCGTACCTGCGCCTGCGCTCTGGCCAGCGCCGCCGAGGCCTGGCTTGGCGGCAAGAGAGCCTTTGCCTGCCTGCTCAGAGGGGTTCTGAGCTTTGCCGGGAGAGAGGGCGCCTTGCGCAGTCGATGCCTGGGTCTCGTTGACCGGAGGCAGCGCGGCGCTGCCATCTTTCATCTTGAGATCGGAGAGAGAAAGAACGGAGGCGGGAGTGGGCGGCGCGGTTTGCTGCGAGGCCGAGGTTGGAGGGAGTTGTACCTGTGCAGGCGTGTGCACGGTGACTGGCGACGTGGTGCTGGGCGCGACGGGCGATTTAAACGAGGGCAGCTTGCTGGACGCGATGTTGACGTCGGCGAGAGTGAGTTCCTGATTGGGACGGTCCAGAACGGGAATGACATCGGCGGCGGTGGGTTTTTCCGGCAAGGGTGGAACGATGTTTTTCACGGTCGTCTTACTCGGCGACCAGATGACGACCTGCGGCACAGGAATGGGCTGGGGCAGCGTGATGGGGTTGAGAAGGTCGGCCTGGATGAGGGTTTGCGGACCGGGCTGCACTTGATTCATGGGGCGGGGAAGAGTGCGGGATTGTTCGGTGCGGCCTTCGGGAGCTGTGCGCCGGCGTGCGACTTGGGGTAGGGAATGCGTGGGGCTTGCGTCTGATGCTCCGGCGGCATGAGCAGATCGAGCTGACGCAGCGTGTAATGCGCTTCAACCACGCGGGCGACCGGGGGCTTGTAGCCGAAGCTGAACCAGACCACTGCCGCAGCGATGGCATGCACGACGATGGAACCCACGAGCGATGTCGGCCGCTGATTCTGCGAGGGCAGAGTTGAGAAGAGCATGCTGCCGCTGGAAGGCATCATCAACACCGGAGTCACCGGAGCGGCATACTCTTGAGGGGGGACGTTGGCTCCTCTTCGAGGCCAAGCCGACCTTGAAGGATCGACCATGCCGGCGAGTCTGAATCCAATTTGCTTGCTGCGCGACGAGCCAAGAGTAACCTCCGACTGCGAAGATCACGATGGATGATTTGCAGCCCGAATCGACCACGGCAGCGCACGGACTTGAACGCGCGATAGGCCCCCGGGAACTCAATACTGCTTCAAGGATCGCTCAAGTCGGAGATTTGCCCCATAGCACTTTTGATACCCCAATAGTAATATCGACAATTCGCGCGGGAGGGAATAGGTTGGGTGGGAATACACTGTAACCGCACTGACGCTGCGACGCAGCGGCGATGGCCCGGCTGACAGGTTTGACGGCAAGCTGGCGGGCCCGGAAGATCGGGCAGGCAGAGAAAAGCGGAGTTGGCGACTCGTCAACTCCAACGGAGTAAGGATGAATCGAAGACTGCTAACGATCCTCGTCATCGCATTCGTGATCGCAGGAGTTGCGCGTGGCTGGTATATCGGCTGGTTGGTGTGCGGCTGGCGGCATCGAAGCCAATGGCGACGGCGCAACTGGTTGCAGCGGCAAAAGACATTCCGCTGGGAGCCGTGATCACGAAGGCTGACCTGACAACCATTACGATTGCGGGTACGGCGCCCAAAGGCACGATTCTGAAGATGGACGATGCTGTGGGCCGCGGCGTAATTTCAGAGATTTTTCAGGGCGAGCCAATTCTCGAGAGCCGGCTGGCGGGCATCGGGTCCGGCGGCGGACTGGCGCCTACCATTCCGCAAGGCATGAGGGCATGCGCAGTAAGAGTGGATGAAGTGGTGGGCGTGGCGGGATTCGTGATTCCGCTGCGACACGAGCGCGCGCGGCCGCTGGCGGATGAGCCGAAGGAATCCACCAAACGCCTGAGCAGCGAGAGCGTTTATCTGGAAATCGCCGCGTTGCGGGCGTTTTACAAATTCGCCGAGAACGAAAAATTACTGCCGCAAAACGTCGCGGAAAATCTGTCGCTGCCGCGCCGCTGGAAACGGCTGCCCAAGGCGCTGACGAACGCGGAAATCGAAAAATTGCTCGACGCCGGAAAAGCCGGAAACACCGGAAAGGTTGTGCGACCAGGCGATTTTGGAACTGGCCTACGCCTCCGGCCTGCGGCTGTCCGAATTGAAAAATCTGCGGCTGGAGCAACTTGCATCTCGACGCCGGATTCATCAACGTCATCGGCAAGGGCAACAAGGAGCGCGTCGTGCCGGTCGGGCGCAAAGGCGGTGGAAGCGTTGAATCGTTACCTCGAAACCGGGCGGCCCAAACTCGTCACGCCCAAATCGCCGGCGAATGTTTTTCTGACGCAAGACGCGGCACGCCGTTCGCCGCGGTGACGCTGTGGTTGCGCATCAAGAACCGCGTTCGCCGCGCCGGAGTTGCGCGCAACATCACGCCGCACATGTTGCGGCACAGTTTTGCGACGCATCTGCTGGAGCACGGCGCGGATTTGCGGGTGATCCAGGAATTGCTCGGCCACGCGAACATCAGCACGACGGAAATTTACACGCACGTCACCGGCAACCGGCTGCGGGAGATTCACCGGAAATTTCATCCGCGGCGCGTGAAGATTGGAGAGCGGAGCTGTGCGACACTCACCCGTCCGTTACCGGTCATTCAAAATCGTAAATCGACGACTTTTTGGGCCAGCGGCTTCACTATTTCTCGACAACTCAACGTGCTGCGGATGGGTCTGGTAGGCGTCCATCGCCTGCTGGTCGCGGGAAAATCAGGTTCAGCGCCACTTGATAGATTTTTCCACGACCGGCCGCCGGCTCGGCACCATCCGGCCAGCGTGGAAGTGCATCACACCGGGAATGTTTTTTAGCAGCTTGTTCGCGCCTGCCATCAGTTCCACCGCGGCACCCGGATTGGCCGGGTCGGTCCAGAAAATGACAATGTGTGAAAACACGAAATCATTGAACCATCAAGATGCCAGGCACAAAGAAAAATTTCCTTTTCAAAACTTGGTGTCCGGCGTCTTCGTGGTTATTATTTTCGTTATGAGCAAAACCGCACTCCTGTTTGCCGGCCAAGGCGCGCAAGTCGTCGGCATGGGCAGGGATCTCGCCGAGAAATTTCCGACGGCGCAAAGCTGGTTCGACCGCGCCAACGCCGCGCTCGGCTATGATCTCGCCGCGATTTGCTTCAACGGCCCGGAAGCCGAGCTGACCAAGACCGAAAACGCGCAGCCGGGAATTTTTCTGGTGAGCTGGGTTTGCTTTGAATTGCTCAAGGAACAGGTGCCGAATCTGAAATTTGACGCGACGGCCGGCTTGTCGCTCGGCGAATTCACGGCGCTGACGGCGGCGGGCGCGATGAGTTTTGAGGACGGCCTGCGCGTCGTGCGCCAGCGCGGAAAATTCATGCAGGAAGCCTGCGACGCGACGCACGGCGGCATGGCGGCGGTCATCGGCCTGGACGAAGCGCCCACGCGCGAGGTCTGCGCGGAGGCAGGCGTGACGCTGGCCAATCTGAATTGCCCCGGCCAGATCGTCATTTCCGGCGAGTCGGAAAAAATCGCGAAGGCGTGCGAACTGGCCAAGGCCAAAGGCGCCCAGCGCGCGATTCCGCTGCCCGTGGCCGGCGCGTATCATTCGCCGCTGATGGCCGGCGCGCAGCCGAAATTGCAACAGGAACTGGCGAAAATAAAAATTTCCCGCCGGCGGTGCCGGTGATTTCCAACGTCACGGCGCAGCCGCACGGCCCCGCGGACATTTCCGCGCAGGCTGGTCGAGCAGGTCACGTCGTCGGTGCTTTGGGAAAAGTCCGATGCGCTATCTGCTGGCGCAGGGATTCACGCGCTTCATCGAACTCGGGCCGGGCACGGCGTTGAGCGGGTTTATGAAGCGCA